>CAYTIQ010000035.1:0-39083 GCA_964437935.1 uncultured Rheinheimera sp.
TAACGCCCAAACTGGTTAAATTTTAAGTAGTGACAACTATCCTGCCAGAGCGGGATTGTCTCTCACGGACTCGGCCACACTTAAATACGAATAGAAAAAACCTGCGATTACACCCAGAACGGAAATTCCAGCTGCTGTTACCTTGCCAAAGCGATTCAAAGCCAAATAAAGTAACTCTACCCAGCAAAAAGTCACAATAAAAACGATAAAGAATGGAGTCGCCAAATGTGATTTCCTATTACTTATAACGACGCCATAAAAGGCGAGCAACTTGTTGCGAGTCCTGCGACCGAAGGGAGCGAATTTGATGGCCTTGTTAAGTTTTTTTGGCAACAAGCTTCAATCCCTTATAGCTTATGTTGAAGCAATAAGATTTAAATTGTTTACCTGTGGCCTTTAGTTCCATTTTACCATCCATTGGAACTTTCAATAATTCATCACTGCTTTCTGGACCAATCCAAGTAAATGCTTTAAAAATCACCGTATTTTTTTTAAAGATCGATATTTCTTGTAGCTCAACACCGTCGCACCACATGAATTCAGGGCTACAGCCTGTTTTAAGCTTCCATGTAAGAAGCCACTCGAGGTCACACTGCAAAGTCTGATTATAAAGTGATAGTGATCTATCTATGAGCAGTGATAGTTGCCTCGCAGCAACCCTTTCCATTTTTAACACTCTGCGCTTTACTCTCATCCTGCTCGAATAAAGCTGCTTAAGGTACTTGTCGTCTTTCAATTCGGCTTCTTTCATCATATTAATGGCTGCTCTACGAAGCTCGATTTAGTTTGAAACTTAACTACCGCCACACAGGCGAGCAACTTGTTGCGAGTCCAGCGCCGCAGGCGCGATGTGCTGGCGTTTGTTATGGTGTGCTAGTGACATTAAAAACCTTTTCCTTTCCACTAGTGAAAACTGCTTTAATTGTACCAACACCCACCTCTTCGAAAGTTTCTGGCACGCCATTTTCTTTGACATAACCTTCTAAGAGAACAATTTTTCTATCAACACTGAAAAACGCTTGAACATTACCGGTTGGTCCGTCTGTGAATACGACAAACTTTCCATCTGATGAAATTAGAAAATCACTCGTTTGACTAATTTTATGATCTTTAAAATATAAGAACCCAAAGTGACCAATGCCTTCCCAATGCCCTTTTGGCATTTTTACTTGTTGTCTTACATCTCTAAATCCAAATCCAAGGTCTTTTGATTTTTCAGATATAACTTCGACCGCAAGAACATTTGATGCAAACATCAAAAAGAAAGCTAAGTATTTAGTCATATAAAGCCATAACAACTTATTATAAGCCATTTTTTTCGAGGCTCATTTTATTAAAATTAATGTGGTAGTTTTGAATTTCACTTAACTCATGCCCGCAGGTTACTCCGATGCCGTTAACGTCAGTAAAATAGAAGAAAAAGCCTTTGGGTGGGTACAAAGAAAATTTCAAACTGCCATCTTCGTTGTATGCAAGCAAGTTTTGAACAACACCTCGTTCTCCTGCTAGCACCAATAATAATTTTTCAGAGGCAATATATTGAGTGCCTTTGATCAGGTAACCCTCATTAATTGAAACCGTAGCTTCGTTAAAATCCCAACTTATTGATGTCGATTCAACTCTCAGATTTTTCATGATGGCTTATAACAACTTATTAGAAGGAAATATCCCCGCAAGTCGCCTTGCAGGTTTGCCTTCTTTGTTGAAATTAATACATCGACCTTACCGCGAAACTCTATTTGTTTCAACCCATTAACAATATTCGTCCCTTTCACTGGTACGAAAACGCGGGAAAACGTCCTTCTTTCCTGCCAAAACGAACTCAAAGCACTGGCTGTAAATAACCACAGTGTTTTTGCGAGCTGCCACCGTCTCTTTTTGTGTCTATGCAATGAAGGATGTGGTTGTCGGGGTGGCCGCACGTGAATGGCTGTGCTGCTGCCACGCGATCTGCAGCCCCCGATTTGCAGCACGCGTTCTACAGCACACGATCTTCAGCTCACATTGTGCAGCCTACGATGCGGACAATACGTCCATTAACGGGGTGGTGTCGGTGCTGTATCTAGCGGGTCTGAATCTAGCGCGTCTGTGTCTAGCGGGTATGCGCTTAAGAAGTCAGTGACGTGCACTAAGGCATAGGCTTCCAGATAGGCGGCCATGGCGGCGGCGGTGTGATAACGTTGCTGGAATTGTTCGAGCTGGGTGGCTTGTTGGCGTTGGATGTCGGCTTGATAACCATGTTCGGTTTGGGTGAGATGCACGCTGGCTTGCAGCGTGTCGCGGTGCAGGTTAAAGCGCAGTTCGCCATAACGCTGTAGCAAGGCGTGTAATAAGGCGCCTTGTTGATGGTGTTCTTGGCTAAACCAATAAGGTTGTTCTTCAGCGCTGTAGCGCCACAGCATCGCGGTGATGGGCAATTGCACCACCAGCAGTAACAAGCCGTATTTAATACTCAGTGGCAACAGGATAAAACCTAAAATGCCAAGCGCGATCAATTGCAGCAATACCAACATCCGCCAGCTGTAGGCCGTCCAGCACGGGGTTTGACGGGCGTAGTGCCAAAGGCCAACGCAGATCACACTTTGCATGGCAATACCAATCAACGTTGCAACCAGCGGCATGACCGTGAAATTCCAAAGCTGCAGCCCAATGCTCAGCAGGCAGATCAGCAGATACGCCCATACCACGATTTGTCTGAAACGACTCATTGTTGCTCCTTGCGGATGATCATGCGGTTGCTCTTGCGAATGGTGAATGCAGCAAGCCATAGTTCACGCAACAGGAAGACCTGACGGTCTTTCACTTCACCAGCATCGCAAGCTAGCATGTGCCATGGCGGATGACTAGTGCCGCGAAGGGGCTAGCACCACTCGCCTTGCCAGGCCGCCAAGCGCCGGCTGCTTTGAAAGTGTCGCGGGCTACCATCGACCGGGTCGATAAATCGCAATTGCTGCGCCAACAACTGCAGCGGCAGCGTTGTGTCCGATGCGACAACTTTGGGTAACAACTGCGGGTAATAGTTATCGCCCAGTAGCGGCGCGCCAATCCCTGCCATATGCAGCCGCAACTGGTGGGTTTTGCCGGTGTGAGGCGTTAACGCAAACAAACCTTGCTGCGATGTCGTGGCCGGTTCAAGCGCTGCCGGTTCAATCGCAAGCAGTTGCATGCTGGAATGGGCATTGGGCTCGCCGTCGACCACCTGCATCACAAACCTTGGGTCCGACTTTTCAATGCGGTTTTGGACCTGCCAATGCTGGCCTGTGGCAAACGGCGGGGCGGTGGTTGGCAAGGGGGCAACGGCACGGTACTGCTTTTCAATCCGGCCACTGGCAAATAAGTCGTAATACGACGGCCGAGACAGTGCATCGCAGGAAAACAACACGATGCCAGCGGTGTCTCTATCTAACCGATGAACGGGTGCTAGATCGGCCACGCCGGTGTCGCGGCGCACGCGTTCTAATAAACATTCGTTCACGAAGTCACCGCCCGGTGTCACCGGTAAGCCATGAGGTTTACACGCCACAATGATATGTTGGTTTTGAAACAAGATCTGATGCGCATCGGCGATCCGCGGTTCAGTTGGGACTTCGCGGTAATAACATAGTCGCCGACCGGCATGGTACGGGGTATCGGTTGTGATCGCAGCGCCTGCAAACCAATGCACCTTGCCGCTTGCCACGCGTTCACGCCAAATCTCGGCATCTATGCGATGAAAATGCTGGCACAAAAAAGCCAACACCGTCGGCCAAGTGCCGGGTGGCAAGGTGATCTCTGAAGGGCGTAATGCTTTGGACATGCAGGCTAAACGTCAACCAAAAGCGGTATGCTACCACAAGCGCGGTCTGGCGCTAAGGCCGAAGCTTTTTCAGCTGGGTTTGCAGCCTATGCCATTCAGGCAGAGCATCCTCGTCAAAGTGTTTCGCATCGATACGACTAGCCCAATCCTTGGCGGCAACGCTATCGCCCTGCTGCAGCGCTATTTGGGTTAAGCGCAGGTAATATTTGACTAAATAGCGTTGGTGAATACTGGGTTCTGCGTATGAAATGGCCTGTAAAAACAGCCGTTTCGACACATCATAGTCAGCGATGCGCTGATGCGCCCGCGCTGCATTGCCGCTGGCTAACATTAATTTGCCTGCCAGCTGGGTGTTTTGCATCGCTTGCAAGGCCAGATCACGATAAGTGCACGCTTGCGTAAAATCGCGACGAAACTCTGCCACATTGGCGAGGTTCGAGTACAGTTCAAACCAAAATATTTGGTCACGGCTTTTCTTAAAGCGGGTTTGTGCATCCAGCAGCAGTTGTTCGGCGATGGCATGCTCGTGCAAGAAAATATGCAGGTTGGCCATTTCTACCAGCCGCGTTGGTTCGCCAAACGCCTCGTAATGCGATTTTAACAACGGCAGCACTTCCCGAGCATAGGCTTTGGCCGCATTCACATCGTCGGAGCTTAACGCTTTAACCCGGTAAAACAGCAATTGGGCACGAAACACCGGTGGTAAATTGGTTTGAGTGATGAATGCGGCCGTCTCAGTGGCTAATTCGGCATATTGTTTGGTGTCGTAAAGATAATCAAATTGATAACTTTTAAATTTGTACCACACGGCGCTGTTGGGCTGAGCGCTGGCAAGTTCGCGGTGAATAAACTGGTAACAGCCACTGGCGGGCATGCCATTGCAGGCTTGCTCGTAATCACTGATAGCCTCGGCGGCAGAGCTTGAAGCACTGCTGAGCAACCAGACCACACACAACAGTCGGCGGTAGTTCACTGCGAAATCCATGGGGTTGTTATCGGGTCAGCATAATGACTTCTAGGTCGCTTGTCTCTGATTTTCATACAGAATTACAGCCACGCTGGGCGGCCAGCCAGGTCACTAACTGGCTAAACGTCGGTCGTGAGGTCACCTGGGGTTGTAAGCACTGCGCCGCGAGTTGTTCAAGCACCGCGCAGGCCGCTAACGCCGCCGTCGGCTGGGCGGGGTTTAACACACTCAACATGTCCAACAACCAATAGCCAAAGGCTCGAACTTCCAGTTGTTTCATCTGCTGCTGTTGCGAAGTGGGTAACGCATCAAGCGCTGTGGCGGCACCAAAATCGCCTAAGTACAGTTGAAACTCAGGGTTGACCAACATGTTGTGCGCGTACAAATCACCATGCACTACCTGCTGTTGATGCAAATGCGCCATCACCGCCAACACCTGCGAGGTTAAATGCCAAAGCTCTGGCACACTAAGCAGCATGTCGTCGCGGTAGGTGTCACGGGTAATAGTGGCAAAGGATGGCGGCTTGCCCAAACTGACAAAACTCGGTGGGATCAACGCCATCGCCAAGCCCGGCAACTCGCCGCCCGTCAGCTGGGCATCAATCGGGATCAAATTGGCGTGGCGACCGGCATTGAGGGCATTGGCCATTTCATCTTTGGGGCAACCATCGCTGGTCACCCACCCTTTGAACATTTTCACCGCGCACTCGCTGCCGCTTGGTAGGTGCAGCGCCTTGGAGATCACCCCAGATGCGCCCACCCCTAGTGTGTCGTTCAGTTGATAATGCGACAACGGATGCTGTGGAATATCGGAGTGCAAGGTCACCGGTGTCGCCGGATTCGCACCTAGCGCCAGCCAAGCCAACTCTGGCAATTGAAACAACCAGTCTGGAAAGGCGGCAAATTGATTCAGCGACAAGCGCAACAACCCCAATTGCGTGCATTTCTGCATGCTCTGCGGCAATGTGGTCAGCTGATTGCCAGCAAGGGCGCATTTTTTAAGAGCCCGGTAACGGCCCATATCCTCTGGCAAGGCTGGCAGTTGATTGTCGGTTAAAATCAGCCACTCCAAGCCATCGGGCAGGCTGGCTGGGGCAAACTCGCAGAGTTGGTTGCCTTTAAAACTCACCATGGTTAATGCTTGGCACTGCGAGAGCACCGCCGGCACGTCGCGAAACTGATTGTTGGTTAAAAACAATCGTTTCAAACGCGAGAACCGTCCAAAATCCTCAGGCAAGCTGCACAGCTGATTATCTGACAAATCTAGGTGTTCCAACGTATCGGCATGCTCGAACAAGGCGCGTGGAAACTCGGTCAAGCCAGCGGCCAATTTGTAGTCGCGCATGTGTACCTCTGTGTCTAGTTGGTCGATAAGCTGATTTACAAAGCCGCTGGGCATAGCGCCGGTTCGGCGCAGGAAAAACGCCGCGATTGTAGAGAAAGCCTGCGCCGGGAACAAGTCGGTGCAGGCAGGTTAAGGGGACAACGAAGTCTACACCATTCATATCCTCGCTTCAGCCAAACGCAGCTCACCTTCACGCAACACTGTTTATATTTAAATTACAAGAATTAGTGTCAGCTAATTTAACATGTTTATTTTTTGACCAGTAATCACCCCGAAAAATAATAACAAAAACATAGACTTACAAGAATGGCATACTTCATGCGAAAACAACTTTACATGCCAATCGGCAGAAAAAAACACAACAGGCAAGGGACTAAAAATGAAAAAAACTAACGTTTTATTAAACACTCTGATGGCAGGCTGTTTGTTATCCGCGGTGTCAGCACAAGCCACAGTTATGATCACCTACGGTGGAAAAAACACCAATGTCGCCGGGGGCGATCAGTCCGGTTTAACCAGTAACTTTGTGCCAGTCTCTAATACGGGTTTAGCCTCAGGTTATTTTATTGAAACCTTTGATATCGCGACGCAAATGGCTGGCTTTGGTGCCGGTTTCACAGGATTTAATGTGGCTAACAGAAGCACGGGGTGCGCAGTCAACACCATGGCGGCAAACTCTGGCGTAACGGTCACCACGTCATCAAGCAATGCTTTGGGCGTTCAAAAAGGCAGTACCGGCAGTGGTGCAGCGCCTGCAAATGATAGTACCTGCTACGGCTTTACCCCAGCACCAGGTGGCCCAACCACCTCTTCTGTGACCATCGACTACACCAATTTGTTAAGTTCGTTCCCAGGTGTGGAAATTAGCTACTTGGGTTTTTATTTTGGCTCGGTAGACACCTACAACCAAATTGAGTTCTATAACTCTACAGGCCTGATCCGCACTATTACCGGAACTCAGTTACTGAGTGCAAACAACGGTTCAACAGGCAACCAGCAACAACCAGGTTCTAATCTTTACGTGAACCTATTTTTCACTGGTGAGTCGTTCACTAAATTTAAATTTACTACGTTCGGCATTGCTGCCGAGTTCGATAACATCGTGGCCGGTACCACGAACCGCGCGGTCAGCGCGCCAGCGAGCTTGGCCATGTTAGGTTTAGGCTTGGCAGGGTTGGCATGGCGTCGTCGTAGCCGCAAGGCCTAAGTCGCTGTTCCTAACTTGGACAAAGGCACCTTAAGGTGCCTTTGTGCTTTATGACGATAAGCTTCCCCAAAGCGACTTTCTTTTGCTGATGCCCCGAGAACTTGCTCGCTTCGCTACATCGGCCAGAAACGGCTAAGCTGGCATTGGCAGAGGCCAAAAAAACTGGCAGTATGCCTAAAGCTTAATCGTTCTAGTTGGAGCTACTATGCCATCCACGACGTTGCCATTCGCCACCACGCCAACGCACAGCACGACCACCGCCATCGCCCCCTCTGGCTCATTATCTGGCGCGCGAGCAAAGCACAGCATTGTGATCGTCGGTGGCGGCACCGCGGGTTGGATGACGGCATTGTTGATGGCGCAGCAGTGGCGAGAACAGGTGCAGATCAGCCTGATTGAATCGCCGGACATTGGCATTATTGGCGTCGGCGAAGGCTCCACGCCATCGCTGAAACGGTTTTTTAGCCAATTAGGCATCGCCGACAGCGAGTGGATGGCGCGCTGCAATGCAACCTACAAGGTGAGTATCCGCTTTCGCGATTGGAGCCCTGGCACCGGCATCGCCAGTTATAGCCACCCTTTTATCTCGCAGCTCGACCAATTCAGTGAATTGGCGTTTTACCAAAACTGCTTTGCCCGCCGCCAAGGGCTGGATGTCACCACTTTACCGGATAAGTTCTTATTTAACGGTTACTTAGCCGATGCAGGGCTATCCCCCGTCACGCCGCCGCATTTCCCGTTTCGGATTGAATATGGCTACCATTTTGACTCGGCTTTGCTTGGGCAGTTTTTAAAAGAACGGGCGATAGCGCTTGGCGTGGTGCATTTGCCAACCACCATGCAGCAGGTCAATCTGCACCCCGATGGTCGGATCGCCAGCGTGGTATGCCAAGACGCGCTGGACGTTCACGGCGATCTGTTTGTCGATTGCACCGGCTTTCGTGCTGAATTATTGCAAAAAACCTTAGGCGTCAAATTCGATGCCTTTAAAGCCAATCTGTTTAACGACGCCGCGGTGGTGCTGCCAACCTCGGCCCTGTCGACGCTGCCGCCTGAAACACGGGCGACGGCACTGTCCACTGGCTGGGCGTGGCAAATTCCGCTGCAGCATCGCACCGGCAATGGCTATGTCTACAGCCGCGATTTTTTATCCGCAGACGCCGCCGAAACCGAATTGCGGGCTCATTTGGGCTTACTCGATAGCGATATTCAGGCGCGGCATCTGCAAATGAACGTCGGTCAAGTGCGCCAGCATTGGGCCAAAAACTGTGTCGGCATCGGCTTATCCCAAGGCTTTATTGAACCGCTCGAAGCCACCGCCTTGCATCTGGTGCAAACCGCGGTCGAACACTTTATCGATGACTATCAGCAAGGCGGCTTTACCGATCGTTATGCTGCTCGTTATAACCACAGCGTGTCACAACGCTTTGATGCCACACGCGATTACATCGTGGCGCATTACAAATTCAATAGCCGGGATGACACCGACTACTGGCGCGCCAATCGTGCCAATGAACAACTGTCCGACCGCTTGCAGCAGATTATGCACAGCTGGTTTGCGTTGGGTGACCTTGGCAAGCTGCTGGCCTCACAGCAGCGTGAATCGATGTTTGGTAATACCTCGTGGCACTGCTTGCTCGCCGGCTACGGCGTTTTTCCGCATCTAGCCAGCAGTCAACCAAGCGCGGCACAACTGGCGGCCCGCGATCAATGGCACGCGCAAGGGTTGGATGCCTTGTTCCAAGGCTGCTGTTTGAACTTTCAACCACAACGGCCGTGACGGTCTAGTAAGCCTTCCCCAGCGCATATGCGGTGTGACGTTGAGCGATGGTCTGGCCTTGTTGTATAGACTCAATCCAGCGCTGGGCTGGTCGCTAGAACCCTGTTAAGCTATTGATTTTTTGGCAGCTGGATGGGCGGGCATGAGCACAGCGCAGTGGACAACAGGGCATATCGCAGCGGGCGCTTTGGCGGTGTTTTTTGCCAATCAAAGCGTGCAAGTGCTGGCGATCCCGTTTTACCAAATGACGCTCGCCGTCGACGCCTTTTATTTGGCCTGCGCCATGGCGTTGCCGTTGTTGCTCGGCTCGTTTGGCGCTGCACCACTGGCGCGCTGGCTTGGCCAAACGTCCAACGTCCGTCGTCATGCCCGTGTGCTGTCGCTTGGCTGTGTGTTGCTGGGCCTTAGTTTTGCCGCGATGTGGCTGGTGCCACCGTCGTGGGACAGCCAGGCGCAGCTATGGTATTTCAGTGTCTGTAGCCTTGGCTTTTTTGCCGCGTTGCCACTATTGACCGTGCCCTTTACCGCCTTGTTACTTGAGCAAGCACCGTCACATCAACCCGGCGCCTTTGCCATTGTCAGTATGGTGCATAAGCTTGGCTCCTTGGGGTATCAGTGGCTGGTACCTCTGTGCCAACTGAGTTATTTCGCCAACTTTGTCAGTGGCGTACGCCAAGTCGGCATGGTGGTGGCGCTGCTGCTGATCACGTTACCGGCTTGGTGGTTTGCCAGAGGCGTCCGCCGGGGGTATAGCTCCGGGTCGCAAATGACTGGGGCGGACACATTCCCGCCGAAAGCGACGGCATCAGCAGACACGCCACCGAGTGAACCTCACCGCATGCCGCTAACCCAACTTGCCACCCAACCTGCAATGCGACGTTTGCTGGCAATAGGTGCCTTGCAGCTGTGTGGTTGTGCCGCCGTCGCCGCCTACGATTTTTATTTATTGGTGTACAGTCAATTCGGTGGAGACTTGGCCGCAGGTGCCACCCAAAAAGCCTGGTTATCGAGCCTGTACGCCATCGCGGGCTTGGCGTGGGTACCGGTGTTAACCTTCAGCCAGCAACGCGTCGGCGCTATCAACACCTTGTTGTGGGTGTTTTGTTTAAATGCGCTCGGCGGTGCAGCCAAGTGGTGGTTGTATCAAGCCGATGCAGGCGCCTGGGTGTTTTTGGATGCACTGCTGTGCTCTGCGGCTTGGAGCGCCATCGTGATGTTGTTGCCGCCGTTATTGCATGCCGGCGCCGCCCAGCATCAGGCCAGCGCTGCACAGGTCAGCGCCTTGCATCATTGGTTAGTGTGCTTAAGCGCGGCTAGCGCTATGGTGTTGGCAGGCCTTGGCTTGTCCTCTATTGGTTTTACGCCCACAGCCAGCAACCTGCTGCCACTGCTGGATCAGCTGCGCGCTGTGTTAAGCTTGGGGACTTTGGCATGTTCAGTCCTAGCCTTGCTGTTGCTGTGGCAAGTTCGCCTCTTGCTTGGGACCGGTCGTCCTGCTCAACAGGTTTTATAAGGAGATTTTTCATGGTCACGATTAAAGACGTCGCACGGGTGGCAGGAGTGTCCATCGCGACGGTCTCGCGAGTGCTCAATGACAACCATAAAGTCGGCGATGCTTGCCGTGCTCGGGTAAAAAAAGTCATCAAAGAGTTGGGGTATCAACCCAACGCCAATGCGCAAGCCTTGGTCAGTAAAACCCCAAGCACCATTGGTGTGGTGACGCCTAAGTTATCCATGACGTTTTTTGGCACCTTAGCCGCTGGCGTTGAAAAAACTGCACGCGAACAGCACTACAAACTGCTAATGGCCAATTCATTGTATGAAACCGAGTCCGAACTGGCGGCGATCCAGTCACTTCGCGCCAACAATTGCCAAGCGCTGATTTTACACAGCGAGTATTCCGACGAAAAAAGTTTGCAGCAATTGGCCAGCGAAATGCCGGGGCTGGTGGTGATCAACCGCTATGTGCCGGCGATCGCCCACCGTTGTGTTTGGTTGGATAACCATCGCGGTGCGATGGACGCGACCCGCTATTTGCTGCAACGCGGCCACCAACACTTTGCGGTGATCAGCAGTATCTATCAAAACGGTGATCCGCAAGTACGGCTTGCTGGCACCAAAGCGGCGTTGGCCGAACAAGGTCTGAGCTTACAAGGTGTGGAAGAGTCCACCGCCAATATCGAAGGCGGTATTCAGGCGACCGAAGCCTTGCTGGCTCGTGGCACTCATTTTACCGCGCTGCTAGCCTACAATGATTTGATGGCCGTTGGCGCCATTCATGCGTTATTCGCGGCCGGGCTGCGAGTGCCTGAGGATGTGTCGGTGATAGGGTTTGACGATTTGATTGTCGCAAGAGCCTGTCGGCCGCAGCTGACCACCATGCATTATCCGGTGGAAGAGATGGCCGCCTATGCCGCGCAACTGGCCATTGAGCTCAGTCAACCCAATGCCGATAGCCAGCTGCATCGGACCCATTTATTTTTACCACAACTGGTAGAGCGCGATTCGGTCGCCGATGCGCCGAACCGCAACAAGGAGTAACGATGCGATATCTGTATGCGGTTTGTTTGATACTCAGCAGTGGCGCCGTGCAGGCCGCCAGTATCGACGGTGCGTGGGACTGCTCAGAATCCTTCGCCGAAGGCCCGCTGAAAGTATCCTCGACACTCATTCAACATTACGACAGCGCAAGCGCGGCAACACACGCCAAAGGCCAAGTGCAGTTGTATCAAAACAATCAATTAGCACTGCAATTTGACGTGTCCATTGAAGGTGAATTTAGCTTAGTCGGCCAGCGCTTAACCGAAAAAGCCAGCAAGGTACAACTTGACTCGACGCTGCCTACGGCCGACCCCAAGCAAGTCGCCGCCTTTAAACAACAACTGCAACAAGCACTGGAACAACAAACACCGCTGGACGTATTGGTGCTGGATGCACAGCAGTTGCAAGTCAAAGATGTAACAACCGGCGAGATCTCAACTTGCCAACGGCTCGAACCCGCCGCCAAAACCTAAAATCTTGACGATATGTGAAGTGAAGACGCTGATGAAAAAATTATCTGTGGTGCAGTTAAAACAACAAAAAGCGGTGCTTGCCGCAGTCACCGCCTTAGAAGAAGCGGCGCTAGCGCAAGTACCAGGCACAGTGCAATGCTGGTTTAGCATGGAGTACGAAGCCTTTCCAAGCAGTTTGTTAGTGCGGCTGCAATTTGCCAACGATGAGGTGTTGGCTCAAGCACAACCGCTGTTATTGCAATGGCAAAAAGCCCTCGCCGCGCAATTGGTCAAACGCGGCATCGTGATTAAAGATATGCGCAAGCATCTGGTCTTTACCTGCCAAGATCCAAACGACTAAAAGCCAACATCAGCCAGCATTACGCTGGCTGCAGTGGTAAATCCAACAATATCGCATACAGGTGCAGCAGCGATAACTCGTGCACCGATAACTGCTGATCGACTAAGGTCACCGCTTGTAACGCTTGCCACAGCGCTTGTTTGTGCGCCGGAGTTAACGCCAACAACTTCGGTAGATGGGCCGCCAACTGAAAGGACTCGACGCTGGCAATGGACGGAAATTGCCACGGATGCGCCGGCAAATGCTGCAGCGCAGCGTCTTGCCAGTTTTTGCAATGACTTAACTGCGCCGCTACGGCCAATAGATGCGTTATCTCAGCACTGGCATCGGCAAGGCTAGTTGGCGCCGCGTGTTTCAAAGGCTCGGTCACGCGTGCCGACAGCCACAACCACACCAACGCTTCTTGCGGTTCGATGTGATGATCTAGCAGCATCAACCGCTTTAAACACTGCTGCACACGGCTGCGCCGGTGCTGCGACATGTCACGCAGCACCGGCGTTGCCAGTTGCAACAACATCAGTTTGATCAGCAACGACATCGACGCGCTCGCCGTCACTAAGTGGTCGACGGCTTGCCAAACCGGACTGGCTAATTCGGTTTTTAGCAGTGCCAACTGTGCCGCCAAACCGTTGTCGCTCAACACACTGGCATACACCAAGCCTTCCGCACCATCCGGATGACGGATCAACTGCAACACCTGGCCGTCGAGGCGTTGTAACTCATCGCCTAAACTCAGTGCGGAGCGCTCCAATGAGGCGTCCACATGCGCCGTATTCGCCAACGCCACCAACGCATGCAATCGGGTATGCATCGCGCTTTGCCAAGTCTGTAGCAGCAGCTGTTGCGCCTGTTGCGAGGCAGCAGAGCGTTCGGCATCCGCCACGCTTTGCATCGCCATCGCCGCGGTCAGTGACTGGAGCGTTGACGCGGCGGTGCTGCTTGGGGTTTCTGCCTTGGGCTCTGCTTGACGGTCGACTGACAACGGCATTGCTTGCTCAGGCGTCCAGCCCGGCAATAACGCTTGAATACGCGCGTCAAGCGGTGGATGCGACGCCCAAAAGCTACTGAAATTAAACGAGGTTAACCGCACGTCCGACAGGAAAAAATGCCCGGCTTCTTGTGCTTGCACCATCTGTACCTTACTGCCGAGTTGGCCAATTTTGTACAAAGCACCGGCAATGCCGTAGGGGTTGCGGGTATATTGCACCGCGCTGGAATCGGCCAAGTATTCGCGCTGACGACTGACGGCGGCTCGTAACAACGAGGCAAAAAACACCCCGACAGCCCCAATCGAAATTAAGCCTAAGCCAAAACCTGCGACCGCCGCGCCTTCGCGGGATGAGTCGCGTCCGCGTAGCAACAATTGCCCCAATTCATAGATGCAGGTCAGGCTAAAAATCATCGCCATCAAGCGAATATTGAGCCGCATATCGCCATTAAAAATATGCGAAAACTCATGCGCCACCACTCCTTGCAGCTCGTCACGGCTTAAGTGTTCAATCGCCCCTGTCGTTAAGCCAATCACCGCATCATCACTGTCATAGCCCGCGGCAAAGGCATTGATGCCGCTGCTGTTCATCAGATACAGCGGTGGCGGCGGCACGCCGGCGGCGATGGCCATTTCTTCGACAATATTCAGGGCTTGCTGCAGCTTGGCTTTCGGCAGCTGGAAACGGGCACAAAAGCGATCCGAATTGAGTAAGCCCGCATCAACGACCTCACCGCCGAGCATACGAGCCACCGCGGCGCCACCTTCGGACAGTTGCATTTGCCGCACCAGCATCGCACCGATGATGCCGGTGAGCACCACCACAGTGGCAGCAACGATCAGCTGGCTGTGTTGCAGCATGAATGCAGACCACGACAGCGCTTGATGCGCAGGCTGTTTAGGTAGTAACACCATGAGCACTAACGCATCGGTCAGCGCCACCAGCGTGATCACCAAGATCGCAAACCACAACACCAACCACAGGGTGTTACGCCGCGCTTGATCTTGCGCGGCGAAAAAATTCATCGCCATTGGCTTAGAACTTCACCACAGGAGCGGCTTGAATGGCGGCTGAGTCCGCAAATTCCAGCATCTTGGCATGGCTAGCATGGCCAAAGGTTGCAGCAAACAGCACCGCCGGAAAACTTTGTTTGTAGCTGTTATAGGCCATCACCGCATCGTTAAAGGCCTGACGAGCAAACGACACTTTGTTTTCGGTGGAGGTCAATTCTTCCGTCAGTTGCAGCATATTCTGATTGGCTTTTAAATCAGGGTAAGCTTCCATCACCACGCTAAAGCGGCTCATGGCGTGTTGCAGTGCACTTTCTGCACCGGCCAAGGCTTGCACCGCAGCGCCGTCTTGCGGGGCTTGTGCGGCATCACGCAGCCCGGCCACAGCGCTGTTGCGCGCCGCGATCACCGCTTCGAGGGTCTCGCGCTCATGCGCCATGTAGCCTTTGGCCACTTCCACTAAATTCGGGATCAGGTCATAACGCCGTTTTAACTGCACTTCAATTTGCGCAAAGGCGTTGTCCAGACGATTTTTAAGTGCCACCAGCTGGTTAAAAATGCCAACCACCACAAACGCCAGTACCACCAATAAGCCTAAAATAATCCACATGACCATGATTTTTATCCTATTTAAAATCGAGCTTGAGTCACACCATATTAACTTTATGCGTTCGAAACAAGCCCCAACGCCGCTTTACAGCGCCATCGAATGTAACAAGCCATGACCAAGCGGCAGCGAAACCAACCGCAAAAAAAAACGGCGAACTGCATAACAGCCCGCCGCGACAGGGAAGCAATCTGCTGCTGGGAGAAGCTCAGATCGCGTGCTTGAAACAAGTAAAACAACATCTAGGGAAGTGACTGGCGTACTACAAACGTCAGCTACCAAGTCAGACGGTGTTCAAACGATTAAGTTCAATCATGGTACGAAAAAAACAGCGACAACCGCATTCGACCTTGGTCTTAGCGCTGCTCCGCTAGGCGTGCCGCCGCAGGCTGGCTGCGATGATTCCACCACAAACCCACCATCAATACCGCTGAGAAACCCGTTGCTAAATAAAACCCGTACCGGACATCGCCAAACCAATCACCGACGATCCCCATCAACAAAGGGCCAACCGCCGCAGCCAATGCAGTAAAGGCTAAGATTAATCCCGCTGCCGCGCCATGTTGATGACGTTCGAAACAACTAATGCCTTTGGAATTGAGCGTCGGGTACATCATCGACATAAACAAACCGGCCAGCGGCATCAGCCACAAGGCGTAATCCACCCCGCCCCACATACTCAGCGCAAAACACAGAAAAATGGCGCTGCTAAACCAAGAGAGTAAGGCAGTCCAATGACAGACTTTTAACAACCACTCGGCCAAAAAGCGGCCGACCGTGCGCAGTACAAAAAAGATGGTGATGGCGTGCGCCGCAATAAAAGTCCACGACCCTTGGTACGACGCTAACAAGGTCGGTAACCAGACAAAAATCGCCACTTCGCTTGCCACATAAAATGCGATCGCCAACGAGAAACCTAACGCATAGGGATCACGCACCAGTTGTAGGCTTTGAAACATCGAGCTGTGCTGTTGCGCTTCATACGCCGGGTACTCCAAGCGCCACGCCATGACTAACAACAAGGCGCAAATGCCGCCAGCGACTAAATACAACAAAGTCCAATCCAGTTGTTGTGTAATCAGCACCGCCACCAGCGCCGGGCCGAGGATCGCCCCTAAACCAAAAAAACCTTCCACCCGATTCATCAGTCGCGTGTGTTCTTCGCTGTTTTGACTGATATCGCCAATCAGCGCCAAAGCGCCGGTTTTAAATAAACCAATGCTGAGGCCACACAGGCCCAACAGCGCTAAATAAAATGGGAAATTCCGACCAAAGGCAAAAGCGACGCAAGCCAAGGTATATAAAGCAAGGCCGGCCAAAATGACTTTTTTGCGACCGACTCTATCGGCTAAGCGTCCTAAAAATAGCCCGGACAAACCGATAAACACCATGGGTACATAATGAAAGGCCGCCGCTTCGGTCAGGCTTAACTCAAACTGTTCCACCACTTTTGGGATGATCACGCCAACGGCATCGGTGGTCATCGCAAATACAAAAAACATCAAACAGGTCATCCACTTCACGAGCTGGTGTTGCGAATTGGCGGCGGTCTGGGGCACTGGCGTGGTGGTCATGGCCTTTCCTGCTGTCATTGATTAGGGTTTGAATACGCTGAACTGCGCATCTATCTTGCGCATCCATGTTGTAAAGGGCTCGATAACACACTCGCGCTGTTCAACCTTACTCAGGTCACCGACATGTTGCCACCCTCTTAGTTACTCAAGCTACAACTTAAACGATTAAGTTTCAAGCACTGAACCACAAAGAATGCAAAAAATTTCACCCGTGTCCTGTCAGCGATAACAACGACCTGCCCTTGGCATCTCACCTAGCCACACGGGCGGCCAAGAGGGCCACTGCGCAGCACAGACAGAATACCATCCGCACAGCGGGCCTTGGCTCGCTGCCATCCATGCCATTAAACGCCAAAAGTCGCCGCCTCATGGAAAACAAATTGTTAATTTTTTATATTTTGTGTTACTTTCAAAAAAGAGCAAGGAGGCTGGAATGAGTGTATTTCGAACATGTACAGTGGGGATCGCGGCATGCATGCTGCTTGGCTGCGGTGAACCCGCACTTGAACCCCAACCCGCGTTACTGAACTTAAGCGCTCCCCTGCACTACCCACTAAGCGCCGAGCAGGTGCAATTGCAACAACAACGGATCCACTTATTGCGCCAACGCGTGCAACATCACCATCAGCGTCAGCGCTTAGGTGTCGAATCGTTAACGGATTCCATCGCATTGGAAGAGCAATTGGCGCTGCTGGAAGTATCGATTGCCAAGGACGTAGCGCAGCAACGCCAATTGCTGGAGTACCTTGCTGAACGTTATCAAAAAGTGCTGGTCGAGCAACAAGCCAAGGTAGACCTCGGTATTTTGCACCCAGACCAATTAACCCTCACCCATTCCCGTTGGTTGGAACTCAAAATGCTGTTACTGCAGCTAGGGCATCGCAGCGGCACGAACTAAACAACGACCACGCAGAAATGGCAACCCGAAGTAACAGGTATCTAAGTCACGGGAACCTAAGTCACGGGCTTACTGCCCAGCAGGCGGCTGCCATAACTCGATTTTGTTGCCTTCAGGGTCCAGAACCCAGCCAAACTCACCAAATTCCGACGACTCGGTCTTTTCAAGCACCTGCCCCCCTTCCTGTCGCAACACCGCGAGCAACGCCTGCAAATCATCCACGCGAAAATTCAGCATAAAGGCCGCTTGGCTTGGCGCGAAATAATCGGTGTCAGCTTGAAACGGGCACCACATGGTCGAGCCGACACCGCTGGGGTTGTCTGGCGTTTGCCAGCGAAACGCCACGCCGCCCCACGACTCCACCGCAAGCCCGAGATGCCGTTGGTACCATGCGGCCAACGCAGCTGGGTCCGACGATTTAAAAAAGATGCCACCAATGCCTGTTACACGTTTCATCAAATTCTCCTGCTTAGTTAGACGCGCTTTGGCAGCGCCACTGCATCACACTGACCATTTCGCCTTCATAGAGCTCACGCTGTATTAACTGCCAGCCCAATTTTTCATAAAACGCTTGCTGATCTTCGGTAAACAAATACAAGGTCTGCACCCCAAGTTGCACCGCCTGCGCCATCACATGGAGCACCATCTGTTTGCCAAGCCCACGACCACGCTGCGTTGGATGCACATAAATATTGGCAAGCCACGGCGACATATGCTGGTTGATGGTCATGTCTTGCACCAACAATGAACCAGTGCCAGCAATTGCGCCAGCCTCATCCAGCATCAACCAGGTTTGCGGTATGGCATCGCCACCCAACGACTGGGTTAAATCATCGGCAAAGTCTTGCAAGGTCTTGTGCGGGAATAACGCGTGCCACTCGGCAAAATGCCAAGGCGCAATGGTGGCGATGGCTTGGGGTTGGTCGCGTAAATTGATGAATCGCATACGGTTAGTTCTCTCATTGACTGACGTTCTGTAACCTGGTTCAGCTTGGCTTACGGCAGGATATCGGCACTTCCCTTGGGAGATTAATCGGATAAGCCAAGTTGGGTCAGGCCATACCGTTCAATCTTTTTCAGCAAACCTTGCCGCGACAAACCGAGTAAACGTGCGGCTTGGCTGCGATTGCCGTGACTTTGGGTCAGTGCGTCGCTCAGGAGCCGAATTTCCAGCAGCCGCACTTGCTCTTCTAACGAGCCGCTGGCGTCTACTGCGGCCTGCGGCGCGCTGTCATCCGCGCTACTGTCGACATCAAACTGCAGCAGCTGAATATCGGCCAGCTGCACGACGCCGTGGCGGGCAATAGCGGCGACGCTTTCGAGCGTGTTGCGCAGCTCGCGCACATTGCCAGGCCAGCTGCGCTGCAAAAACCATTGCAGCGCCGGTGTCGACAGCTGCACCGGTTGTTTGGTTTTTTCGCCAAGCTGCGCCAGAAAATGCTGAATAAGCAGCGGAATATCTTCGCGTCGGTCATCCAGCGCCGGCGTTTCCAACGTGATGCCCTTGATGCGGTAATACAAATCTTCGCGAAAGCGCCCCTGGCGCACCAGCTCAGGCAACTGGGCGTTGGTGGCCGACACCACCCGCACATTGATGTGTTTTTGCTCGCGGCCACCGACTGGGTAAAAGCTGCCCTCTTGCAACACGCGTAACAACTTCACTTGCATCGGCAGCGGCATCTCGCCAATTTCATCTAAAAACAAGGTACCGCCATCGGCCATGCTCAGAAGGCCTTGGCGGTCTTTATCTGCGCCGGTAAAAGCACCTCGTACATAACCAAACAACTCGCTCTCGAGCAGCTCGGCCGGAATTGCCCCGCAATGCACCGACACAAAAGGCCCGCTAGCGCGATGACTTAGTTGATGCAGCGCCCGCGACACCACTTCTTTGCCGGTGCCCGATGGCCCTGTCACCAACACGCGCACGTCGGTCGGCGCGATGCGTTCAATCAAGGTGCGAATGTTGGCCATCAAGCTCGACACCCCGACCAGCGGTGCAAGGCCCTGACTGGCGCTCGCGCCGCGTTTGAGTTGTTTAAGTTCTTGTTCCAGCCGATGTTTACTGACCGCGCGTTTGACCACCACGGCTAATAAATCCGGGTCGATGGGCTTGGCCAAAAAGTCGTAAGCGCCAAGGCTGATGGCACCAAGGGCCAGTTCGCGCTCGGCATGGCCGGTTAAAATAATCACCGGTTGGCCGGCCAATTCCGGCACCGCCGCCAGCGTGTCTTCCGGGTTAAAACTGGGGGGTAAGGATAAATCCAGCAGCACTAAATCCACGGCGTGCTGCGCCAGTTGCTGCCGCGCTTGAGTTAAATCAGCCGCCAGCAGCACCTGATGGCCTTGTTGCGTTAAAAACCGCTCGGCCAGCAGCCGAAACGCCGGTTCATCATCAACTAGCAGCACACGACTGCGCTGAAACGATTCCAGTGGCATCGCCGGGCTTGGTAGAGCCGCGCCGTCTGGCTGGGTCACTGACGACAACGTGCTGTCAAAAAACGTGGAACTCATGGCGCTGTGGCTCCTGCAAGATCAAACACAAATTCTACCGGCCAGTGGCCGTGCTCAGGGGCTGGCCGCTCGCCCTGACTCAGCGGCAATGGGTTGTCGGCAAGCTGGCCATGTTGGGCCGGTTGGCCGTGATGGACAATCTGCCCACCGTGCGCCTGCACAATTCGCTGCACGATCGCCAGGCCAAGGCCGCTGCCACCGGGGCGTTTACTGATAAAAGGCCGAAATAACTGGCCATCGAGCAAGGACGCATCAACCGCCGGGCCATTGTTTTGCACCCAGATCTGCACGCGCTTGGCATTACCTGCCATCGGCTGGGCGGCGATCCGTAGCTGCGGCTGGCTGGTGCCATGGGCAATGTCCGCAGTTGTGGGGACGGCGTTTGTTGTGACAGTACTGGCGGCGGCAGGCCTTAATAAAAACGCCAAGGCGTTGTCGATTAAATTCTGCAGCACCTGCTGCACGCGGTAAGGGTCGGCATACAGCTGCAGCGCCTCGTCGATGTCCAACGTGATTTGCACTGGAGATAATGCATGGCTGGCATTAGCCGCGCTATTCACCGCGCTGTTCACCACAATGTTGGCCGCACTGTTAACAGCAACGTGCGCCGCCAGTTGGCGTTCGATCACGCTTTGCACCAAGGGTTTGAGCGGAAACAGCTGGCACTGTAAATTCAAGCGGCCGGCGTACACCAGCATGTCGGCGATCAGCCGATCGGCACGTTTAAGTTGGCTTTGAATATGGCCGCGAAGCTCAGCATCCACACCCGCCGAGGCCATCGAAATAATATTCAGCGGATTTCGCAGCTCGTGCGCCATCGCTGCCGCCAGTGCGCCCAATTCCACCAGATGTTGCTGTGCCAGCTGCTGTTTTTTCGCGCTCGCCAGCGCCAGTGCCGACTGCAGCCGCTCGCAACTGCTAACCAACAACGAGGCGAACACCTCAGCGGTCAGGCGCAGCGTTGGCGTTAAGGCACTATCGCCGATTAGTGCAAACTGCCAGCCTTGCTCGGTGAGAGCTCGGCCAGTGTCGTCCAGAGCGGAGCCGTCACGACTGCCGGGCTCTGCGGTGTAAAAACGCAGCTGCAATTGCAGCGCACAAGGCGCCGATTGTGCCAATAGGTGCTCGCCTTGCGGCTCTCGAACCTGCAACAACCGAATTTGCAGCGGTTGTTTGATTGGTTTGGCAATTAGTTCGGCCGCGATACTGGCCAATTCCGGCCAATCTTGTGCAGTGGCTAGCTGTTGTTGCCACTGCTGCACCATGGCGTTATTCAGCTGCACTCCGGGGTAAATCAAGCGCTCAGCCAGGCTGCTGGCCGGGCGATAGGCCGCTGCTGCCAGCGCCAGCAGCAAGGTTGAATACAGCCACAATTGATAACCCGGCACGCCATTAAGCGCTGGCATACCGAGCTGACCAAACAAGGCGCTAATCAGGCCCATCAGCACCAACAGCAGCAGCGCCATCACTAAATACACTAAGGCGCGGCTGGCAAAGGCGTTCACCGCCAGCATTTGATAGCGCACCACCGCGTACACCAACAGCACTAAATACACGGGAAGCAACAACATCGGCCAGGGGTACCAATCCAGCCCAAACGATGGAAACACAAAACTGGTCGCCAGCAGCAAACCAAGGCCGGCGGTCATGGTAATGGCGACAATTGAAAAACTTTTAGTGCCTTGATAGGCGTGACGGCCTTGCCACAACACGCCGTGCGCCAGCATGCCCACGAGCACTGTGTAGCCAAGGTTCAACCAACCAAAACCACTAAACACAAAAAACAACTGGATTTGGTGCAAGCTGACTTCGGTAGAGGACGGCAACCACCAACTCAGCAGCACCACCAGGCTCGACAGTGGCAGCCAAAGCGGCGCACTTTTCTGCAACATGCGCACCCAACGCGGCTGTGGCGAGTCACCTAAATACAACAAGGCAAACAGCAAAAAGCAGGTCGGCATCAAGGGGTTGGCCAAAATGAGCGCGTGGCCTAGCGCCACCTGACCATATTGCAGTGCAAAGTGACCCGCGCTCCACACCGCCATCATGGCGCTAAAACCCGCCAAGGGTTTTAAGCTGGGTTGAAAGCGGCTGTGCCACCACAACCAGACGCCAGTCCATAAGGCACTGATACTGGTTAGCAGCAACGAGCTTTGAAATAACACAGCAAAATCAACATCAAGGCTCATGGTGTGGCTCTCTGCGATGTGGGTTTGGCAATTCGGCGCTGCGATTGGGCAGCACCGGCTTTGAGTATCACCGGGTATGCATGCAGCAACGGTCTGGCTGAATCAACGGCAGCGACGCGGCGTTGGTTCAGAGCCTGTGGCTACTGAGTTTAAAGCACCACCCAGCACCTCGGACTGCGTTACTACAACTAGGCAGCAACGACGTCAAATCAGGCACTAGCAAGACGCCAACGTCTTAGCATCAGGTGGCGCTAACAACACGCCACCAAAGCTGCGCTGGGCTTGGCCGACACGCCAGGCGCTTATTAACCCGATGCGGTGCCACTACGCCTCTATTCAGCCCTTACTATGTCAACGCCGTTGACAGTTTCTGGCGATGCAAGCGTAAACCAGCTTGTCACCCTACTCAAGCCTAAATTAAAAATTTGATGCAGATCAAGCTTTTGCGATGTTTTGCCAACTTGGCCTAACAATCGCATAGGCTTGGCACCCTTATTGATTTTTGCATCACCTGAGGAGGCCTTATGTCTTGGCCCGCATTTATGTCTGAACTGGCGTTTGTTTTCGCCATGCTGTTGTTGATTTGTCCGCTGTTGGTTATCCAACCGCGCCTATGGCTGCCATTGCGCCGGCAGCCCACCAAACAGCCCAAACCAAGCGCCCGCGTGGGAGGCTCACCATGGAACTAGCCTCACTGGATAGCGCGCTGCTGTCGCGCATTCAATTTGCCTTTACCGTTAGTTTTCACATTATTTTTCCGTCCATCACCATCGGCTTGGCGACACTGATCGCTATTTGGGAAGGCTTATGGCTTAAAACCCGTAACCCGCTGTACCTGCAACTGGCCAAGTTTTGGATCAAGCCGTTCGCCATTACCTTTGGTATGGGGGTGGTATCGGGCATCGTCTTGTCGTACGAATTTGGTACCAACTTTTCCAAGTTCTCGGAGCTAACCGGCGCTGTGCTTGGGCCTTTGATGGCCTACGAAGTACTGACGGCGTTTTTCTTGGAAGCTGGCTTTTTGGGCGTGATGTTGTTCGGCTGGCAACGGGTCAGCGCCAAATTGCACTTCTTTGCCACTTGCACTGTGGCGGTCGGCACCTGGATCTCGGCCTTTTGGATCATCGCCGCCAACAGCTGGATGCAAACCCCCGCCGGCCACGCCATCGTCGATGGCAAGTTTGTGGTGGAAAGCTGGTCGGCGGTGATTTTTAACCCATCGATGCCGTATCGGTTAAGCCATATGCTGCTGGGCACCCTCATCACCGCTGGGTTTGTGGTGCTCGCCACCTGCGCTTGGTACTTACGCCGAGGCCTGCACGTCGATTTTGCCAAAAAAGGCCTGTCGTTTTGCTTGTGGTGGCTGCTTGCTTTAACGCCGCTGCAAGCCTTTGTCGGCGACTTGCATGGCCTGAACGTGAAAGAACATCAACCGATCAAACTGGCGGCGATGGAAGGTATTTGGCCTGCGCGGGAAAGCCAAGTACCGCTGCTGCTGTTTGCCATTCCTGACCAAAAAGCCGAGCAAAACCACGCCGAACTGGCGATCCCTGGCCTTGCCAGCTTGATTTTGACCCACAGCTGGGACGGCGAATTGCAAGGCCTGAAATCGGTACCTGCGGATGAGCGGCCCAACGTGCCGGTGGTGTTTTTCTCGTTTCGGATCATGGTTGGCCTTGGCATGCTGATGATTCTTGTTGCGCTGTGGGGCCTGTGGCTGCGCCGTGGCGGCAAGCTGTATGCGCAGCGCCAGTTCTTGTGGCTATGCAGTTACATGGCACCAACGGGCGTGATCGCCATTTTGGCCGGCTGGTATGTGGTGGAAGTGGGTCGGCAACCTTGGTTGGTGTATGGCCTGGTGCGCACCATGGATGTGGTATCGCCGCTGCCGGCGGAACGGGTCGCGTTGTCGCTGAGTTTATTCGTCGTGACCTACAGCCTGCTGTTTGGCGTGTGGATCTATTTCTTCCGCAAGCTAATTAAAAAAGGCCCGCCGTCGCTGGAGTCGTTGCAGCAGCATTTAATTGGCGTTGAGGCCAGCGGTTATGCCTTAGCCCTGACCAAAACACTGGCCACGGATACCGCCGCTGTTAACAACCCCAGCGCCGCTAGCCCTACCAACAGCACCGCCACACCGACGCACAGCCCCGCAGGAGATCGCTAATGGACGTCTTGATGAACCTCTCATTTGATTTAGCGCTGTTTTATTTCTTGTTACTCGGCTTTGCCATCTTGATGTATGTGCTGTTGGATGGCTTTGATTTAGGCATCGGCATCTTGTACCCGTTCTTTCCCAATGAGGCCGACAAAGACACCTTGATGCGCTCCATTTCGCACGTCTGGGACGGCAACGAAACTTGGCTGGTGTTTGGCGGGGTGATCCTCTTTGGCGCCTTCCCCGCCGCATACGCAGGGCTCACCTCGGCCTTGTATGCGCCGATTATGCTGATGCTAATTGGCCTGATTTTCCGTGGTGTGGCCTTTGAGTATCGGTTTAAATCCACCACCTCCAAGCGCTGGTGGAACCGCGCCTTTGCCGCCGGTTCAACGCTAGCGGCCTGTTGCCAAGGCTTGATGCTCGGCATTTTGATTGGCGGCACTCCCGAGCACAGCGCATCGCCGCTGTCGCTGCTGACCCCGTTCACTGTGTTTACCGCCTTGGCGGTGCCGGCTGGTTACGCCTTGCTCGGCTGTTGTTACCTGGTGATGAAATGCCAAGGCCCGCGCCAACAACAAGCGGCGCGTTACGGCCAACGCTTGGTCTGGGTGATGATGGTTTCCATGGCAATCGTCAGTCTCGCCACCGCCCTTGGCAGTGACGCCATTTGGCAGCGCTGGTTCGCGGATGGTCACTTCGTATGGTTATGGCCATTACCGCTGTTGGCACTGCTCGCCGCGCTACGCTTACACCGCGATTTAGGCCGCGTGCAACAAAGCTTACGCGCCGGCAGCCTGCCACGCAGTCGCCATGAAGATCGGCCATTTTGGCTGGCCGTTAGCTTGTTTGTGCTTGGTTTTGCCGGCCTGTTAGTCAGCTTATTCCCAGCCATTTTGCCCGGCAAACTAAGTTACGCCGAAGCGGCCGCGCCAAGCGCCAGCCTTGAGTTTATGCTGCCTGGCGTGCTGATTTTTGTACCGCTGATTTTGGCCTACACCATCTGGGGCTACCGCATTTTTGCCGGCAAAGTTGAAGATTTTTCAGAAGGATATTGAGATGACGCCGCACGCAGAACATCCCAAATCACACACTCAGCAACGGCTATGGCAACGGCTATGGCACCGACTACAGCAACCCGGCGATCACTGGTTTTTCATGTTGTACGTCGGTGGTTTAAGCCTATTGTTGCTGGTCGTGAGCTTACTTAAAATCGGTATGCGGCTCATTTAATCCGCGCTGGATGACCAAGCCCACAACGGGTGGGCTTGGTGCTCACAACAGCACTCTTGAACTACGGGATCACCAATACTTGGCGCACGTCCTTGCTTGGCAAGGCGTCTCGTTGCGCCACGGGAACATACACAATGCTATTGGGGTGAGTGCGCAAATGGGCTAAGGCCGCATCCAATGTCATGCTGGCAGGAGGTTCGCCGCGACCGGTAAAGCGTGCACGCGACCAGTAGGCTTGCATTTGATTGCGGCTACGTCCGACTAAATATTGGTAGAAGAAATCGCGCGCTTCGCCTGGTTCTGCATCAATCGGTTGCAACTGACGCAAATCCTCGCGTTTGGGCAAGACGCCAAAATACACATCGCGCAACTCACTGGCACTTAACTGCTGCAAGTGGCTTTGTTGGCTGACGATAATCAGCAGTTGTTGTGCGGCAGCGCTACTTACCTGTGTCCGGCCACTATCGACTTGGGCCTGACTAGGTGCAGCGCAAAGCAGCACCGCGATAACGAGCGTGATCCATTGCCATTGTTTCATCAGAACACCCAATCCAACACCATTGATTGCACCCAAAACCTAGGTTTGGTCAGATACGCGCCTTGCAAGCCTGTCGCGTCAGCGGCTTGATGCACCTGATCCAGCTGCACCTTGAGCGATGCCTGACTCCAAAGGTCCATCCGCAGGCCAAGGGAATAACTGCGTTGCGCTGAATTTAAGCCGCGTAACACTTGGTTGGTTTGCGTCAGCAGCGGCTCTGGCAGCCGAGTTTCTGCAGCCGAAAGGTCGACCTGCTGTGAAGCGACACTGAGGTAAGGCGTCCACTGCTCAAACCGATATCCAAGCGTGCCATACATCCCTTGTTTATTCGGTAAAAACCGACTGCCAAGCCACAACTTGACATACTCCGCTTGCGCCCACCAGGCACCATCTTCATAGCGCAACCCCGCATTGATATAACGCTGTGTGGGTAATGAAGCCACTTGGTATTCCGCCGCAATAGTGGCCGACACTGTGGCCATCGCTTGGACCAATGGATCAAGCCGACTGGAGCGCAACTCGGTGCTGGCTTGCACCGCCGACAACCGCGCCGTCCAATGCTCGCCCGCCAAGCTTAGAGCCACGCCAGTGTTATAGTTGTTGTGAATATGCAGCCGCGGTTCGCGGTCAATCGTCATCACGCCATAATGCGCTTCGCTGGTCAGCAGATAGTCGCCGACATAACGGCGATGCCGCACCTTCACGCCATCGATAAAACTACTTTCTGCCACTAACGAATACACTTCCACCGGCGGTCGAACCCACAACCAAGCAAAGCCCACATCAAATTCATCGGTGATCATAAACAACGAATGGCGCACGCGACCGGCTAAGATCTCAAGCTCGGCGGACGGCTGATATTTGAGATAAAACCACGTTGGATCTAGCGTGAGATCATCCTGACTGGTGCGAAGCCATACGGCCTGCCCCACCCACTGCCACCTTGCATTCCACTTGTATTGCAGCTGCACGCCAAGCCGAGTATCGAGCACACTGGACCACGCGTCCGACACCCCATATTGGTAAGTAGGCGCTAAGCGATACCTCGCTTCGCTTAACGTACTACGAGCCACCCCCACAGAGCCAAACCCGCTGGCGTCCCACGAAGTGGCGTCTGACTTAGTGGCGCTCACCGCACAAGCCTGCAGCACGGCCATGCCCAAGGCTGCACTTATGCAGCTCATCCGTTTGCTATATTTCATGATACTCTCGCCTTATGCCCTGTACCTAGCATGTGTTGTTTTGCTCAGAAAGCAAGCGCTTTGTCACGCATCATAGCGCTGTCTTACTGCAAACCACGCCATATCAACGCGAAGAGCCAGCTGTTGTGCCGCGACCAGCTTCGCGATAAACGGGACAGCCACGTTGAAAAGCTTGCCACCCAGCGCTATCTTCAAACAAACAGGTATCGCGCTCATTGATAAAATAATCAACGTAACAAGGGCTTACATACAGTGACCATCCAGGAACCCGCGCACAGCCAATCGCTGGTCCGGCGGCTAACACGCCTAAACCTCACCGTGTTGTTTAGCAGCATGGTGATGAGTTTTGTGTTGATTGGGGTGATTTTATGGTTTACCGCCCGTGAACGTCAGGCCGATGCCGCCGAGCTTGCGGGCTTGCAGTCCGCGACCAATCTAGCCGCCATGCTGGTGTTTCAAGATCAAAGCGAAGCTAGGCGCGAACTTGACTTGCTGGCAAGTCGGCGTGATTTAGCGGCCGTCGCCATTTTTAATCCTGAAGGCCAGTTATTTACGCATACCAATTTACCGCAGCCGTTGTTTGTCGCGGCCACCGACACCGTGCAACGTGACTATCACGGTTTAACCATTACACTGCAAGTGCCGATCCGTGAACGACAAGAAATAGTCGGCTATCTGGTTCTGCATGAACGGATGCAGCAGTTGATGCAGTGGTTTTTACAAGGGCTGCTGCTGATGTCAGGCATCATGGCGGTGTTGTATGTTTTGAGCGCACGCGTTCTCGTGCGAATTCAACAACGTGCGTTGCAACCTTTAGTCGAGCTTTCGGCATTGGCTGAACGCGTTGCGACCGAACGTAATTTTGCGTTGCGGGGTCGGGTGTATTACCCAGATGAGTTAGGCAGCTTAACCAAACGCTTTAATGAACTGCTAAAACGTGCAGAGATCTGGCAAGGTGAACTCACCAGCCAATTACAACATGCCAATGAACAAAGCGAGCAGTTAAGTCAGCTGGCGCTGCAAGATAGTCTGACAGGGCTTGGCAATCGGTTGGCCTTTCAACAGGCCTTAAGTCAGCGGGTCGCCCACAGCGTGCAGCATCAGCAACTATTGGCGTTAGTCTTTATCGATTTGGACAATTTCAAGTACGTCAATGATACCTACGGCCATGATGCGGGCGATGCATTGTTGATCTTAGTCAGCCAGCGCCTATCTCAAGTGCTGCGCAGCGACGACTTTTTGGGTCGGTTAGGCGGGGATGAATTTGCGGTATTGCTGCCGAATCAAGTGAGTCCACAGGACTGTGAGCAGGTATGCCACCGGTTATTAGCACAAATTCGCGAGCCATTGGTGGTGCATGGGCAGGTCATGCCGGTCGGCGCAAGCTTAGGGGTGGCGTTCTGCCCGCAACACACCACCCAAGCAGATACTTTATTGCAATACGCCGATGAGGCGATGTATGTCGCAAAACGTGCAGGGAAAAATGACTATTACATCTACCAAACTCAGTCGATGGCTGAGTAGCGCGCTGCTGCTCAGTTGGCAGGTGTTAGCCCAACAAACGCCGGAACCGTTATCGTTGGAGCAACTGCTGCAACAACCCAGCACGGGGTCAGCAGCAGATATTGAAGTGTCAACCGCCAGCCGCTTGCAGCAATCTGCCGCACAATCGGCCCAAGTGACTTATCTGATCACCGCAGATGAGATTAGTCGGCTGAATCTTCGCACCTTAGGCGAAGTATTAAGTTTATTACCGGGGCTTTATGTCAGCAGTGATAGCAGCCTTGGTTATGTAACCGCTCGAGGCATTGGCCGACCAGGCGATTACAACTCTCGATTATTATTTTTAGTCGATGGCACTCGGGTCAATGACAACATTTATGATGCCGGCTTGGTTGGCAGCAACTTCTACCTTGATACCCAACTGATTGAACGCGTTGAATTTATTCCTGGAACTGGTTCGGCGCTTTACGGCAATAACGCTTACTTAGGCGTGGTGAATATCATCAGCAAAAAGGTTCACCAGCTGCAAGACGCACAGATCTTTGGCTCGGTGTCTAACCAACAACAGGATTGGTTATTGTCCTATGGTCTGCGCAACGACGATGGACATGAAGGCTATGTGGCGCTCAGCCGTAACCAACGACTGCATATTCCCATCGTCAACAGCAACAGTTCGGCGGCCTTGCAACAAGCTCGCTCGCAAAATTCTGACCACAACAACAAACTCGCCGGCAGTTACAGTTATCGGCGCTTTGCCCTGACCTTCGCCGGTGTGCAACGGGATCGGCTAGAGCCGCTTGAACTCAGCCGTGGCATCAGCAACGGCTCTGTACAAAGTGATAACGCGTTTGTGGCGGCTCGTTATGCCGAACAACTCACCAGCACACTCGAATGGTTTGGCCATCTGTCGACCAATAGTATGCTGTATAAAACGATAACCCCAACCGAGCAAGTGCCTGTCGCCCCTGGCCAACCGGCCAATAGCTTAGTCTTTGTAGCAAAGGGGAAATGGACCAATCTTGACCAACGGCTGCGCTACCAAGCCAGTGCCTCGCAGTTGTGGTTGTTTGGTGTCGATGTGCAACGCGACCATCATCAGTCGTACCGGTATGCACTGAACGACGTGGCGGTGATTTCAGCCGCCGCATCGGACAACCTGCGTATCGGCTGGTTTGGTCAACATGAATGGCGACTAGCGCCCCATCATACGTTGGTCACTGGACTTCGGTATGACCATAGCCAAGAACAATTACAGCAATGGAGCCCCAAGTTGGGTTGGGTTTGGCAGTGGACACCGGCTGACCAACTGCGGCTTAATTTTGGCCGTGCCTTTCGAGCGCCCAATGAGTATGAATTAGAAACCAACCGCTTTTATCAGCAAGCGACGCCTGCATCAGAGCAAATCACCACCACCGAACTAAGCTGGCAGCGGCAATGGCTCAGCGGCTGGCAGAGCAATGTCAGCGTCTACAAAAACGATATACGTCATTTGATCACGTCCGCGCTTGGCAACAGCACTCTAGTGCCATTTTTTAACGAATCGCCCGTCTCTGCCAAAGGCGTAGAACTATCAGTGCAACGGTATTTTGCCGACCAAACCGATGTATCCTTGTCATTGAGTGTGCAACAAGCGACCGACCAAGCGGGAGCCGACTTGTCCAATGCCCCGCAGCAGATGCTCAAAATGTCGTTTGATAAACCGCTGTGGCGCGACGAGGTATTTGTCAGTTACCGACTGTTCGCCGCCTCCAAACGCCGCACGCCACTGACCGAGCTTGGTGGTTTAGCCAACCACGATCTGGCGCTGCGTTGGCAACTGGATCTACATCGGCAAGTGCTGTTCAGCATGAAAAATATCACGGATAAACGTCATCTTGATGCTCCTCTACCGTCCGCGGTGCCACTATGGCAACCCAGCCGCAGTATTGAGCTGAGTGTACATTGGGGTTTTCACGAATGAGCCGGTTTCTGTGGCGCAGCCTTGGTGGGCTGGTGATGACGCTTGGCTTGGTCGGGCCGCTGCACGCCGCAGAGCCGAAACTTGAAGCCGGATTGATTTATCGGTTTGTGCAATTCAGCCAGTGGCCCGCTCGCGAGCCTTGGACTTATTGTGTGGCAGGGGATGAACTGGTGCAGCAAGCCCTGCAACAGCTGCTTGGACACATCACCGAGGTGCGGTTGATCCACACCCCAGTTCAAGCCAAGCCGTGCCATGTGCTGTATCTGGGTCGCGAGGTCACACCTGACGCGAGCTGGCGCCCACTGCTAAGCAACCCACAGCTGTTATCCATTGCCGCCAACGCCGAGCTTTATCAGCTTGGCACCGTGTTTGGCTTAATCCAAGAGCCAAGGCAATTGGCATTTCGCGTCAACCTTAGCTTGGCCCGAAGCCAAGGCTATCAACTCAACGCACGCATGCTGCGCTTGGCCAAAGAAATTTATTAGACGTTGCCCATTTGCTCAACTCTTACAACAGCTTGCCCTGCCACATTTTCAGCTGAATTTGCCGCAGCGCGCGCCAGTCTTGTAAGGGGTTGGCGCGCAGTACCAACAGATTTGCCTCAAACCCCTCGGCAAAAGCGCCGATCTGCCGAGTTGGAAACAACAGCCGTGGCGTGTCGCTGACGAACATGCTGAGCAACTCTGCATCGCTGTAAAGCCCTATGCTGCGAAGATAATCGATCTCATCGAGCACCGTCGCATCAAAACGATCCGACCCAATCAGCACCTTGACCTTGGCTTGTTTTAATCGGGCTAAGTTATCGCGTTGTAATGCTTTGACCGCCGGTAACTTCTCCGGCTGTTTTTGATAAAACATCGGTGTCACACCCGCCGTAGCGACCACGGCGAGCTGTTTCTTCGCCGCCATGGCGATACTCTCGTCAGACAAGCGGTACAGCTCTGGCGCATAGCCTTGCCACCACTGATAACCCGGCAGATGCGCTATCAAATCCACGCCAGCGTCCACCGCCACAGCAAAATCGGCGGCGGATTCGACATGCGCAGTCACCCGCACACCTTGCTGATGTAAAAATTCCACCAAGGGTTTAACCACCGCAGGAGTTAAGCCATTGACGCCAAAAAACTGAGCATCGCCTCGACGAGCAGCTTGCTCTGAGTGCACCAACACCAGTTTGACCCAGCGGGCCTGATTATCTTTGTACAACGGCCACTTGCCGGCGATATCCGCCACCTTATCCACCACGATATAGGAGCGATCGTACACCTCTGCCGGTTTCGGTGCGGCTTGCCCTGGCTCGGGTTGCAGCGCCATACGCAATGGGTGGCCATCCGAACTGGAAATGCAAGCGCCAACCATGTCGATACTCATCGGTAAGGCCGCCAGCGCTTGTTTGGTCGCCTGGTAGGTTGAATGATCACCACACATCATCAAACCGTACAACACGCCATCCCGCAGATAACGCGGGTGAAAGTTTTGCACCAGCCAGGGATTTTGTAAGTTGTGATTGTGCGCTTCTGCAAAAGGCGGCACCACATAACCGCCGTTTAAATCCAATGTTTTATCCACTTTAGTTGGCGCGTGTTGCGTCAGTTTGCCATCCACTTCATACCAAGTTTGTGCCACAAACTGGCCGTCTTGATACCAATAACCGCCACTGAATTTGGTCGACGCCTGTGCCCACAGGCTAACCACGGCCAGCAGAGCCACTCCTATCCTACGCATGTCTTGATCCTTTTGTTTTCGTCCTACCGCGCATTGCGCGCATGTTAACATAACGTAATTACATGTTTATAAACGCTATAATTTTTTCGTCTCTAAAAACAGTACAGATTATCGCAAGTGCAGCAAGCAAGGCGGCTGGCTGTGCGGTTGGAGTATGTGCAGATGGAGTGTGTGGTTGCAGTCGATTACGCGACGTATGGCCGGTGAGAGGGTGTCGTTGGATGGTTTGGATGGTGTGGCGGTTTGGATGGTGTGGCAGCGACGTGTTTGAGTGCAGTCGTAGGGCGACGGCGTGACGTCACAACGCCGCCAACGATAGTAGCAACACGCCAATTGCAGGCAACAAAAAAGGCTGCATGGATAGCAGCCTTTTGGCGTTACAAGGAGCGCGACGCGCAGTCAAAGACTACGCTGGCGCAAAACCTTATAATACAACGATTTGAGAAGCTTGTGGGCCTTTAGCGCCAGCAGTTACAGTGAACTGAACGCGTTGACCTTCTTGCAGAGTTTTGAAGCCTGCAGATTGGATTTCAGAGAAATGCGCGAACACATCTGGACCTGATTCTTGAGCGATGAAACCAAAACCTTTAGTTTCGTTGAACCATTTTACTGTGCCAGTAGTTGTTTTAGACATGGGATATACCTGTATTTGTCAAATAAATTGAGCCTGTCGCCAGGCGGGTTGTGCTACACGAGATGTTTCAATTTACGTATACAGGAAAGTACCGGACAACAGTAACATTCAAGAATTTGTATAAATATTGAACACGCGGATAAAGCCCCGTCAGTTTATAGAGATTCAGGTTCATGTCAAACTGTATTTTCATAATCACTGACTTTATTATGCCAAACCCATCGAACAGCCTGCTCAAAATTCCAGCAAACCCCTTCAAAAAACAAGGGTTAGTCTGTGTTGTCCGAGCTTGCTGCAGGCAATAAATCTTCTAAAAAAAAGGCCGCAAGTTCAGAACGCCCAGCCAAGCCTGATTTGGCATACACGGCCATGGATTGCACCCGCGCGGTTTTCTCAGAGGTGCCCCGAATGCCTGCAATATCTTTTAAACTCATGCCTTTAAGTAGTAAAAACGCCACTTCTCGCTCAGATGGAGTTAAGCCCCAGACACTGAGTTGCTGGTCAATCATGCTCGATAAGCCCGCGAGGTATGCCTTGGAATGTGCTCGCCATTGCTGCGCTTCTTGCTGCCATGCGGCCACGGCTTGACGTTCACTGCGCAGGGCGCCTTGCAACGAAAACATCTGCAGTAACACATAACCAGCACCCGCTAGGGCCAACAGCCCTGCCGCACCTTCCACCCACAGATGCCAGGTCGCAACACCTTGCGAGGTGTCGGTCAGTAAATCGACCAACACCACGCCACCAATCAGCAGCAAGGTACAAAACAACACCCAACGTTCATTCGAGTTCATCGCACCATAGTCCTTGCTGTTTAAGTCATTAATCGTCATCTCGCTCGCCGTGGTCACGTTCACCATGCTCTGCGCCTTCGTTATCGGTTAACTGCAGGCTAACGCCAAACAGCTGCAGCTGGCCAGTGGTTCGGTCAAAGTGTTGCCACAGGGTAGTGCCAAACCAGAAGCTTGCGAGCAACAGCACCACCCCCAACAGTGTATGCGAACGCACCACAGGCTCAGTATGATCTACATCGTGCTTGTCACCTGTTAGCATGCTCAGTGCCATGGCGTCGCGATGCTTGAGTTGATGCAACACCACGCCTGCCACATGCAACACCACCACAAACAGCAGCCCATTTGCCAGCAGTTCGTGCAGATCTTCATACGCCTCGCCAGCGCCTGAGGCCATGGCAATCCCCGTGACACCAAGCCCAATCGCCATGCCAAGCATCAGCAAGGCAGCCCAACTTGAGGCAGGATTATGCCCTGCCCACTTGGCTTTACTACCACTGACGATGCCAACGAGGTACTGGACTAAACCCGCAGGGCTGAATTGAAAATCGCTAAAACGCGCATGCCGAGTGCCGACAAGCCCCCAGATCAAACGCCACGCCACCACAAACAGCATAAAGAGCCCTGCCAACATGTGATACGCAAATGACAGCGATTCATCATCCACCGTGTTGGCAATCACAAAGGCCGTTAAAAAGCTGCCGGCAAACATGCCGTGAAACAGCCGAGTGGGCACATCATATACACGAGTTTTCATACGTTACATCCTCAACACAGACACCGTTGTCGATGTCGATGCTAGGCCGCAACACCGCATTGGGCTATGCACCAAATGACCTAAAGCCCCGTATTTCAAGGCATAGGGCAAATGTTGTAGTTGTTGTTTGCGTCACCATTGACCCAGCTAGCGATGCGTTGAATTCACTTGCGCTCCCCACCCGCTCTTCACGTCGCACCAGCGACGGCTCACACTGCCAACGTGACGTCACAGTGAAGCCCGTGTATAGCCAATCAAGGCCTCCAACGGCAAAGCCCCTTCGCCACATCCCCCGCGCCAAACCACTGCCTAAAAAATCATCGCTTGACGCACAACCAACACCTTAGCCACGTCATCACGCTAGACAGCGCCAGCAAAGCTCCCTACAATGCCACCCATCGCGCACCCGTAGCTCAGCTGGATAGAGCACTGCCCTCCGGAGGCAGGGGTCAGAGGTTCGAATCCTCTCGGGTGCGCCATAAATACTAAAACCGCCTATTGGCGGTTTTTGTATTTTGTCGTTTTAAGCATAACTTGAACTTTTTTAAGCATAACTTGCGCTTTTGTCATTATCTGCCACGCTTATGTAACTTTGTTACGAAAGTGATTGGGCGTGCAGAAACGAAAAATTACTAAATCTGCAGTAACTAATATTTTCAGGTTTGTCTCCTGCTGCAAGCCCGACCCAGTCACCGTCGAAGGTTATAACGAATTTCTCGCTTGTCACTACTTTGAGTTTTCCACTCAAGTCATTTATTTCGAAGCACAACCTCAGCGTTTTACATTTCCACAAGAAAACAGCAATCGACCACTGATCTACACTCCAGACTTTTTAGTTCGGCTACGCAACCAGCAGGAAGTGTATTTCGAAATAAAACCCCACAGCATAACTCTCACCGACAAGTTTAGAGAAAAGTGGCAGTTGCTCCAGAAGGTATTTGGCGAGAGAGGTCTCTGCCTCGAGCTGATCACGGACAGGCAATTGATGTGTGGTCAAATGGCTGAAAACCTGAAGTTGGTTCACAGATATATGACACGAGATGATGTAACCGAGGTGCAGGCTCTAATTGTATCGCTCCTTACTGGTGGTCCGCATTCACTGAAAGATATATCGATAAGAATTCAAACATCAGAGAACATCACGGAAGGTTTATTGCTGAATCTGGTCGCTAAGAAGCTGGTATCGTTTCCGCTTTATGCTGAGTTGAACTCTGATACAGTCTTCACGAGGGTAAATTATGGCTAACGTATTCGAGCAACTCTTCCCTGTATCCGTAAATGTAACACATGACCAAGCCAAGGAAGCGTTTCTTGCTGAGGTCAAACAGTGCATGGATGAAACCGAATCATATGAACATCTTGATGCGTTGTCAGAGCTGGAGCGTGAACAAGCGGTATTTCGCTGGAGAGTGCTCAGTAAAGTTATTGAGTTTTGTAATGGTGTTTTTTCTGAGCAGCGTATTAAAAGCATTTACGATGAACTTGAGTCTGAGTTTGCCATGCAAACACCCTCCATCTCGACTATCAAACGCTGGGCCAAAGTTTACCAAGAATCTGGAAAATCAATTAAAGCGTTAGCGCCCAGTATCTCGGGGCGCGGTAACAAAAGCAAAAGACTTAATCCTCAAATTGAAGAACTAATTCAGCAATCGCTGGACAGAATCAAGGATTCCAAATCAGGCGCGGTCTCCAGCGCCTACAGTTATCTTCAGCATTTAGTGTTCCAATTTAACCAAAAGAGTGGCCTAAAACTGAGGCCGCCTTCAATTCAAACTTTCTGGGCTCGCTTTAAGAAAATTTCTCCGTACGAGATGGCTATAAAACACAAAGGCAAGTTTAAGGCGAATAAGGAATTCAAACACATAGGTGAGATGGTAAAAACAAACCGTCTCCTAGAGCGAGTCGAAATTGATCACACCAAGCTTGATTTTTTTGTGGTCGACAAGGAAAGCTATGTCCCATTAGGCCGACCTTGGATTACAACGCTATGTGATGTGCATTCGCGCTCTGTACTGGGTTTTTATATTGGATTCACTCCACCAAGCTTTGTTTCTGTAGCCAGAGCGTTAAAGCATGCACTGTTACCAAAAGACTATATTTTAAACACATATCCCGGCATTAAAAACGCTTGGATGTGCTTTGGTAAACCTGAACTTATCGTGTCAGACAACGGAAAAGAGTTCGATGACAGGGATTTCAAGTTGGTATTAGGAAAGCTACTAATAAATTCTGGCAAGAATCCAACAGCTACCCCCTACCTAAAGCCCATTATTGAACGACATTTCGGAAAGCTGAATTCTGAACTACTGCGAGCTAAGCCTGGTCATTCTTTAGCATCACTAAAAGGCTCAGCAGATTATGATCCTGCTAAAACTGCTGTTGTTGATATGGATAGGTTGCTGCAGATTATTCATATCTGGATTTGTGATATTTACCAAGCAGGCCCAAATGCGAAAAGAGACCGTATTCCTAATCTTACATGGATGAAAGCGTTAGAAAAGTTTGCTCCTGTTCAAGCTGAGTACGATGTTGAAGATTTGAATTTAACCTTCTGTCGAACGCTTAGCGGTCAGTTGCGGCGGGATGGAGTGGCATTCAAGCACCTTCGTTATTCCAGCCATGCATTGGCTGAGCTCCGTGCACGAGTTGGTGACCATCAGGTTATCTTTAAGGTAGATCCAGAGAATCTGGGATACATCTATGTTTCCAACCAATTAACTAAGTCTTTTCTTAAAGTACCGGCAGTTAAATTTGATTACGCATCGTCAGTGACTCTACATCAACACAAGATCAACTGTATAGCTGCCAGACAAGAAGTTGGGAATAGCTATTGCGATGATGATATTCAAGAAGCCAATAGTCGTATCCACCAGTTGGTTGACGAGGCTTTCTCGGAAAAAGCACGATCTTCAAAACGCACAGGTCGAACATCCAAAGCTGCAAGGTATGTTGAAGACTCTAAGCGTGCTAAAGCTTTGGCTATAGAGAGTCAGGATGAACGTGTGAGCCTAAGCGTTGACGCCAGTATCGCAGACGAACAGATGAAGAGATCTAGTAAATCTATAGACACGACTGGTTGGGAGTTTCTTTAGCATGGTAGCAACACTTTGTGAAGAAGAAATCAAGGCGAGGCTAACTCGTTTTCGCTCGGCATTTGTTGCAAGCCCGTTTTTAAAAGCCGTGTTAAATGAGCTGGATGAATGCCGGGAGCTATCAAAGCTTGGTGGTGACCCCGAATGCATGCTTGTTACCGGTGATACAGGGGCTGGTAAAACCTCACTCATTAACAAATACCTCGAGCTAAACGTAAGAAAGGATTCATACGAAGGTACCTATATCCCTGTGTTGTCGACCACGTTGCCTGGCGAGGCCAATTCAGTGGCGCTCTTTCAACAAATTTTGGCTGATCTGGGCCATCCGTATCCGTTTGAATCAAGAAATGAAGTTGCATTACGAAAACAAATCAAAGCGATAGCCCACAACTGTCGATTAGAGCTAATTATTATCGACGAATTCCAACACTTGATAGAACGTAAAAGCCTGAAAATACTCAAGGAAACAGCAAACTCTATCAAAAGCCTGATAGTCGAAACCAAAATACCTATGGCACTATTCGGTATGCCATACAGTTCTGTGATCTTAGACAGTGTTAGTCAGCTATCGAGTCGTTTTGAGCGGCGTAGGACAATTAGCCCTTTCCATATTACTACGGAGAGCGAATTGCATACATTCCGAGGGTTTTTATCTATGTTTGAGAAACTGATGGATTTTCCGGAATCATCAGAGCTCACATCGGAAGATATGTACCGAAGATTGTATGCATACTCGAATGGAAATTTCAGGAAGTTAAAAAACCTTTTGAATGATGCATATAAAGCAGCTCTTGAAAACGGCGACCGTTGTATCAGCCAGAAACGACTTGCAGAATCAGCAAGTCAAAGGAACTCTGATATGACGAAAGCAACCAATCCATTTATACTGCCGATGGATAAATTGAAAATATCTGAACCTGGGGAGTTTGTTGGTTGGGATGACTACAATCACGGAAAAGGAATAGATGCTCGGTCCAAACATAAAACAAAGGTCCTTAGTTTTGCAGATGTGTTTTAATACGATTGGGGCCATTGGTTTTTGTGAACCTGAATTAAATAAAATTACAGTGGATGGCTTAGATGTTTCCTGCTTAGGTGTTTCCTTATAAGCCGCACATTAAAAAGCCTGCGATTGCGCAATGCAGATCAGTTAAGAGTACTTGACCGATCCTGACAGTGTAGGAAAATCCGGAACCGTCATAGGTTCCGGATTAATTAGATGGTCCGCCTCTTTCCTCAGCGACTAAGCTGAGAGTGTTTACGAGG
>CAYTIQ010000036.1:0-38641 GCA_964437935.1 uncultured Rheinheimera sp.
CCGACTGGCCGATCACCACCTCCATAGGAGGTGGTTTTAAATTGACAATAAAAAAGCCGCCCTGAGGCGGCTTTTCACCATAAACGTATGAATTAACGTTTAACAGCTTCTTTGACAGAGGCAGTCACAACGCCTTCGATACGACGGTTCATCTTGTGGGCTTCTTTGCTGTTGCCTTTAGCAACTGGCTTAGTTACACCGTAACCAACCGCTTTCACGCGTGAAGATTCGATTGCAAATTTCTCAACCAGGATTTTTGCCACAGCATCAGCACGACGTTGAGACAATTTCAGGTTGTATGCTGGTTTACCTACGTTTGACGCGTGACCACCGATTTCTACGTCAGTGTTCGGGAAACGTTTCAGGAAGTCAGCCAATTTTTCGATATCAGCCAGGTATTCATCTTTAACCACGTCTGAGTTGTTATCGAATTGTGCGTTCAGTTTGATCGTCACTGATTTTTCAGTGAAGATTGAACAACCAACTTCGTCAACTTTATCAACGATTGGTGTATCAGCACATTTATCTTTGTCATCAGTAACGCCGTCTTTATCTGCGTCACCTACAGCAGCAACTGGTGCTTCTGGAGCTGGAGTTGGAGCAACCGCTGGCGCTTCACCGAATACGTAAGTCAAACCCAGTTTGATACCTGCATCAGCGAAACCTTTGCTGATACCTTGGTAGCGGTTGGCTTCGAAGAACACTGCGAAGTTGTCGTTGATGAAGTATTGAGAACCAACACCGATGTTTGCAGCAGAGGCTGATTGACCTGTGGTGATGTTTTTCAGACCACCAACCAAGTAGATTGGTAATTCTGTCATGCTGTACACTAAATCAACGCCAGCACGGTTGCCTTTGATTTCTTCACCTTTGAAGTTTTCCAGGCTTTGACGTAACAACTCAGCGCGGATACCCCAAGTTTCGTTGATTTGGTAACCAACGTTGAAACCTGCACCCCAATCTTTACCTTGGTAACCCCAAGCAGCAGATTCTTGCTTGTCGATATCTGGAGCGTAGTATTCTGTGAACACAGAACCGTACACGCGGTCTTGTAATTGAGCAGCTGTTGGTGCTGCAACTGCAGAAGTTGCCATGAAGGCTGCCAAAATGGCGATTGCGCTAGTTTTCAGTTTCATCCGTTTCTCTCCTTGGGATTCAAAACGCGGCGATTTTAAGGGATTTACCGCAAATAAACAAATAAAGTGCATAAATTTCAGCCATTAACACTGACGAATTGCTTTGACTGAATAAATTTTGCCCCAAATTAACCTAGTTTCATGAATGTCTGGTGAACATCAAAACGGGCAAGGGCAGCTAAATTCAACCCACTCTTGGTGGGTTGGGTGACGAAAGGACAGCCACGCAGCGTGCAACTGTAGACGTGGAGCTGCTTTGAGCCCCGCTGCGGACGCATAAAACTTATCGCCCAGAATAGGGTGACCAAGCCATTGCATGTGCACACGCAACTGGTGCGAGCGACCCGTGATAGGCTTGAGTTGCACGCGAGTCGCGTTGGTTTCTCGTTCAAGCACCTCAAAGCGAGTTAAGGCGTGTTTGCCATGTTCAAAACACACCATTTGCTTGGGGCGATTGGGCCAATCACAACGCAGTGGTAATTCAATGTGCCCACGTTGCGCTGGCATGACCCCTTCGACTCGGGCGATGTAATGTTTACGCGGGACACGCTTTTCGAATTGCAAATTCAGGTGTTTTTGTGCCTCAGCGGTTAAAGCCATTAACACAATCCCTGACGTTGCCATATCGAGCCGATGCACGATCCTCGCCGTTGGAAACACCCGTTTGACGCGTAATTCCAAACTGTCCTGGTGTTCAGGCAAACGACCGGGGACTGTTAATAAGCCGTTGGGTTTATCCAAGATAACGATCGCATCATCTTGATAGATGATGCGAAGGTAAGGCTCGGTCGGAGGTTGATAGTGCTCGAGCATTAGTCGTGGTTGACCACAATCAAGCGAATAGCATCAAATCGGACTCGTGCTTTGTGTAAATACAGCTCGGCTTGTTGGCGAACAAGCTGCAAATGAACAATTTCTTCTTCACGTACCAACGGATTGACCTGACGCAATGCCGTGAGTCGTTCGATTTGCGCATCCAAGGATTGTTGCATCTTATGCAGCGCGTCTTGTTGCAATTGAGCCAGTTGCGCTTGGGCGTAGCTTTCGGCTTTGGCGATCAGTGGGTGCACCATACTTTGCAGCGCGGACACCAGTTTGGTGGCGACTTGACGACCTAAAGGTTTGAGCTGGCGGTTGAAGTTTTCAAACGGCACGTTGGGCGCCAAATTCTTACCGGATTTTTCCAGCAATAAGCGAATTGGCGTGGCTGGCAGGTAGCGCCCTAATTGCAGTTCGGCAGGCGCCGACGCTTCAGGAATATAAACAAACTCCACGAAATAAGTGCCTGCAGGCAGTTGCTTGTTTGGCAAAATTGCCGCAGAACTGTTACCCATCGAGCCGTTATTTAAAATATCCAAGGTGCCAAGCACCATGGGGTGATCCCAACTCAAGAATTGAATATCTTCTTGGGCTAAGGCAGTTTTACGGTCAAAGGTCACCGTAACGCCATCATCGTCAAGGCCTGGGTAATGCCCTTGCATCTGTTCGCCCGGGGTTAAAATGATACTGGTATCGCTGCGGTCTTCTTGGTGTACACCTAAGATATCCCAGGCTTTGATCATAAATAACGGTAAATCGGTGGCGTCGTCTTGGGCTTGGATGGCCGCCGATAACGCACTGGCTTGGCCACGACCACTGGAGTTGAGCTCCAGCAGCTGATCACGTCCTTGCTCAAGTTTTTGTTTTAATGCCTGATTTAATTCTCGGCTTTGTGTATGCAACGCTTGCGTGCTGTCACTGGTTGGTGCGCCGGCGACAATAGCTGCCAATAACTCATCTTGGACCTGCTCAAACACCGCGCGACCGGTTTGGCAAGTCGCACTAAACGCGTCGAGAGCCTGATGGTACCAATCGACTAACACTTGTTGCGGCTGGTCGATAAAATAGGGCACGTGGATTTGGATGTCTTGGGTTTGACCAATCCGGTCTAAGCGGCCAATGCGCTGCTCTAGCAAATCTGGGTTTAACGGCAAATCGAACAGCACTAAGTGATGGGCAAACTGGAAGTTGCGGCCTTCACTGCCAATTTCTGAACAAATAAGCGCCTGCGCACTTTGATCATCTTGGGCAAAATATGCCGCTGCTTTGTCGCGTTCGACAATCGACATGCCTTCATGGAACACCGCGGCACGAATACCTTCTTTGACACGCATTGCTTCTTCTAAGGCGATAGCGGTGTCGGCATGGGCACAAATAATCAGGAATTTCCGATATTTATGTTGCTTGATTAAATCGGTGATCACCGCGACGCGAGGGTCAAATTGCCACCAGCTGGCTTTGCTGCCTTCAAACTCTTGAAAGATGCGCTCTGGAAATAACAAGGTTTTGGCTTTTTTCAGTACGCTGTCGCCGCTCATGAAGGCGGTTTGTACTTTGATGGCATTTTGATACTGCTCAGGCATTGGTAATGGCAATAACTTAGGCTGCCGCGAAGGAAAACCTGCGATAGCGGCTCGGGTATTGCGAAACAAGATGCGGCCTGTGCCGTGACGATCGAGCAATTGATTTAACAGTTGCTCGCGGGCAGTCTCATGCTCTGGACCATTCAGCTGTTGGATTAACGCACTGACATCACTTTCGGCTAACAGTTGCTGCAATGTAGTTTTGGTGGTGTCATCGACGCTGTCCGCATCCAGCAAAACGCGGGCTAATTGTGCAACCGCTTTGTAACTGTGCTCTTCGGCGACAAACGCCTGATAATCATAAAAGCGCGCAGGGTCGAGTAAGCGCAATCTGGCAAAATGGCCTTGATGGCCTAATTGATCGGGGGTGGCTGTCAGCAGGATAAGACCCGGGGTATCGCTACTTAAGCTTTCGATACGTTGGTATTCAGTACTGACCTGCTCATCACTCCAAGCTAAATGGTGCGCTTCATCCACCACCAGCAAATCCCAGTGTGCTTCAAGCGCTGATTCAAAGGCCGCTTTTTTACGGCATAACAATTCCAGACTCATCAGCACTAACTGCTCAGATTCAAACGGATTACCGCCATCATTGCCGGCTTCGGTGATACGTTCTTCATCAAAAATAGCAAAGCGTAAGTTAAAGCGACGTAGCATTTCCACCAGCCACTGGTGCTGCAGCGATTCAGGAACCACCACCAGCACCCGCTGCGCTAAGTTGCACAGCAATTGTTGATGGATAATCAGACCTGCTTCGATGGTCTTACCCAGACCCACTTCATCGGACAATAACACCCGCGGTGCATGACGGCGGGCCACTTCATTGGCGATATGCAATTGATGTGGGATCAAGCTCATGCGGCCGCCGGCTAAACCGCGGACGCTACTTTGTTGTTGACGAGCCAAATGCTGCCAACTCTGGAAACGCAAGGTGAACCAATCAAAGCGGTCAATTTGGCCGGTGAATAAGCGGTCTTGTGGCTGACTGAAACTGATAAAGTGATCTAAGAAGGTTTCACGCAGCGCCACCATTTCGCCAGTATCGGTGCGTTGGCCGTGATAAATCAGCGTTTCGTGTTTTTCTTCCACCTGTTCGATGACGATACTGAATTCATCCGCGCTTTTGACGGTATCGCCTGGGTTAAACTGCACGCGTGTTAATGGTGCTTGCGCCATTGCATACAGCCGAGACTCACCACTTGCAGGAAACATCAAGGTAACCATCCGGCCGTCAATCCCAACCACAGTGCCCAAACCTAAGTCGGATTCGGCGTCACTGATCCAGCGTTGTCCAAGTGCAAAATTCATCATGTTCCTGCCAGTCTGAAAAAAGGGCGCTATGGTACTGAAATTCGGCTGGGCTTGCACTGTCCTTTCAAGGAAAAATTTTACAAGTTTACAGCTGAATTTTTGTCATGCGATTGTCATTCACATCGTGCAATCATGCTCTATGTTTAATTTAACAACCTGATTTTTTTGGTTGTTTGCCGTTGCTAAGGAGATGCCTATGGTGCGCAGGAAACTGAAAGACATCAAGATTTACGTTCTCGACACCAATATTCTGCTGCATGACCCCACCGCGTTTTTAAACTTCGAAGAGCACGACGTCGTCATTCCAATGACGGTGTTAGAAGAATTAGACCATATCAAAGATAAACACAAAGATGTTAGTCGCGATGCCCGAGTCGCTATCCGTTCATTAGAAGACTTGCTGAAAGATTCATCGCCAGAACAAATGCTGCAAGGTGTTGATTTACCTGCCTATGGGGATGAGAAACAACGGGGTCGGTTATTTATTGTCAATGACCATCACATCAGTGACCAAATCCCTGGATTGCCAGGGGGCGAGAATGACCATCTGATCATTAACACCGCGTTGTTTCTGCAGCGTGAGAAAGCTCCAACCAAAGTGGTGTTGGTCACCAAAGACATCAACATGCGCTTAAAAGCCAAGGGCGCTGGCTTAAAATGGGTGGAAGATTATCGCACAGATCAACTGATTGATGACGTCAAGCTGCTGTACAAGGGCTACCACCGAGTGAGTGGTGACTTTTGGAGCCAAATCAAAGACTGTGACAGTGTGCAAGAGGGACGCGATACCTATCATTTCTTACCGCGGTCATTATTACCAAATGCGTATATCAACGAATTTTTGATTGATGAGCAACAAACCTTTGCTGGGCGCGTGGTCGCGATCCATGACCAACATATCAAAGTGCTGGATATTGGCGTTGACCGTCTGATGCATAAGCATGCCTGGGGCATTCATCCGAAAAACATCTATCAAGCCATGGCCTTGTATGCGTTGTTGGATCCCAGTATCGATTTAGTGATCTTGACCGGCCCTGCCGGCTGCGGCAAAACCTTGCTGGCGTTGGCTGCGGCCTTAGAGATGGTGATTGAGAAGGGCATGTACGACAAAGTGATCGTCACCCGCAATACGCCTGAAATAGCCGAATCGATAGGTTTCTTGCCTGGCTCGGAGGAAGAAAAAATGGCGCCATGGCTGGCCGCGATCACGGACTCGTTGGAGGTACTGCATAAATCGGATGAACATCCACATGCCTCGGTGAGTTACATCATGGAAAAAGCCAATATCCAATTTAAGTCAATTAACTTTATGCGTGGGCGCAGTATTCAACACGCCATCGTTATTTTGGATGAGTGTCAGAATTTAACCGCAGCTCAACTTAAAACCATTATCACCCGATGCGGTGAAGGCACTAAATTGATTTGCTCTGGCAACTTGGCGCAAATCGATAGCAACTATTTAACCGCCGTGACCTCCGGCCTTACTTACATTGTGGAGCGATTTAAAAACTTTGAGGGCAGTACCACGATGAATTTAAGCGGCGTCGTGCGCAGTCGCTTGGCCTCGTTTGCCGAAACGAATTTGTAAAGCGGCGCCATTTAGCGGCGTTCGGCACCACAACAGATTGACTTGCCTTGCTAATCCGCTAGGCTAGTCAGTCTGTTTTTTTGTGGATTGCTAGCTTTGAGAATTTTTTCTTGGTCATCGTTGTTGTTTGTGTTGTCCCTGTCGTTTGTCTGGGGGGGCGGCTATTGGCTTTGGTTACAAACCGCCAGTTGGCAACAACAGCAGCACAAAGCGGACTTGAGTTTGCAAGTCGAGCGAGCTTCCAATGCGCTCAGTGAATGGCAACAGAACTATCGGTTGCATTTACAGTATTTGCAGCACGATTTGGACGTAGTAACGCCGCTGAATACAGAAAGCCCGCTGTTGGACCCGTGGCAAGAACTTAGCGATAAAATTCAGCATACGTTATGGCCAGATCCACTACTGGCTTATGCTTGGTTAGACCAAGATGGGCGGGCACTGCGTCTTAGTCAGAACGAAGCCAGCGGCTGGCTGGCGCAACAGCAACGCCCAGAGCAAGAACCTGGTAAAGATCAGGCACAATTTGGTACACCGCTCGTCTATCAACATCAATGGTTAATTCCTGTGTATTTGCCGTTTCGACAAGGCCATGTGGTGTTATGGGTGTCGTTGCAACCTTTGCAGCAACAATTGCAGCAGTTGGTTCAAAGAACCAATGGCACCAGTTGGTTATTGGTTGGGGTGGACGGTGAACTTCAATCGCCTAGTACGTATCAAACGTCGTTAATGGCTAAATTGAACGACAATGCCACGCCGTCAGATAAACCGCTGCGATTTTCCCTCAAACGCCCACCGGTGGATTTGCAACAAGCACGACAAACCTTTGATAGCACTACGGCTTGGCCTGAAACTGCGCTGATGACCGCGATGCGAAATAGCTCCCGTGGCTTTTTACCAGGTTATCAAATCAACTATTTAGGACGGCCGGCGTTATCCGCTTGGCAATGGCATAAAGACTGGCAAGCGTATTTGGTGGTCGAACGTGATGGCGTGCTATTGCTCAAAGAACAGCATAAACGCCAGCAATGGTTGCTGATGGCGCTCGGGGCGAGCAGCGTCGTGTTGACGTTTATCTTTATCTTGTTGCAGTTGAGCATGCGCAAACAAGCACGACGGCACGAGGCCGAATTAGCCGAGCAAAGCTTCGCAGCGGTAGAGCCTTCAGATTTGTCAGAAGCGTTGGAGCATGCCGAAACCGCACATTTGACTCGAGTTCCTGAATTGTCGCAGGCGCAAACCTTGCTACAAGCGTGGTTACGTCCAAATGTTCGCCAAGATGAATTACGTCAATTGACCCAAGCCTGGATCGCGCGTCATCCAGCCAATCAAGGGCCGCAACCTCTGTATGCGATTGAGCTGTCGACGCCCATTTATCAGGTGGTGAATCGGGTGCAGCAGCGCTACCCAGAAGCGGAGCTGATGCTGGCCATGGCGCCTGATTTACCCGAATGGCTGTTACTGCCTTGGGCTGTATTGCCGGATACTTTGGAGTTTTTGTTGGCTGATGCGCTGCAACGAAGCGCGACACAACGTGTTCGTATAAATGTGCAAATGGCCGAGCAACAAGTGATTCGTTTTGATATTGAGGATGACGGCCAACGCCTCTCCGATGGCCAGTGGCTGGCAATGTTGCATCCGGCAGCGTCGGAGCACAGTGAACAAAGTATTTGTTATCGACAAATTCAATCGTGGGTCAGCAGCATGCGCGGTCAATTGTCCGCTCAGACGGGCAACGAAAACCGTTTGCAACTCAGTATTCCTGCGCAACCTTTGCAACCGGCAGTGGCACACCCGGAGTTATTGCTCGTCGATGGCTCGGCCATGTTGTTATGCCCAGCGGGGCCTGCACAGCAGCATTACAGCCGATTGTTACGTCAAACCGGTTTATTGCTGATGCCATTGGATGACCCAGAGCAGTTCGTGCAATGGTGTGCAGCGCAGCAGCAACAAAGTTTGGATTATTTACTCCTGGATGAAGCCTTCGTCCGTCACGATCAAGCCTTGGCCAGTCAAATGTTTGCCATCGTGCGTCGTTATTTCCCTGATGCCACTCTGGTGCTGTTTGCGGCAGATGCCAAGCAGTGGTCCGCTTTGGTTGAAACCTTACAGTTACACATTGTCGAGAAACCCGTACTGCCTGTGGTGTTGCAGCAAGCATTGCAATCAACCACCGCCGGTATCTTTGCGCCGACCAGCAAAGGGGTTTGGCTTTATGAGCTAGATTCTTTACAGTATTGGTATCAGGAACAACAACTGATCACTCAAGGCTTTAGCGTGATGCCAGTTACCACCTGGCCGCAGCTGCCCGATTGCAGCGCTGACGAACTGTTGCTATTGCCGCTGACAGAACGGGTGATGTTAAGTGACTGTGTTGACGAGCTTAAAGTCGTTTGGACCTGTACCGAGTCTGTCCTCGTCGATACATCGTTACCATCCATGCATGTATGGCCGGTCGATCTGGGTGGGGCAGAGCTAAGCCATGTGATTTATCAGGCGTTACAGCGGAATTCGTAGATGCAAATTAAAAAAGGCAATCCACTGGCTGTCGAGTACAAGCGCGCTAATTATCGCGGTTGGGTGTTGGTGGTTCTCTTTAGTTTGATGTTTGGTGTGATTAGTTTTGTGCAGTTTCACCAACAACAATCCCAGAATCGGCAACGCTTATTGAAGTCGGTCGCCATGGATTTAGAGCATCAGCTCGCCCCCTATTTATCGTTGCTACAGTTATTGCAGCAACATGCGCGGAGTCAGCTGACGCAAGAGGTCACGGGTAGCGTGTTAGCCAACGACTATCAAGTGCCGCTCAAAGCGCAGGCCCAACTGTTGCCAGCTGAATCCATGTTTTTGGCCGAGATGGTCACCACGATGAAATCGGCGTTGTTGCATCAACCTGCCATCCGCGCGTTGGGTTACTACAGCGTGCAAGGGGTATGGGTATCAACCCAAAGCGCCAGTATGGTTCCACAGCAACATGGCACGCGATTGAGCCAAGCGCTAGTCAGCAAAACCACGTCAGATAACAATATGTTCAGCTGGTCGTTACGTGATCCCTCGACCTTGGTGTTTGCCATCCCCGTTCGTCAGCAAACGCTGTTAGGGTATTGGGTACTTGAGATCGAACTGCCTAAACTACTACAAGCCCTTAATCCTATTGAATATCAGGCAACCATTGTGTTGATGTCTGATACAGCGGAACCCATTCTGGCGGTGCAGGATAGCCAGCTGATTAGCGATGGTTATGACGGGTTGCATCAGAGTGATATTCATCAGACGCTGACCGATTTACCTTATGTGTTGCATGTGCAACCAAACAGTGAACAGTTGATCCAACGCGAATTTTTATTTTTTGTTGGTCAGACATCGTTGTTCTTCTTGTTTATTGCAGCGTTGCATCTGTATCTGCGTTGGCGTTTCAAACGCAAGGTATTGGGGCCATTTGCACGGTTGAATACCCATTGGAACCGCCTCGAGCGAGGTGATCCGGTCGGCGTTCGCCATGTTCCTGCAGAATGGAAGCCTTGGTTTGATCAAGCGGATCGTGTCTCAGGGCGAGTTAAAGATCGAGCAGAGTAAATTGTTGATTGGCGATCGCGTCCAAGTAATCCGGGTTGGGTTGACCAATCGGTGCTTGGGCTGGGCCTGTGGCGTCAATCAACATCAGTGACATGCCATCGGCGCTGATAGTCTGTTCATTTCCCCGAGCAGGGATACGCGCGGCCACCATCGCATGGTCATCGAAATACACCAATGCCATCGGTAATTTCGGAAAGATCAACCGCATCACACTGGCCCACAACACCGCTTTACTGTCACAGTCGCCTTGATGTTTGAATAATAATTCGATGGGAGGCAAATAGCCGACCCCAGGTGAACTTTGCCTGTCCTCTAAATTTTGGTACGGGATCTGCTCAACCCAGCTGGTCACCGCCGTTGCGACTTGACGAATGTTGTTACTGCCATACAAGGCGACTATCGCCTCGGCGACCGGCAGCAAATCTTGTTGTGCTTGTTGAAAATGCTGGCGATGGTCTTGCACGATCCACTTTGTCGTGCGTTGATCTTGCTGCACGCGATACTGATGCTTGGTTAAATAGTCATTAAACAACCGCTGCTGTTCTTGGTTAATTTGCTGGCGCAACTGCACGAGTTTGGCGTTGTCGCTGGTTCGAATATCGATGGCCAGTGGCACGTTGGGGGGCGATAAACGGATGCTAACACCCGATTGCATTAGACTTGCGGTGTAACGCACCATGCCATTTCGAACATAAAGTTGAGCCAGTTCGGGTCGGTAACGGATACGGTGGCGGTAGCGTTCTAAACTCGCATCATCGAGCGTGAACTTCAGCGTTTTACCATCTTGCAGCGGGTAGCTGAACTCGCGAGGTGCTGCAAGGGCTGTAAAGGTCCAGAGCAGCACCACGCTTAGCCATAGTTTCATGACACTTTCCGAATTCTCCGACGATAATAAGCTAAGCCTAAAAGTCCTAACACAGAAAAGCCAGCTGAACCTGCTTCTTCTTCAACAATCACCACATAGTTCGGGTCGTCGTAGCGTTGTTCTTCCAAATACAGTTTATCCAAGACGGCGGTGTCACGACCGGAGAGCTCGGCCAATAACACGCCACTTTGTGCATCGCGAAGTTGGATCCGCATCCAATACATGGCTTTGGGTAATTGCACCATGTCGCTGGTGATCTCAAACCAGTCGCTGCGACTGCCGCCTTCCAAGGTGAAGATACTGCTGGTGTGAATGACACGTTCATAACCTGCACCAATTAAGCTATAAACCGCATACACAGGCTGGCGGCTGTAGCTCGTGTCGGCATCAAAACGCACGCGAAGTTGACTAAAATAGCCATCCGCATCGAAGTCTCGACGCAAGGTCAGGTCGATGCTTTGAAACCAAACCGTGCTGCTGTAACTTTGTTGCATCGCGTTGCTAAAGGACGCCACTGGGATGCTGGTGGCTGGTTGGGTGGTCAACTCGGCTTGGCGTTCTTTAGTCGCTTGTAATTGTTCAGGGATATCAGTGGCTTTCAATGGTAAACTGCAGCATAAAGCCAGCACTAAAAGTGGTCGTAACATGGTGGTTTCCTCCGTGTGATGTTTTTATGCTGGCAAATGCCGCTTAATGTGAACTGAATTGAATGGATGGGAGAACGTCAGTGACAACATTGTCCAGAGTGATACAGGTCACGCAACCTGAGCTGGCCATTGACCTTTTGGCGCGCCAAGCGCCTGATATTTCGAAAAGTAAGTTAAAAGATGCCATGGCCAAAGGCGCGGTGTTGTTTCGTCGTGGTAAACAGGTCAAACGGTTGCGACGTGCCCAAACCGCGCTGTTAGTGGGGGATACCTTAGAGCTGCATTATAACGACGATATTCTGTCACGCCCCGCCTTAAATGCCGTGTTGGTGCAGGACGCCGGCAGTTACAGCGTGTGGTTTAAACCTGCGGGGATGTTGTCACAAGGCAATGAATGGGGCGATCATCTGGCTCTGTTGCGGGTAGTTGAGTTGCATTTCGAGCAAAAACGGCCGGTGTTTTTAGTTCATCGTTTGGATCGAGAGGCGAGCGGTTTGGTGGTGATCGCGCACAAGCAATCGACGGCTGCGGAATTTAGTCAGTTGATCCAGCAGCGGAAAATCGAAAAACGCTATCACATTCAAATCAAAGGGCAACTCGCCTCAGCATGGCTGGAGACTAGCGTTATCAACGAGCCGCTTGATGGCAAAGCCTGTGAGACGCGTTTTCGGGTGCTGCAGGTGCAAGCACAGCCGGCGAGAACTTGGCTGGAGATTGATTTGATCACTGGCCGTAAACATCAGATCCGTCGTCATTTTGCCGCCATTGGCTACCCGGTGATGGGCGACCCAAGTTATGGCAAACACAATCAAGACGATGCCGGGCTTGCTTTACAGGCCGTGCAGTTGCGGTTTCAGTTAAAAGGGCAACCCTCAGTGACTATCGAGTTGCCGCGCCAGTTCCACCGGTTCGTCACGGACTAATTCCAATCGTAACAATCCCAACTGGATGGCGTTGTCGATGTCTGACCGCACATTCTCCGCCAGCCAGCTGACCGGCGTTAAGGTTGGGCTGGTGGCGTGAATATGTTGGATCCGACCTGGTTTGGTCAGTCGTTGCCAGCTTGACCAGACCAGTTCACGCAAGCCCATCAATGCGTCTGCGGGCCAATGTGCGCCCATCAGGGGCTGCAGTTCCGCTGAAAACACATGAAAACCAGACGCTTGAGGTAAACCCAAGGCCAGTCGGTGCAACGTTTGCTGCAAGGGATCCATCAAAGCATCACCTTGCGTCGCTGGCAGATAGAGCCAGAATGTATCCGTATGAATGGTGTACCGCTGTTGATAGTCCTCTGGTAAGGTTTCCAATAAGTCTTGCCACAAAGCTCGCAACCGGCGTTCGCCAAACTGATGTTTGCGCTGACTGACCTGTTCCAGCTGCACCGCTACCAGCAATTGCGGCTCCCGTTGTTGCTCGCGGGTCAACTTTTTGGCAAACGCCATCCAGCTCAACAGATTAAACCGAGACGACTGCTTTCCTTGTTCACGGCGACGTTTGCGCCACAGCTGTGTGCTATTGATGATGACCAGCAACAGCGTCAGGCTTAAAGCAACGTTTAACACCACGCTCCATTGTGGCCAGAACCCTGTGTCTTTGTCGCGGACTGCTGGCTGTGATGGCAGCTGTTCTTGTAGCCCAGCGAGCTTATTATTTTCTTGTTGTTTGACCCAACGAAACCGCAGTTCTGCCGCCTTATTTTGCGCGTCATAGGCGGCTTGCCACTGCTGTTCGGCTGCGCGCAACTTGGCCAACAAGTCAAACCATGCTTGCTGCAAGTACAGCGGTAATTGCTCGGGGTTCTGGATTTGTGTCAAATATGTATTGGCTTTTGCAAGCTGGTTTTGACTGAGCAAATGACTCACCAGTTGCATACTTACTTCCGCGGACATCGCCAGCTGACCTTGCTGTTGATACAGCTGCAAGGATTTAATCAGCAGTTCTTCCGCACGACTGTCTTGGTGTTGGTGGCTTGCCAGCACCCCCTGCAAAGACATGACTTGCGCCATCAGTAATGGGTCACTCTGTAGCTGAGTGGTGAGGGTGTAGGCAGTGTCTATTTCTGTGGCTGCAGCGGCTAAATTCCCCGTGTCTAATTGGCATTGGGCTATGTGCAGCGAAATGGTCACAAGCTGTGAGGAGATTTTTTGCCGTTTGTAATAGTCGCGTGCTTGCAGAAAATGCTGGATCGCCTGGTCATATTGTTCCAGCTTTTGGTACGCCATGCCAAGGCGTAGGGCGATGGAGCCAATCTGCGCTTGTTGGTTGGTCACTTTCGCCAGCTCAAGAGCACGGCTTAGCTGGCGCTGGGCTTCGGCATAATTATTTTGCTGCAACACAATGCGCCCCAAAATCAGGCGAGAGCGTACCTCTTGCTTTGGCAGCTTTTGCCGTACTGCGTCATCCACGGCCAATTGTGCGTAACGCGAAGCGTCGTCTAGGTTACCCAGTTGGTTATAAGCTTGCGCAAAGGTTTCATACAATCGAGCGCGAACTTCATTGATTTCAGCGTTGGTCAGAGTGTTGAGCAACAGCTCGGCTTGCTTTAGGTCGTCGATGGCTTTGCGGGTATCACGAAACAGTCGACCATAGACGCTGGCTCGGGCGATGGTCAGTTCATAATGCAAGCGGGCCTCATCCACTTTTTGTAACCCTTGATTGGCGGCGGCAAGCGCGCCATCTTTGTTACTCAGTTCATCATAGGCCAAGGTCAGCTTGTAAAACTCTAAGGCAGAAAGCTCGTTTGGCGCTTTTGCTCCAAGCTCTGCCGCGATTGTTTTGGCGTGTTGTCGAATGTCTGCAGCATCGATGCCATTAAATGCTGCCATGACGCCCAAAGGTATCATGCAACATAAAACCAGTATCAAACGGAACCACCGCATCGCGCTTGCCTTTCTTGTTATTCGTATCTTATTGATTATTCTGAACAGTTCCTGAACTAAATACAACAGCGGATCGGGGAACCAGCCGCAAAAGCGTGTAAGTTTTCAGCAATTTGATCGACTAATCGCTGCATGGCGGTGTCCGCCGCCCATGCAATATGCGGGCTTAACAGCAAATTTGGTAACTGGGCGCTGATCAACGGGTCGTGTTGTGGCGGCGGCTCTTGCACTAACACGTCTAACGCCGCGCCAGCCAAGCGGCCAGAGCTGAGGGCTTGTAACAAGGCAATGGGGTCGACTAATTGGCCTCGAGCTGTGTTGATCAACAGCGCAGTGGGTTTGAGCAATGCAAATTCGGCATCACTTAACAGGTAGGAGCGACCAGGCGTGGCTGGACAATGCAAACTCAGCACATCGGCTTTGGCGAGCGCGCTGGCGAAGGCATCACGGCCAGCTCGGATCGTTGTTGCGTCTGGGCGCTCGGCAATACAAATCTGCATACCAAACGCCTTCGCCAGTGCCGCGGTCGCTTTGCCAAGGCCACCATAACCGACAATGGTCATGGTTTTGCCAGCTAAACTTTGGATCGGATGCGTCAACAGGCAAAAAATTGGCTGCAGCTGCCACTCGCCACGTTCGATCGCGCGTTGGTTTTGCACGATTTGATTGGTCAGCGCCAGCAGTAACGCCATTGCGTGTTGTGGTACCGAATCGAGCGCATAATCCCGCACATTGCAAACGGTGATACCGAGTTCTTGCGCCGCGCTAAGATCGACACAATTGGTACCGGTGGCCGCAATGCAAATCAGGCGCAGCTTAGGCAACTGCAATAAAGTGGCTCTATCCAGTGGTACCTTGTTGGTGATGACCGCAGTGGCGTCGATGGCTCGAGAGACGATATCCGCAGCCGCTGTGTAGGGGAAACATTGCAAGGCAAAACGGCCGTCACGGTGAAGCGACGATAGATCGGCGCCTTGAACCGTCGCAGCATCTAGAAAAACCAGCTTTAACACATCAGTACCTGCTGTTGAACCTAAACCAGAACAATCACCAAAGCAGATATGGTAACAAATTGGTGGCTCGGCGGCGACCATAACCACTGCCAGAAACATGGCGAGGCATGGTGAAGAATAATGCTACTGCGCTAACGGTACTGGTTGGCAAGTGAAGGACTTGCAAGGGATGAACACCCTGAGCCAGTCCCTCACCATGAGCTGTTGTTTTAACGGTAGGTGATATCGCTGTACATCGGCGCTAACTTCGAAAGCAAGGCATTTTGAGCGCTCAAGGCAATCTGTTGTTCAGTCATCACGTCAATCAAATGCTGCACCAAGCGGTCGAAATCGGCGTGGGTAATGCCAAAACCGGTGTGACTCTCTTGCATGCTGCTACCGGTGTATTGGCAGGGGCCATCACTGATATTGCACAGTTGTTCAATCAATTTGCTGCGAAATCGTGCGATATCGGTGTCTTTGAAGTGGTGCACGATGCGCTCGTCGTGTTCGATTTTATGCAATAAGCCATCGACGATCTGTTCCACCCCTAGCGCGCCGCCCAATTGTTGATAAAGCGTTGGGGTAGGGCTTTGACTACAGGCGCTGAGTAACCATGCGCTGAACAGCCATAACAATACACGTTGCATTAGAAGGCTCCTTGCAAGGCGATATAGTAACCAGTTTGCGCCTTGAGCCCGGCGATACTGCCAAGGTCAACATAACCGGCAACGATGGATGCATGACGATTGACGAACCATGCAGCAAACATGTCGCGCCAATGATCTTCGCGGGCAAACGCCAGTTGATCCGGCTTTTGGCGAAATTCCACACCGATGGCAAGATCATGGCGAAGTAACACGGCGGCACTAAATTCGCCAACCCAAGCTGCCGAATTGTGGCCATCAGCGCCAAAGCCTAATAATCCCATCTGGTTAGCGCTGGTGCGACGCAAGGTGGCATTGAGTAACAAATTTCGACCGGCAATGGCATCCAAATAGACTTTGCTGGCGGCTAAATACCAGTCGGTGCCAGAGGTGTGAGCGGCGCCAAGCGCCAAAGGGACGGCGCCATTTTGATGGTGTTTGTATTGCACGCCTAGGCTAAGTTGTGGCAAGGCGCTGTATATCAGATCGCCGGTCAGGCGGACTTTGGCGCCAAACACTTGTTGATCCAGTGGTAATGCCAGTGGATCGACCCAAAACTGTTGCCGGCCAATCGATAGTTCATAGCGGTTGTCATAGTGCAGCCCCACCGCATTGGACACCAGGCTAAAATCATCCACGCCAACGTGGGAATGGCCAAGCGTGACGCCCCATTCGCCTGAACTGGCATAACTGCCAATCGTCGCCCAAGGCACTATACCGCCGCCAGCAGCCCCTTCGACACTGGTGGTGCCGCCAGTGCCGAGCAGCTTACTGCCCTGCGCGGAACTACCGACAGACACCAGCAGCAGCGTGGCTGACAGAATGTGGCTTAATCGGTAAACCAAGTCGTTGGATTTTCTGTAAATTTTTGATGCCATTGTACAAAGTCCGATGCTTTCAGCGGTTTTGAAAAATAGTAGCCTTGGACTGTGTCCACACCCGCTTGCTGCAGCAGTTGCAGCCCCGATTGATTTTCTAAGCCCTCGGCGGTGACTTTTAAGCCTAAGCCATGCGCTAAGCTTGCGGTGGTGCTGACAATCAATCGGTCATTGAGATTGTTGTCGATGTCTTTGACAAAGGCTCGGTCGATTTTCACTTCATGCACCGGCAAGCGTTTTAAGTACGCCAGTGACGATTGACCGGTGCCAAAATCATCGATGGCTAAGGAGATGCCCATGTTACGCAAGCGCTGCAAATTCTGGATCACCTGTTGGGGATCTTGCATCACGGCGCCCTCGGTGACCTCTAACGCAAATAGCGCAGCCGGCACTTGATAGTTGTCGAGCAAACTTTGAATAAAGTCTGGCAAATTCGGGTTCAGCAGATCATAGGCTGATAAGTTGACGGCGACCTGCAGAGGCATGGTGTGTTGCCACAACGAGACTTGCGTCACCACTTGCTCCAGCATCCAGTCGGTGACCGCGGAGATAAGCCCAGAATGCTCGGCTAAGCGGATAAATTCATCTGGCGGCACAAAGCCTAAGGTGGGGTGTTGCCAGCGGATCAGCGCTTCTGCACTGCGTGGTGCACGCGCATGCAAATCGACTTTAGGTTGATAGACCACAAACATATGGCCGCTTTGCAGCGACAGCGGTAAGTCCTGCAGCAGCATCAATTCACGTTGGTGACTTTCATCTTGCCCGGATTGGTAGCGTGCAAATAACCCAGGGTCTTGTTTGGCGTGCACCATCGCAATGTCGGCACGGCGCAATGCGTCATTGCTGTCCACTTGGGATGTAGAGGTGTACACGGCAATCGCCAATTTTAAATTCAGCGTCGAATCGCCGAGTTTAAAGTCCAAGCACCAATCGGCTTGCCAGCGTTTGAAATCGCTATCGGCAAATTGAGCCGGCATCACTAATAAAAATTCATCACTGCCAAGACGAGCTAACAGCGACAGATCTGGGGTGGCCGCCAGACGTTGGGCGAGTTGTTTCAGCAGTTGGTCACCATTGTGATAGCCAAACGCATCGTTGATATGCTTAAAGTCTTTGATATTGACCAGCACCAATTGAATACCGACCACTTGCAGTAAACTTGGTAGTTGTTGTTCCACCCACAGTCGATTCGCCAGGCCCGTCAAGCGGTCGTGTTGGCTTTGATAGCGAATTTCTTGCTCGCGGGCGGCCAGATCATGGCGCATCCGGTCTAAGGTGTCCGCCAGCAGAGCAACCTCCGCGCCTCGAATGCTCGGCAGCGGCGTGGACAGATCGGTACCGAGCTCTTTAGCAAAGCGAGTTAAGCCTTGCAGCGGTTGGGTGATGCCGCGAGCAAACCACAAGCCCAACATCAGCGCGAGCGTTAAGCCTAAACTGAAAATAATCAGCAGCTGAGTCCGGGTTTGCTGGTAGTTTTGTTGATAACGATCGGTTGCCAGATGCAGCCAAGCTTTGATCGTGCCGTTTCGGTCCAACGGGATATCGGTGTTTAACCAGTGACTATCCAAGCCATGCTTGGCGTCACTGCGCTGTAACAATGTCGAATCGATGTGGCTGACGGTCGAGGCGAGGATCTCAGGGCTTTGTGGTTGCTCTGCGGTAAAACTAATTTCTAAATCCGTCAGACCTTTGATTTGGTTCGCCAGTGGCTGATCCAATTGAAAGCCCATACCGACCCATGCAATAACCAGTGGCGCTTTGACCGGCACCATCACCATTTGATAGGCGCTGTGATCGGTGTAAATGATATCGGCCATGGATTCTGCGCCATTGGCTTGGATTTGCAGAAATAAATTCTTGATTTGAGAAGGGTTCAAGTCTTGGTTGTTACTGGCTATCAGCTCCCCTTGCGGTGATAACAACACCGCAAGCCCGGCATCAATCCGGCCGGCATGATTTTCCAGCACCGAGTCGATGGTGGCTTGTTCACGCAGCGCTACGGCTTGGCGAAAGCCAAAATCACTGGCGAGTAAGCGCACAGAATTGGATAACTGATTGGCTCGGTTGTGCAAGGCTTCGGCAAACACACGGCTGGCCACGTTAAGCGCCAGCACACTTTGTTCGCTTTGTTCTTTCTTCATCGCATTGAGGGTCGCCACCCCAGTCGCCACGGCGAGTAATGTCAGAAGTCCCAGCAGAACCCCTATCAGACGAAGGCGAAGTGAATCCAAACGCATCATTTAACCATGCACCCAAACCAGCAATTCTATAATTTTTCTTTACAAGACAACGTGATGCGCTGTGATAAACCCGAACGCACAGGCTTCAAACTTAGCAGTAGACGGGTACAAAGGCTAAAACTTAATGACAAATGGCAAAAAAAAACCGCTGACTTGCAGCGGTTTTTCTTAAAAGGACGCAATTTTAAGCGCGACGACGTAACAACAAGAGCGCAGGCAACAGCAACAAGGCGGTGGCTGGCGCAGGGACTGGACGTGGATCACCGCCAATCACTGGCGGCAAATCTGGTGCTTCAAAAACAAATTCGCGGTTGTCGAACTCAAAGTTTGGCTTAGAAAAATTCGCTAACGCATTGAATTTAAAAGTCACTAACTGCAGTGGTTTGCCGGCTTGTTTCGCTAAAAGGGCGGTTAGGTAGTCCCCTGCAAAATTGTAATTTTGACTGTATGCTGTCAGTCGATCGATATCCAGAAGATACGCGTCTGGTTCTGCGTCAGAACCATCAAGATCCAACACCGAAGTGAACTTGGCGTCGACGAATTCCAGTTGAGCGTCATCAAACAACAGATCAAAACCAAAGTAGGTTAAGGCACCTGTGTAATTCGACAGCCAAACGCTGGCAAACACCTCCTCGCCATCTTCGTACTGCGTTTTATCCAGCACCACGTTCATTTGTGAGGCTTGGCTGGTGAATGCACATAAGGCAAAGAATACGGCTAAAAACTTCTTCATTTTATAATCCTACAACTTATTTAACGGCACAATTTGGGTACGTACACAGGAACAGCATGGCGCGAGCATCTAACGCATCGACTTTTTTGTCTTTGTTAAAGTCGTAGATCAGGCTCAGCTGGGTGCCGCTGCGTAATAAACGGTTGAACAACGTGACGTCTTTGGAGTCGACATCGCCGTCTAAGTCCAAATCGGCTGGGTTTTTGCTGGCTAATTTCAGTTCCACTAACACAGGGTCATGGTCTGATGCACGGAAGGCGCTTGGTTGGTAATAATCCGCTTGCTGACTGACCGTTTTGTTTTCGGTGTTGTAGTCAAATAAGGTGCTTTCGTCGGCGTTGATATGCCATTCCATCGCATAGCTGGTTTGAGCCGATAAGCTGCTGCTCGCTAAGGCGTGGTCCAAATAACCCAACTCACCATTGAATTGATACGAATAGCCGTATTGGCCATGGTATTTTTCAATCAGGTTGATAAAGCCGCCGTTGGTCAGCGTAACAATGGGGTCTTCTTTAGCGTAGGAGTTCAAGTCACCCACAATCAGCACGTCTTTATCGGCGTTGCCGGTTGGGTTGGTGGCGAGCCAGCTCATCAGATCGGTTGCGGCTTGCACACGAGTGGCGTTCCAGCAACCTTGGCCGTCTTTGAAGTCACGGTCAGGGCTGGTTGTGCCTGTAGGGCAGCTGCCTTTCGACTTAAAGTGATTAACGGCTAAGGTAAACACTTCGTTGTTGCTGTTTTGCTTGAAGGTTTGTACCAAAGGTTGACGGTTACCAAAGCCTAAATCTTTAGTGACGGCAGCACCGACTGGGGTGACTTTGGCTGGTTTGTAGATAATGGCAACCGTGATGGCATCTCCACCCAGTTGTGTTGTACCAGACACCTGGACAAATGTATACGTGTTGGCGCCAAGCTTGGCATTTAAGCGACTAACGATATCGACAATCGCACTGGTTGCGCCGTAGCCGTCGTTTTCAACTTCCATCAAGCCCAACACATCTGCATCCAAGCCTGACAAGGCCGAGACCATTTTCGCCGCTTGCAGCTCGTATTCCGCTTTGTTGTCTGCACCACGTGCGGTTGGGAAACCACCCCCTAAACCATCGCCGTTAAAGAAGTTCAGCACGTTGGCGCTGCCGACTTTTAAGGTGCCCGTGTTGCGAAGCGCAGGTGTTTCGGTACGAGCATTGCTGGCGGTGAAACTGACTGTGCCTTCTGGCAGTAAACGCCATGCGCTAAAGCTGTAATCAACCACGGCTGAGAACGGCTCGGTGCTGTCACCATTACGCACTGGGTTATTCATTGACAGGGCTGGCGCTGGGAATGGGATCACGGCTGGGTTCTTGCCGGCTTGCATGTCATCCAAAATCACCTTGTCGAGGCTGTTGGCCTTGGCCAATGCCACCGCTTCGGCGGTGCCGGCTCGGAATTGGTTGGTTGGCGTGAACAGACGTTTCGACGACAGGGTCATTTCACCATAAGTGCCTAAGTCAAACAGGTCGGTGACCACTAAGTTTTGCGACACCCGAACCAGCATGCTTTCGACCTTTTCAAAGTCGGTTAAGGCGGTGACAGGCAGCGAGAAGGTGGTGGCTTGAATGGACTCACCTGGGCCGCAGTCTTTTAAATCGCTACGACGAAGTTGTGTCTTGGTGAAGTATTCTTCCACTTTACCCAACACGCGCACTTTGCTGCCGACCGCTGGGTAGCTAGTGGCTTTGTCGTTAAATACGAAGATACCTTCAGACGTGTCGCTGTTGCCGTCTTGGTCAGCACTTTCTTCTTGAATGTAGAACCCTGTGGCATGCGGCGTGACTTTGGTCACTACGGCTTCAGCGACCAGTGTTTGGCCAACTTTGCCAGAGACATCTATAGCGCCTTGAATGTCACTGATTTTGGTCGCCGCATCGCCACAGGCGCCAATCAATACGGCCGGCGGTGTGGAGCCGCCACCTGTATCGCCGCCAGTGCCAGAGCCGCCGCCTGCCGCAGCGCTATGGCTGCCTAAATTGTCATAGGTATTTGTTGGGAAAAAGTCCCATTCGACAGTAGGATCAAACGCATCGCTGCCATTGACATCACCTTGATTGACCGACGTTTTACGAACGAGGGTTTTATCAACAGTGACATTGCCGCCAGTACCCCAACCCGTGCCTGGGTCCAGACCGATTTGTCCGAAGACATCAATTAAAGTGTTCCCTTTGTATAAGGCGATAGCATCGTCACCATTGAACACGCCGGTGGGCATGGTGATGTTGGCTTTGGCCAGTAGCGTCGCGTCAGCTTTCGCATCGGCGACGACAAAGGTTTTACCTGGTGCTAATGAACCGGATAAGGTGACTGTGCGGCTGGATGTTGTGCCACCATTAAAAAACATTTTGATCGAATAGGCGCTTAAATCAATAGGTGCCGCGTCTGGGTTATAAATCTCCAGCGCTTTGTTATTCGATGAGCCTTCCACGTATTCAGAGAAAAAGGGTTCCGCCTGCACTGCAGGAGCAAGTAGAGCGGACAACAGCAGCATGTTAAATTTCATAAGTACTTCCGTCACAGTCTCGATAGGGTTGTTTATTATTTGTTCTAATTGGTCAAAAAATAGGGTGCTGGTCTGACCGGGGTCTGCACATTAAATAACCTTTGTGACAATTTCAATAAACTCTTATTAAGCTTTTCAGAAAATATTACAGCTTGTGTAAAAATTCCTGACACATTTGTTTGCTAACTGCTTGATCTAAAACGCTGTCAATATGGCGAAAAAAAATTATGCTAAACAGATGAAATTTTTTGTTGATACAACAAAGAAGGCTGGCTAGATGGATGTCTGGATGTGTAAGTTTTTGAAAAGTAACCTGCTTTTTCTGCTCTTGATCCTATCGACCCATGTTGGGGCGAACTCGCTGTTGTTAACAAATCCAGCAACGCCGCCACTTTGCCAAGCTAGCCAAGCGAGGCCTTGTGTGGCTTTAGTCCTTGGCGGCGGAGGGGCTCGCGGCGCGGCCCACATCGCGGTGTTACAAGCGTTACAACAGCATGGCGTGCAGGTGGACATGGTGATTGGCACCAGTATTGGCGCTTTTATTGGCGGTTTGTATGCCAGCGGTCATAGCCCCAATGACATTGCGCTCACGATCAAGCAGTTGCCTTGGGATCAAGGTGTGCGCGACAAAGTCGCACGTGAGCTGATCCCCGCCAGAGCGCGGCAATGGCGAGATGCCTTTCCGATCCAGCCCGATGTGGGGGTTGGCTACAAAGGCCTGAAACTGCCACGCGGCATGTTGCATGGCCAATCGATGGCGACCTTGATTGAACGCGCTTATGGCGTGGTACCGGTGCTTGGCAGTTTTGATCAGTTAGCCATTCCATTTCGGGCCATCGCCACCGATTTGGCGACCGGCGAAGCTGTTGTACTGGAAAAAGGCAATCTGTTGCATGCGGTGCAAGCCTCGATGTCCATTCCCGGAGTGGTGCGGCCGTTGGAGCTCGATGGCCGATTGTTGGTCGATGGTGGGGTTGCCAATAACCTGCCAATTGATGTGGCACGTCGGCTTGGGGCCACTCGCATTATTGCTGTTGCTATTGATGCGCCGTTATTGGCTCGTGATGAATTAGCAGATGCTGTTGCTGTCACCGAGCAATTGACGAATTTTTTAGTGCAGCGCGCGGTGCGAGAACAAATCAAGTTGCTGGGCAAAGATGACGTGTTGATCCAACCAGCAACAGGCCAGCTAGGCACCTTGGATTTCGACCGTTTTGATGAGGCTTACCGTGGCGGACAAGAGGCGGCGAAAGGCGTTGCACGCCAGCTCAAACGCATTGCCGCGTTGCAAGCAACTGAACCTCGAACGCGCCATGCCCAAAACCTAGCTCCCAACACCTTGCAGTTAAGTAGCATTGAGTTAAGTAACCAGACGTTTTGGTCGGATCAACGTTTGCGCCAGCGCTTGGATTTACCGCTGCACCAACCGCTGACGTTACAGCAGCTGCAAGCAGGTATTGAACGGATCTATGGCTTGGACACGCTGGAGCGAGTCAGTAGCAGTTTGTATCCGGCTGACGACGGTCACTACAAGCTGGTGTTAGACGCCAGCGACAAAAGCTGGGGGCCGGCTTATCTAAGTTTTCGTCTGCAGTTGCAAGATGATTTCAAAAATCAGCATCGATACCAATTGGCAACCTCGTATTTGTTAACGGGCTTATCGGATTCAGGGGCTTGGTGGCAAGCCGATTTAGCCTTTGGCACCGATAAAAAACTCAATACGGTGTTGGATTACCCGCTGGGCATGTCTGAACTCAGTGCGCAAGTGCAACTGGCGCAAAGTCGCAGTGTGCTCGGTCTTGAAACGGACGCAGGCTTATCGGACGGTGAGCTCACCAATCGGGAGTTGCTGCTGCGCTCTGGGCTGCATTGGACGCCCAGCGATGCCTGGCAACTGAGTCTAAGCGCCATTCGCCGCGATGGCGAATATCTGTTGCCCGATGCTTTGGCGCAACAACTGACCTTTGAAAAATTGGCCTATTTGCGCCGAGGTGGCGAGTTGTTTGTGGACTACGACACCTTGGACCATGCGTTCTTTCCATCGAAAGGCCAACAACTGCAAGCGCGTTGGCAGCACTTAATCGATGATGCGCAGGGCACCCGTGGTCGCAGCGATAGCCTCCATTTGCAGTGGCGGTTGGCGGGGCACTATCGACAGCATCAGTGGTCAACGCGACTGCGTTTTGATCGCTACGCTTCTGACGAATCGACGGCGGCGTTGGAGCAGTTTGCGTTAGGCGGCTTGTTGAATTTGTCCGGTTATCCGCAAAACTTCCTGTTTGGCTCTGAAGTTCGTTTTGCTGCGTTGATGTATCGCTATCAATTGGCGGAAAATCGCTTTAGTTTGTTTCATTCTCCGCTGTATTTGGGGACATCCATCGAACGTGGGCAAGTCCGCGATGCACGGTTAGGGTTGCTGGCGCTGCAAGGGCCAGAGCCTTGGATCTGGGCGGCGAGCGTGTTTGCTGGCTGGGATAGCCCGTTTGGGCCGTTGTATCTTGGGTATGGTCAGGCACAAAGCGACGTGTTGAGCGACCCATATCGGTTTTATTTGTCGCTGGGGTTACCATTTTGAACAGTCACAGTGTGGATGCCATTTTAGCGCTGGATCAGGGAACGTCTTCCAGTCGCGCCATGTTGTTCGACCGCCAAGGCCGTGTGCTGGCGCAGGCACAACAGGAAATCAGCTGCTCTTTCCCACAGCCGGGCTGGGTCGAGCAAGATGCAGAGCAAGTGTGGTGGTCGGTGCTGGCGGTGTGTCGTGATGTGATGCACCAAGCCAAACAGCTGCAGGTGCGGGTGTGTGCCATGGCCATTACCAATCAACGCGAGACGAGCGTGCTGTGGCATCGTGACAGCCATAGCGTGGTAGCGCCGGCCATTGTCTGGCAGGACCGCCGTACCCAAGAGCGTTGTCAGCAGCTACGGGAGCAAGGTTTTGAGGCACTGCTACAACAAAAAACTGGCTTGTGTGCTGACCCTTATTTTTCGGCCTCCAAGCTGCAATGGCTGCTCGACCAATACCCGGCCGTGCGCCAAAACCCCAGTGCCTATGCTTTTGGCACCATTGATAGTTTTTTGTTGTGGCGTTTAAGTAACGGCACCACGCATGCCACCGACACCACCAACGCCAGTCGCACCGCCTTGTTTAACATCGACAGCTTGCAATGGGATGATCAGTTATTGGCCTTATTTGATGTACCGCGCGATTTGCTACCCGCAGTGCGTCCAAGTGCGGGCGTCTTTGGCTATTGCGATGCCAGCTGGTTTGGTGAGGCCTTACCTATTTTGGCGATGGCAGGTGATCAACAAGCGGCGGCGCTTGGGCAGGGCTGTATTGGCGAGGGGGGCTTAAAAAGCACCTACGGCACTGGCTGTTTTGCCTTGTTAAACACCGGCAATAAACGCTTAACGTCGAAACATCAATTGCTCACCACCATTGCTTACACAGTGCAAGGGCAAACCCATTATGCGTTGGAAGGCTCCATCTTTGTCGCAGGCGCGGCGGTGAAATGGTTACGCGACCAACTTGGCGTGATCCGCCATGCCAGTGAGACGGAAGTGCTCGCCGCCTCAATCCCTGATAATCGCGGGGTGTATCTGGTGCCGGCGTTTACCGGTCTTGGTGCGCCGTATTGGCGTGCGGATGTGACCGCCAGTTGGACAGGGTTAACCTTAGCCACTGGCCCTGCCGAATTAGCGCGGGCGGTACTAGAAGCCGTTGCCTACCAGACCTACGACTTGTTGATGGCGATGCAAGCCGATGGTGCCGTGCTGCAACGTTTGCAAGTTGATGGTGGCATGGTTAATAACAGCTGGTTTTGCCAATTTTTAGCGGATTTATTGCAACTACCGGTGATGCGACCTTTGCAAACCGAAACCACCGCCTTCGGCGTTGCCTTGTTGGCGGGCATTGAATTGGGGTGGTATCAAGGGTTGGCTGATTTGCCCACGCTCGTGCAAGCTGAACGCTGGTTTAAACCCGCAGACACCTCGCGTCGAGAGCAAAACATTGCTGGATGGCAAGCGGCGGTCGCCCGCGTCTTGGCAGGGGATTAAGATGCTACTGAAGTTACTGGCGCAGATTGAAGCCGGTAAACCGGTCAACTATCAAAAGCTGATCTCGTTGCTGCCACCGGCATTCCAACAGCAAAAGCAACAGCTGTTTCGAGTGAAAGTGACAGGTGCAGGCAAATGGCAAGTGAGCATTGCCGATCACGCCTTGTTCGCTCAGCTCAAGCACAGTGCTGAACAACCGGCCGATCGGATCACTGCTAGTTTGCAAGGCAATAGCCACGCCCAGTTGACGTCCCAGTCATACCTGTTGGTCTACACCGAACATAGCCAACAGGCGCAAGCGAACACTGCTCAGCCGGCACTGCCGCTCAGGCCCGATGTGGTGTTATGCCAAGGTCAAACCGATGGTCAGGTGATTGTCTCAAAGGCGTTTAGTGCCAAATCCAAAGTACTGCTGATTGAAAATGAGGAGAATTTTTTCCGTTTTGACGCGGTGTTGCGGCATTGCCAGACCATGCTCGCCATGCCGCTGTCATTGGCTGATTGCGATGTTGTGTTGGCCGCAGGCTCGCGCATTGGCGGCGCCTTATTACAGCCTTTTTTAACGCAATACTCCGACATCTACTGTGCATTTGATTACGACAGCGCGGCATTGGAATTGGTGGATGTGCTGATCACTCGGTACGGTCGACGGGTGCAACTGGTGGTCGCGCCGGATGTCACGCCGTGGCGCGAGCTATTTCGGGTCACCCCTAAGCAGGATGCACAGTTGCAAAAAGCCATTCAGCTGGCGGAAAAACATGGCTGGTTTGGTTTGGCACAGATGTTTCGTCAGCGGAAATGTTTTTTAGAACAAGAGGTGCTGTTGAGCAACGATTAAGGTTCTCCCTGCAGCGGCTTTTGACCGTGCCATGCGCAGAAGTGCTCGCCAAGTAACGGTGTAGGCGTTAAGATTCAAGCGGTGGACGTCAATAACTGAGCGATCGGACGCGCGGTAATTCGGGATTTTCGCCAGTGAAATATTTTCTATCAATGATCCTTGGTTTGAGCTGGAGTGCTACCGCGCACGGCGCGTTGACGCAGCAACAACTCAATCAAGCCAAAACCCTTTGCGACAACTCCTTGGTGCAATGTGCGGCACAAATTGATAGTTTCATCGCACAAGCGTCACCCCACAGCGCCTTTTGGTATGAACTCAAGCTATTAAAATTCAACGCGTTGTTTATCTTGCATCAGGATCAGCAGCTGCTGGATGAAACCAATGCGATGGTGCTTATCCCTGAGTTGCCGGCCTACTTTAAAGCCAACCTGTATGTCTATCACGCGAAAGAGCTGTTGTTTACCGGCAACAAATTGCAAGGCCAGCATTATTTAGATAAAGCCTCTGAATTGCTTGAACATTTAAGTGCCGCCAGTCGAAATCCTTTGATGGACGTCCGGTTGGTGAACATTCAGATGTCGCTGGATGAAAACCGGCCTCAAGGTTATGAGCGCCTCAAAGCCTTGGAGATCCGTTACCAAAAGTCGGGTGACTGGGCGATGAAATTTGAGTTGTATAACAACCTTGGTCACATCACCTATTGGCTGGGTAAACACAGCGAGTCGGTGCATTATCGTCAATTATGCCTTGAAGCGGCGATGCATACCCACAATGTGCAATTCCAAGCCGAAGGCAATTACAACCTCGCACGCCAGCGCACCAAGTTTCAAGATTTCGCTACCGATATCAACGTGCATTATCTCAATGCCATCAAACTTTATGGGCAGATCGATGATCAGTTGATGGTGGCGCAAAGCCAACTGTTCTTATCGGAATTGTTATGGCAACAAGGCAAAGCCAACGAAGCTAAACAGGTGTTTGCAGCCATGAATCGCCACCTTATTCCAGATTACAACCAGCAGCATCTGCAACGGATCCAGCAATTAATTAGTCAATAAACTGTACATTTATACAGTTAGTCGGTACGCTAAATTTTTGACATCTGAGTTGCTGTGGTTGCGTCAAGGAGCGCCTGATGGCTCGTATCGAATTAGCGCCGGATTATCTGCTTGCCCACTTTAACGAATTTCTGCAGCGGTTTGAGCCCCTCTATTTTGGCTTACTGGACGAGCAGGGCCGGCAATGGCTTGCCAGCTATCATCAGTTGCCGGTCGATGCCAAGCGATTATTGTTGCGACTGTTGTCGCGCAAAGGCCCAGTGTTTGCGAAAAGCGAGTTGCACTATGCCGAGATTTCCGATCTCGAGCTGGCCATGGCGGCCTTGCTAGACCTTGGCTGGTTAGTCCATGCGCTTGGCGCGCAGGACCCTAGCGCGGTGTTACAAAAACTAACGAAGCCGCAGTTGTGGCAGTTGCTATCGATGTTACCAGGACATCCCAACCGAGCTGAGCTTAAAAAGTCTGCTGATAAAGCCAGCATGGTGACGTATCTGTCCGATCATCCTGCCGATTGGCCGCTGCTCTTGTCCAGTCTTGACCACTTTGTCAGCCTAACGCCTGCCGAACCGCTGCATTACATGATGTTTTTGTTTTTTGGCGATAGCCATCAGGATTTGTCAGCGCTGGTGCTGCGGGATTTAGGCGTGTTACCGACACGGCATTTTAAACAGCAATTTTCAGCGCGTTATGTCGATGCTGCAACTGCCCAAGCCGCGTATTTTTACAGTGCAAGCAAAGCCCGTTTTCGCGCCTTGTTGCCAAAGAAATCCAGTGTGTTAGCGCCTTTAGTGTTTGATGAGTGGTTCGAGGCGATGGCGACGTGGCCAACGCCGTTGGATGAACGGGCAGAACTGCATCACGAGCAACTTTGTTTTGAACTGGGCCGGCAGGCCGAGCGGCTTGGTTTGGTTGAGCAAAGTGTGGCGTGTTATCAGCGCAGCCAAAGTTTCCCGGCCAACGAGCGTTTATTGCGACTGTATCAACAGCGGCGTGACCGAGTCGCTTTGGAAACGCAACTGGAACGCATGTTAACCGACCCCAGTTGTGATGAGGAGTTGGCCATGGCACAAGACTTTGCTGCGCGCTTGGGTAGACCGCGCCAGCTGTCGGATATCACCTTGGCGCTTCGACAAGCCGAGTTGTTGACCTTGGATGACTTGTTTGTTTCTGATGTCGAACAAGGTGTGGTGGCGCATTACCAGCAACAAGGCAAACGAGCATGGCACACCGAAAATGATCTGTGGTTAGCGTTGTTTGGGCTGTGGTTTTGGCAAGAGTTGTTTGAAGCCGACGAGGCGGCATTGCATAGCGAATTTGACTGGCGGCCGCGTGATTTGACCACTGGCACTTTCTACAGCCGGCAGCAAGCGGTGCTGGATAGCAAGCTTTTGCTATTGAGCGAACCGCAGGCGGCGCAACGCTTTTTATTACGGCAATTTGCGCATGCCGCGCAGCGCCCGAATGCCATTTTCCGTTTTACGCCGCACTTGCTGGAACAACTGCACGTGTTGCTTGATAAAGCGCCGGCAGGCAGTTTAGCCGCGTTGTTACTGCGCATGGCTAAAGACTTTCGCCGCTATAGCCGTGGTTATCCTGATCTGTTGGTGGAGGATGAAAACGGTCTGACATTGGTCGAAGTCAAAGCGCCAGGGGATGTGTTGCGTCGACATCAATGGACGCGGTTGCAAACCTTGCAGCAATTGGGGTTTCAGGTGGCGGTGCAGCGCGTGGCATTTGGTTACGATCCAACGACGATGTATGCGGTGGTCGATGTGGAAACCACCGGTGGGCGCGCCACTCACGACCGGATCACCGAGATCGCTATCGTGCGTGTGCAAGGGGGCAAGGTCGTCGATAGGTACGCACAGCTGGTCAATCCGCAGCGCCATATCCCTAGTTTTATTAGCCGACTGACGGGTATCAGCAATGCCATGGTGGCGACAGCGCCGACCTTTGCAGAGGTGGCTGAAGCGCTGCAGCAGCGGCTACAGGGTTGTATTTTTGTCGCGCACAACGCCAAATTTGATGTGGGTTTTGTCAAACAGGAATTTGCGCGAGCAGGGGTCTCATGGCGTGCGCCGCAGCTGTGCACTGTGGTGCAAAGTCGGCGGTATTTTCCGCGCTTGCCTTCCTATGGCTTGGCGGCACTGGCCGCGCATTTTGGCTTGACCTTAACACAACATCACCGTGCTTTAGCCGATGCCGAGGCGACCGCCGAGTTGCTGCTGATAATTCAGGCGCAGCAACAAGAGTTAGCGCGCGCCGCTTTGCACATCCGCCAAGAAGCCGAGCCACAGTTGACGGACGGATGATTCCAGTTCGTCGCGATAATCGGGGAACAGTTGTTGATAGACCTCTGGCGGCAGCACATGCTGCAGTTGCCAACTTTGGCTACTGCCTTGGTACAGACCGACCGTCAACGACCAGGTTCGCGTTAATAACTGCTGGCACTGCAACACCGGCACCTGTAACACGGGCGCCAATAACGTTGCGCACTCTGCCACCGCTTGCGCCAGTTGTTGTTTAAACGCTAACAAGGTGTCTTGTGGCAAATTGGTTTCCAGCACCGTGTTGGCCATCGCGGCTAGCTCTAATAAATCAGGCTGAGCCAACAAGTGTTCGGTGTAATGCTTGGCAAAGGTGGCTGGGCTGTCGATGTACGGGAATAACGGCTTTAACTGAGCGATAAAGCCTAAAAAACTATCGGACAGCAGGGCGATAAAAATTTGCTCTTTGGTGCGAAAGGACAGGTACACCGTGCCTTTGCCGACGTCAGCACGCTCGGCAATGGCTGCGACGGTTGGGATCTCGTGCTGTTCACGGAACAACTGATGTGCAGCGTCGAGCAGCACTTGGCGGCGTTGTTGTTTCTCAGAGTCGGTCAGCGCGAGGCGTGGCATGGTAGCGGTGGATTTCCCAATTCTCGTAAATAGTGCAGCCGATGGTATCAGGCTTTGCCAAAGCGAGCAAAAAACTAGCGACATGGTGAATAGATACGGGGCGAACACGTGGTGGGATCAAGGGGCTTATCCAGCCTGTGACCAACTCCGCCGCTCGCTCAGCATAACGCCGATCGGCACGGGTTGCCCCGGTCAATAACGACGGGCGAACGATACTGACCGCGGCAAAGCCAAGTGCTTGCACCGCCGCTTCAATCTCTCCTTTGACGCGCAAGTAAAATTGCCGTTGCTTGGCATTGGCACCGAGTGAACTTAACAAGATGAAGTGACGGCAACCCGCGGTACGGGCGGCGTTAGCAAAGGCGAGGATCAGTTCAAAATCCACCTGATAAAACGCCTGTTGGCTGCCGGCTTGTTTCAGCGTGGTGCCTAAGGTACAAATGGCAACATCGGCGGCTGTAAACGGCTGGTGCAGCGGCATTGCTTGGCAGTTGACATGCGGCGCTAACGGGCGGCGTGTCCAACATTGCACTGACGCGCCGTGGGCGAGCAATTGCGCAAGCACCAGCTGACCCACGGCGCCGGTGACACCGGCGACTACAACACGTGACGTCGACACAGATTCCATCAACGACCTCTCTGAAGTGTCATGTAACGGTGGCATGATTAGACCGCCGCTCGACTGAACCGTTGCACCAGATCATGCAACTCGTCGGCGGTGTTGTTTAATTGCTGACCTGCATGTTGCACGGTCTCACCTTGCTCCAGACTGGTCTGCGCCAAGGCGGCAATCGCTACCACTTGTTGATTGATCTCGTCGGCAACCGACGATTGTTGGTCGACGGCCGTGGCCATTTGCGTTGCCATGCCAGAAATACTGATGACACGCTCACTGATGCCAAGCAACATCTGCTGTGCTTCTTGTACGCGAGCCACGCCGGTGGCGGCATCTTGGCAGCCGTTTTCAGCGACGGTGACCGATTGTTTGGCTTGCTCAGATAACTGGTGAATGATCTGGTAAATCTGTTTGGTTGAGGCGGTGGTGCGTGATGCTAACGACCGTACTTCATCGGCGACCACCGCAAAACCGCGGCCTTGCTCGCCGGCGCGGGCGGCTTCGTTGGCTGCCTTTAAGGCCAATAAATTGGTTTGCTCGGCGATTTGCTCAATCAACTGCGCCGCTTGATTGATATGGCTCGTTTGTCCGGCCAGTTCAGTGACAGCCTGACTGATCCCGTTGACGGTGTTTTGCAGGGTTAACATCGCCGCGCGAGTTTGCTCGGCAATGCCAGAGCCTTGACGCGCTAATAAGTCAGCATCGGCGGCTTGGCGTGCCGTTTCTTGCACATGGTCAGCCACATTGGCGATGGTGGTGGTCATCTCATTCATCGCGGTAGCGACCAGCTCGGTTTGTTGCTGCTGTTTTTGCAATTGTTGCATGGTGCTGGTGCTGATATGCAGTGCTTGCTCTGCTTGATGATTGACGCGATTGGCAGAATCTTCAATGCGGGTCAACACCGTATTTAGGCGTGCTTGGTTGGCGATAAGGGCTGTTTCTAACACCGCCATCGCACCATGGTCGTTGCTGTAACTCTTCACCGCTAATGGGTCTGTAAAGGCATCGCTGACATGTGAGGTTAAGCGTTGTAAGCGCTGCTTGGTCCGAAGGCGATTGCTAACTATGCTCAGAACTGTGGCCGCCGATGCCAGTGACACAGCAAGCCAAGGTTGCGCTGCCCATGCCGCGCCGAATCCTGCCACTAGCAAGGCAGCAGGGGCTAATTCAGTGCTGTAGCGGGTAAACCAAGCGGCGACCACCGGCTCACTTTGACCGGCGTTGATCCGCGCATACAAGGCGCTGGCCTGCTCGATCTGTTCCCGGCTGGGCGCCACGCGGACAGACCCATAACCGATGGTTTGGCCTCGTTGCACAATCGGCGTGACATACGCATGCACCCAATAATAGTCGCCGTTTTTACAACGGTTTTTGACCAAGCCCATCCAAGCCTTGCCTTGTTTTAAATAACTCCACATGGTGGCGAATGCGGCCGGTGGCATATCGGGATGGCGCACTATATTGTGCGGTTGGCCCATTAATTCTTGGCGACTAAAACCACTGATTTGGACAAAGGCATCATTACAATAGGTGATCACACCACGGGCGTCGGTGGTTGATACTAGTTTTTGGCCTTTAGGGAAACTGCGTTCTGTCTGGGTCACAGGTAAATTCTGACGCATAACGACTCCTGTCGAGATATTGCAAAAATCCGGGGGAGGATTCGGTTTTCAAGCTTACAGCACGGCGGAATCGATACGAAACCAGCCGGCGATACTAAAACGGTCTGTCAGCGCCGGTAACACTTCGTGTGGAAAACGTTCGCTTTCAAACATCACCAGTAAACCTGCTTGCGGCTGCACATCTTGCAACAGCTGGTCGTGTTCGTCATACAACCGCAAGGCACCGCCTTCGGTGCTATCGTTGAGGTAGCAGACGGTGGTGAGTCGTCGGTTCGAACGCCCGACAAATGCATCGAGATGCTTTTTGTAAAAATCTCCGGCTTGGTAGTGCGCGTAATGACACTCGTAATGGGTTAACCCCAAAAAACAGCGGCGGTTGACCTGTTGCTGCAGCTGATCCAACAGCGCCATATAATCCTGCTGGGCTTGGCAATCGCCCTCCAACCACAGGGTTTTATCACGGCGGATGTCGCTGTTGAGCAAGGTTTGTTCGCCACGACCGACGCCTGCACGGCTTAAATTTTGCCTAGACTGTACATCGGCGAGTAGCGCTTGGCACAGCGCGGCAGGGATAGCCTGACGGACGATCACAATCCCATCTTGATAAAACTGCGACACAATAGCCGCAAGGCCTTCGGTGTCGGCTAACGACTGGGTTAACACTGGAATACTCGAATTCACGTCACGTCTCCACACGACTAGAATTTTGGGGTTTTACGCAGTTCACTTCCAGCTGTCAATAGCCGCTTGGCAGCCAAATCGGTTAAGAATCAACGAAATAAAAAAAGCCATACGATCTGTATGGCTTTTGTTCACATTCATTACGCTTAGTAACTGTAACTGCTAGCCTTTTTTAACAAATTGCCGGCAGACGTTTTGCCAGCCACACAGGCGTTGATATCCGCTTTATTAAATACCCAATAGACATCGCTATTGGCGCGACCACGGGTTCTCAGTTTTAATGCGACGAACTGATTATCCGTCAACTCGCGAAGCCCGGCGCCGTAATCACACAAGGTTTGCGCCATGTTGATCCCCACTTTACTGATCAATTCGGCTTGCTGTTGCTCGGCTAATTTTTGCTTTTCTTGTTGTTGTTTGCGGAAATCGGCTTCCGCAACGCTGTATTTTTGTTGGATGTCAGCGGCTTTGGCTTGCAGGTCTTTTTGCTGTTTTGCCAAGGTTTCCAGTTGCTTTTGCTGGGCGCTTTCCAGTTTACCGACCTTTTGGGCGAATTCGATGTCACGTTTTTCCCGCTCAATATCGCGCAGTTCGCGTTCTAAATCGCGTTTTTGCTCGCGCATGTCGCGCAGTTGATCGCCCATGCGTTGTTGTTGTTCGGTAAAGTTTTCCGCGGCTTGTTCAGCTTCGGCGGTCAGTTGTTCCAGCGCCGAGTCATCCACCTCTGCACCAGCCAAGGCCGCCTGACTGACGCGTGCCGCTTCAGCGCTGATCCGCGCCATCAAGGCGGGGTCCATGCCCGGCATCTGCTGGCCACTGAACATCCAACCATCAAAGCCACCATCGATGCGTGTTTCAAACAACACGCCTTGGCCGGCGATGTAACTGACATCAATATCGCCAACACCACGGCCCGTTGGGGTGCGCAAGGATTTGTCCAAAATATCGCGCATGATGTCGAGGTTTTGCTTCAGTTTGCTACTGACAGGCTCGGCAGCATGGGATGGCAACAGGGTCAGTGAACAGCATATGCTTGTCGTCACCAGCAGTGAAACCAAGGAACGAACACGGGTCTTTAACATCATCAAACTCCTTAAGGCTGCCTTTTATAGGAAGGCGCGGCACTGTAATCAAGACGGGCCTGTGACGGTTGCGCGTGGTCTTGCCAATACTGCCAATCGGCTTGGCGTTGCATATTGAGGTATTCGACCAATTCGAGCATGTCACTGCGACGATTTTTTTGTTCCGCCTCCGTCAGATAATCCTTCAGCAGGATCAATTGCGAGGCTTGTTGTTGCTGTTGTAACTGCAAATGTTTTTGTAAATAGTCTTGTTGTTCAAGGCGGTAACTGGCCAGCATTTGGGTCACTTGCTCCACTTGTTTGGCGTCGTGCTGCCCCCAATGCATCGCGATACTGCCGTCATTGACCTGCAGTTTGAGCGGTGACAGGCTAATGGCAATGGCCATCAGCGAGCATGCGACCGCCAGTTTGGGCCAAAAATCCCGGCGCTGTGCTGCTTGGTGACCCCATTGCGCTTGAAACATACTACGGGTGTCGACATAAGGCACCGCATCATAGGCGGGCGCTTTGGCGACCCGCTGCAGACGAATGCAGGTATCAAGGCGAGCTAACCACTGTGCATCAGCATTCAGCTGCTGCCGACACTGCGCTTCAGTCAAGCGGCCTTCGACAAAATCAGCAAAAATACGTGGACTGTCCGACATCATGTGCCTCCAGCTGGACCTTCATTTTATCCAGCGCACTGTAAAAACGACTTTTGACGGTATTGCTTGAAATGGCCAATTGGCTGGCGATTTCGTCAAAAGTAAATTGTTGATAAAACTTAAGTTCTAACACTATTCGTTGCTCGATAGGCAAGGTTAGCAGCAAGCGTTGCACCAGCTGCTGCTCTTGCAAACCACTTAACTGCTGCATGACACAGGCCTGGTCGTCGGCCAACACCTCATGTAAATCGTCGATATCATCTTGTGGCCGGCGCTTGCGTAGCAAATCGATCGCCCGATAGTTGGCAATGCCAAACAGCCAGGTTTTGAAACTGCTGTCGCCACGAAACTCCGCCAGATTGCGACAGACCACCATCAACACATCTTGCAATAAATCGCGGGCATCCTCGCTATCGCCTAGTAACCGCAGACCGTAATAATACAGCGCCGACTGATAGCGGCCGACTAATTGCTGCCAAGCTTGCTCATCGCCTTGCGTCGCTTTGCGAATTAATGCTTCATCACTTCGTTTAAACACCGAGGTTTATCTGCCATTGGTTGTGTTGGGTTACTGAGTATTGGTCGACGCAGCGACAAAAATAGTTTTAAAGACACGAAAAAAAACTAAAAAAATGACATCGAGGAGGGGCGCTGTGTGTGGCGAACGCTTTCCTAACGCCTGTGCGAAGGCCGGTTGCCGGCAAATACCAGCGCTGCGGCCATGGGGGCAGGATCCGCGGATAGGTGCAGGCCTTGCTGTAAAACCCATGGGCACAGGCTCAATTGGCCGCGGCACTGGCGTTGGCAAATTCAGCGCGCACCACGTGCAGTTGTCGAGTTAAGCGTTGGCCATCACTGGCGGTCAGTACCAATTCGTAGTGACCAGAGGGCGCTTGGATTGCCATTTGGTGGGGCGCGCGAGTTCGGCCTAAATAGCGCCCGGCGAGATGCCAATCGATCGATTGGTGTGGATCACGCGTCACGGCGCGAAACACCGCCGCGCCAAGCTTGCCATCGCCTTGCAGTGGCAAGGTGATGGTTCCGACACTCACCGGAGCCAATATCGCTATGCTCTCTTGGGATGCGTCAGGGCAGCCCGGGTAGGTGTCGGGAAGTGGCCGATAGTCCGGATGACGTCGTTGGTAATACCACGCCATCGCCAAGGGTAACACCAATCGAGTCTGTGGTTGGCTTGCTATACCTGCCACGCACCCTTGGGGCAGTTGATAGCGTCCCGTTGGGTCCAGCCACAGTTGCTGCATATAGCCAAGATCCAGCTGCAAGGTGCTTGCTTTGGGTTTTTGGGTAGTCTCTTGCTCGCAATCCAGACGCGCAGGAAAACCATCGGCTTTGCAAACCTCGACGCTTGCCAAATCATAGAGCGGCGCCGCAAGCCAGCGGCGGGTCGGGACTTGGCGGAACAGATCAAACAACACAGGCCCGGCACTTTGGCCGCCGGTCAGCACGGGGGCAGGATGACCATCGGCGTTGCCCACCCAGACGCCAATGGTGTACTGACCATTGCTACCAATGGCCCACGCATCACGCAGCCCAAAACTAGTGCCAGTTTTCCAAGCGATGGTTTGGGTTTGACTGTAATCGCGCCAACTGCCTTCACTGTCTGGGCGTTCCACTTGGGTCAGCGCATCCAAGGTTAAATACGCCGCGCCGACCGAAAAGGGAAGCTGGAGGGAGCTTACCGCTTGCTGCTGCAGGTACTGCAGTGTGGGCACGTCACGGCGTTGTTGTGCGATGGCATGCGCCATCGCGGCATAGGCCTGTGTCAACTCGGTTAAGCGGGTCTCGGCACCGCCCAAAATAAGCGACAAGCCATAATGGTCCGCCGATTTATGAATGCTGGATAACCCAAGTTTTAGCAAATCGTCTTTAAATGGCGTCACGCCATAGCTTGCTAATTGTCGAACCGCTGGGATATTTAACGATTCAGCCAAGGCTTGTTGTGCCGGCACAGCGCCGCGAAATTGCAAATCAAAATTGGCGGGGCTGTAACTACCAAATTGACTGCGGACATCGGCTTGTAAACTAGTCGGCAGTAGCAGCCCGGCATCGAGTTGGGCGGCATATAAAAACGGCTTTAAAATACTGCCACTGGAGCGCGGGCTGCGTGTGATATCGACATGAGCGCCGGCCTTGGCATCTTGTGTCACATTGCCATGGTACGCCAACACCTGCATCTGCTGATGATCCACGATTAAGGTGGCGATGTTATGCACATCTTGATGGTCGAGGAAGCGAGAGTGTCGAGCCAGCGCTTGGGCGGTTTGGCGTTGCAAGGCGCCATCAAGGGTGGTATCAAAGCGCGATTGCTCGGGATATTGTTTTTTTAACTGCGCCAGTAAATGGGGAGCCGCATGAGGCCAGCCGCGTGGGCGTTGCGGCAATGGCTCGGCCACGGCCAATTCAAAGTCCAACTCGCTCATGGCGCCGCCTGTTGCTAAGCGCTTGAGCAATAGATCGCGTTTTTGCTTTAACGCTTGATTACTTCGCCCTGGGTATAATGCGCCCGGATTATTTGGCAATACCGCCAATAAGGCGGCTTCGGACCAACTTAATGCCGCAGGTTCTCGCCCGAAATACCACCAACTGGCAGATTGTAAGCCGACGATATTGCCACCAAAGGGAGCGTTAGCGGCATACATAATTAGATGGTCCGCCTCTTTCCTCAGCGACTAAGCTGAGAGTGTTTACGAGGC
>CAYTIQ010000037.1:0-15158 GCA_964437935.1 uncultured Rheinheimera sp.
CCCGCGACCCCCGGCGTGACAGGCCGGTATTCTAACCGACTGAACTACCGCTCCGAAGAACATCGAACAAAGTGGCGGAGCGGACGGGACTCGAACCCGCGACCCCCGGCGTGACAGGCCGGTATTCTAACCGACTGAACTACCGCTCCACTTGGGCCACACAGCGTTTTCAGTTGGGTACGCTGCGTTGCGGCGGGAATAATACGGGCCTTGGCAAACCCCGTCAACCAATTTTTTGCCGGATTTGCGCAATCCTTAATCATCCGGTAATGAAAGGTCTAAAATATCGTCAGACTCTTTGATTTTTGCCGATTTTTTCGCCGCAGCACCGTCAGTGCCCACCGAAACTTGTTGGCCGGCGGGGTCTGACATGCTGATGTCATTGCCAGCCTTCTTGTTCTTTTTCAGCAGTGATGATGGGTTTAACTTTTTAAACACCATCGATACGCCTTTAAACCCCTCAGGGTGCATCGCGATATAAACTGCAGCACCACCACCGAGCAAAATGAATAAATTCCCGACTATAACCCAGACTAGTGGGAATTCCGGCTCCGGCTCTGGTACCGGTTCTGCAGGTTTTTCAGGCACTTTTGCCACATCTTTCGCTGGTGCTTCAGCGGCGGCGGGTTCAGGTGTAGGCTCCTGGGTAGCGACTATCCGCAGCACTTGGTCCGTCAGATTTAACACAAAATCACGTCCAGACGTGGTTTTACCATAAACCACATGCTCCACCCGGTAGTTACCGTTGCCGACATTGCCGATATCGAGCTGGCGAACTACATCTTTGCTTTCGGCGAGTGTAAAGGTCTGCACGTCCCCACTAGGGTAAATCACCCGTCCTTGGATCATCACCGAATTCGGCTCTATCACGCCTTTGGTGATGGTGTACTTGAGCTGATGTTTTTGCTCGCCTTTGCCTTCAACAAATTCAAACGCCAACGGCGCGTCCGAAACGATGATCGGATCTTGGATTAATTCTCGAGTATACAGCGGGGTTTTGATGGTGTACTTAGGCATCCATTCACCCGCCTTCATCACAAAGCGATATTCGCCAGTAAACACCGCATCCCGCGGCCGCTCATCAAAGTTATTGCCATCGTCATCCAAAGTGGCCAGTTCAAACACGGTTTCAGACGCATTGGCCATGCCTTCTTTTTGCGTGCTCAGCATCAACACTTTGAGCTGCAACAGATCGCGAAAATCTTTGGTTTGAATTGGTTTATCACCATTGACCAGCGTCGCCGTGACTTTAAGCTGCTCACCGAGCATTAAATCCTTCGGCAATGGGTCGACTTTAATATTGATATCGGTCAACACCATGATGCGCGATTCAGGCAGCACCTTGCCAACTGCTTGCCAAGGCCCTGGCGTTGGCTCTTTTAACCGAATCAAGTCGTAGGTTTTGTCGCTATACCAATAGACATTATTGGCTGTTGCAGTGGTTGAATAGATTTTACTGCCGTCGGGTTTGACGAGCACCACAGCTGGAGAGCCTGGTTTTCTGAAAAATACCAAGGTTAATTCTTTGACTTCATAATCAATTCGAAATCTATTGTTCAGAATAGGAATTTGATTACTACCGGTGACGGATGGTAACTCCTCAATGCCTTGGCTTGTGGTCGCCTTGGTATCTTGGTTTGTTTGTGCCAGTACATTGCATGTTATTGCTGCATGCGTGACAAACGTAAGCGCCGCCCAAATCCCTACACGGTGGATTAACTTCGCCACAGGCACCCTCCTGATTTTTTTTGCACCAAGTCGAGTCGCTTCTCATGCAACGCCAATTCCTCCTCGGTCGCACGCACCACGTTTAATTGGCCACGACGTACCAACACCACAGGGCCGTTGCCGTGTTGATCGTTATTTTCACCTTGATTGGCCAAATTCAAACTGACTTGGCCACCCGTCATGGCTAGGTAAACATCCGCCAGAATTTCGGCATCAAGCAAAGCGCCGTGAAAGGTTCGATGGCTGTTGATAATGTCATAACGACGACACAAGGCGTCGAGGTTATTTTTTTGCCCCGGATGTAAATCACGCGCCAGCGCCAGCGTATCGAGCACACCACAGACCGTATCAATGGGCGGTAAAGGCTGTGCTAATAACTTAAATTCATGATTGATAAAGCCAACGTCGAACGCCGCGTTATGAATGACCAGTTCTGCGCCATGCAAATAGTCAAAAAATTGCTGGGCAACCTCACGGAAACGCTGTTTATCGGCCACAAATTCGTTAGTGATGCCGTGCACTCGAATAGCGTCTTCTTCAATCAACCGATCGGGATTGAGGTACACATGAAAATTATTGCCCGTGAGACGTCGGTTGATCATTTCAACACAACCGATCTCGATGATGCGATGCCCTTCGTGCGGGTTGATACCTGTCGTTTCGGTATCGAGGATAATTTGACGCTTTGCCATGAAACTCGTTCTGTTGCGCTTTTTGCGATAGAGTATACGGCGAAAATTCAAGTGGGAAGTCTGATGCGCAAATCTGTTGAAATCTTTACCGATGGCTCATGTCTGGGAAACCCAGGCCCTGGTGGCTACGGCGCTTTGTTACGCTATAAAAATCATGTCAAAGAGTTATCGGGCGGCTTTGCGTTAACCACCAACAATCGGATGGAATTGATGGCCGCCATTGTGGCGCTGGAATGCCTAAAAGAAGCATGCGACATCAATCTGACCACCGATAGTCAATATGTGCGACAAGGCATCACCCAATGGCTTCATGGCTGGAAACGCAATAATTGGCGTACGGCGGCCAAAGAGCCAGTCAAAAATCAAGATTTATGGCAACGCCTCGACACCGCCTGTCAGCGCCATCAGGTCAGTTGGCACTGGGTGAAAGGCCATGCCGGCCATGATGAAAACGAACGCTGCGATCAACTCGCCCGTAGCGCTGCTGAACAGCAGGATCTGCCGCCTGACAGCGGGTTTACGCCGGCCAATTAACCCTGTTGAGCAACGACCCATAGGATGTCGTTGCTCTGCCCCATTAGCAGCATGAACGTGCGTGTTCTGCTTCGGTCGGTAATCCCAGTTTTTTGAACACCCACACCGCAGGACATAAGCCAGTAAAGGCACTTTGCAACATATTGGCGCCGACAAACACGGTGAACCAGATAAAGTTTGCATGCACCCAGAGCGTCAACCCCACCGACAACAGCACCATAGTACCGGCAAACGCCAGCAGCGCTCGTTCAACAGTCATTGTTTTCATGCGTACCTCACATAAGATTTATCTAATATAAACAGTAAAAAAATTCAGCGTCAACGCTGAATACTCAACTTCATTGTGGTCGCCACCATTGCATCAATGCAATCAGCAATGCCAGCACCATTAAAAAGACCGCAAAGCCACGCCGTAACAGCAATTGCGGTAATTTTGGTAACAACCAAAGCCCAACAAAGGACCCGACAGCACCACATCCGCCAAGCCACGCCACGGTTCTTACATCCAGTGGCTGCGGTAACAACAGGCTGTGGCTGATAAAACCCACCACACTTTGCAAGAACACCAGACTCAGACTGATGCCGATAATTGCGCTCATCTCGAGGCTGGTTAAAGCAACCAACACCGGCACCAATAAAAAACCGCCGCCCACGCCAATTAAGCCAGTTAGCATCCCGACCACGCCACCGACCAATGAAAACATGTAGCGATGGCTTAGCTGCAATTGCACCACCTGCCGTCGCCACATGTTTAACGCCGCCAACGCCATTAAACTCGCCAACAACGTCAGTTGCACCCACGAAGCCAGCCAGTCGGTTAAATAACTGCCAATCACCGCGCCGACTGCACCAGGCAACGCCAGCTGCAGCAGTTCCCGTACAGGCACCACGCCCCGCCACCAATAGGGTAACGCAGCCATTAAACTGATCAGACTGACCACGGCAAGCGACATATGAATGGCAACCGCCGGCGGATAATGCAGCACATAAATCAAGGCTGGCACTGTCAAAATAGACCCGCCCGAGCCAAATAAGCCCAAGCTAAGTCCTATCAAGATGGCGATGACAACAACAGCCATGACAGCGTCTCTTATGCACAAATGGAATAACATAATAACTATATACCATAGTAGTCTGAAACGCCTGCAGGCACAAGCGAGGAATGCTGTGCTGGACGTTGAGGCGCCGATCACGCCCTTGCTGACCCATTCCAGCAAGGAACACATAGGAAGTGATGCAGTTGGTACTGGATATAAAGAAGAAATAAAACGCGTCGCGACGTGCACGACGCGTGATGACGTGTGGCAGTATTACTTCGCGGTCTTATTTGACAGTATTGGCGGCTAATGCTGCTTCGATTTGTTTGATAAATTCGGCGTCATCTGGTTTAACACGGCTGCCAAAGTACTGCACTTTTTGCTCGCCTGCCGTCACCAAATATTTGTTGAAGTTCCAGGCTGGTTTTTCCCCTGTCTTTGCGATCAACGCTTTAAACACCGGATTGGCGCCATCGCCGCGGACTTCCGAAGTTTTGAACATCGGGAACTTCACGCCGTAGTTCAAATAGCAAATCTCAGCCGTTTTGCCTTCATCGTCTTCTTCTTGCATAAAGTCATCCGACGGGAAGCCTAGGACTACCAAGCCTTTGTCGGCGTATTTGTCTTGCAACTCTTGCAAGCCTTTGAACTGTGGAGTGAAACCACAATGGCTAGCCGTATTGACGATCAACAGAGTTTTACCGGCAAAGGACTCACACAAATCGACTGTTTCTTTGCTATGCAACTTCTGCATGCTGTGATTCAAGATATCGCCGCAGGCAGCATAGGCTGTTGGCGTCAAACCAACACACAGCGCTAAAGCGACTAAAGGTTTTAATAATTTCATGAACGAACTCCGCGTTGAGGGTCAGCCATTATGGACAAAGTTGGATACGAGCGCTGCATAAATTGGATCGCTGGATCGCATCGCTTGCGCAAAATTTAGCCGATCACACCTGTACCGATTTGTAGCAGCGCGGTTAATAACCAAATCAGCACGATAGATTGCAACCACTTAGCGCTAATATTTGAGAAATTAATCATCACAATAAAAATAATTCACTTTAACAGCCCGCACTTTGTCGTTAAAACGTTGGCGCAACAAGAATAAAAACCAACCATGGAAGTGATAAAAATGGCCGAGATGCTGTTGGGGGACTATGGCAGTGTGGATAGCACTGCTGAAATAAAGCTGCCAAAGAGCAGCGTTAAAGACGCTAAAAATAAACATAAAGTAGAAGCGCGTCGTCGGATTGATGATCTGCTCGAACAAAAACGTTTGCGCAAGATGTTAGATCTGGACGAGGAAGACGAACTGGAACTGGATTTTGTAGAGTAAGTAGATCCGCATACTGACTCGGCCAGTACCAACAAACACAGGAGCCCTCGGGCTCCTGTTTTTTTAGCTCACGACACGTGTCAGCCCAGCATCTGGCACAGGTCGTTACGGCAAACTAGCTTCAAACGCCCAACTAAAACCTTCGCGAATTTTATCTGCTTTGGCCGACTGCAGGTCTTTTTCCAGCGACGCTTCTAACAAATAACGGCCTGCACTTTGCGGCGTAAAACTAAACTGGCCTTTGGTATCCGTTTTAAAGTGCTGACGACCTGCTTCGTTGCGATACAACTCGCCATCAAACATCAACTCACTGTCGACGCCACTGGCAGGTTTGCCGTCAAACAACACAGTAACAGTCACCGCTTCACCAGCCACAATGTCCGCCGGATGCTTGTCGAGGGTGAATTCCAGCCCCTGCCCGCTTGGTTTTAATACGGTGTCGGTTGGCGCATTGACAGTGACAAAAGCGAGTGCCTTGCTGCGGCCTTGGGTGGTGACCACGTTGCTGGCGCCTTTGGGTAATTCAGCCACGGCTTTTTGTTTGTCACCCATCAGGCGTTTTTTCTCGCCGTTGAGCTCATAGCTAGTGAAAAAGCGCGGTTGGCCGCCATTTTGTAAGCGGTAGGTGCCATCAACTGGCAACGCCACGTCCACCAACGATTTACGCTTCCCTTGGTAGCTACCTTCCACTTTCCCGACGCTGCCATCGGGTAAATACAGCTGGAAACCATCCACCGGCGTGCCTTTATCAGCTTGAAAGGTGGTGTTACTGGCAAACAGTTCTACCGAGACAAAACCACCGGTTTTGGCTTGCACAAAATGGCTTGGTAGCAAATTCATGGTGTGCGCCGATAACCACAGGGGTAATGCCGCCAGCGTCACGACCGATACACGAATAACAGACTTCATACTTTTCTCCTGATGCGGAATTAATCGACGCGACGCGCCTTGATTTCACCCAATTCACTACCGGCAGCGATACTGAAATTGACCGCCGAGCCGTTCCAATCAAAGGCTTGCTTGACCATGTTGCGGCCACCGTTTTCCCGCGCGGCTTCCACCACTAGCACATATTTACCCGGCGCAACGTCAACGCCTTGGTTATCTTGACCATTCCAAACCAAGCGATATTCGCCAGGGCCTTTGGTGGCGCCGGTACGGGCATCCACGAGCGCTTTATCCGAACGGCCGATCTTGCGCCAAAAGCGCCGTAAGTCTTTTAGCCAGTCCGGTTTTTGCCGCCAAATCTCCACCAAACGCACCGGCTGTTCTTGCTGGTTTTCAATCCACACCGCGACATAAGGCCAATGCGCTTCTCCTTCGGTGACTTGCGGAATAGCCACGTCAATTTGCAGTTGTGCCGCCTGCGCGGACGTCGCGACACTGCTACTGAATGCGCCAGCGAACACCAGCACTGCGATCTTTTTCATTTGCTCATCCTTACGGGTGTAACGCCAACTGGTACACCAAATACACTAACACTGTGGCGATACTCGCCGTATACAAACCTTTGTGCCGTAGCTTTTGTGCCCGCCACAATAAATACAGACCGCTGACTGCAACCACGATGCAGAGCAGCGCCGCGATATCGAGCAGCAGTTTCCAGGCAAAGCCGGCGTCGCGGCCTTTATGCAAATCATTGAGCAGCGCCAGCACGCCTTGATGTTCAGTAAGCAGCACCACCTCACCCGATTGCAGGTCAATTTCGGCATTGCTGTAACCAGCTGGGCGTTTAAAATCGAGCTCTAACACGCTCTCGCTCGGTTCAAAACGAAAATGCTCGACCGCACCTAAGATCTGCTGGGACTCGCGCAGCCAATTGGCGATTTGTTTGGCACTGGCGGCATTGGCGAGCGCATCGTCGGTAAAGGGCAACTGTTGCAAGTTGCTTGGCAGTTGCAGCGTGACTTCGGTACTTTGCGCGCCAAGGCTTGAGCGCAATTCTGGATGATTCAGCGTGATGCCGGTAACCGAAAAAAATAACAACAAGCTTAAGATCAGCATCGATCCATACACATGCACCCAGCGCCACCATCGAGCCACGCTTATCCCCTCGGTTTTCACCTTTGCTAAACACTGGCGCCAATGCTACTGAGAATCCTTCTCATTTGCAACTAGATCCGAGAGGCCTTTACTTGATCTTTACGTTAGACGACGGGTATCGCCGCTAGCTACACTGAATAAAGACCCAGCAGAGGATCGGTAATGGACAAAAAAGCGCACTATGAACAACAGCTTGCACTCAAGCAGCGACAACTGGCGTTGTTGCAACAAGCGATGGCGCGGCAACAAAAACCCGCCATCTTGGTGTTAGAAGGTGCCGATACCGCTGGCAAAGGCGGCATTATTCGAAGGCTCGGCTGGTGTTTGGACCCCCGCTGGTTACACGTCTGGCCCACCAGCGCCCCGGATGAACATGAGCGGCAACAACATTGGCTGCAGCGGTTTTGGCACAACATCCCGCAAGCCGGACATTTTGCCGTGTTTGACCGGTCGTGGTACGGCCGGGTGTTGGTTGAGCGTGTCGAGGGGTACGCCAGTCAAGCGCAGTGGCAACGGGCTTATTCGCAAATCAATCAATTTGAACAATGTTTAACCGACGAAGGTTTTGCGCTGGTGAAAGTTTGGTTGGACATCAGCCCAGACACCCAACTGAAACGCTTTCAAGAACGGTTAGCAGACCCAGCCAAACGCTGGAAATTAACCGCCGAAGACATTCGTAACCGCCGTCATGCAGATGCTTATCAAGCGGCGGTCAAAGATATGTTGGCGTACACCCATAGTGCGGCTGCGCCTTGGCACGTCATTGACGGCAATGACAAACATCAAGCGCGGCTGGAAGTGTTTGATCTTTTACTACAACGCTTGAGTGTCGGGGTCGATTTAACTCCGCCCGCAGCTCCGGCTGACGTAGTGGCATATCTCAAAGGATCGTGATCTTGGCTTGGCTTGGCTTGGCTTGGCAATAGTTAAAGTCAAGTCGTCACCAACAGCCATAAAAGGCTGCTGGACACACTGGATTAAAAATGCCCATAAAAAAACGAGCCAAGCGGCTCGTTTTTATTAAGAAACCCTGCAGTGATTAGTTCACTTGCGCCAGCGCTTCTAAAATTTCACGAGGTTCAACTTCAGGGCCGTTTAAATCGATATCCCAGTTGGTGCCTATTAACACACCGTCTTCGTACATTTCTTTGAGCCAACCTTCAACGAAAATCTCCAGCGGAATGGCTTCTGGTTTGTACTCGGCCCACTCTTCGGTGCAGTGGATTTGTGCTTGTTCGATGTTCGACCAAAATGGCATCACGTCGGTGTCTTCGAAATCTACCGATTCAACCACCAGCAAGTCTTCGCCATGAGCGAGCACATAGACTTGACCGCTTGTCCGCGCTTCGCTGATAAATCCTTGAAATACTGGATCATTGATAAATTCGCCCATGGCATCACCTTGTGTTGTTAATTGCGACCGACTGGCCAGACCCCGCTATTATTTCAGAAAACCACCCTTGGGTGCTAATGAATTTGCAGTGGCGAGCTTGCTCGGTAGGACGAAGGAAAAAAATCCACCCGCAAAATTGGCTTTTTGCCTGCAAGCGCTTTTCCAATCTTTTCAGTTTGGCGTACAATCCCAAGGCTGTTATGTCGTTGTTTGCCAAGCCCATCATGCAGTTTTTGGCACGACAGCACCGAATTTTGGCCACTCGCCTGCGAGTTGCCCACAAGACCCAGCAGCTAACATCTAGCTACTTATCAATGACTTCTTAACGTCAGAGAACATCATGGCTCAATACATTTACACCATGTATCGCCTGTCGAAGGTGGTACCACCGAAGCGGACGATCTTAAAAGACATTTCATTGTCGTTTTTCCCAGGCGCCAAAATCGGCGTGCTCGGTTTAAACGGCTCAGGTAAATCCACGCTGCTGCGCATCATGGCGGGTGTGGATAAAGAATTCGACGGTGAAGCCCGTCCATTGCCTGGCACCAAAATCGGCTACTTGCCGCAAGAGCCAGAACTGGACATGAACAAAACCGTGCGCGAAGTGGTAGAAGAAGCCGTAGCCGACGTTAAAAACGCGCTGTCGCGCTTAGACGCCGTATACGCCGCCTATGCCGATGAAAATGCCGACTTCGACGCGCTGGCGCGTGAGCAAGGCGAATTAGAAGCCATTATCCAAGCCAAAGACGGCCACAACTTAGACAACGCCTTAGAGCGCGCCGCCGATGCGCTGCGTCTGCCGCCGTGGGATACGCCAGTTAAAGTGTTATCGGGTGGTGAGCGTCGCCGGGTGGCGATTTGTCGTTTGTTGTTAGAACAACCCGACATGCTGCTGCTGGACGAACCGACCAACCACTTGGATGCGGAATCAGTAGCGTGGCTTGAGCGCTTCCTGCACGACTACACCGGAACTGTGGTGGCCATCACGCACGACCGTTATTTCTTAGACAACGTGGCCGGTTGGATTTTAGAACTCGACCGCGGCGAAGGTATTCCATGGGAAGGCAACTACTCGAGCTGGCTGGAACAAAAAGAAGCTCGGTTAGCGCAAGAAGAGAAATCGGAAAACGCTCGCCAGCGCTCGATTAAACAAGAATTGGAATGGGTTCGCACCAATCCAAAAGGCCGCCATGCCAAATCCAAAGCGCGGATGGCCCGTTTTGAAGAGCTGCAAAGCCAAGAGTTCCAAAAACGTAATGAAACCAACGAGTTGTTTATTCCGCCAGGACCACGTTTAGGCGATAAAGTGTTGGAAGTCAGCAACCTGCGTAAATCCTATGGCGATCGCGTGTTGATTGACGACCTAAGCTTCTCGGTGCCCAAAGGTGCCATCGTTGGTATTATCGGTGCTAACGGTGCCGGTAAATCGACCTTGTTCCGTATGATCTCGGGTACGGAACAACCGGATTCAGGCTCAATTTCCGTCGGTGATACCGTGCAGCTGGCGTCTGTTGATCAGTTCCGTGACAAGATGAACCCGAAAAACACCGTCTGGCAGGAAATTTCTAACGGCCAAGACATGCTGCAAATCGGCAACTTCACCATTCCAAGCCGCGCTTATGTTGGTCGCTTTAACTTCAAAGGCAATGACCAACAGAAGTTTATCGGCGAGTTATCCGGTGGTGAACGTAACCGCGTGCATTTAGCTGCGCTGCTCAAAGCCGGTGGCAACATGTTGCTGCTCGACGAACCGACCAACGACTTGGACGTGGAAACGCTGCGCGCCTTGGAAAACGCCATTTTAGATTTCCCAGGCTGCGCCATGGTGATCTCGCATGACCGCTGGTTCTTGGACCGCGTCGCCACGCACATCCTCGATTACCGCGACGAAGGCAAAGTGAACTTCTTCGAAGGTAACTATTCGGATTACGAGACCTGGTTAAAAGCGACGTATGGCGCTTCAGCGCTAGAGCCGCACCGCATCAAGTACAAACGCATTCAATAAAGCGTTGGTTGTAAAAGAAAAATCCCTGCACAGCAGGGATTTTTTTATCGGCCATACACATGAAATTCATCGCTTGTCACAGGGCACAATAAAATCCACATGGTAATGCTCGTCGTGCCGAACCCATGGTTTTTTGGTTGAAAAAACCAGCAAACGTGGCAACTCACGTCCTGCAGGTGCTCGAAACAACAGCGGTTGCAGCGGGTTATCAAAAATCACCCGCCGGATCCCCACTCCATGGCGCTTGGCCGACTCGGCTAAAGCCTGCAGATGTAGTGCCATGGCCTGAAAATCAATTTGATACTCATCGGTTTGGCCATTGTGATCAAACTCAATGGCATAGCCGAATTTATTCAGAGGTGAAATCGACAGTGGCGTGATCTCGCCTTGGCGCGTGCGCACAGGCACGAAGAAATCCACGGACAAGCCATTTTGATGCGTTTTGTGTGGCTTAAAAGGGCCACCTTCAGCGAAACCCGTTTCACCATAAATAAAGCGAAGTTCAGGCGCTTGTTGGGCTAATTGCTGATAGACCTCTAGCACCACAGTGGCGACCTTATCGTGTACGTAGTTGCGCCCAAGCATCGCGCCTAAGTCACTATAAACACTAAAATTCGCGCCATCAGACGGCAATTGCACTCCGCCTCGAAGCGCCCCCTGTTCCCAGCTCCCTACGCAGGTACTTTGCCCGCTGGCCATTGGCGCCAAAATGAACTGCGAGACCAGCATGCAGCAAAGGCTCGAGATAACACGAACACGCATTATTTTGATGCCAGCGGCGTATCTGGGTACGCCATCACAAGCCGATACGCCTCGCCCTGCACCACTTTTTGATAGGCTTGCTGTAACCGCTGCACCAGCTCCGTATCCGAGTTTTTTGCCAGCGCAATCCAGGTGGTTTGTGCCAATTCGGGGATAAACAAGCTAAATTCAATCTCATCACTGCGCAAATGAAAGCGCAGCAACATATCGTCAATGGCATGTGGATCATCGATGAGTAAATCGATTTTACCATTGACCAGCATTCGCCACGTTTCCATGATGTCGGGTTGCAACTGCAACGACCCAGTATCGGCAAAGCCTTTAGCGGCTAACCACTCCGCCGTAAAATCTTCGCGCTGGGTGCCGACTACAAATTTTTTTGCGTCTTCCACCTGCTGCAATTGAATGTCATGGCGGCTTTTTAACTTCACAAAGCCAAATTTATAGCGCGCTACAGGGCCAATCCAAATAAAGTCGGCTTCGCGCTCAGGCGTTCGCGCCATGTTATAAATCAGTACTTTTGGCGTGGATTTGGCAATATTAAAGGCACGAGCCCAAGGATAAACTTCAAAGGCGCCTGATAAATCTGCGTGTTGCAATAACTCACGCACGACATTGGTGGTTAAGCCGCCCACCACTTGCTTATCGTAGGTTTGATGAGGAGGCGATACTTCCAGAACCACACGAAGGGGGTCTGCGTGGCATTGCCAGCTACAAAACACCAGCGCTGCACACCAAGCAACTATCCGCACAGGACCTCCCCTTTTTGCCCGCTAAACAACTACAGTAGCCGCCCAAAATCACAAAGGCAACGTTACCGTTGCCTTTGTCGTATGGATTACCACTAGAGCCGGGCTTGCCGGCGCTTAGCTGTGTATTATTTCAACACTTCCGCCATGGCTTTAGCGAAATAATCGATGTTGCTGTGGTTCAGACCGGCAATGCTGACACGGCTCGAACCGACCATGTAGATGCTGTAGTCGTTGCGCAGACGTTCGATTTGTTCTTTGTTAATGCCCAAGAAGCTGAACATGCCGTGTTGACGGGTGATAAAGCTGAAATCTTGCGCCACGCCTTGCTCTTTTAACTTGTCGATGATCAACTGGCGATAGTTGTTGATGCGGTTACGCATTTCTGCCAATTCCACGTGCCACAACTCAGTTAACTCTTGGCTGTCCAAAATGTGGCTGACGATAATAGCGCCGTGCGCTGGTGGCATCGAGTAGATGCTACGCACAACCGCTAACAAGTTGGTGCGGGCTGTTTCTAACAGTTTGTTTTCGCTAACGATGATGGACACAGCGCCGATCCGCTCACGGTATAAACCGAAGTTTTTCGAGCAGGATGAACAGACGATCAACTCGTCGACTTCGTTGGCCAAGTGACGCAGGCCTTGAGTGTCTTCATCCAAACCTAAACCAAAACCTTGATACGCCATGTCCACCAGTGGTGTGAAACCACGCTCTTTGGCGATTTGCGCGAACTTTTGCCACTGGGCAAAATTCAGGTCCATACCGCTTGGGTTGTGACAACAGGCGTGCACTAACACCACGTCACCGGCGGGGATCTGTGCTAAGTCGGCAAACATGGCCTCTTCTTTTAAGCCTTTTGTGTCATAGTCATAGTAGCTGTACTCTTTGACTTTCAAACCGGCGGCTTGGAACAACGAAATGTGGTTTGCCCACGTTGGGCTAGTCACCCAGACAGTCGCATCTGGGTTGGCTTTTTTGATGAACTCCGCCGCAACGCGCAGTGCACCGGTACCGCCTGGGGTGTGAGCGGTGGTGACGCGGTTTTCCAGCAGCACTTTGTGCGCACCAAAGGCTAATTTTTCGATGTGGCTGTTAAACGACAAATCACCGGCCATTCCGATGTAGGTCTTGCTATCTTCCTTGGCCAAACGCAAAGCTTCGGCTTTTTTCACGCATTGCAGCACTGCGGTGTGGCCCGCTTCGTCTTTGTAAACGCCAACACCCAAATCCACTTTCAGCGGGTTTGGATCTTCTTTGTAAGCGGCCATTAAACCTAAAATGGGGTCGGTAGCGACAGGCTGTAAACGCGAGAACATAACAAGTTTCCTATAAAGTTAATAAAACCGAGAGTCAGCGCAGACTGGTTATGCCAGCACAGCGCTTAACGTGGTCGTCACGGCCAATAACAGCGCCAATTCCTGACCACTAAAAAATTCTTTGGCAAAGGCTTCTGAGTCAATGATCCCGACCACCTCACCTTGTTCATCAAACACCGGCAAACAGGCTTCTGCTTGCACTTTCGGGTCGCAGGTGTAGTACTCGCCCCCGCTCGCGACATAAGCTTCGACATCATTAATAATGCGGCCACGGCCAGACAACCCCACCGAGCTATTATTGCTGATTTGCGCAAACTCGGCGGTCAGCGGAAACTCGGCGCGGCTTTCCGCACCAAAATAAGCAAGCTTTACCAGCACACGTTCGCCTTGCGAATTCACACGTGCTTGATAAACGCCAAACCAATGGCTTTGGCTGTGCTGACGGTAATACTGCACCACCGTGGTGGCTTTGGCGAGCAACTGCTGACTTTGCGCGGTAACGCCGCCCAGAATTGATGTTAAATCATAAGGTTCGTCGGCTAAGATCCCAAACAACGAACAAGCACCACCTTCGCCCAGTTCCGGCACTTTAAACTGCCATTGCACAGCGGTATCCAACAGCTCAGGGCTTTGCAGTAAGGCGTTTAAGGTGTGTTGGTGTGCAGCAACCGCCTCGGCAAACCCAGCGCTGTGGACCAAGGCAGACAATTCATTCGATAAGCCACAATGGGCTACATAGGATTCAAAAGACATTAGACATCCAGATATCTAAAAAGCCGGGCTAGTCTAGCAGAAGCCGGCAAAAAACCAAACCATTGTATAAGAAAGCAGCGAACCCACAAAAAGCTTACAGGCTGGCAACACAGGCCATTGCTCAAGGCGCGCGAAGGCTTTATCTTGCCATGATTCCACTTTTGACAACAGGCGAAGCAGTTGATGAGTTCGAAAAAAATCTCCCTGGCTGACTGGCAACAAGCCAATACAAATTTGGTTTACAGCACAGATGGCGGTCGTGTTGACGAGCCCAAAACCGAAAAAACGGCCGGCCAAGCGTTCAAAGATGGCGCCATTCGGCTAAAACGCGAAACCAAAGGCCGCAACGGCAAAGGCGTCATCACCATTGCCGGCATTGCAGAACCCCATGAAAAACTTAATGAAATTGCCGCGTTACTGAAAAAGAAATGCGGCTGTGGCGGCTCAGTGAAAGACGGCGTCATTGAGATCCAAGGCGATAATCGTGAACTGATCCAACAAGAACTGGCCAAGTTAGGTTATACCTGTAAATGGGCAGGCGGTTGAGCCAAATCGCCAACACCTCAATCCAAAGAAACAATCAATTTACCAACACCGCTGTTTGCTGCAGCGTTTTAAGCACACAGATGGAGTTTTTATGCACACCATGTCCCCGACAGATTTATCGATTTTGCTGGCTGAACCGTCTGACGTGCAGCGCAAGATCATCGTCAAACACCTAAAAGACGAAGAAGTCCAACATATCACCGAAGCCGGTTCGTTGGCAGACGCTCAAGCGGCCATTGCCGAGCATACGCCAGATTT
>CAYTIQ010000037.1:15168-38472 GCA_964437935.1 uncultured Rheinheimera sp.
ATGTTGCCGACGGCACTGGCCTTGATTTGTTAACGCAGCTGAAGAAAAACCCAGCAACCGCAGACATCGGCTTTATGCTGGTATCCAGTGAAACCCGCAAAGCCCAGCTCGAACAATTTAAGCAAAGCGGTGTCATCGCCATTTTGCCCAAGCCGTTTTCGCGGTTGCATCTTGGCAAGGCGCTAAATGCCGCGATGGATTTGCTGCAGCCATCGGAATTGCAATTGAGCCTGTACGACATCACTGATGTGCGTGTCTTGTTGGTCGATGACAGCAAGCTGGCGCGTAACCATATTCGCAAGGTGTTGTCGAATTTGGGCATCAACCAAATCACCGAAGCGGTGGATGGTCAAGAAGCCATCCAAACGCTGAATAACCAGCTGTTTGACCTCGTGGTCACCGACTACAACATGCCAGAAGTCAATGGCCAAGAACTGACAGAGTTTATCCGCAATTCCAGTTCGCTGTCGCACATTCCGGTATTGATGGTGACCAGTGAAGCCAATGAATCGCATTTAAGTAACATTGCACAAAGTGGTGTCAATGCGTTGTGTGATAAGCCGTTTGAACCGGAAACGGTGCGGGCTTTGTTGTTTAAATTGCTGGAAGAAGACCACGTTTGAGTGAGTTGGCTGTGGCCAACACAAACATAGTAAAAAGGCGCCCGAAGGCGCCTTTTTGTTGACTAGCGGCTGTAGCGCTGTTGATATTTGTCGTGCAGTTGCTTATGGCGGTTGTTTAAGTCCACGGCGCGACCATCAATCCACATATAGCGAATTTTTGAAGTGCCATAGTCCATCACATCACCATCGGACACGATGACGCTGGCCGCTTTTCCGACTTCCAGCGAGCCAAGTTGCTTATCAAGGCCGACAATTTTGGCGGCATTGATAGTGACAGTAGCCAGCGCTTGCTCTGCCGTTAAACCAAAGGCTTGCGCTTGCCCCGCGCCAAACACCACATTTCGGGTGTCCCAGTATCCATCCAGCGACAAAGCCACCGTCACCCCGGCCGCTTGCAATTTCGCAGGCGTGCTGTAGGCATAATCGACCGGCTCGTCATCCCGCTCTGGTACGCCAAACGGATGGGTAAAAATCACCGGAACATTGGCCGCCGCCAATAACGGCGCGACTTCACCCGCGTCTGAACCACCAACAATCACTAATTTAAAGCCGTATTCTTTGGCATATTGCAACGCCATTTTAATTTGACGAGCATCGTCAGCATGGGCATAAACCGGCCGTTCCCCTTTAAACACCGGGATCATCGCTTCCCAACGGGAATCGATATTACGGACAATGCCTGCGGCTTTAGCCTCGACGTAAGATTTTGCTTGGTCCAGATAATCCCGCAACGCTTGCTCCGCTTTGGCGTTTTCTTTCGCGACCTCTTCAGGTTTTTGCGGGTTCCAAGGTGAACTTAAGGTGCTGGTGGCTGGCCAACGGATATGCAATCCAACACCAGCTTTCACCGTGGCATCCTGCCAATTCCACGCATCTAACTGCATCAAGCTGCTTTGCCCCATCAGCATATTGCCGCCAGGGTACACCAAGGTGTAACTAAAACCGTTGGCACGTGTCACCGGGATCACTTCAGAGTCGGCGTTGTAGGCAATTTGGGCGCGAACATCCGGGTTAGTCTCGGTGACTTCTCGCGTATCATCGGTGGCACGCACCGCCTCAATTTCGAGCAGGCCTAACTGATTGCCAAGCGCAATTAACCCTGGATAGACATGTTTACCCTGCAGTTCAATCACGGTGGCTCCTGCGGGCGCGGATAAATCTGTGCCGACAGCGGCAATTTTGCCATCCACCAGCAACAAATCGCCGTTGCTGATGACACCATTGGTAACGGTGTGGATCACGCCGTCATTTAAAAACACCGCCTGTTGTTGTTTGACCGCAGGCACGATGTCGTTGGCCATGGCCGCCGAACTCACCAACAGCGCTAATGCGGATACTTGAAATTTCATAGTGACGCTCCCGTCTTAGTGCTGATGGCCAAAGGCCACCTTCAAGAAATTGCCATTGTCTTCACAGTGCCAAATCGGCTCTTGCGATTTGAAACTGCCACCACTGCCCGCTTTTTCATCGTCGGATGCGGCTAACACTTTTTGCACCAAACGTTGTTTTTCACTGCGGGCGCGCAGCGATTCTTGGCTATCTTGTTGACGGTCAAAGTACTTAGTGCCATCAATCCAGGTCTGCATCGCCTTGGCGTACACAGTTAACGGATTGCTCGACCACAACACAAAGTCGGCTTGCTTGCCTTCGGTGATCGAGCCCACTTTGTCATCGATCCGCAACTGAATGGCTGGGTTGATGGTGGCCAGTTTCAGCGCTTCTTCTTCTGACATATCGCAGTATTTCATCGACTTGGCCGCTTCTTGGTTTAAGCGACGTTGCAAGTCAGGGCTGTCGGAGTTAATCGACACCACCACACCACGGCTGGCCATCAAGCAAGTATTGCTTGGAATAGCATCTTGTACTTCCATCTTATAGGCCCACCAGTCGGCAAAGGTCGAGGCACTGGCGCCATGCTTCGCCATCTCGTCAGCGACCTTGTAACCCTCAAGAATGTGGGTGAAGGTGTTCACCTTAAAGCCGACTTCATCGGCTAAGTGGATTAACATCAGGATCTCAGACGCCACATAAGAGTGGGTATGGATAAAGCGTTTTTTATCTAAAATTTCCACTAAGGTCTGCAAGCGGTAGTCGACTCGTGGTGGTACCACGCGTTTTTTCTCGCTGCCCGACAGTTTGTTATAAGCGGCCCATGCGGCTTTGTATTCCTTGGCAGCTTGGAAGGCTTCACGGATCGTGGTTTCAACACCTACGCGGCTTTGCGGATAACGACTGGTGTGGTTATCGCCCCAGTTGGACTGCTTGACGTTTTCGCCCAGCGCAAATTTGATACTTGCCGGCGCCCCCTTGAACTTCAGCTCATCGGGTGTCACCCCCCAACGCAGTTGGATCACTTGTGCTTGGCCACCGATTGAGTTCGCTGAACCGTGCAGCAGTTGCGCTGTGGTTGTACCGCCAGCAAGACCCCGATAAATATTGATGTCATCTGGAGTGATCACATCCCCAATCGCCACTTCTGAGGTTACAGAATCCGACCCTTCGTTCACACCAGCTTCGATGGCGATGTGCGAGTGTTCATCAATAATACCTGGCGTCACGTGCATGCCGGTGGCATCAATCACGGTATAACCAGATGGCGTTTTCAGGTTCTTGCCGATTTCCACAAACTTACCATCGGCCACTAAAATATCGGTATTTTCTAATTTCCCGGCTTTGTCCGAGGTCCAGACCGTGGCATTTTTGATATGCACATTCTGCTGAACCGCCGGTTTACTGACACCAAAGGCTTGGTTCGGGTAAGTTACCGCAGATACATAACTTGGTTTTTCGGCTTTCGGAGTGTCGTCTTCTTTGGCCACGGCCGTGCGATTTAATACCAGCGCTTGGGCTTGACCATCAGGCTGGATCACAGTGCCGCTTAAGGTCGCGCCTTGTAACTGACCGCTAAACTGCACCACACCGGCAGTGCCGGTTAAGTCGTTCAACGCAACCGTAAAACTGAGGTTTTGCCGATGCTGCTGCAAATGACCAACATCCACTTCTTTGTCACCCAGTTTAACTTTCGCCGCTAATTCTTCACCCTCACCGGTAATTTCAAGCGTGGTGGCCGAACCTGCGAGCGTCCATGGATAAGTCCCTGCAAAGGCTGGTGCTTTCAGTGGCTTTAACTGATCGACATGACCACGAGTCCAAGTCGCGACAATATCGCCTTTCTCAAACACGTTGCCCTTGGTAATGACCAAATCGGCTTGATAGCCAGGCGCCACTTTCCCCACTTGATCGGCCAAGCCCACTAAGGATGCCGGCACGGTGGTCAGTGCCGCCAACGCGGCTTTTTCCGACAACCCATGCTGCACTGCTTTACGAATATTTGGCCAGAACTGTTCTGGTTTCTCTAATTTATAGGAGGTTAACGCAAAGCGGACTCCTGCTTTTTCCAAAGCAGCAAGGTTACCCGGTGCCCGCTCCCAATGCCGCAAATCGGCCAAGGATACATCCACCAAGTCGTCGATCTTGCCAACCGCAGGAGCCGCAGGATAGGCCACCGGCATAATTAAGGTGCGATCGGCTGCTTTGACCGCATCGACACGCGCATATTCATACCCAGAGCCAACCAATGCGACGTTGTTCAAATTAAACTGATCAAACAAGGCATCCGCGCGCAACAAATTGCGCTCGTTGCTGGTTTCAAACACCCCGCCTTGCGTTTCAAGCTGGCCCAATGCGGCTAACGCAGCATTGAATTCGGGGGCTTCACGGAAAAAACGCCAATCGGTTTTGCCGCGAGCCTCACGGTACCAATTGGCATCGGCGAGGTTTTGCCGCAACAGCGCGATACTCCCCATCAATGACGACGGATAACTTTGTGTCGAGCTGCCCGGATCAAAGGACATAAACTGGCTAGCAGTGGCTTTAAGAATTAAATCACCCGGCAACCCATCAGCGGTTGAAGCCACCACCGCTTGGCCGCGAGCAATACCATCCATGCGCGCGCTTTGCACCACGGTGATACCTTGCTGACGCAGGCTCTTGGCTGCTTCATCATCTGGCGAAAATTGATGCGCCCACTGCTGCTGTGCATGGATTGCCATGTTGCTGGCGTTGCCGCCAACGCGGTCAGCCTGATAGACAGGTCCATCGGTACGGCCTGCTTTTTCGGCGGCCGGCACCCCATAATTGCTGTATGGGTCGATAAATCCTGGGTAAACGTTGTAGCCATAGGCGTCAATTCGAGTGAAGCCTGCGGGGACGTCTACGTTTTCGCCAACTGCGGTAATTTTGCCATGTTCAACCAGCACTGTGGCATTGCTTAACACCTTGCCGGGTTCGGTATGTACGGTGGCACCTTGAATTGCAAAGAGCTGTGGCGAATTATCGCGAATTCCCTGCAAAGGACGAGTCTGATCGGCGTGAACTGGCGCAACAGCCCACAGCACCGCTGTGCATAACAGCGAGAGACGGAATGCCTTCATTGGATGTTCCTGAGTTTTGTTTTAGTCACTGATGATGCTGAAGTTCAGCCGCGCTAGCTCTTGTTCGGCCAGTGGCATGCTGAAGAAATATCCTTGCACCAGATAGCAAGCGTTGTTCTTTAAGAATTCAACTTGTGCAGCACTTTCTACCCCTTCCGCGACGACTCGCAATCCCATCTTTTGCGCCATCGCGATAATCGCGGCGGTGATATCCATGTCGTTACGATCGTCTGGAATATCTTTCACAAAAGAACGGTCGATTTTAAGTTCATCCACCGGGAAGAGCTTTAAGTAGCTTAACGATGAATAGCCTGTACCAAAGTCGTCAATTGATAAAGCCAAGCCGAGCCGCTTTAACTCATTGAGCTGGTTAATGGCCGCATCGGTGTCGCCCATCAACATACTTTCGGTGATTTCGAAGATCAGATGCTCTGGCGATGCCCCTGTTCGTTTCAAGATTCGCTCAACCAAAGCCGGCAAATCCGAGTCGGTAAACTGCCGTGCAGATAAGTTGACCGACACCGTGGTTTTGTAGCCTCGGGCATGCTGGCGCGCCAAGAAACGACAGGCTTCCCAAATAATCCACTCACCAATTTGTACGATGAGGCCCGTCGACTCGGCCACCGGAATAAACTTCAGCGGCGGCACCATGGTGTTATCCGGCCTTAGCCAGCGCAACAGTGTTTCATAACCAATCAACTGGCCAGTACGAATATCAATTTTCGGCTGGTAATACAGCATAAATTGTTGTTCGCGGATGGCTTCGCGCAGCTGACTTTCAATCAACAAACGATCTTTCGCTGCGTCGTTGAGGTCGGGGCTAAAGAAGTGGTAGGTGTTTTTACCGCGGGCTTTGGCTTCATACATCGCCAAATCGGCATGCTTGAGCAGCACTTCCTCTTCTTCGGCGTCTTCCGGCGCAATCGTAATGCCGATACTGGCGCTGATGGAGACATCGTGACCCGCAATCCGCACTGGCTGGGCAAACGCCTCGCGCAGGTTATCAGCAATTTGCGCCGCCGCTTTGCGATCAGAAATACCACTTAAAATGACCGCAAACTCATCCCCACCTAACCGGGCTATGGTGTCTTCTTCGCGCAGCCGACTAATCAATCGACGCGCGACTTCTTTTAGCAATTCATCGCCAGCATCGTGACCTAAGGTGTCGTTGATGCGTTTAAATTCGTCTAAATCAAAATACAGCAGGGCAAAGTGATAATAGCCCCGTGACGCCATCGCGATAGCTTTGCGCAATTGATCGCGGAAATAACTGCGGTTAGCAAGGCCCGTTAGCACATCGTAATAAGCCAGCTGTTCCATTTTGCGTTGGCTTTCTTTGATAAATGAGATGTCTTGCATGGCACAGACATAGTTGCTGACTTCGCCACGATCGTCGCGAATAGGCGCGATGGCAAGACTGGCCCAAAATTGCTTAAAGCCTTGTTTCATGAGCATATCGCCACGCCAATGATGGCGCTCTTTTAGGCTTTGCATAATGTCTTCACCGACAAAACGCATCTCGTTGGCAAACAACAAACTTAAGGGTTTGCCAATGACAGTCGACGGCTCCGCGGCGATCATTTCCAGCAAGAATGGGTTGACGTATTCCACCATTAAGTTGGCGTCGGTCAGCACGATACCAGAGCTTGAAAACGCAACCGCTTTGCTCAGTTTGCGTGTCGCCCGCTCCGCTTCTTCTTTTTCAAGAATACGGGTATTTAAGCCATCAATCAGCTGATGCATTTCATCGGACATCCGCGCAAACGCACGATTTAGCAGGCCGATTTCATCGGGTCTGTCATCTAACTCAATTTGGCCGCCCTCGTTGTAAGACAAGCGCTGCACAGCAGTGGCCAAATAAGACAAACGCTTTAGCACAAACTTATAAATAAAGAACTGCAGGGCAATCGCAACAATTAACGCCACCAACAAAAACAGCATCACCACTTTGTTGCGATATTCATCAATGCTTTTGAGGATATCGGTTTTACTTTGGTACAGCATGACGTGCCAATCAAGCCTGTCAATCCGTGAGGTTGACGCGACATAATTATCTAACGGTGGGTTGGCACTATTTTTAGGAGCCGCGAGCACAGCCGTCACATAGGATGCCAGTTCCACTTGGCGCGGCTTCATCCCTTCGGCCAGCTGGTTCATCGATGGTGACGGAATTTGCACTTGGAGGTTTTGTTCGGCGTCGAGCAGTAAATTACCTTTACTATCAAACAACATCGCTTTACGACCAGCCCGCCACTGCGAGACGCTTTGCAAATTGGCAAACACATCATCCAGGACTAAATCGGTGCCGGTGATGCCAACAAACTCATCGTTGATATACACCGGGATCACTAAGCTGGTCATCCACTTTTGCCAAATGGAATCAAAATACAACGGCGTCCAGCGCGGTAAACGCGCAGGGTTTTGTTCAGGTGTGGCAATGCTGAAAAAGACGTCTTGCTTAAAATCGTGATCTGCCGGGATCTCCAACGCCCAATCAGCCGGCGCGATCCGGATAAAGCCATCTTTGGAAATAAAATAGAAATTGAAAAAATCGTCCAATAACACCGGGGCTAATTGTTGCCAAAGCCCTTGCGTTTGGTGAAATAAATCATGAGGTTTGTTATCAAATACCCGCTGATTTTGGAAGGCGGCCGACAAATCATCGCGGCTACGGATACTACCATCCGGGTAACGTTCCATCGTGGCGGGCAAGGTCGCATGTTGCTGTTGCAGAAACTTCGTCACGATTTGGTTGGCGCTGATGGCTTTTTTTTCTTTTTGCCAAAATTCGCCGTCAAGTTGCCGTGCAAACCGTTGGGTGGTTTGTTTTAGGTCTTGTTGTTCACCTTGTAGCAGTGCATCTTGTTGCAATGCCAGCATGGCAAATGCGATCACGGAACTTGCGATCACGGTTAATAAAAACACCAGTACCGAGAATTTAATACTGAGTGAGTTCAAACCTGTGCTTTTATATGTTGTATCCTTCACTCGTCACGCCTGATCAGATGAAGTGCAGTAGCAGCGCAGCGACGACTGGTAGCAAAATTAGCGACCAGTCTGCTATACCAATTCTTTTAAATTTTTTACATTATTGCACGGGTCTTCACCAATTGAGAATCAAACCATGAAAAAACTCTTTATTTCTGTTGCCTTACTGACGGCGATCAGCGGTTCAGCTTTGGCTGCCAGTGCCTTTACCGTGGCGGATGATGCGATTGAATATCGCAAAGGCTCGTTTCAATTAATTCGCCATAATACGGCGGACATTGGCGATATGCTGCAAGGCAAAGTAACATTTGACGCTGCTCGCGTACAAAAACGTGCCGATGCGATTGTGGCGTTAAGCGCGTTACCGTGGGAAGCGTTTAGTGTGGCAGGCGCTAACAAAGCGTCTGGCGATGCCAAAGCGGAAATTTGGGCTGATTTTAAAGACTTCACCGCGAAAGCAGACAAATTTCAACAAGATGCCAAAGCACTGCAAACCGCCGCTGCGACAGGCGATCAAGCGAAAATCAAAGCCGCATTTGGCGTTTTTCGCGGCAACTGCAAAAGCTGCCACGAAAAGTACAAAGCTGACTAATCCTCAGCACGATGTGTAGAGTTCGCCTGCATATCGAATAAAAAAACCGGCACGGCCGGTTTTTTTATGTCGTCACTTGGTGCGTTTATAGCAATGCAAGATCGGCTTGCAAGGACGCCCACACCGCAGCCCCCTGCCAATAACCAAATACCGCAGCAAACAACGCTACCAGCGCCCAATACCGCCACGCCGCAACAAAGTTGATCGCAACAGACGGCTCGTGACGTTTCTGGCCGGTCACCATCGAGGCAATCACCCGCTGGCCTTTCACTTCATGCACCACAGCCGCCAACACGTGCACGCCGATACAAATTAACAACAAATCAAAGCCTTGGTGATGCCATCCGCCCGCCAGACTTTGCAACCACTCTGGTACCAGACTATACCAAGGCCCTTCAAACGACAGATCATCGCTGCTCATCAAACCGGAGCTAAATTGCAGCATTAACAATAACCACAACAGCACAATCATATAAGCAGACACAGGGTTATGCCCAACCGAGGGCGCGCCCTGACGAACGAATCGAAGGGTTGTGCTAGGGCCGTAGAAAAAATGGCTCAGTCGTGAGGTATCACTGCCAACAAACGCCCACACCAACCGCGCGCCAAGCAGCGACGCCAACACATAAGCGGCCATTTGATGCAGGCCAAACAATTCGTTTTCCGCACTCCACCAGAGCAGCAGCACCAACAGGGCCTGCACCCAGTGGTAAATGCGGGTTGCACTATCCCATACCTTCATTTTATTTGTCGTTTGCATCACGTATCCAACATCGTTGTCATCACATCTGGGTTTCAGCCGCCAGCACCTGGCGGACCTATGCTGCCATCCCTGCTGTAGACTCACTGCTCTGTCCAGTTTACTCTGTGCCAAATCATCCCACCATGTTGCTGCGAGGAATAGCATGCCTGTTTGGATTAAACGTAGTTTGATAAGTCTGTCGTTGTTAACCGCGGGGCTGGTCGGGGCGGGCTATTGGGCTTTGCAACAAAGCTTGCCGCAACTGACAGGCCAACTCAATGCCGCGGTCCTTAAACCAACCACGCTCAGCCGAGACGCACAAGGCGGGTTGACAATCCAAGCGGACGATCGAGGCGATGCGGCCTATGCATTGGGTTTCGCCCACGCTCAAGATCGTCTCTTTCAAATGGATTTGCTAAGGCGTAATGCCGCTGGCGAATTGGCTGAGCTGTTTGGCGAAAAAGCGCTGCCAGTCGATAAAAGCCGACGTATCCATCGCTTTCGCGACCGTGCGCAAATCGTGCTCTCGAACTTACCCAAGCAGCAACGTCTGGTGTTGGACAAATACACTGCAGGGGTCAACGCCGGCATGCAATCCCTGAACGTGCCGCCCTTTGAATATCTGTTGTTAACAACGGCACCACGGCCATGGTTAGCCGAAGACTCTTTGTTATGTATTTATGCGATGTATTTGGATTTACAGGGCATGGAAGGCCGAGATGACATCGCCCAAGGCGTATTAAAAGCCGCGCTCCCTGCCGATTGGTATCAGTTCTTTAATCAACACAGCAGCGATTGGCAAGCGCCGCTGGACGACAGCATGATAACAACAGCCGTGCCCATCCCGACCACCTCGTATCCAACGTCGTTAGCCCAACCGACCACGGCGTGTGTGCAATGCCAACGCCGTGATAGTCGTGACATTGGTTCAAATAACTTTGCCGTGGCAGCCAGCGCCACCAAAGAGGGTCGAGCAATCCTTGCCGATGACATGCATTTGAGCTTACGAGTGCCAGGGATTTGGTATAAAGCCCAACTGCTCATTGGTACCAAAGGACAACAGCAACGACTCGCTGGCGTCACACTGCCGGGCGCTCCTGCCATTGTCGCAGGGAGTAATGGCCATGTGGCTTGGGGCTTTACCAACAGCACCGCCGATTGGCAGGACGTGGTAAAACTCAGCACTGACGCCGAACAAAAACATTACAAAACGCCCAATGGCATGGAAGAGTTTTCCTACAACAACGAAGTCATTCGAGTCAAAGGTCGCTCAGATGAAATCATTTTGATCAAAGAAACCCAATGGGGCCCGGTGATGGCGCCGCCTTTTGAGCAATTTGCCTTGCGCTGGGTCGCTTACGATAAAGAAGGCTTGAACATGAATTTATTGGCGTTAGAGGACGCCAAAACCGTCGCCGACGCGATTAAACTTGCGCCAACGGTCGGGATCCCGACGCAAAACTTGCTGGTCGCCGATGTGCATGGCGATATCGGCTGGACTTTAATTGGCGCCCTACCCAACCGCCAGCTCAACGACTTAGACACGCCACAAGATTGGAGTACCGGCAAGAACTATTGGGATGGTTATCTCGATGCAACGGCCTACCCGAAAGTGCTCGGCAAAGATCGATTATGGACCGCCAATTCCCGCGTGGTCGGCGGCGATGCGTTAAAACTGATTGGCGATGGAGGTTATGACTTAGGGGCTCGTGCGGCGCAAATTCGTAACGGCTTGCAGGCGTCAAACGCCCACACCATAGACTCGGTGCATCAGATACAACTGGACGACAACGCGGTGTTTTTACAGCGTTGGCGTGAATTGGCGCTGACAGTGCTCAGCGATGAGTTTGTGCAACAGCACCAGCTACAAGAGTATAAAAAGTTGGTGGATACCGATGTCAAAGCCGCCAGCATTGACTCGGTCGGCTACAGCTTAGTGCGAACCTTTCGCGACAAAACCTTGGATGCGATCTTCGCGCCGATGGCCGCGCTACTCGAGCAACAACAGCTGCAGCTCAGCGATTTAAAGCTGGTGCCGGAAACCGCCGGTTGGGCGCTACTGCAAGCCAAACGACCCGACACCTTGCCAAACGGCGTGGCCAGCTGGCAAGCGCTGCTGCAACAAGCCATCTTACAAAGCCGTGATGAATTGGCGCAAAAAGCCGGTGGCGATGTCCGGCAAGCGCGTTGGGGGTTGATTAACGAAGCGCATATCCAGCATCCGCTGTCCAAAGCGATCCCGCAGTTAAGCACTTATTTGGATATGCCGGTGGCGCCGCAATCCGGCGATCGTCACATGCCGAAAGTCTCAGGCCCAGCCTTTGGTCAAAGCGAACGGATGGTGGTGTCGCCAGGTCATGAAGAAGATGGCATTTTGGCACTGCCCGCTGGGCAATCCGGTCACCCGTTGTCGGAGTTCTACCACGCCAACCACCAAGATTGGCTGGGCGGTAAACCAACGCCGTTTTTACCGGGACCGGAAAAATATCAGTTGATCCTGCAACCGCAGGGTTGACTTTAGCCGTCCAGACGGATTAAGGTACAGTCACTATGCAAAATTTAATCGCACGCAGCTTTTTCTTTTTTAGCTTTACCACCTGTTTCGGGAGGTAATTGGCTGCGCGCGTGCAACTCAGTCAAAAACCTCCCCCAGCGGGAGGTTTTTTCGTTTTTAAAGGGTAGAAAATTATGGCCATTGAGTTAGACCAAATCCGTCGTGACATCAGCGATACCGATCAGCAGTTGCTGAGTTTATTCGCCAAGCGCCGCACGCTAGCGCTGGCCGTTGCCGACGCCAAACTGGCACAAAACAAACCGATCCGTGACCAAGTGCGCGAGCAAGAGCTGCTGTTATCGCTGATTGAAAAAGCCAAGCCGCTGGGCTTAGACGCGCAATATGTCACCCGCTTGTACCATGTGATCATCGAAGATTCGGTGCTGCAACAACAAGCCAAGGTGCAAGGTCAACTCAATGGCGATCAAGGTCCGGTGGCGCGCGTGGCGTTCCTTGGCCGTCAGGGCTCGTACAGCTATTGGGCGGTGCAAAAGTACTTCACCCGTCGTGCCGAAAAACTGATTGAAATCGGCTGTGATTCGTTTCACGAAATCGTCCAAGCGGTCGAAACCGGCCACGCCGATTATGCGGTGCTGCCGATCGAAAACACCTCCAGCGGCAGTATCAACGAAGTGTTTGATTTACTGCAGCACACCCGGTTGTCGATTGTCGGTGAGCTAACGCACGAGATTAAACACTGCTTGTTGGGCTTACCTGGCACCGACATGCGCGCCATCAAACAAATTTGCGCCCACCCACAAGTGATTGCGCAGTGCTCGCAATACTTGCAACGTTTACCCAATGTCAAAGTGGAATACTGCGACGCCTCAAGCGATGCCTTTAACCGCGTCAAAAACGCCAAGGACAACACGGTTGTGGCGATTGGCGGCGAAGAAGGTGGTCGCTTGTATGGCTTAGAAGTACTAGACCGTGACCTTGCCAACCAAAAAGACAACGTCAGCCGCTTTATTGTGGTGGCGCGTAAAGGCATCAGCGTCGCTAAAGCCATTCCAGCGAAAACCACCTTTATCATGTACACAGGCCAACAACCGGGCGCCTTGGTCGATGCCTTGTTGGTGCTAAAAACCCATGGCATTAGCATGAGCAAACTTGAGTCACGCCCTATTCAAGGCAACCCGTGGGAAGAGATGTTTTATGTCGATGTCAACGCCAACCTAGACGACTATGCCATGAAACGGGCACTGGATGAACTGAACCGCATCACCCGTTTTGTCAAAGTGCTCGGTTGTTATCCATCGGAAGATGTGGCGCCGACGGTGGTGGATAGCACGAAAGACTAACGCGCTTAGTTGCAACAACACCGCGCTTTACATCAAGATGCCCAGAAGTAACAAGCCCAGCTCGCGCTGGGCTTGCGGTTTAAAGCGCCATGCGTTGACCGTGCCTTGCAATATGCACGTCCATACCTTGCTGCTGTAACTTAGCCTGCAACGCTTCCAGTGCTGGCACCTCGCCATGCACCAAATACACGGTCGGCTGGCCTTGAATGTGGCTGACCCAATCAATCAATTGCGACTGACCAGCATGCGCCGAAAAACCGCCGATGGTGTGAATAGCTGCGCGCACCACTAAAGGTTGACCCAACACTTTGACGCGCGTTTCGCCATCAATTAACCGCCGGCCCAGCGTGCCTTTGGCTTGAAAGCCTACAAACACCACATGGTTGATGTTTTTCCATAAGTTGTGTTTGAAATGATGCAAAATGCGCCCGCCGTTACACATGCCGCTGCCAGCAATAATAATGGCCCCCGATTGGATCCGATTCAGCGCCTGCGACTCTTCGACATCTTTGGTTAAATGCAAAATCGGCAAAAAGCTTTGCAAGTCTTTGGCACCGTATTTAGAGAACACTCGCGTATCTTTGCGATCGAACTCATCGATCATCTCGTTGTAAATCTTGGTGATTTCAATCGCCATCGGGCTATCCAGCACCACCATTTTTTGCTGTAAGCGGCCTTGGTGATACAACAAGCCGAGGTAATACAAAATTTCTTGCGAGCGGCCAAGCGCAAACGCCGGAATAAACACATTCCCGCCCGCTTTATGAGCCGCATCCAGCGCCGCGGCAAACTCGTCGACGGTGTTGTCCAGCCCTTGGTGGTCGCGATCGCCGTAGGTACTTTCCATCAGCACCACATCGGCTGCGTCGATAACCGTGGGGTCGCGCATCAGCACAGTGGCCGGGTTACCCAAATCACCGGAAAACACCAAGTGCCGCATCGCTTGCGGGCCTTTGAGCCACAGCTCGACTATCGCCGAGCCCAAAATATGCCCAGCATCGTGTAGTTTCAATGCAAGCCCCGGCAGCACGTCCACGGTTTGTTCGTACGGATACGGCTTTAGACGTTTTTCCACTTCCAGCACGTCTTTCAGGCTCATACAGGGTTCGATAGCCGGTTTGCCTTGGCGCGCACGTTGTTTGTTTTGCCACTCTAAGTCTTTGACATAGAGCTGATAGGCATCTTTGAGCAAAATCGGCAGCAGCCGCGCTGTGCCGTCGCTACAAAAAATTGGCCCTTGAAAACCGCGAGCGATCAGCAAGGTCAACATGCCGCTGTGGTCGATATGCGCATGCGATAAAATCACCGCATCAATGTCTTTGGGGCGAAACGGAAAACGGCATTTGTTCAGCTCCGTCACTTGGTCGCCACCTTGCACCATGCCGCAATCCAGCAACACCTGCTTGTCTTGCCATTGCACTAAATAACACGACCCCGTGACTTGTTCCGCGGCGCCGAAAAAACTAATCGAAGCATCCAAAGGCATACAAACTCCTGATCCATCAACCGATGCAAAATAAGAGGGATTTTCAGTATGCACCTGATTTTGATTAAAAACCTGCGTCTAGATCAAACTATCGGTCGGCTGCATGGGTGGCTGCGACGACTGAGAATCAGCCACGTTGGGACTCAACGCGCTTCGTGATACGCTCAATATCAACCAAAAACCACCCGCTGGAGTTGCTGATGACCACGACAAAAGCCACCTCACCGCTCAATGAGCGGCATTTAAGTTCAGCCCGCGAGGCGATTGCCCACGCCGATGCCTTGCAAGCGCATCCGTCGTACCGGTTAGCCTTTGCCGACGATGATTTTTTAATGCAAGACGAGCTGCGCCACGTCCGGCTGCAGTTGGAATATTTAAAACCACAGCTGGTATTAGAGCAGCACAAAATCAACGCCACTGTGGTGGTGTTTGGCAGTGCGCGGTTTATGTCCCCCGAACAAGCGGCGATGGCGCTGACGCACGCGCAGCAACAGCTGGCGAAAGACCCAGCCGACGATAGCGCCCAACAAGCGCTGGTGGTTGCCAAACGGCAGGTGCGAAACAGCCGGTATTATCAACAAGCACAACGCTTTGCCGAATTGGTCACAGAACACAGTCTGGCCCATCCCAAGCAGGCGGTCACTATTATCAGCGGCGGCGGCCCTGGCGTGATGGAAGCAGCCAATCGCGGTGCCTATCAAGCCGGCGGTAAAAGTATTGGCCTGAACATCGTGCTACCGCACGAGCAACAACCCAACCCCTACATCACGCCGGAGTTTTGCTTTCAATTTCACTACTTCGCCATTCGCAAAATGCACTTTTTACAACGTGCCCGCGCTTTAGTTGCCTTCCCCGGTGGTTTTGGCACGCTCGATGAGTTGTTTGAAACTTTAACGCTGCTGCAAACCGGCAAAGCGACACGCGTGCCTGTGGTGTTGTTTGATAAAGCCTTTTGGCAGCGTTTGATTAATTTTGAGTTGTTGGTCGACGAAGGGCTGATTAGCCCACGGGATATGGAGCTCATCACCTTTGTCGATAGCGCCGAAGAAGCTTGGCATGCCATCTGCGACTGTTATCAACTACCGAGCGACTAACCCCGCTCGCTTTCGTCATTAAGCCGTGACAAAAGCGTCAAGCGGCTGTCACGAAGCCCCACTAGACTGCGCGCATTCTTGCTATGAAGTGCGAAGTATCTAGTGGAGGCTCTGTGTCTGGTTTTAATCCGTCGTTGCTAAAACAACTCAAACAATCACTGCAATCCACCCAAACGCCTTGTCAGTGGCAACATCGTCGTGTGCACACAGCCTATTGCGCAGTCGAGTTTCAAGTCCATGCGGTGCACGTCACACGCCCCGGCAAAGCCAGTCGCCAGTTACCGTATGACAAAGTACGCTTGTTTCAATTGCTGAGCTGGTTACAACCAACCCACGCGACGCCTGGCAATTGACCGACCGACGCGGCCCTTAGTGTCGCGAGACACGCTGACGCCAATAAAAAAGGCAGCCCGAAGGCTGCCAAACGTCGATTCACCCGACCACGTAAAAATCAAATAAATCCGTAACTTCGTGATGAACCCGTCGCTTAGAACTGGTTCATCGTGTTGTGTTTACCACCGGCTTTTAAGGCCGCGTCGCCAGAGAAATACTCTTTGTGATCATCACCGATGTCCGAACCCGACATGTTTTGGTGTTTGACACAAGCAATGCCTTGGCGAATTTCTTTGCGTTGCACGCCAGCGACATACCCCAACATGCCCGCTTCGCCGAAGTACTCTTTGGCTAAGTTGTCGGTCGACAAGGCTGCCGTGTGGTACGTTGGCAAGGTGATCAAATGATGGAAGATGCCCGCTTCACGTGCCGCATCGCGTTGGAAGGTGCGAATACGCTGGTCCGCTTCCACCGCTAATTCGGTGCTGTCATAGGCTTCGCTCATCAACTTGCTGCGGTCGTACTGGCTCATGTCTTGGCCTTGCGCCTGCCATGCATCAAACACTTGTTGGCGGAAGTTCAGCGTCCAGTTAAACGATGGGCTGTTGTTGTACACCAGCTTGGCGTTTGGCACGACGTCGCGAATGCGATTGACCATCTCGGCGATTTGGCCGATATGCGGCTTCTCGGTTTCAATCCACAACAAGTCTGCGCCGTGTTGCAGTGAGGTCACACAGTCCAGCACCACACGGTCGACACCTGAGCCCGCTTTGAATTGGAACAAGCCACTGGCTAAGCGTTTTGGTTTTAACAACTTACCGTTGGCTTTGACCACCACGTCGCCGTTTTGGATGTCATCGGCGCTGGTGACGTAGTCGCCATCTAAGAAGCTGTTGTACAAGTCACCCAAATCACCAGGTTCGTTGGTGACAGCGATTTGTTTGGTCAGGCCAGCGCCTAACGAGTCCGTACGCGCCACAATCACGCCGTTAGTAACGCCCAATTCCAAGAAGGCATAACGCACCGCGTTGATTTTGGACAAGAAATCACGGTGTGGCACTGTTACTTTGCCGTCTTGGTGACCGCATTGTTTTTCGTCCGACACTTGGTTTTCGATTTGAATGGCGCAGGCGCCTGCTTCAATCATCTTTTTTGCTAGCAAGTAGGTGGCTTCTTCGTTGCCAAAACCGGCATCGATATCGGCGATGATCGGCACCACGTGCGATTCAAAGTTGTCAATCTTGGCCAGAATTTCCGCCACTTTGCTTTGTTGGTCGGCGTCACGCGCCGCATCTAACTCACGGAACAAACCACCCAATTCACGCGCATCGGCTTGTTTTAAGAAGGTATACAGCTCTTCGATTAACGCCGGCACCGCGGTTTTTTCGTGCATCGATTGATCTGGCAGTGGGCCAAAGTCTGAACGCAACGCGGCAATCATCCAGCCTGACAAGTACAGGTAGCGGCCTTTGGTGCTGCCAAAATGCTTTTTAATCGAGATCAGTTTCTGTTGGCCGATAAAGCCGTGCCAGCAGCCCAGTGATTGGGTGTAGTTGGCAGGGTCTTGGTCATATGCCGCCATATCACGGCGCATAATGTCGGCTGTGTACTTGGCAATGTCTAAACCGGTTTTGAAACGGTTTTGCAATTGCATCCGCACCGCAGATTCGGCGCTGATGGCGTTCCAGCCTTGGCCTTGTTGCTCGATGATGTGTTGTTGAGCGGCGACTTGCGTTAAGTAAGCTGACATTGGTAAATCCTCATGGTTGGGTCGGAGGTTGGCTGCGATCTTGTCGACTTTGTTGCGCTAAAGAGTTGTCGTGGACCTGACGATACGGGTTGGGCTCGTATCATCAGGTGCACGTCCAGCTCCAGCAACTGGTCTGTCCTGTCACAGTCCATTTGGCTTACTTCGAGCATAGGCCTGCTGAACCTAATTCATCTAGTTGATTTTTCTGATGCTCATCATTCATTATATGAATATATCAATCAAAGGGCGCTGCCATGCAAATCAACAAAATCGACTTAAACCTGCTGGTCTACTTAGATGTGCTGTTGCGGGAGAAAAACGTCACGCGGGCCGCCAATCAGCTGAACATCACACAACCGGCCATGAGCAATGGCTTAAAACGTTTGCGCGACTTGCTCAATGACCCGATTTTGGTGCGCACCTCCGATGGTATGGTGCCTACCGAACGTGCCAAAGAACTGGCACCGATTGTCCGTGGTATTTTGCTGACGCTTGAAGAAACCTTGCAGCCAAATAAAGAGTTTGAACCGGAGCATTCCAACCGAGTGTTTCGGATCATGGCCAGTGATTACGCGGCGTCCACGCTCATCCCTGCGCTGTTAAAACGCCTGCGCGCCCAAGCGCCGCATACCTCGCTGGACATCATGACGCCATCCGACGTGACCTTCCATGATGTGGAAAACGGCAAAGTCGACATGGCGATTAACCGCTTTGACCAATTGCCACAGTCGTTTCACCAAAAGACCATTTGGCGCGATTCTTTTGCCTGTTTAGTGCATCAACAGAACCCGATCCTGAACCACTTCAATTTAGATAGCTATTTAAAAGCCCAGCATATTTGGGTCAGTAAAACTGGCTTTGGCGTGGGGGTCGGTATGGACCCCGCTGACGTACAAAAGCTCGGTTGGGTGGATGAAGCGCTGGCCAAGTTCGGTAAACAACGCAATATCAGCGTGTTTACCCGTAACTACCATGTGGCGATGCATTTAGCGGTGGAAACGGACTTAATTGCCACACTGCCGTATCGCGCTGCATTGCTGTATAGAAACGATTCAACCATGCGAGTGCTAGACCCACCCTTCCCTATCCCATCGATTGAACTGAAGATGATTTGGAGCCCGTTGCTACATCAAGACGCCAGTCACATTTGGTTGCGGCGGTTAATTGTCGAAATTGCGGATGAACTAAGTTAACGCAGAGCGTGTGCCTGTATTTAACTGCGTGCGCTGTTCGGGGTGATTCGTAAAAAGAGCGCGTGAACAATTGAGAAAGGATGAAAGTAGCGTCTGAGATCAGGGCTTTGGCCAACTAAAACGCATCGACCTTGGGGTGATAAACACTGCGGGTAGAAAAAAAGAGGGGCGGTTGGGCAGCCCCTCTTTGCTTGGGTTACACTAAAAGCTCATAAGCCGGCAAGGTCAGGAAATCCACCAACTCATCAGCTGTGGTGATAGATAGCAATAAATCTGTGGCTTTGTCAAAGGATTGTTCTTGCCACGTGCTATCGCCTACTTCAGCGCGTACAACGGCCGCTTCCTCGGTCAGCATCTGGGCAAACAATTCTTTGGTGATTAATTGCCCGTTAGACAAAGACTTACCATGTTTGATCCATTGCCAAATCGAAGTTCTGGAGATCTCTGCGGTCGCGGCGTCTTCCATTAAGCCATAAATCGGTACACAGCCTTTACCACTGATCCATGCCGCAATGTATTGCAGTGCGACCCGAATATTGGTGCGCATCCCCGCCTCGGTACGTTCGCCTTGCGACGGCGCTAATAAGTCAGCCGCGGTGATGGGCGCATCCTGTTCACGTAACACCTGCAACTGGTTCGGCGCATCGCCAAGTACGGTGTTAAACACCGCATTAGCGGTGGCGGCAAGGCCTGGATGCGCCACCCACGTGCCATCATGGCCGTTGTATGCTTCTAACTGTTTGTCCGCGGTGACTTTGGCCAAAATCGCCTCATTTTGGGCAGGATCTTTCGCTGGAATAAAAGCCGCCATCCCACCCATCGCCAAAGCGCCGCGAGTGTGGCAGGTTTTAATCAGCAAGCGCGAGTAGGCACTTAAAAATGGCTGGCTCATGGTCACCACTTGGCGGTCAGGTAACACGCGGTCGGCATGATTTTTTAAGGTTTTGATATAGCTAAAGATGTAGTCCCAACGACCGCAGTTCAGTGCCACGATATGATCTTTTAACGCATGCAAAATTTCATGCATTTGGAACACGGCGGGTAAGGTTTCAATCAGCACAGTGCAACGAATGGTGCCGATCGGCTGCGCGAATTTTTGCTCGGTGAACCGAAACACCTTGTCCCACCATGCCGCTTCTTGATAACTCTGCAATTTTGGCAGGTAGTAATACACACCAGTGCCTTTGTTTAAGCGGGTTTGCAGGTTGTGATAAAAATACAACGCAAAGTCAAATAACGAACCAGGAATAATCTCGCCGTCAAGCTCGACATGCTTTTCCCACAGGTGCAAGCCTCGCACCCGAGCGATCAGCAAGGCGGGTTGCTCTTTTAACTGATATGACTTGCCACTGACTGGGTCTTGATACGAAATAGTACCTAAATTAGCGTCACGCAGGTTAATTTGCCCTTCCACCTGCCCTTCCCATGTCGGGCTTTGCGCATCTTCAAAATCCGCCATAAACACTTTTACATCAGCATTTAAGGCATTGATGATCATTTTACGATCCACCGGACCTGTGATCTCGGTGCGTCGGTCTTGCAAGTCTGCCGGAATTGGCGCGACTTTCCAGTCGCCGGCGCGAATGGCGGCGGTTTCTGCTAAAAAGTCTGGTAAAGCGCCCGCATCGTAACGTGCTTGCACCTCGGTACGTGTTGCCAATAAGGCCTTGAGTTCAGGACGGAATTCACGCACGAGCTCGGCGACAAAGGCGCAAGCATCGGGCGTTAAAATTTCATCATAGGCTGGATTTACAGCTGCCGTAATCGTCAATCCGCCGCGTTCAATGCTCATAGCGGTCTCCTTGGTCTTTTGTTGAGTAGGGTCTTTGCACCACACACTTCTCGGGTGATGGCCTGCACTATAGGTCGAAAAAGGGTATCAAACATATTAATAGCCACAATGCTGGACATTTCTAGCATGAATGGATTCATCTAGTCTTACCTGTTGATTGTGGCACGTGTTCTGCAGTATTGCGTTGCGTGATCAGCTTCTGATCGGTAGTCCGTCAATTTTTTGTCCGAGGTGAATATGGAATACATTATTTTGTCGCTGGTACTGATGGCGTTTTTAGCCGCATTTTTTGCCAGTCGGCTGCTCCATCACGGTAATCCCTTCCCTTTTACTAAAAAAGCACAGTTATTTACCCAAGTAGAACGCTCGTATTTGAGCTTGTTGGAAAAAGCCGTAGGCCCGCAATACAAAATCGTCAACCGCGTAAAAATGGCGGATTTGATTGAATTACGTCAAAACACTGACATCAAAACGAAACGTTCAGCTTTAATGAAACTCAACGCCAAATACATCGATTACGTGTTGGTCGATGTTGATTCTATGGCCATCGTAGCTGCCATTGATCTCGTCAATAACACCACGGCAGAGGGTCATAAAGCGATCCCTGATTGGTTTGTCAGCGGCTCTTTGGAAGCCTCAGGCATTCCTTACATCCGAATGAAGGTAAAATCCGGCTACACCGTGGCTGAAATTCAACAAGGACTGGCTGCAAAACTTGGCAACTTGGCGATGCCTGCCGCGCCAATCATCAAAGGTACTTTTAAGCGTGGCCCAACGCGTCCAGTACGGCCGCTGCACAGCATAAATGAACCAGCCCAAGTGCCTGCAGCGCCTGTCCCTGCGCTTACCAGCCCGCAAACGATGCCTTCTTTTAAGCTAAATGCACCGGCATTAGTTCGAGTGAGCTAACGATTACTCGTCATAAAGCCCACATAGTGGTTTTTTTTTTGCTTCAAATTCAGTTGATTAACAATTTAATTAAAAGGACTGTTAAAGAGTCTCGCAAAGCTGCCGCTACACTAGTGATGAATTGACGAAGGAGGAATGTTCCATGACGCAAGACATCGGTAACGTTGCGGTCGCCCAAGGCTTTGAAATGCTAGGGACGGCGCTGGCAAATAAACAGCAGAAAGTGGAAGGGCAGATGGCGATGCAATTATTGCAAGGCGCTGCTCAAGCAGCTCCTGCACCATCGCCAGTGGGTAGTCTTGGTAACAATATTGATATCAAGGTATAACGCTAGCACGTCGACAAAGCCGGGAATGTTCCCGGCTTTTCTTATTGTAATGTCGCTTTCATTTTGTAGTGACGTGTGTTTTCAGCTGCCAGTATTGCGCCTCTAAAAATGCCGCAAGTGCAAGCTCATCAACCGTTAACGGTTGATAAAATCGCGCTGATTCCCAGCCATACCCCCAGCGATAAGGCGCTAAAGAATACGGGGAACCTCCGAGTCGAACACCTTGATACATCGCTTGGGCGAGCTGTGTATTATGGGTCTGTTGGCGTACACATTGCGCTAATTGCTGATCTGCCATTCGCCGTTGCTCAGCCGTTCCACCGCGCCAATAGGCAAGATCATGTGTCACGCAACAATGGGTCCAATCAAGCGGCCCAGCACTATCTGGAAACATACTGCAGCCATCTGTCGTAAAAGGCTTTAAGGTATTTGCGGACGAGCCTGCAATACATGAACTCAGCACGATGATTCGTAACAATTGAATACAGGTCATAGCAAACGTGGTAGAAAGAAACATGGTTACCATGCTAATACAAGCATCGTTAGCCGCCTAGAGTCCACGGCCTTCATAGGATGTGTAAAGGGTCACTAGTGGCACTTCTGCACAAATTTCGCCGACGTAGTTAAAACGTTTTTCTGAGGAATCTATAAATTCACCCCGGAGATCTCGATTGATACTAGGCCATGACCATGATGAAAACGATTCACTCTGAGCCCCCCCACCTTTGTCGAGCCACCATAAAAATCATGGTGCAGATCAATGGCCATGCTCCTGTGTGACAGGCAATTGAATGACAGCAAAACTGTATGTTTTTTAGGCTATAGCATCAAGATTTCTTGAAAGTCTACACCTTAGCATTGGATTGCCAGGTTCGAGCAGTAAACCGACAGGCGTAATAAATAAAAAGGCCTTCGCGTGAGCTGACTGAGACATCGCGGCTTTGATAGAGTCTGCGCCCCCTAGCGGAGCTGCGGGCGTGCTCATCAGGCGAAACGCAAAACTGTTTGCGTTGGTGATTTTGAGGTTGGGGCATCGCGGCTTCGTGAGAGTCTGCGCCCTTGCGGAGCTGCGGGTGTGCTCATCAGGCGAAACGCAAAACTGTTGGCGTTGGTGATTTTTAGGCTGGGACATCGCGACTTCGTGAGAGTCTGCGCCCTTGCGGAGCTGCGGGCGTGCTCAATCGGA
>CAYTIQ010000038.1:0-38149 GCA_964437935.1 uncultured Rheinheimera sp.
ATAGTGGATCACTTTTAGATTGTTGCTGTGGATCACTTTTAGACTGTTGTTGACAGCGACGACGAATCACCAATAACAAGGGCAGCAACATTAATGCCCACGCCGGTGGAGCACTCACGGTTGGTTGACCGGTAGGAATGTTCAGTGGATTAAAGTTCACTTGCTCATTGCCAGTCCATGACTTAGCAATTACTTGCCCCCAAATCACCCCTGTAGGTGCATTAATTGCAGCTTTAGGTGCCAGAATAGAACCGTACACCGCTGAAGAGATTCGCAAGTCATTAATACCGTTAAAGTTAAACAGAACATTTTGCCCTAGTTTGGTATTTGACTCTGTAACTTGGTTGCCAATTTGATACGTGTTTTGACGTAAAGTGAAGCAGTTTGGTGTGCCTGGTGGACAGGTCATTGCAGTGCTTTGTTCGGATGCGACAGTTCCCGCTTTGTTGGTCATATTAAACACAATCAAGGCATCTTTACTGATGTTGCTATTATCAATGCGAATGGTGCGGAAGTTTTCAAGATCGGCTTGTGTCAGTTCAAATACATACACATTGCTGGTGCTGACTACGGCTGGTTTAAAGGTCAAGATACGATCTTGAGTATTGCGGTTCGTCGTTATAGGCGTAGTCATGTTCGCTAAGGTTGACGAAAGTTGCTCCAGCTGGCTGAAGGCGGTATTGAAGTTAATCGCAGGCTGCTGGTTGGTTTTGCTCGAGGCATAAATGGAATTCTGGCTGCCTGGGACTGGGACAGTGCCACCGTAGACCAAGTTGCCTGGTTTGCCATATGGAGCTGCGCCGATCTTATAGTTGCCGTTGTAGACATTTAAGGCGCCAGTGCCTGATTTAATGATGTCGCCGCCGACGGTCAGCGATGCCGCATTACCACTTCCAGTGACAAAACCAACGTCATAACCGCCGTCGATGATCATATTGCCGCCAATCGCTACAGCCCCTTCGGTATCGGCTGAGGTCGCCGAAAAGTTCTCTTTTACAAACAAATTGTAGTTAGCCGCTTGGCCTAGGCTGATACTACCTGCTTGGGCGAACCCTGTGGTAAGGGCGAGGCATGTCACTGCAAATTTCAACCATTGTTTCATCGAAAAGCCTTTAGACTATTGTTCAAAATTGCGGCAATCATACTGTCTTTAGGAATAAATGACAACGCTGTCTTTTGTGTTTGTTTTAGATAAGACCTTTTCTAAAATCTTAGATATTTAAATTTGAATAAATACAATTAGATGTATTAGTGCGAATCACAATGAACTGCCGCTAAAAGGGCCAGTTCATCGTGACGAAGAAAGGATAAATGACAGTATTAAAGCGTTTGTAGCTTTAACCACAAGGTCCGCTCGTGCAGCGGCAGCTGCTCCGCTTTGTAGCGTTGTAAAATTGCCTTCGCTTCTTGCGTGCGATTTAACAGGGTTAAGGCATGTGCGATATGCGACTGTAACAACACTGCTTGCGGTTGACGGATCTCTGCATCACGCAACAAACCTAACCCTGCGTTAGCATCGCCGGCGAGCACCTGTGCATAACCATAGGTGTCCATAATGTCCGGATGATCAGGCATTAACTGGTAGGCTTTTTTGGCAAATGTCAGGGCTTTTTCGGTTTGGGTATCGAGTAGCAAATTAGCCAGATTGTTTAATAGCACGGCTTGACTGTCCAGTAGCGGGCTTTGTTGATAGACCGCAATCGCTTGGTTGGTTTGTCCTTGTTGCTGTAACCGTTCTGCTAATAACAAGGTGGCACTTAGGTCCGATGGGTGTTTTGCTAGCCACTGCGTCAGTTGCTGCTGCACAAAGGCGGCGTCATGTTGTTTGGCTCTTAATAACATCAACAAATGTTCGATGGCTCCGCTTTGTTGATATAAAGCTTCAAGCAGTTTTGCAGCGGCAGCTGGTTGTTGGTCGGCAAGCAATAAATGCGCTTTTAATTCATCAATCGCCAAATTACGGCCTACCTGCTGTTCGACTTTTTGAATCAATGCTAAGCCTTGTTTTGGCTTACCGCGGACTAAAGCGAAACGAGCTTCCAGCATGGCGACTTGCGTTTGTTGCTCGTCAAACTGTTTAAGCCGACTGAGCGTTTTTTCAAGCCCTGAAACGTCTTGATTGTCGAGCTGCAGCGACGCCAACTGTACCAATTGCTGCGGCGCGTCATACCAAAGACCATACAGAATATCGGTGTTGTGGGCCGTGGTTTCGCGATCCTGTTGCTGCAAGCCTAAACGTGCTTTGGCAAAATACAGTTCCGGTCGAATATCCATTTGCTCGCTCAGTGCATTGGCAAGCTCACTGGCTTTTGCCGTTTGTTGCGTTTGCAAATACAGCTCTAGCAATGCCAAACGGGCGGCGACGAGGTTTTTGTCATCGGCGGCCAACTGCTCCAGATAACGGATAGCATCGCCGGGTTGTTTAAGCTTGATAGCAGCATCGGCAAGCAATTGCAGCACAAGGCTATCATCGGGCGTGTGGCTTAAGATCTGTTGATACAACGAGCTGGCTTGTTGCCAGTTTTGCTGTTGCAGGGCTAACGACGCGAGCGATAACAAGGCTGGTTTTGATGTTGCATCCAGCACCAGTGCTTGTTGATAAAATTTTTCAGCCAATGCGCTATCGCCCGATTTGGCCGCGACATCGCCCGCTAATTGAAAGATCTCTACCTTGCCAGAATCTTGCTCGAGTAAATGTTGGGCGGTCTTTTCTGCCTCTTGCAGCTGAGCATTTTCTAGTTGCAAATAACCCAGCAGAATTTGGTCGGCTAGACTGCTGACGCCATTTTTATCCGTCAATAATGCGCGTGCTTGGTCGGCCTTGCCTGAGCGGAGCAAGGCTTGCAGATAGGCTTTTTGTACGTCGGGTTGTTGCGGGAATTGTTGATAACTGGCCGTAAGCAACGATAACTCAGTGGGGACATCTTTTTGCGCCCGCGCCACCGCCGCGGCGATGAGTTGCAGTGTGTAATCGTTTGGGTTTAAACGAATGGCTGCTTTAATCTGTTTTTCCGCACCACGAAAATCTTCGAGCTGCAAATAACTTTGTGCGAGGAGTTGATGTGCTTGCACGTTGGCTGGGTAGAGCTGTTGATAGCGTACCAGTTTGGTCGCTGCTTGGTCAAAACGGCTGTCACTAAAATCGAGTAACGCCGTCAACATCAACACATCTTCTTCATCGCGTTGTGCGGTCGTTAAGGTCGACAGTTGCTGTTGGATCTGTTTAAGCATGCGGTTTTGCGCATTATTATCACCAGATTGACCCAACAAGGAGGCATGGATCAGTTGGCCATACGGGTTGTTAGGATTGTCATCTCGAAACTTGGTGACTAATTCCAGTGCTTTCGCGGTGTCGTTTTGTTGCATCAGCAGCTGAGCTTTGCCTAACAACGCTGCGGGATCGCCATCATCCTGTGCCAGTAGCTGATCGTAGATAGCCAGAGCACGCTGGCTATCATTTTGACTTTGCGCCAAGCGGGCTTCCAAATAACGCGCCCTTTTCTTAACGTCGCTGCTAGGGCTTACCTGCTTAAGGCTTTCAGCTGCAGGGTCGAGTTGCTGCATTCGAAACTGTAAATCAGCCAATTCCAGCCAAGCTTCGGAGGCGAGGGGTTCAGTGGGTTGACTAGCAACTAACTGCTGATAGCTGGCTTGGGCGGCTTGATAGTCAAAAGCCACCTTTTGATGGCCTGCTTGAATTAATAAATACTCGGCTTGCTTGCTGAGCTGCGGATAACGCGCCAGCAATAAGCGTGTTTCGTCGGCTTTTTGTTGGGCGAGCATGGCGCGACCGAGCTGGTATACCAAAGGGTCTGTGGCTGCGCCACCGCTTAAGGCAAGTTGTAATTCTTTTTCAGCGGATGCCCATTGGCCTTGTTTCAGTAACAACTGGCCTAACAATAGTCGTGCAGGCAAGTAATTCGCATCGCGTTGCAGGCTATTGCGCAGTTCCAGCTCTGCCTTTTTTAATTGCTGTTGCTGCTGATACTGCAGGGCTTTTTCGTAATACGAGGCCGCAGATTCATTTGACAGCGCTGTCTTTGAGAAGGCTAACAGGCCACACAACGCTAAACATTTCAGTTTCATTGACAGATCCTTTGGGCACAGAGTGATGGTACTTTAAAAGAAAGTGATGAGTGTGGGAAGGTAATGTCTAGGTCCTTTGGAGGAAATGATGCAGGTTGTCCATCAAATAGAGCAGCAGCAGTTTGTGCTGGAGCAAGACGGCGTCCAAGCCAAATTACAGTATCAGCGGCTGCAAGCCACTGATGCGGGTGCGGACTGGGTCGATTTTTACCATACCTTTGTGCCAGAAACGCTGCGCGGCGGTGGCGTGGCTGCACAGCTAACCTCGGCTGGCGTGCAGTGGGCTGAAGATCGCGGTTTACGCATTCGGGCTAGTTGTAGTTATGTCGCACGGTTTTTACAGCGCCGAACTGAAAAATAAATTTGTATACAAAAATTTAGAACGTATACTTTCCATCATCATCGATGGAGGTTGAAAGATGCGCGTGCAAACAATCACGGCTGGTTTTGTGGCGGTGTTGGTCGGTTTTGCTAGTTCAGTGGCGATTGTGTTGCAAGCGGCGCAAAGTGCTGGTGCGACGCCTGCGCAGATGACTAGTTGGATCTGCGTGTTAGGGCTCGCCATGGGCCTAAGTTGTATCGGTTTTTCTTGGTATTACAAAGCCCCGGTGCTAACGGCCTGGTCTACACCTGGCGCAGCCTTATTAGTCAGCGCGTTAAGTGGCTATACCATGGCGCAAGCGGTGGGGGTATTCATCTTCACGGGTGTGCTGACGTTGCTCCTTGGCTTGTCTGGGTGGTTCGATAAGCTCAGTAAAGCGCTGCCGTTGCCACTAGCCCAAGCCATGCTGGCGGGGGTGTTACTGCAGTTTGGATTGCAGATGTTCAAAGTTGCACCGCAAGATCCCTTATTGATTCTGGGGGCGGTGTTGGTATTTGCCATCGGGCGTTTGCGCTGGCCACGCTATAACATCCCTGTGATCCTGCTGTTGGCAACGCTGTGGTGTGCGGTCACCGGTCAGCTGCATATTGAGCAGTTGCATTGGCAAACACCGGTATTGGAGTGGGTGCATCCGCAGTTGAGTTGGCAGGCCTGTTTTAGTGTCGGTTTGCCGCTATTTTTAGTGACCATGACCTCGCAAAATTTACCGGGGCTGGCTGTGTTAAAAAGTCATCAATACGAGGTACCGGTGTCACCGCTGCTGACTGTGACTGGTGGGATGACGGCGTTATTGGCACCTTTTGGTAATTTCTCCGTGAATTTGGCCGCCATTACGGCGGCGATTTGCGCCGGCCCTGAGGCGCATCCAGAGCCGCAGAAACGCTATTGGGCGGGGATCGCGGCGGGTGTGTTTTATTTGGGCACTGGTCTAGCCGGTGCCAGTGTCGTGACATTGTTCCTAACCTTTCCACAACCGTTGATTGCGGTGGTAGCGGGATTGGCGTTAGTGTCGACCATCACCAGTAATCTCAGTGCCGCGACAGTCGATGGCCCCTATCGAGATGCGGCAGTGTTGACCTTGCTGACCACGGCCTCGGGCCTGCAGTTGTGGGGGATTGGTGCCGCCTTTTGGGGGTTATGCGTCGGCTTGGTGGTATTACTGATACAAAGGCCACGCCATGCTTAAGTCAACTTTGTGCAATCAAATCCGCAGTGATATTCAGCAGGGCGTTTGGCACAGCGGTCAGGCCATTACCCAGCAACTGTTGGCGGACTATTACAAGGTGAGTCGCATTCCGGTGCGCGATGCCATTGCTCTGCTGGCGACGGAAGGCTGGTTGCAACAAAAAGGCAAGGCGAGTTATCAAGTGATGGTGCTTACGGCAGCGCAGGCGTTGGAGCTGGCTGAGATCCGCGCAGAGTTGGAGCCTTTAGCTCTGCGATTGGCTCAGCCGCAACTGTGCCATGCGGTGATTGGGGCGGCGAGAGATCAGCTGCTCTTGCTGCAACAGGCAGAGCATCTGACGCCTTGGCAATTAGGGCAGCTGAATTGGCAGTTCCATCGGACGCTGTATCAGCCGTGTCAACGACCGCAGCTGTTGCAATTATTGGATCACCTGCATGCAAAGGCGGCGATGTACCTCGGGTTTCAGCATCAGCATTTAGCCTATGCGTCGACCAGCGACCAGCAACATCAGCAGTTGCTGGAGTTGTTGCAGGCAGGACATCACGACGAGGCGCTGCGCTTGTTGCGCGTTCACATCTTGGATGCGGGCCAGCAACTGGCCCAGCATTTTGCCCAATTAGAGGCGGCGACGACGGCCTAGCCATAATAATGCGAGGCTGCTCAGCCAACCGATGCTGCCAGCGCTGGAACTGCTGTCCGTTGGCGGCGTTAAAATCAGCGTATTGGCTTTTGGATTCGAAGCTGCGGCGCTGTTTTGATCATTATTTATCACCGTCATGCTTTCAATCACCACCAAGTTATCAAGGGTCACGGCACGATTGGCTTGCGCATCGGCGCTGGTGTAATTACGCATGGGGACGCCAGCAAAGTTGACGTGCACGCCGGTGGGGAGTTTGGCGATGTTACTGATGGTTTCCATACCCAGTGCGTTGATTTCGCCAAACACAGCAAAACCGCCGTTTTGTAAATCGAGATTGCTGCTGTTGTCGGCGACATTGATAAACCATTGGTTGGTGGCACTGTTTGGATTACCACTGACTTTGGCCATCGCAATGGTCGCGCGCACATTCGACCATTTAGGTTCATTCTGGATCGCCGCTTGTTGTGGGATCGCCACAAAAGGGGATGCTAGTGCCGGATTGTAGCGAAAGCCGCCGCCTTGCACGACAAAGCCTGGTTCGTTGCGATGAATAAAGGTACCGTCATAACTTTTGTTATTTACATAGTTCAAGAAATTGGCGACGGTGACCGGCGTGGTTTTGTCGTACAGGTTAATTTCAAAATTGCCAGCGTTGGTTTTGACTAACACCACGGTGGCGTTGACATGGGTTGAGACGAACAACGCACAGCTAAGCAGTACTGCGCTGTGCAAACGAGATACAGTCATGAACTTCCTCCTAGAAAAACGCCATCAGCTTAATGCAGAGCGGATGGCGCTTTCGAGCAGGGGTAACACTTTAAAACATAATCACTACAGAACTCTGTAGTTCGTTGATGATCGGCGCTATTTACTCGCTGATTTCGTCAACTCTTCCCAGTTTTGTAACATCTGACTGGCTTTCGGGTGTGCTTTGGCTTGCTCCAAGTAGGCTTTGGCCTTGGCGATATCTTTCGGGATCAATTTTCCCTCGAAATACAACACGCCTAAATAATAATTGGCATTAACGCTGCCTTTCTCCGCGGCACGTTTTAACCATTGCACCCCAAGTTCGACATTGGATTGGGTGCCTTGGCCAAACAAATGCATCAGGGCTAACCGATTCATCGCTGGCGCGTAGCCTTGCTCGGCAGCAAATGCGAAGAGACGAAACGCCGTGTCGAAGTCTTTACTGACCCCTTCGCCATCGTCCAGCATCACTGCGGCATTATAGGCACAGCCTGTATTGCCTTGACGACTGCATAATAAAAACCACTGCTGCGCCAGCTCTGAGTCTTTGCTGGTCAGCTCCCCTTCGCGGTAGGCATTACCGACGCGCAACATGGCACGCCCATAAAAACGTTCGGCCGATTTTAGATAATACGACCATGCCAAACTGTCGCTGTCTTGGCCTTTGCTATCAAACCAGCCCACTTCATAGCCGTATGCCAATAAATAGAATGCTTCAGGGTGCCAAGCTTTTTCAGCTTGCAACAGATACTGATGGGCAGCTTTTTTGTCGCTATCGGAGGGCGATTTTTGCTGCATCAACTCCGATGCGTACAGATATGCCGCTTCAGAGCCGCCTTGATCTGCGATGGTTTTGAGTTGTGGATTGGCGTCTGGATCGGTGATTTTGCCAAGTTCTTTTTGCGCCACAATGGCATAGGCCGCTGCAGCTTTATCACCTTGAGCGGCAGCCATTTGCATCAGTTTGACGCCTAATTCTGGTTCAGCCTTGGCAAATTGGCCGTTAAACAAATAACGCGCGAGCGTTAGCTCCGCTTGACCGGGGCCTGCCAACTGATTGATGTACTCGAGCTGTGGGCGGATATCGGCCAATTTATCGCTGGCTTTACTCTTAAGATAACGTTGATAGGCCAGCCAATGCAGCGCAGGGAGATAATCGCGGTCGGCGGCATCCAACACCAAGGCTTGTGTTTGCTGACGAGTGGTTTTAATCGTCTGTTTTTGTGCTAATTGATCCAACAGCACCGGCGCTTCCAGTGATCCTTGGCCAATGGCTTTTAGGTACCATTGCTCCGCGTCCGCGTACTTTTGATCCTGTTGCTGGATGAACCCCATCAAGGTCATCATTGCAGGGCTTGCATCTGCGCTTTGCGGGATCATTTGTCGCTGCCAGCCGTCGAACAAGCCTATAAATGGGAAGGTGATCTTATCGACCGCATGCAAGAAACGTTGGTTGTTGAAATACCAGTGGGTTAACCGTTGAGCGGCGGGGTCATAAAGATGCAAGCTGTAATACAACGCATTGCCGTTGGATGCCAACTCCACTTGATAATCTTGGATCTCCATACCGGCCAGCGTGGCTAACTCAGCGGCATCGGCAAAGTTATTGATTTGGTAAGCCGAATACGCGTGCTTGCCGTCACCGCTGGCTAAAATCCCTTGCTGCACATAGTTTTGATAGCCACTGAACAGACTAATATTGGCTTGATCTTTGTGCTGGCGAAAACAAGCGAGGGCATAACGATAAAAGCCAAGGTTAAACAGTTGAACGGGTAAATGCTCCTGCCATGGGATGGTGTGACAGTTCGCCAGTTCGGTGTTTTGGAGTTGTTGTTGCAAATCGCGCCAACCCAAACTTTGCGGTAAGGCGCCACCATCTTGCAAAAAGCTTTGATACAACGCGTTGTATGCCGGTAGCTGCGCCGGGGCAGGCAATTGTTTGGTGGTTTTCGCAAATAAACTGTCGGCGGAAACTTGAGCTTGACGATTGGGGACGGTTTGGCAGGCGCTGACAGCAACCAGACAGAGTGCTAACCAAGCGAGGCGGCAGATCATCAATGTGTTATTCCTCGTCCAGCCAAGGTGTGTCAGGCAACAGCCCTAAATGCGCTTCATAACGAACCAGATCAAAAGGCTGGCGCTGCTCTACCACGGCGTGCATCTCCGGGGCCAGTGCACAGGCGATCAGTTCAATCGCTTCGTCACGGCTATGACCGGTTAAACAAAGTCGTAATAAAGTTTCTTTTACTTTTTTTGGATATTCATCGGCGAGTTGGTTTTCGATCACTTCAAACAAAAGCTCTTGATCGTGCAGGTCTTGATCCGACATGTTAATTTCCCGTATTGATGACTGTCGCAGCATGCCAGAAAAGCCATGCCATGCCTAGGGAAAGCCCAGTAGACAGCGCCAAAATGCCGTGAAAATATGAAAAAAACTTACGATCTTTTAACTTGCCCTGCTTCTGGCAATCCCCTAGTGTAATTGGCCACATGGCGGCCACACTGCTTCACTTTATAAATTTTGGGAACATTGAATGAGTTATACCGAATTGGCGCTTGCCTTTGTCCAACAGTTGCTGCTGATCCTCGTTGCTGCGCAAGTGTTTGGATATTTAGCGAAATTTATCGGACAACCCAAAGTGGTTGGTGAAATGATTGCCGGTGTGGTGTTAGGCCCCTCCTTATTTGGGCTATTTTTCCCAGAATTACAACAAAGTATTTTTATCCCTGAAACCATGCCGATGTTGTACTTGGGCGCCCAAGTCGGCGTTGGGTTATACATGTTTTTGGTGGGCTTGGAATTCAATACCAGTTTTTTCCGGGAGCAAGGTAAAAGCGCTCTTAGTGTATCCCTCGCAGGGATGATTGTGCCGTTTTTGGCAGCAATGGTGTTATGCCTTTGGCTGGTTGATATTCCAGGCTTGTTTGCTGAGAACATTAGTTACGGTAATGCGACCTTGTTTATGGGCGCGGCGATTGCCATCACTGCCTTTCCGATGTTAGCGCGGATCATTTATGAACGTGGTTTGTCAGGCACGATGCTCGGTACCTTGGCGCTGGCGGCTGGGGCCATTGATGATGCGGCGGCCTGGTGTGTGCTGGCGGTGGTGCTGGCCAGTTTCGGTGGTGGCGCCATGTTAGCGGTCAAAGCCATTGTGGGGGGCGGCCTGTATGCGTTTTTGATGTTGCGCTATGGCACGGGCTGGTTAACACCGTTGGCGGAGAAAGTCGAGCAAGCCGGACGCATGACGGGCATGCATTTATTGCTGGTGTTGGTGTTATGGGCCATGGCGGCCTATGCCATGGAATGGGTCGGGCTGCATGCGGTCTTTGGCAGCTTTTTGTTAGGCGTTGCCATGCCTCGTGGTTTATTGAGCGAACAAATCGCCGCCAAACTGCAGAAAATCGTGGTGTTCCTGTTGTTACCGATGTTCTTTACCTACTCGGGCTTAAAAACGCAGTTGAATGTGTTGGCATCTTTTGAAATGTTTAGCATTGCCATGATCATCTTAGCGGCATCGATTTTTGCCAAAGGCGTGGCGTGCTGGGGCGCCGCGCGGTTAGCGGGAGCGGACAATCGGACTGCCATGGCGGTGGGGGCCTTGATGAACTCACGCGGTTTGATGGAGCTCATTATTATTAATATTGCGTTGAAATTTGGCGTGATCCAGCAAGGGCTGTTTTCGATTATGGTGTTAATGGCGATTGTCACGACGCTTATGGCGACACCGTTATTTCAGTTGGTATATGGCCGTCAAGTCCAGGCGAAAGCAGCGAGCGCAGACCATGATCCATTACGGATTTGATGGCACTAACAAGGTCCAATGGTTCACCGCGCTGTTGTAGAAACCACATTCGGCATAGGCGCGGTTGAGCACGCCTTGCTCTTTAAGACGAGCCATGCCGCGTTGCAGCGCAGCAAAGGTTACTGCTCCGAGTGGATGATGTTTGGACACGACAAAATGCCGGCTATCATCCAGCAGCACTTTTACGCCGTCGACGGCCACCAAAGTAATATGTTCTTGTTTGATAATAAACGGCTGTTGTCGTGGGAATGGCGCCAGCATCACGTCTACCCAGCCTTTGCTAACTAAAGTAGCCATGGAAATCCACGCGTATTCATCGCGAATGTCCTTCAATTTTAACCCTTGCAACGTGCGCCAATCGGCTTCATAGGATTTAGACGACACGGCGGTTAGCTGCTGTAAATCGGCTGGGGTTCGCACCGCAAGCGCTTTGCCATTTTTTGGCGATGTCCAAAGCCCAGCGACATAGTGACCACGTTCAATCACTGGATCACTGATATAGACATCTTGTTCGTATTTACGCGCGGCGTTGCGCCAGACGGAATCAAAACTGACCAACGCCTCACCCCGACTATATAATTTGGGGCTGCGCGCACTAAAATCACTGCGTTTAAACTCGAAGTGTAGGCGAAGTCCACCAAGCCAAATGGCTTGTTGCACCAACACCATATCAACGACATCTCGTCGCGCTCCAGCGGTCGAAAAATCGTGGATGTCTTGCACAGACCGATGATTCAGAAAGCGGAAATAATCATCGTAGACACTGTCTTCAATCAGGACTTCGATGGTTGGAATATCAGCAGCCTGCAGCGGCTGCGCCATGCAAGCAAGCAGATAAACACACCACCCAGACAACCAAGTTCGTGCAGCGTGTTTGTTTTTGTTGTTAGAACGCCATCGCCAGAACATGCCAATACTCCTTTCTCCTAAAGCAGTCTAGCTGTGTTGGGCCATGCTGCAAGTGGGGAAAGGGAAACACCATGGCCGTGCTGAGGGTACAAAAAAGCCGACGCGGGCGTCGGCTTTGCAGCGTGTAAGGATTGACGGGCTAAACCTTGCTTTGCAAAGGTGCGCAGTTTAAACCGTTAATGATTTCTCACCACGCGAAATCCCAGACACGCCGGTGCGAACGGTTTCGAGAATTTGCGTGCCGGTCAGCGCTTCTAAAAACGCTTCCAGTTTTTCCGACGTGCCGACAATTTGAATGGTGTAGGTCGTCGGTGATACATCGATGATCTGACCGCGGAAGATGTCGGCGTTACGTTTGACTTCTTCGCGTTGCTCGCCGAGCGCCTTGACTTTGACCATCATCAGCTCACGTTCAATGTGCGCCGATTCGCTGATGTCGGACACTTTCACCACTTCAATCAACTTGTGCAGCTGCTTGGTGATTTGTTCAATCACTTGGTCATCGCCGCGCGTGACTAGCGTCAGGCGGGACAGCGTCGGATCTTCGGTTTGTGCCACTGTCAGCGAGTCGATGTTGTAACCGCGCTGCGCGAATAAACCCACCACGCGCGCCAAAGCGCCAGATTCGTTTTCCAGTAATACCGCAATAATATGGCGCATGTTAGGTCCGCTCCGTTTTGCTTAAGAACATCTCGTTCATCGCGCCGCCTGGCACCTGCATCGGGTAGACGTGTTCTTTCGGGTCGACGTGAATATCTAAAAACACCAGCTTGTCTTTGATGGCAAAGGCGCGCTCTAGTGCCGCATCGAGTTCATCTGGATGGGTCACTCGAATACCGACGTGGCCGTAGGCTTCGGCCAATTTGACGAAGTCAGGCAAGGAGTCCATGTACGAGCTGGAATACCGCGAGTCGTAGTTCATGTCTTGCCACTGCTTCACCATGCCCAAATAGCCGTTGTTGAGGTTAATGATTTTCACCCCTAGGCCATATTGCTTACAGGTCGACAGCTCTTGGATATTCATCTGAATAGAGCCTTCGCCGGTAACGCAGACCACTTCCGCGTCAGGGTAATGCAGTTTGACGCCCATGGCAGCTGGTAAGCCAAACCCCATGGTGCCTAGGCCGCCGGAGTTGATCCAACGGTTTGGTTTGTCGAATTTGTAATACTGCGCGGCAAACATTTGGTGCTGGCCGACGTCTGACGTGACATAAGCATCGCCTTGGGTGTGGCGCCACACAGCTTCAATCACCGCTTGTGGTTTCAAGACATCGGTCCGCTGTTCATAACGCGCACCATGGACGTCGCGCCACTGGTTAATTTGTTGCCACCACTGGCCAAGTGATGATTCATCCAAGGCGCCGCCTTGTTTATCCAGCAGGTTTAACATCTCTTGCAGCACAGGTTTGACCAAACCGACGATTGGAATATGCGCTGAAATGGTCTTGGAAATACTGGCTGGGTCTATATCAATGTGAATGATGGTGGCGTTGGGGCAGAATTTTTTCGTCGCGTTGGTGACGCGGTCATCAAAGCGGGCGCCGACGGCAAAAATCACATCAGCGTGATGCATGGCTTGGTTGGCTTCATAAGTACCATGCATGCCGAGCATACCGATAAACTGCGGGTCGGTCGCAGGGTATGCGCCAAGGCCCATCAAGGTGTTGGTGACAGGCAGCTTTAAGCGTTTCGCCAGCGCGGTTAATTCCTCGGATGCCTTGCCTAAAATCACGCCGCCGCCTGAATACAGCACTGGGCGTTTCGCTGCCAACAAGGTGGCAAGCGCGCGCTTAATCTGGCCAGGGTGGCCTTTGCTGTTGGGGTTGTACGACCGTAGCTTGACCTCTGTTGGGTACTCGTACGGGAACTTTTGGTTGGGCATCGTCATATCTTTTGGAATGTCGACAACCACTGGGCCTGGCCGGCCGCTTTGCGCGATATAAAACGCTTTTTTGATAATGGCTGGAATGTCTTCCGGCCGGCGCACCGACATGTTGTGTTTGACGATCGGCCGTGAAATGCCCAGCATGTCGGTTTCTTGGAAGGCGTCATCGCCAATCAAGTGGCTCATCACTTGGCCACAAATCACCACCATTGGGATCGAATCCATATAAGCAGTGGCAATGCCGGTGACGGCATTGGTGGCGCCTGGGCCTGAGGTGACGAGCACGACGCCGGCTCGGCCACTGGCACGGGCATAGGCGTCCGCCATATGGGTGGCGGCTTGCTCATGACGCACCAGCACATGTTTTACCTCAGATTGCTGAAACAGCGCATCGTAGATATGTAACACGGCACCGCCTGGGTAACCATAGACGTATTCGACACCTTCATCGCGTAAGGCGCGGATCAACATGGCTCCACCAGACAGTAATTCTGGTTGGTGTTTTTGGTTCATTTTCACTCAGGTCTCATAGTTTGCGTAAGGCAAAGCTCCGGACGTCTTAGAAACGCCGGGGTTTAGGCTTGTAGGTATACAAGCAAATTCTGCTTACGTGGACTGCACAGGGTAAGGCTGTGCAAAAATTTCAAACTACGGCCTTTGTAATAGTGTGGCGTCTAGCGCCTAAATGGCAGGCTCGTGAAGCCTTACTTTACGAGATCTGGTCCGAGCTTGTCGACTGATTTTTCGGGGGGGACGACCAACTTTGGTCGCAAAACCTGGCCAAATGGCCTCGCGTTGATGTTTTTGACAGCAGAGTGATGTCAGCCGTCGCCCCTATGCTTGCAAAAGCCACAGGCCAACCACATAGTAAAGAGCAAGAATGACCGAAAAAATTTAGAAGGTAGTCATTGTGTTAGCGAATCAACTCCATGTCAGCATGGACAATGTGCGCGATGTACTCGCGCTGTCACAACAAAAACTAGTCATGTTTGATTTTTGGGCCGACTGGTGCGAACCCTGCAAGCAATTAATGCCGGTGCTGGAAAAAATCGCCGCCGAGTACCCCGAGCATTTAGTGCTAGCCAAGGTCAATTGCGACCAAGAGCAGCAATTGGCGATGCATTTTGGTGTGCGTTCTTTGCCCACGGTACTTTTGATCAAAGACGGCCAACCGGTGGATGGTTTTGCCGGGGTGGAGTCCGAAAACCAAATTCGTGAGCGGTTAAAAGCGCATCTGCCCGCGCCGGTGGATATCGCCTTGGCCAAGGCGCTGCCATTGCTAGAAGCGCAGCAATGGGCGGACGCCTATCCCATCTTAAAAGAGGCCTTTGCGCTGGATAACACGCGCGTCGATGCCCGGTTGCAGCTGGCTTATGTCGCCGCCACCCTTGGACAAATTCCGCAGGCGGAAGAGTTGATTGCGCCGGTGCTGCTGGCGGATCAAGATGCGTTGTACCACCAAGTGAAGTCGTTGATTGAACTGGCACAACAAGCGGCGGACAGCCCAGAAATTCGCGCCTTGGAAGCGCAACTGGCGCAAGCGCCGGAGGACTTGCAGCTTAAACAGCAACTGGCGGTGCAGTATCACGCGGTACAACGGTCTGGCGAAGCCTTGGCGCTGCTATTTGCCATTATCAAACAAGATATGAACTTTGGTGAGGCGAAGAAATTACTGCTGGATATTCTGGCGGTGTTACCGAAGGGTGATCCGCTGGCCGGGGAATATCGTCGTAAACTGTATAGTTTGTTGTATTAGCCTCCGGCGTGCCGGACAAGGAGTCGTCATGCCACAGTGGTCTTTATGGCGGGGCACGCGCAGTCTGCGGTGGCTGAGCCTAGCGATGCTTGGTTGGATCATGGTCGGGGTATCGTCTCCCGCCTTAGCTGATTCAGCCGAGCAGTTGTTTGCTAGGTTTGAACCCGCGCTGATGCAAGTACGAGTGATCGAACAAGCCTCGGCAGCAAAGTCGGCCATTGGCACGGGTTTTGTGCTGGAAACCACGGAACCACAGCGCCGGCTGTTGGTCACGAACTATCATGTGGTGTCTGAAGCGGTATTAAATCCGGAGAAGTACCATCTCGAAGCGCTGAATCAGGCACAGCAAAAAACGCCACTGACGGTGCTGGCAGTGGATGTGATCAACGATTTAGCGTTGCTGGATAGTACAGACAGCAGTTTGATGACCGGCATCAGCTTTCAACTGGCATCGCAAAAGCCCGCGCAAGGGGCCACCATTTATTCGCTCGGCAACCCGCATGACCTTGGCATGATTTTGGTGCCAGGTACCTACAATGGCCTGCAAAAATACAGTTATTACCCCCGCATTCACTTTACCGGCTCGATTAATTCCGGCATGAGCGGCGGCCCCACCGTCAATGCGGACGGGCAGGTGGTGGGTGTGAATGTGGCCTCGGGTGGCAATCAACTGAGTTTTTTAGTGCCAGGTGATGCCTTACAGCGTTTGGTTCGTCGTTATCAACAGCAGGGCAAAGCGGACAGCTTTCAGCGCGATATGGAGCTGCAACTGCAAACCAGTCAACGCGCCATGATGGACAAAATCTTAGCGGCAGACTGGAAACTCAAAGAGTTTGGCAATGGCAAGGTGCCTGATGAGGTCACCAGCTTTATTCGGTGTTGGGGCGACTCCAACATGGAAAAGAATCAGGACAAGATCAAAAAAGTCATGGCCTTTTGCAGCCAAGATGATTTGATTTATTTGTCGGAACACTTCAGCACAGGTCCAGTGCAGATGCAGTTTATTTGGTTACAAGGCCGCGATATGACGTCGATGCAATTCGTCCGTCAGTATCAAGATGAAATCAGCAGTGTCCGCCCCGACAATCAAGCCACCAAGGAAGATGTCACGCCCTTTGAATGTCAGCAGCAAGTGGTCATGCAGCAGCAAAAGCCAGCCAAAATTGTCTATTGTGTTCGCGCCTACAAGCAGTTTGCTGACCTGTATGACGTGGTGTATTTGTCATCGTCGATGGACCCTGGGCTTGAAGGATTATCCAGTCATTACACCTTGTCTGGGGTCAATGCGGAGCAAGCGCAGCAGTTCCGCCAAAAATTCAGCGAGGCCGTGTCATGGCAATAATTATTGAACAGCTGAATCGTCAAGGCGATGTGACCGCATTGCACAAGTTTGAGACGTCGACGGTGAGTTTAGGGCGTAGCTATGACAATGATGTCATCGTGTTAGATCCCTATGTCAGTGCCCATCACGCGCAGTTGCAGCGGCAAGAACATGGCTGGACTTTAGTCGATTTAGCCTCAGAAAATGGCTCCTTTGACAAAACGTTACGCGCTGTTCAGCAGCAGACCTTGCAGTCAGGGGATAGTTTCTATTTAGCGGAAATGCAATTCCGGCTGGTGGATAGCCAGCACCCGGTGGCGGCGACAGTGCCATTAAATCGAACGGCGCTGCGCTTAAGTCGGTTGGGCCACCCGTTGCAGTTGGTGTTGTGGTTTCTGTTGGTGTTTGCCTTTGATTTGGCTGAGTTTTGGTTTAACTCCGGTGCGGTAGAAGAACCACGATGGCAACAACAATTAGTGCAGCTGCCGTTGTACGCGATTGCCTTGATGGTATGGCCGACCTGCTTAATGATTTGGGCCCGGTTTCAGCATCGCCATGGATATTTCCGGCCACAACTGGCGTTGATGTTGTTGGCCACGCTTACCTTTAGTCTGTGGCAATTGCTGGCGCCTTGGCTGCGCTTTAATCTGGATGGTCCTTCCTGGATTTATTGGTTGGATCAAGCGGTTACGGCGGCAGTATTATTTGGTTTATTACTGGCCAACTTCACCTTAGCGCTGCAACAGAGTGCACTGCGCAAAGTATTGATCTGTGCAGGGGTTGTGTTGTTGTTTAGTGGCCAATCGGTGGTTCAGCGCCTATGGCAACAGGACAACCCACAGCTGGTGCCGCATTTTGATGAGGTGTTGTTATCAAGTCCGTTTTATCTAAGTCAGCCACTGGCCGCTGACGAAGCGCTGCTGCAATCGCAACAGCTGTTTGAGGCGGCTGCCGCCAATCGCCAGAAAGACAGCAAGTAATCCACAACAACGGTCTGCGCGATGCCGCAGACCGTTGCCGTCATTTAGCTTAATTCACGTAACCAAATATCGCGGATCTGCGAGGATAAGCTCATCGGATCGAAGGGCTTGACCACCACATCACTGGCGCCGAGCGATTTATAAGACTCAATCTCGCTGGATTGCACTTTGGCGGTCATAAAGACCACCGGGATCCCAGACAAATCGAACTGCTGCTGCAGCTGCTTGAGCGTGCTTGGCCCATCCATGCCAGGCATCATCACGTCGAGTAAGATGAGTTGAGGCGCAAATTCGCTGAACCGACTTAACGCTTCTTGCCCACCGCTACAGGTGCAGACTTCAAAGCCTCCGACCGCCTCGAGCGCGACACGTGCGACCGTTTGAATCGACGGGTCGTCTTCTACGTGCATGATTTTTTTCAGATCTGTCATACCAATTCCTGCTGTAAAGACCGTTTTTAGTCTGTCACAAGCCGCGCGCCGTTGCCAGTGACCACGAAAAAAAGCCCAAAGGCATGCCGCGGTGAACCGATCTGGATATACTGACCGCCTGTTGGGTTCTGGGTTGTAGTGTATGTTGTTGAGGTTGTTTCAAACGCTGGACGCTGTCCTTGTGCGTTATCAATCGTTTTGGCAGTTTGAGCCGATGCAAGCGTCATGGCCCACGACCTGGCCTGATGACTTACAAGCCTACCTACGTCAGTTATCCCTGGCGGACTGCGCAGCCATTGATAGCTCAGCCACGTTGCAGACGCAGGCATTGGAGACCTTTTTTCCTGAGGTATTTGCCGCTTTGCCTGAGCTACCAGGGGTGGTGCTAAAGACGCCGACCTTGCCGTTTTGGCTACATACCGATGTCCCTGGGCGTAAATGGCAGCAGATCTGCCACTTGAGCGCAGCAATGACCCAAACGGGCACGGATGCCAGCGCGCCCGTGTTGGAATGGTGTGCAGGCAAAGGGCATGTTGGCCGTCTGTTGGCCTTTCAAGGCGCTCGCTCGGTGACATCCTTGGAATGGCAGCCAGAGCTTTGCCAAGCCGGTGCAGCGCTTAGCCAAAAGCATGGCATAACGCAGGAGTTTCATGCCATGGATGTGCTTACCACGAACACCCAACCGTGGTTTAATGCCGAACAGCGGTTTGTTGCCATGCACGCCTGTGGCGATTTGCATCGGCGTGGAATTGATCAGGCTTGCCACCATCCAGTGAAAGAGCTGGCGGTATTGCCTTGTTGTTATCATTTACAAGCCCAGCCGCACTATCAGCCCCGTTCTCGCGCTGCTCTCAAGTCTTCGCTTCGGCTATCCAAAGCGATGTTACGGCTAGCCGTGCAGCAACAGGCCACCGCAGGCGCTCGGGTGCAACGGCTAGGGCATCAGGAAATGTTGTGGCGTCATGCGTGGATGCACTGGATACAACGGTGTGACAGCCATGCCGCTGGGCTCTATCGGCCGCTGCGTTCCATCCCCAAACACTTGCTCAGCGCCGGCCTGGCCGAGTTTTTTGCCTTTGCCGCAGCGCAGCACCAAGTGCCGACCCCAGCGCAGTGCGATTGGCCAGAATTGCTTGCCGCTGCTGAACAATCTTTATTACAACAACGTCGGTTGGAATTGGTACAACATGTGTTTCGACGGCCATTGGAGCTATGGCTGGTGCTGGATTTGGTGTTACAGCTGGAAGAGGCAGGCTATAGAGTGGAGCTACTGCAGATGTGCGAGGCGCAGTTAACGCCTCGCAATCTGTTGATCAGGGCGTGGCGTTAACTGGTTTGATCTTGCGGACGAACGGCCGCCAAGCTTTGTCCGGTATGGGCCGCCAGATATTGACCAATCGCTTTGTCTTTGTGCACCCAACGATCGTTTAACCACAGCTGAAACCGTTGCCGAAACGCCTCATCATTAAAGTAATCACCAATGATTGCATCATCCACCGGTACGACGTCCACTTGCAGCACAATACGCTTTAAACGGCCGCACAACATGTCGATCAGCACGTGCCCTGAATTATCAGGATAGATAATGGTCACGTCGATCACCGCATCAAACAGTTCACCCATACTGGCCAAGGTGAAGGCAATACCACCGGCTTTGGGCGGTAATAAATGGCCAAATGGGCTGTTTTTATGGCGATGTTTTTCTTTGGTAAATCGTGTGCCTTCGACAAAATTAATCATGGTGGTTGGCTGTTCGCGGAAAATTTCGCAAGAACGGCGTGTTGTTTCGATATCTTTGCCTTTGAGCTCTGGATTTCTTTGGATTTGCGCTTGGCTATAGCGCTTCATAAATGGCATATCCAGTGCCCAAGACCCTGAGCCGATAAATGGCACATATTTCAGTTCTTCTTTCAAAAAGAACTTGGGTTCAGGGATGCGCTCAAGAGCAAATTGGCCAAGTACTGGGATATCTAACCAGCTCTTATGATTGGCGATCAGCAAATACCAATGCTGTTGCGACAGGTGTTGAGTATGGCCGCTGACTTCCCATTCCACTTTATTAAACAGATTGATCAGCTGACGATTGTGCAACAACCAGTGTCGATAACCCCAATGGGCCACTTTGCTAATGGTTGGATTTAACGCCTTGATACGTAACAGTTTAACCAAGCCACATAAGGTGACGATACCGCCGGACAGCATCAAGTTCAGCGTAAAGCCGAGGAGGGCGAGCGGAAAGATGATAAAACTGGGTAAAAAGGCCAGCATGGTTATTCCCCTTTTGCCAATTGGGCAAGTTGTTGGTCTTTATCAAGCCACAACTGATTCACCCATTGTTGGAACTGGGCCCGGAATTGCGCATCTTCGTAATCCCCAATCAACTGACTATCGATGGGTAATACGCGTACGCGAACTTTGATTTCTTGCACCTTGCCACAAATGTAGTCCCAAAAGCTAGGCGAGCCTTTTGGATAATAAATAGTGACATCCAATAACTTATGCAGATGTTCGCCCATGGCATTGAGCACAAAGCCAATACCACCGGCTTTAGGTTTTAATAAATACTCAAACGGCGATGCTTGCTTGTCGTGCTTGAATTGAGTGAAGCGAGTGCCCTCAAGGAAATTCATCACCGACACTGGCTTAAAGCGGAATTTTTCACAGGCTTGGCGGGTGGTTTCAATATCCTTGCCTTTGAGATGTGGGTGTTTTGCTAAAAACTGTGCGCTGTAGCGTTTCATAAATGGAAAATCCAGTGCCCACCAGCATGCGCCAATCACTGGGACATAAATCAGTTCTTTTTTCAGAAAGAATTTCAGAAACGGAATTTTGCGGTTAAAGATTTTCTGTAGCACCAAAATATCGACCCAGCTTTGATGGTTGGCGACAACCAGGTACCAATCTTTGACCGATAAGTTCTCTAAGCCTTTAATATCCCAGCGAATGCGAGTGAAAAGTGCAGTGGTAAAGTTATTGACCGAAATCCATGCGCTGGCACAGTGATCAAGCAAAATGGTGATCCATTTGCGCCAAAGTTGCACCGGTGGCAGTTTTAACATAGCCAGAATCATGATGGGCACGGCCCAAAACAGCGTGTTGAGAATGTACATTAAAAACGACACCACGCCGATCAAGGGTTTAGGTAAAAAATGCAGCATACAAAACTCCACAGCTTAGAAACAAAAAAAGAGCAGTTGCCTGCTCTTTTTTATACGTGAACAGTCGGAGCAGACTGCTCCGACCTGTCAGTGTACCTTAATCTTCGAAGTAGGTGTACCCGTAGACGCCGGCTTTCAGCTCATCCAGTAACTGCTCTTGATGGGCGCCCGTCATGTTGGTGCGCGCGAGTTGTTGGCTGTAGGAGCCGATCAGTTTTTCGGCATCAAACGCCACATAACGCAGCACGTCGGCCACGGTGTCGCCTTTCAGCGGGTTGGCTAAGTTGTAGCTACCGTCAGGGTTCAATTCCACGTGCACCGAATCGGTATCACCGAACAGGTTGTGCAAGTCGCCCAAGATTTCTTGGTAAGCACCCACCATGAACATACCGATTAAGAACTGCTGGTCTTCGTTGTATTCCGGCAGCGGTAAGCTGCTTTCAATACCGTTGCCATCGGCATAGCTCTTCAGTGCGCCGTCGGAGTCGCAGGTGATATCTTGGATAATAGCGCGACGTTCCAGTGGTTCGTTCATCCGCTCCAGTGGCATCACTGGGAACAGTTGGTCGATACCCCATGCATCTGGCATCGATTGGAACAGACTGAAGTTCACAAACAGTTTGTCGGCCAGCTTCTCGTTCAGATCATCGTGGATTTCTCGGTGTGAACGCGAGCTCAAGTCCAGCATGTCTTTCACTTTATTGATGGTGGCAAAGTAGATTTGCTCCAACAACGACCAGTCTTTCAGCGTCAACAAGCCGTGCACGTATTGGGCGTGCGCGTCCGTGAAGTAGTGCACTGCATCGTGGTAGGCTTCCACCGCTGAACGTGGCGTGACGTTTTGGTACGAATCCCACAACGCCCACACCACCGCCGGTGAGTCTTCGCTTGGTTCTGGTAAATAACGCAGACCTGGCGCACGTTCCACGTCGATAGCATCGGTCACCAACACCGCGTGGTGTGCGGTCATGGCGCGACCAGACTCGGTGATAATGTTCGGATGTGGCAAATCGTATTCGTCACAGACTTCTTTTAAGCCGTAAACGACGTTACGGGCGTATTCGTACATGGTGTAGTTCATCGAACAGGCTGAACGGGAGTTCGAGCCTTCGTAGTCCACGCCTAAACCACCACCAACGTCGACCGTTTCAATCGGTACGCCTAAGGTGCGCAATTCGGCATAGTGACGGGCACATTCGCGGATGGCGTTGTGAATGTCACGGATATTGGCGATTTGCGAACCGATATGGAAATGCACCAGTTGCAATAAGTCCAACTTGCCCGCTTCTTTAAGCACATCAATGGCTTGCAGTACTTGAGTGGCGGTTAAACCGAACTTGCCTTTTTCCCCGCCAGTGTTTTGCCATTTGCCTTTACCGACCGAGTTCAGCTTGATACGGATACCAATGCGTGGTGCTGCGCCCAAGTTGTCGATTTCACGCAACAAGGTTTTTAACTCAGACAGTTTTTCAACCACGACATAGACGGTGTGACCCATCATTTGGCCAATCGTTGCTAAGCGTAAGAATTCGCTGTCTTTGTAGCCGTTACAAACGATACGCAGTGGCTTGTCGGTGACGCCTAAAATCGCCATCAACTCAGGCTTAGAGCCCGCTTCTAAACCGACTTTACCGCTTGGGTGGCTGACCAGTTTTTTCACGACTGAATATTGCTGGTTCACTTTGATCGGATACACCGCGGTGTATTCACCACGGTATTCGCGCTCGCTTTTAGCTTTTGCAAAGGACTCGATCAGCGTACCGACGCGGTGTTGCAGAATGTCGGTAAAACGGACGAGTACAGGTAAAGTCAGACCTTCTTCTTTAAAACGTGCGGTTAATTCTGGGAAATTAATCCCTGGTTTGCTGTGGTCCTGATCCGGATAAGCCACAAGATCACCCTTGGCGTTGACGTCAAAATAGCCTTCGCTCCAGACCGCCACGTTATAAATAGATCTTGCTTTGTCGATACCCCATTCTGCCATTGTCGTGCCCTTAAAAAAAATAGGCCGCCATTTTATAGACAATGGCGGCAAAAAAACATGAAAAATTTGTCTGAAAAGCGCTTCACTGGCAAAATATTCGACCCCTGAATTTCCAGCCGGAGCCGAGCCATGTCAGAACTCAATTCCCAGCAATGGTTTACCGAGATTTTTTCGCCAAGCGGTAGTGCGTTTTCGCTACGGATCGAACAAAAGCTAGCTGAAGTCCAATCACCTTTCCAACACATCGAAATGTACAAAACCACCGACTTTGGCAATTTAATGGTCATTGACGGCGTGATTATGTTGTCCAGTCGCGACAACTTCTTGTATCACGAGATGTTAAGCCACCCTGTGTTGTTCACTCACCCAGCACCCAAAAACGTGGTGATCATCGGTGGCGGTGACTGTGGCACGCTGCGTGAAGTGCTGAAACACCCTGACATTGAACGTGTGACGCAAATCGATATTGATGAGCAAGTCACCCGGATGGCGGAGCAGTTCTTCCCTGAATTGTGCGCCTCCAACAATGACCCACGAGCGACCTTGTTGTTTGCAGACGGCATCCAATATATGCGTGACACGCCGGCTGGATCAGTCGATGTGATTATTGTTGATTCCACCGACCCGATTGGCCCTGGCGAAGGTTTGTTTAACCGCGCGTTTTACCAAAGTTGTTTAGCGGCGTTAAAGCCTGGCGGTATTTTGGTGCAACAAAGCGAATCGCCGCTCATTCATATGCAATTGCTAAATGACATGCGCCAAGCGATGAAAGATGCAGGCTTTGCCGATTTGCAGACGCTGCAGTTCCCGCAAATGGTCTACCCAAGCGGCTGGTGGACTTGTACCTTGGCCCGCAAAGACCAAGCGATTGACGGTTTCCGCCGTGACGCAGCCGCTCATCCAGCATTTGACACTGTCTATTACAACGCCGAGGTGCACCAAGCCTCGATGGCGTTGCCAAACTTTATGCGGCAACAACTTGCGGCGCAGTAAGCCGCTGGCTGGCACATCGCTTGATGCTGTCGTTTCATCTGTTTGAAAAATTCCCCTGCACCGTCAGGGGATTTTTTTCGCAGGGGGTTTTAAGGGGCTAACCCCGTGGTGTCGGTATTTGACCTTGCACCAATGGACTCGCTTTGGTTACAGTGAGTTGTCAATTGTTGAGGGTGTTATGAAATTACATGTGTGGCTGATGTTGGTGTTGAGTCCAGCGCTAAGTGCGCAGAGCTCTTTTTATCAATGCGAAGTGGCGGGTGTGGTGACCTTTAGCCAATTTCCGTGTGATAAATCCGCCCAAGGCCAGCAAGAGCAAACACTGGCCGCGCCCAGCGACAAAGAGGATTTTCGAAACCAACAAAAAGCTGTGTTAAAAAAACGCCAACGTTTTTTTGATTACCAACTGCAACGCTTAGACGCAGACTATCAACGTGAGTCGGAACGTTTAACCGCGGTATTACGCGTGCAAAATAAATTGGTCGGCGGCCAAGAGCTGCAGCAACAAACCCAGCTGCAACTGCAAGAACTGCAAAAAGAATATCAGCGACAATTAGTGATGCTGGAGTCGCAACGCGCCGAATTGGAATTGCAGCTGGAACAGTTGGAGCATGGCGGCTCGAATTAACTCACCGCAGTTGACTGTGTTTTCCTTGGTGCTGCTTTGGCAAAACAAACTCACAGGATAAGGCCAAGCCGAGGCGTACCAGAACTTTCCAACGCATACCTGCAGCAAACTGTAGCGACTGCCGGCCACATCCACAGCGTTTAATTCGTCAACGGCTCAATACTAATTTCCACCCGTCGGTTTTGTGCTCGATTCGCTTCTGAGATATTGGCGACTATCGGCAAATCAGGGCCCATACCGCGGCTTTCTATACGACGTTCATCCACCCGTTGTGCCAGCAAATAACTTTTTACGGCCTCGGCACGTGCGAGAGATAATTTGAGATTATGCTCGCGAGCCCCGGTGTCATCGGTGTGCCCGGTCACCACCAACAAGGTTTTGTCATACTCGGCGAGCACTTTGGCAACGTCATTGAGAACCGGATACAAGCCGGCGCGGATATCGGCGCTATTCACGGCAAAGGTAATATTGGACGGGATTTGCAGCCGAAGGACATCGCCATCGCGGATCACCTGCACGCCAGAACCTGCCAATTGATCATTCAGTGCCGCTTGTTGATTATCCATGTAGCGGCCGATGGCTGCGCCACTTAACGCCCCTAACACCGCCCCTAGTGCCGCCCGTTTATTGGAATGATTGGCGGTGGCTTTGCCAGCCACACCCCCAACGACGGCGCCAATCGCAGCCCCTTTGGTGGTGTTGTTCTGGCCAATATCCATCTGGGCGCAGCCACTGGCCAGCAGCGAGCTGCTGATGATGGCAATTAAACATGTGTAACGATTCATTGATAATTCCTCTGTTAGGTACGTGAAGGCTATAAAGCCCTGGCTGAATTATGTCTGAACCACTTGTGTCTTGAGTAAAGATCCGGGTTCAAAGGGCACATCGGTGAGACTGACGCCGTGACGATGGGCAGGCTGTCGTGGTGTTCTATCTGGCTTACGCGGACTGACTTGCACAATGGCCTGCAGAATGGCTCTGGCGGGCTACTGAATCATCTGGACATATATACGGCTAAAAGTTAAGCTCCGGCTTAATTAGTAAGCAATAGTCAAAAATGGAGTGTACAGATGATTGGCGGGTCCTGGCAGCGCATTGTCATTAAAGTCGGCAGTGCGTTGATTGCGCCGGAAGGCAAGGGCACCTCCACGCGGTATTTATTGGCAGTCGCACGTTTTATCAGCGAGTGCAAATTACGTGGCGTCGAGGTGGTGTTGGTATCAAGCGGCAGTGTTGCTGCTGGTCGACCGGATATCCCCTTTGCCCACCAGCCGCTGCCGATCAATGTGAAACAAGCCATGGCGGCTATCGGCCAAACGCGGATGATGGCGTTATGGTCGCGGTTGTTAGATTGGCCATGCGCGCAGATTTTATTGACCCATGACGATTTGAGTGATCGTAAACGTTATTTAAATATCGACAACACCTTACGCACCTTACTCGCCCATGGCGCATTGCCGATCGTCAACGAAAACGACACGGTGGCGACAAAAGAGCTAAAAGTCGGTGACAACGACAATCTGGCGGCGATGGTGGCGACGGTGGTCGAAGCAGACGCCTTGATTATTTGTTCTGATGTGGATGGTTTGTATACCGCCAATCCACGCACGGATCACACGGCCACCTTGATCCCACGGATTGAACACCTGACGCCCGCCATTTATGCCATGGCGGGTGGCAGTCATCACAATGTGGGCACCGGCGGCATGGTCACTAAGTTGCAAGCGGCGGACAAAGCCACCGCGGTGGGTATTGATACGCTGATCATCAACGGCCAGCGCAGCGATACCTTTGATGCCTTGTTGCGTGGGTTTGCGGTTGGTAGTCATTTTGTCGCTCGGCACGGCTCGCTGAGTTCGAAAAAACATTGGTTATTGCACACCAGTAAAGCCAGTGCGCAAATTGTGCTTGATCGCGGTGCAGTAACGGCGCTGCAGCACAAAGGCGCCAGTTTGTTGGCCAAAGGCGTGGTCGGTGTGAACGGTGACTTCGACAAAGGCGATGCGGTGTGGTTGGTGGACGAGGAAGGTCGCAACATTGCCAAAGGCGTGAGCCAGTACAGTGCGGCCGAGCTAAATCAAATCAAAGGCGTGCATAGTGAGGCAATCAGTCAGGTGCTGGGGTATTGCCCAAGTGAAGTGGCGGTGCACCGCGATGATCTCGTGTTAACGGAGGCGCTATGAGCCAGTTTAATGAATCGTTATCGATTGCCGCGTTGTGTCAACAAGCCAAAGTGGCCAGCCGTCAGTTAGCGCAGTTATCTGAACAGACTAAAAATCAATTGTTGCTCGCCATGGCAGACGCGTTGGACGCATCGCATGACAGTATTTTGGCCGCGAATGCCCGAGATATGCAGGCTGCGCGTGACAATCAGCTGCCTGATGCGATGCAAGATCGATTGTTGTTAACCCCAGACAGGATCCGCGCGTTGTCCCAAGCGGTGCGATTTATTGCCCAGTTGCCCGACCCTGTGGGGCAAATACGCCAGTTATCACCTCGGCCGAACGGCATTCAAGTGGGCAAGATGCGTATCCCGCTGGGGGTGATTGCCATGATTTATGAAGCGCGGCCCAATGTCACGGCAGATGCGGGAGCCTTGTGCTTAAAATCGGGCAACGCGGTGATTTTGCGTGGCGGCCGCGAAGCTTTGCAATCGAGTTTGGCGATCGCGGCGGTGCTGCGGCGTTGTTTAGATGATGCTGGGATCCATCCGGCCGCTATCACGGTATTGCCAACCCCTGACCGCGAGCTATTGCTGGAGTTGCTGCAACAACAGCAGTTCGTCGATTTGGTGATCCCACGCGGTGGCGAAGGCCTGATCCGCTTTGTCAGCGAACATAGCCGCATTCCGGTGATTCAGCATTACAAGGGCATTTGCCATTTGTTTATCGACAAAGCGGCGGATTGTCAAAAAGGGCTGGATTTACTGCTCAACGGCAAAACACAGCGGCCAGGCGTCTGTAATGCCTTAGAAACCTTGTTAGTGCATCAAGACATTGCCGCCGCGTTTTTACCCCAGGTCGCCGCTGCGTTTGCAGAAAAACAGGTGCAGGTGTATGCCTGTCCGATAGCTCTTGGTTATTTCGCTGATGCCCAACCGGCTGCGCCAGCGCAGTTTGATACCGAGTACTTGGCGCTGGCCATCTCGGTCAAAGTGGTGGCAAGCTTTGCCGAGGCGGTGGCGCATATCGAGCAACACAGCTCCGGCCATACCGAAGTGATTTGTACGCAAGATATCAGCCGAGCGCAGCGATTCTTAAAACAGATCAACTCGGCCGTGGTGATGGTCAATGCCTCGTCACGCTTCTCCGATGGTGGTGAGTTGGGGTTGGGGGCCGAAATCGGCATCTCGACCAGTAAGTTACATGCTTATGGCCCGATGGGATTAGAGTCGTTGACCACTGAAAAATACATCGTGATTGGCGATGGTCAAGTCAGGCAGTAACCACCTGAGTGTTCGTCAAAAGCGCTTCGGCGCTTTTTTTGTTTGTGGCAGTGCAGTAAAGGATTAATTGCGCAGCGTGTCGGTACGATTCCATAAGTTTTGATGTTTGCTGTAGTAAAAAAACTCATCGGGGTGCCAGCAGCGCGGAATTAAATCCATATCCATTCGTTCCTCAAAATTCGACACCAATTGCTGCAAAATTTCTCGCAAGCGTTCCTCGCTGATCCGCGCTAACTTTTGTTGTGCCACTGGGAAAAACAAGTTGTTCTCCGGGGAGATCACTAAGTTCAGGCCAAAGGTATTAAATTTAAGATTGCGAGTGACTTGGCGGCAGATCGGCTGTTCGGGCTCGAAGGGGAACAAACCGTTGACGATGGCGTATTCGTAGCGATCCATATCGCGCCGATCTGAATCTTTTGGAATATAGGTGATGCCGTAGCCCTGTGGAAACACGCCGGTGATCTCTAATAAGGTGTCGACGATGGCCGCTGGGTACCAGCCTTTTTCGACGCCCGCTTTGAGCAGCGCGCTCACTTTGGCAATCTGCTCGTATTGGTAGGTGGATTTGGATGGCAACACCACCGAGGTGTACACCTGCGGGATCTTCAGCAAATTACCAATGCCATCTAACGGGGCGATGGCTGCTTGCAACAAATGCAAGATGAACTCCTGATTGTGCTGCTCGCGCTCGAGAAATGCGGCGCGTTCGGCTTTGGAGTTACCGACATAACTATCAAAGCCAAGCCCTTCGGTTAAAAAGCGCTGGCTTTGAGCATAACCAATCTCCAGCAAGGCTTGCCGATCGGCTGCAGCTAACACTCGATATGGGTCTAGACTGCCATCCACGCCGAGCAAGATCCGTTGGGCATCTGGATGTTGCAAACCAATGTCTTGCAATAAACAGGCGCTGACCAGCGGTAGTTGCACCTCTTCGATAAAGGCAGGGCTTATGGCGGTTGGATTGTCTTCCAGCCGATTGAGCACATATTCATTTCGAATCAAGTGTTTGTCGAGCAGCTGTTGCAGTAGCAGCAGCGACAACACGGCTTTATACAGATGTTTGTGCCTGGCATTGATTGCGGCCACTTTGCTGCCGTAAGTCGGCGATAACAAGGCGATGGTGCCAAGGGCGCGGGCGGCCACTGCCCTAGATTCTTCTTTGTTGTCACCTTCTAACAACGACAGCGTCTGGCGGCTGAGTTTTTTTAACAGCCGTAAGCGTTGTAGGCGTTCTTCTTCAGCTTGTTGCTGCAATACCGTTAATTCTGCGCTGGCTTCTTTTAGTTTCTGTTCTAAGCGATGGCGGGCGCCTCGATTGGCGTCTGCTAACCGTTGTTGCAAATGTTCGACCGTGTGGCTGAGTTCGCTGATTTTTTGTTGCAGTTCGCCTTTGAAAAACGTTGCCGCCAATTGGTACAAGGAATCTTTGCTAGGGCCTGTGTCGTGGATTTGACTGAGTAAATCCCGAATATGTTTGGTGATGGAGTTATCAGCCTGTGCAATGGAAGAAACCATACGACATCCTTGTAGTGCTGCGTTGTTGAGGTCCATCAAAGTCGCTGGAACAGGGGATAGTTGAGCATAGTGCAAGTTGCTGATTTTTTCAGCGAAGTCGACAAATCTCAATTCGTTTGCCAAGCTCAAACAAGGACTTAGCTGTGGAGTTGCGGTATGCGGATCGCGGTTATTGGTGGTGGCATCAATGGGATAGCATCGGCATGGCAGCTTGCGCTGGCAGGCCATCAAGTCTCGTTGTTTGAACGCGGTCAACTGTTGGGTGCGACCAGTGCAGCGTCGAGCAAGTTGTTGCATGGCGGCTTGCGTTATCTAGAACAAGGTGAATTTCGTTTAGTGCGCGAAGCGCTGCAGGAGCGGCGTTGGTGGATTAAAAAGGCTCCGACGCTGACTCGGCGTTTGCCCATTTTGTACCCGATCTATCAGGACGGCCGACGTAGTCGCTGGCAATTAGAAATCGGCTTATCGCTGTACGATTGGTTATCTGGCAAGCGTGGTATTGGTCGACATCGTTGGCTAAGTGCAGCGCATGTAGCGCGGCTCAGTCCACAGTTATCGCTGACAGGGTTAACAGGCGCCTATTTGTTTTTTGATGGCCAAATGGATGATCAAAAATTAGGGCAGTGGGTGGTGCAACAGGCGCACAAAGCCGGTGTCACTCTGCATCAGCAGCAAGCGGTGCAGCGCTTAAGTGCGGATGGCCGTCTGTGGTTGGAGGGGCGGGCGGATGCACTGCGGTTTGATCGGGTGATCAATGTGGCGGGGCCTTGGAGCAATCGGTTACTTGAGCAATCAGGCATGGCAGTGCCGCAGCAGCTGGATCTCGTGCGCGGCAGTCATCTGCTGTTGCCACCGTTGTGCCGTTATGGCCACATGCTGGAGGTGCCTGGCGAAGCGCGGATTGTGTTTGTGCTGCCCTATCAAGGGCAAACCTTGGTCGGTACAACCGAAGTGCGACAACATCTGGACGATCCGATCGCGTGCAGCGATGCCGAACGGCGTTATTTGTTAGCGGTGTATAACCGCTATTTTGTCGATCCCTGTGATGACACGGACATCGTCGGGGAATTTGCCGGTATTCGACCGCTGCTCGGTGGCAGTCAACACGCTAGCAGTGCCAGCCGTGAGTACCAGATGAATTGGCAAGATGCGGTGTTAACCGTCACCGGCGGTAAATGGACCACAGCGCGAGCTTTGGCGCGCCATGTGGTGGCGCAGGTGCAAGAGACGCAGCAGCCCCAACGCTAATCGGCGTCGCCTGACCCTGAATGAGACCGTGATTTTGTTGTGCTTGTGTTGTGCTTGTGTGCAGTACCGCACAATCACAACGCCAAGGTGTTGCCCTGACGTTGTGACATACCAGCCAAGCTTAACTGGCAGATGGCGTGTTATTTCGAGCGAGGAATTTTCTGACGCCGTAACCAATGGCGACAACACCAGCAATGATCAATTTGGCAAACTTAGCAAAAAACGCTGCCGCTAAGGCAAAAAGTCCCAGCTTTTTCGCCGCTAATCCTCCTGCCACCAATGCGGCCAAGCCATATTCGGCAACATGGTCGGTTGATTCGTTAAAGTCGGCGTAGGTTTTACCCTTCACGTACTCCAGCTGAGCGAGCAGACTGTTCGCAATAGGTCGCAGCGCGGGTAAGTCGGCGACAGAGGTCACCATATTCATGCTGATTTTCCCTTCACGGCCTAGCATCACCGTGTTGTAGTTGATGGTGGCTTGCGCTGTATCGGTTTGACCTTCAGAGCTCGCGATCAAGGACCAGACCAAGCGATGAGTTTTTTCGTCGTAGTTCGGCACTTCAGCCCAATCTTTGACATGCATCGCCGGAATACCGCGTTCTTTGCGTTCTTCGTTCATCTGCTCGGTGCCGTCTTTCATGCTTTGCAGCATTTCTGCAGGATCCCAGGTTTTGGCATCGTCATCTTTGATAAAACCAGTTTTTTCCCAGCTGACCACTAAAAACCAGTTTTGCAGATCGCCTTGGGTTGGAAACACCAAACCTTCGACGCTGCTATCTTGGCCATTGCCCCAGGCTTCTAATAATTGTTGTGCCTCGAGTTTCGGCACGTACAGATAACCCTCGGGTAAATCCAAGGTGGCTTGTTGCTCGACTGCAACTTGCGCTGGGCCGCGGGTCATCACTTTTTCCGCAGCAGCCCAAGCTAAGTCAGCTTCGCTGGGTGCGGCTTGCGCAGTTGCGGTGGTTGGAGTGGTTGCAGCTGGTGCTGTCGATGCCGCCGCAGTAGATTCAGTGGCGGCAGTGTTGGCTTTGTCTTGAGCCAATAGAGGTTGGCTGGCAATGACACCCAACAATGCCAGTACGCGTAACGATTGTTTCATGTGTAGTTCCGTTTTTTTATATGTGTATTGTAAACAGCATTTAAACGATGAATGCCGCCCCTCAGCATACCGCATTCCTAGCAGAATAAAAAAGCCGGCAAATTTGCCGGCTTTTGAGATGAAAAACATCAATTTAGCAGAGTTAGCTTAAATCAAGCGCCAGAATTTTTGAGCGGCGTTGGTAGTTATAAAGTTGTTGCTTCTTCGCCGGTAAATCTTCGACGTCTTTAATTTCAAAGCCGTGTTCTAAGAACCAGTGAATGCTGCGAGTGGTCAGCGCAAACAAGGTGACATACTTGCGTTGCCGCGCCGTTTGAATGATGTGCTTTAATAACAAGCTGCCGCGATCGGCATCACGGTAATTCGGATGCACCGCTAAACAGGCAAACTCGCCAACGTTTTCCTCGGGGAACGGGTACAACGCAGCGCAGCCGATGATCAGGCCATCGCGTTCAATGACGTTAAACTGATCAATTTCCATTTCGAGCTGCTCGCGTGAGCGGCGCACCAGCAGGCCTTGCTGCTCCAGCGGTCGAATTAAATCCAAGATGCCGCCAATGTCATTAATCGTCGCTTGGCGCAGACGTTCGGCCGCTTCCGTCACAATTTGCGTACCGATACCGTCGCGTGAGAATAACTCTTGCAGCAAGGCACCGTTCATGGTGCTGCTGACCAAGTGACAACGCGCCACACCGGCGCGGCTAGCGGTAATAGCGGCGTGTAAAAATGCCGTGGTGGCGGCGCAATGCTTGGCTTTACTTTCGATTTCATCCAGCATCTTTTCGGCGTAATTTGGCATCAGTTCCGCCATGATCTCGCCGTTTTCGTCGATGATGCCGCCATCTTCACTAAAGCCAATCATCTTGTCGGCTTTCAGTTTAATCGCCACTTGGGTGGCAATTTCTTCCGCAGTTAAGTTAAAGCTTTCACCAGTCACCGAAGCCGCAATCGGCCCCATCAACACGATACAGTTTTGATCGAGCTGGCGGCGAATACCGGCGACGTCAATGCGGCGCACTTTGCCGCTGTGGTGATAGTCGATGCCTTCATCAACCCCCAACGGCTGGGCAATCACGAAATTGCCGCTGACCACGTTGATTTGCGCGTTGTGCATCGGTGTGTTGGACAAACTCATCGACAAACGAGCGGTGATATCAAGTTGCAGGGCGCCGGCAACTTGTTTGATTAAACGGAACGAATCGTCGTCAGTGACGCGCACTCGATTATGGTATTGCGCTTCTAACCCTGCGTGCTCGAGGGCTTGGTTGATTTGTGGTCGTGCTCCGTACACCAATACCACCTTGATCCCCAAGGTGTTTAACAAGGCGATGTCATTGATAATGCTGCGAAAGCCGGGTTGGATAATCGCTTCACCACCGAGCATCACCACAAAGGTTTTGCCGCGGTGTGCATTGACATAAGGGGCGGACTGGCGAAAGCCATCAACAAGTTCAGTAGTACGCACGCTCTGTTTGGTTCCTTCTGACGAAATACCTAGGTCATACCGTGGTTTGATGGCAGCAGTATGACAAAAAATAGCAAAACCGCCGCGCCGGGAGTTGCGATTGCAACGTTCCGGAATGCACGACGGGACGGGTAATGGCGCGTACTTTAATAGAAAGTGGATAAATATCCAACAATTATTTCGGAATTATGCTGGTTTTTTGATTGGTTCTTTTATATAGCCAGTAAGGCTTAGCGTGGTGTTAAGTTGCCGGTTGCGCTAAGTGGTTATCTATGCAGTAAAAATGCTTAAGAATTCAGATTGGGGCGTGCAGCCCAGAGAGACAGGCTCGAAAAAACGGCGACGGGTGCGTCGCCGTTGTTACCTTCATCTGCGCTGTGCCATTGCTTGTGGGTGTTTAGCTCGCCGCATGTGAGAGCTATCGAATGGTTTGCGTCTATCGAGACGGCGGGCATGCGCCGCGCCGTTTTTACTAGTTACACGGCATAGCCAGTCGATCACAGGCTACAGACCAAACTCCAGCTGCTGTCAGAACCCGGCAGTGACTGCGTCCACCAGTTGGCTTTGTAGATTTTGCCTTGGTAGCGGATGTAATCCCCGCCGGCGGCATAGGTGCCACGTGGCCAGGTGGGGTATTCCACCACGTTGGCGGGCACGCCGCTGCAGCTACCGGTATCGCCACCAGAACCGTCACCGCTAATGGTGCCGGCGGGCAGCTGCGGGTAGTCTTGTTTTAAAGCAAAACTTTGGCTGCCCACCGTCACGCGCCAGTTTGATGGCATAGGGATCGGCAAGTAGTAGTTCAGCGTAATCTCCACCGAGGCATTGGCGGCCAGCGGGCTGTGCGTTGGGATGGTCAGTTCGACGCGGTGGAAGTCGTTTTGCAAGCCGCCGATATTATTGCCGCTGCTGTTGCGACCGCTTTGCATGACTTTCGTACCATAGCCGCTTTGGTCGGTGACGTTATCGCCGGTCGCCGTGGGCACATCAAAACTAAACTTGCTGCCGCCTGGGATGGTTTGGCCCGATTTGTTGGTTAGCGTCAGTTTCGGGTTCAGCGGGTAGTTGGCATCCCCTAACTTAAAGCCGTCGATTTTAACTTGCACATCCAAGCTTTGCGCCGGCAGTGCTTTGCTATCGCGCAGGTTGCCGTAAGGTGCGGCGGTTTTAAAGCTGTTATAGAAGATGCTGGTTAAGTCATCACCCATACCATATTCGGCTTTGCTGCTGTTATAGCTGTAATCGCCGGCCAGTTCCCAGAACATCACGCCACCGATCCCACGGCTTATGATGTAATTGGCTTTTTGGCGGATGCTTTCTTCATCTTCGACCGATAAAAACACTTTTTTGGCATCGTTCCACAGCCACGGCGCCACCAGCGTGCTGTCGTAGTTGTATTGATAACTGCCAACCAGTTTATCGGTGGCGTCATTGACTGGGTCTAAACCATACGCACTGGCATACGAGCCTAGTTTGCCGGCTTGCAGGTTTTTGGTGTGCCACAACGGATTGGAACCGGCAGGGATCTCTAAGCCTTGTTTGTCCGAGTCATGCCACAGGTTGTCGATGCCAACTGCGCCAAGGCCACATTGGTTTTGTGCCGAGCCACCGGTGCCGGGTGGGCATTTGGTTTGATCTGACAGGGCCGCTTTGCCCCACAAGCCTTTGTTGCCACCGGTCACGCCTTGCCAGCCGCGGCTGTAATACGGCACGCCGATATTGATGCGGCCCGCTTGCATGGCGCCGCGGAAATAATGGTAAGCCCAGTCGGTGTTTAAATAACCAAGTCCTTGATATTGCGCGGTTTGGTAATAGTTCCACGTCACCAGTTCGCTGTCGCGGCCATCGTCAAACAAGGCGGCGTTTGGGCCGACATGTTGGTTCCAAGCACCGTGCAAGTCGTAACTCATCACGTTGACATAATCGAGGTATTGCGTCACTGGGAACACTTCCATGCCACGCAGCAAATAGCCGCTCGACGGGGAGGCGATGGTCAGCAGATAGTGTTTACCGTCTTGCACTGACGCGGCGTCGAGTTTTTCGCGTAGCGTTTTCATCAGCACTTGGTACGACGCCACTAAACCAGCGCGACGGGCGTTGGAGATGGCAAAGTCATCTGGGTTGCCCGAGTCTTTCATGCTGGATGGGTATTCGTAGTCGATGTCGGCGCCGTCAAAGCCGTATTGGCGCAAAAATGCCACCACGGAGTCGGCGAAGGTGTTGATGCCGGCGACGTTGACGCTGTTATCCGCGTTGGTGGTCATGCTGTAAAAGCCGCCACTCGCTACGCGATTGCCATTGTCATCAAAATAACCGCCGGTTTCCGCCCAGCCGCCAATCGATACCAACGTTTTGACGCCTGGATGCTGCTTTTTGAACTTATTCAATAAGTTAAAATGGCCTTTGTAGGGAAGCGTCGCATCCATTTCCGCGCCATTGACCCCCGGCCATTCCATATTGGTGGCAGGGTTGTTGGCGGCACTGGGGTTGCCAATCGACACCTTATTCGCGCCATCCACATGGGCAAAGGCGTAGTTGATATGGGTGATTTTGTCCCACGGAATGTTGTTGGCAAGATAAGCGGGTTGGCCGTTTTTGCCAGTGCGCCACGAGGTGAAATAGCCAATGATACGTCGGCCGTGATCCGCGCCCAATTTTTCACGGCCATTGCTGTCGTAAATGGTGCAATACGGCACATCCAGCCCAGGCGTTTGATACAAGCCATCAGGGCGACAAGCCGCGTTGCCGGTGGGGTTACTGGCAACCGAAAACGTCACCGCTTGGCTCGACACCGCGCCTTGGTTGTCCGTCACGCGCACTTCCAAGCGTTGATTACCGGCCACGGCAGTCCAGCTGCTGCTGTAGGGCGCCGCGGTTTTGCTGGCAAGCAGAGCGCCGTTTAACAAAAACTCGACTTTGGCCACAGTGCCGTCGCTGTCTGTGGCGTTGGCGCTGAGCAGCACCGTTTCACCAACTTTAAAGCTGGCGTTATTGGCAGGAGCTGTGATGCTCACGCTGGGGCTTTGATTGCTGGTGCCGCTGCTGACGGTAAAGCTAATGGCCGCGGTTTGGCTGCTGGCGGCTTTGTCGTCGGTGGCTTTAGCGTACAGGCTGTGGCTACCCGCGACGGCAGTGTAGTTGGCGCTGTATGGCGCCGTGGTGTCGGTGCTAAAAAGTTGATTGTCTAAATAAAACTCAACTTTGCTGACGCTGCCGTCACTGTCTGCGGCCGTAGCGCTGAATTGCACTTGGCTGCCGACGGTGACCGAGCTGCCGGCCGTTGGTGCGGTTAGGTTGACGCTTGGTGCTTTGTTGGCGACAACGCCATCACAGTCACCGAGTTTGCTCCAGTCTTGGTAGGCATTGGAAAACTGCGCGGGGTTTCTATTTTGGTTCCACCAGTTGGCTTTGTAGGCTTTTTGCTCTAACTGCACTTGCGCGCCGCCGCTGTAGGCTTTGCTGGAGTTCCAGGTTTCAAGGCTGGTGCAGTTGACCGCAAAGGCGGCATTGCTGGTCGCGAGCACGCTCAATGCCAGCAAGGATAACGACATGGTTTGAGTAGTTTTCATGGGGATTCTCTAGGTGGTCGCCAGCTTATTTCACTAGCTCGACATTGAAATATTTCTGCACGCATTTGGCGTAGTCGCCCTTGTGCAGTGCGCTGTAGGCGGTTTGATAGCCAACTAATTTGCAGGCGAACGCTTTGCCTTCGGGGTTGTTGGGGTAATAAGCCCAGTCCATTTCCCAATAGATGTTCAAGGCGCCGGCACCCGACACATCAAAAGGTTTTTGGTCTTTACAGCCCAGTTGTTCAGCGGCGGTGATAGGCACGCCCAGCTGCGCGGCGTGGCGTTGGTAATAGGCCATGCGATTGAGGCTTTGTGGTTTTTCGTAACCGTGACCGCATTCAATACCGCCGTTGATGATGTTGGTAGTGGCGCCAAAACCTGGGCTGATGCCACGGCTGGCGTCGCTGCTATTGGGCACCCAACTGCCATCCAGCCCCGACCACATCGCCCGGTTGCCGTAGTCGCCCACGACCACGCCATCGAGCCGGGGAAGCGCGCGCTCGAGTCTGTCGAGCAGGGTTCGTGTGGTGGCCTCGTCGATTTCGCCGCGGGTCTCGCGGTCGAGCCGCACGATCTGTTGCTGCCCGGCGACGATGCGCATCTTCGTGGTGGTGCGTCGTCGGGTGCTGGAGACCAGACCGCGGCAACCGATGCGCTCCGAGGCGAGCAGTTCGCGGAGGGTTTGGCCTGCCTCGTCTTTGCCGATCACCCCAGCCAATTCGGCATTCCCGGAGAGTGCGGTGACGTTCCGGGCCACATTGGCCGCGCCGCCGGGCATGAGGTGTTCGCGATCGAAATCCACCACAGGCACCGGAGCTTCGGGCGAAATACGACTCACCCGGCCCCAGACAAACTGGTCCAGCATCACATCGCCGATGACCCAAAGGCGCGCCTGGGAGGCCGCGGCGAGGAG
>CAYTIQ010000039.1:0-37640 GCA_964437935.1 uncultured Rheinheimera sp.
GGGGTTCGAATCCCTGCACCCCTGCCATCATTAAGAACCCAGCTTCGGCTGGGTTTTTTCTTTGGATTTCTTTATTTCTTCAAGATATGTTGAACCGCTAGTTCCTCTTTACCGATCTCCATGCTACGACTCAGCCCAACTATCTTTGGCCACCTGTCGAACTAAACACGAAACTGCCAGGCTAAAGTGGCGCTACCAAGCAGAAGTGCCACGTGATAGCAAATCCGCAAAAATGTTGGGGATGCCCGCAACTGCCACTGAAACTGGGACTCGATGATCACCACAGCACCAAGCAGCGAAAACCATAGTATGAATAAAAACGCAACATCCCATCGCGCGAGCATAGTGACGACATCGTGCAGCAGACCATTGCCAACAAAGGTTAGCCACAGGGCAAGCGGTTTAGAGCACCATCGTTGTAATGGCCTGTAGATAAATTTCTGCAAATAAAATCCGAACAAAGGATTCCAAATTTGCCAAAATCGTCCAAAGCTGCTGGCGGTAAACGCTCGCCTCAGATTTTGCCTTAGCTCGCCTTTGCTCCCAACCGCCAGGCCATTACGCCGCTTAGCATAGTCACGTCAGGTCAGTTCCATCGCTCGCTTCGTCCTTGGATTGTGGCTTTACACCAACCCTGCTGCGTATTTGCCAACCAGTGCTTTCAGCGGCCCGGCTTTGCTGGCCAGCTGCAAACCAAAGGTTCTGAGTGTTCGCACTGGAGATAGTGGTGAGCTAAACACCTGATAAAACGCATCCATCGCATTCATCATGGTGCTATTGGCCAGTCGACGTTTGCGTTCATAACGCGCAAGCATCGCAGGTTCAGCTAAATCTAACTGTTGTTGAAATTGCGAGATCAATAATGTCGATAACTCCAGCGCATCAGCAAAGCCTAAGTTCACGCCCTGCCCGGCCAGCGGATTGATGGTATGTGCGGCATCGCCGACCAGCACCACGCGGCCACTGAAATAACGATTGGCATGACTGCGTGTCAGTGGAAAATACGCGGCCTGCTGCACGCTAAAATCACCGACATCGGCTGGAAAATGCTGCAATATCTCAGCTTTTAACTGCGCAGGTGTCAGCTTACTGAGCTGAGCCACCCGCGCATGTTGGTCATACCACACCAAGGATGCTTGCTTGCCAGGCATGGGTAGATAAGCACGCGGCCCATGCTCCGTAAACTGCTGCCACGTCATCGGCAAGCTGTGGTACGCCGTTTCAATGTTAATCAGCATACAGGCTTGTTCATATTGCCAGCCGGTTTGACCAATGCCGGCATATTGGCGAATTTTCGATAAAGCGCCATCGGCGGCGATCACCAAACGTGCGTTTAAACGCTGGCCATCCTGCAGTGTCAACTCGGCATGATCTGCATACTGCGACAAACTCTCGACATCCGCTGGGCAATAGCGCTTTACACTGTCGGGTAGGTTTTGCCACAGCGCCTGCTGGATCTCGAGATTTTCTATCATCAACCCAAGACGCTGCTCGTTAAGCTCGGCCGCAGTAAAATCCAAGGGATCTTGCTTCCCTTCAAAACAACGCAAAGTATGGTAAGGCTGAAGACGACTCGCATTCATCGATGCCATAGCACCTAAGCTATCTAACCACTGCTCACTACGACGATTAATGGCGCTCACCCGTAAATCAAACGGCGCGTCCGCCGGACGCTGCGGCAATGCTTGGCGCTCTATGAGGCTTACCTGCATACCCGCACGCGAAAGCGCTACGGCTAATGAAGCGCCCACCATACCGCCGCCGACAATGACTACATCTTGCATCATGAATTTTTCCCAGCCTAAGCTCTATCTCGCTGTATTGTACGTCGCACTGCGCAAAAAAGGCTGTGCTGGATCATAGGCTTTTCGGAAAAAAACTGCTGTTTTAGGCAAATTTGCGCAAAGTTTGAAAGAAAAAACCACTTAGTTCTGTCTATTGGCAAAACCTAAGGAGCTTTGTATGTCATTTTCTATCAAATCACTTATTGCCACTGCCGCTTTGTTGCTCGCCACGTTAAGTAGCGCCCATGCCCAAATCGCCGATGCCCCCACCTCGGTGCGCCCACTGTTAAATGGTCTGAACGCGCCACTAGAAGCCCAAGTGCAGCGCTTAACGGGCGAAAAAGTCGAACTCAAACAGCTCATGGCAGGAAAACCTACCGTGTTGGTGTTTTATCGCGGTGGCTGGTGCCCATTTTGTAATACTCAATTGGCGGGTCTGCGTAGTATTGAAAAACCACTCGCAGACGCTGGGTACCAGCTGATCGCTTTAAGCCCTGAGCCAATTGACGCCGCCGCCAAAGTCAAAGCGGAAACCGACAAAGCCCCGCTGAGTTATCAGCTGTATTCCGACGCTGACCTGCAAGCCATGCAAGCCTTCGGTATTGCCTATTATATGGATGCCAAAACCGAAGCGATTTACCGCCAAAGCTATGGTATTAAACTGACCTATGATGCAACCGGCAAAGCCGTATTACCGGCTCCTGCAGTGTTCATCCTTGGCGCCGACGGCACTATTTTGTTTAGTTATGTGCATGTCAACTACAAAACCCGCTTAGCACCAGAGCTGCTGCTGCATGCCGCCCAGTTAGCGGCTAAACCACAGACCAAATAAACCGCATAAAAACTACATCTTTATCCGGGATTTTTGCATAAAAAATCCCGGATGATTCAACTCCTGCAAGCCTCAGAATTTTCAGAAAAATTTGATTGACCGACGCCTAAATTTGCGGCATTTTGCGCCCCTTTGTTGGTCGGCACGTGCAGCCAGTCCAAGGCCCTCATGCGGCCATGGTCACTTAGCGTGAGCCGACCGCGACACCACCTTTGAGTACAAATTTTGCTGTGCGCAGGGAAACTGACTACAGTATGGTGTCTTAGTCGAATCTTTTGTCAGGAGATGTACTGCATGCGTAAGGTTACAGTTGCAGCCACCCAAATGATCGGTGGTTGGGATGTTGAAGAAAATATCGCCCGTGGTGAAAAACTCGTTCGCCAAGCCGCCAGCCAAGGCGCGCAAATCATCCTGTTGCAGGAATTGTTTGAACGTAACTACTTCTGCCAAAAGCAAAAACCAGAATACTTAAACTTCGCAGTGCCGCTGGAAGAAAATGCTGCATTTTTGCATTTCCAAAACATCGCCAAAGAATTAAACGTGGTACTGCCGATTAGTTTCTACGAACGTGCCGGTAACTGTTTATACAACAGCGTGGCGGTGATTGACGCCGATGGCAGCTACTTGGGTACCTACCGCAAGAGCCACATTCCTGATGGCCCAGGCTACAGCGAAAAATACTACTTCACGCCAGGCGATACCGGTTTCAAAGTGTGGGATACCGCGTACGCGAAAATCGGCATCGGTATTTGCTGGGATCAATGGTTCCCAGAATGTGCGCGCAGCATGGCACTGATGGGCGCGGAGCTGTTGTTCTACCCAACCGCGATTGGTAGCGAGCCACACGACGCCACAATTTCATCACGCGACCATTGGCAACGCACGCAACAAGGTCACGCCGCGGCAAACTTGGTGCCACTGATTGCATCAAACCGCATCGGCACTGAAACTGAAGGCGATTTCTCGATCACCTTTTACGGCAGCTCCTTTATTGCCGACCAATTCGGCGCCAAGGTACAAGAAGCCGATGAAGTTAGCGAAGCCGTGTTAGTTCACACCTTTGACTTGGACGAATTAGCGCATATCCGCCGCAGCTGGGGCGTGTTCCGTGACCGTCGTATCGATATCTTCGACACACTGCTGACCAAAGACGGCAAAACCGTACCACGCAACAGCGTCGAATAAGCGTTCGCGACGACTTACACCGTGAAACAGGCCGGCCATGCTGGCCTGTTTGCACTTTCAGTCGCTGCACTAACTAAAGTTTTGATTTTGTAAGGAATGTCCTGTGAGTGGATTTATTTCTGACCGTACGTTAACCAGCACGCCTCGTGCAGATGGTTTTTATATGCCAGCCGAATGGGCACGCCATAAGCAAACGTGGATGGTGTGGCCAGAGCGCACCGATAACTGGCGCATGGGCGCCAAACCGGCGCAAACCGCCTTTTGTGCGGTGATTCGCGCTATCGCCAAATTTGAACCTGTCACCGTGATGGCCTCAGCACGCCAGTTCGCCAATGCGCAAGCGCAGCTGAGTTTAGAGCCAACCAATCACCCAATCCGCGTGGTTGAAGTGTCCAATAACGACGCTTGGTGCCGTGACACTGGCCCCACCTTTGTTACCAATGGCAGCGAAGTGCGTGGTGTCGACTGGACCTTTAACGCCTGGGGTGGCCTAAACGGTGGCTTGTATTTCCCGTGGGATTTGGACGACCAAGTCGCGCAAAAAGTGTTAAATATTGAAGGGTTACCGCGTTATCGCACCGAAGGCTTTGTGCTCGAAGGCGGTGCTATTCATGCCGATGGTGAAGGCACTTTGCTTACCACCGCAGAGTGTTTGCTTAACCCAAACCGCAACCCGCATTTAACCAAAGCCGACATCGAACAGATGCTGAGCGATTATCTGGCCATCGATAAAGTGATTTGGTTAGAGGAAGGCATTTTTAACGATGAAACCGACGGCCATGTCGATAACATGTGCTGCTTTGTGCGCCCCGGTGAAGTGCTGCTGGCGTGGACCGATGACGTTAACGACCCACAATATAAACGCTCACGCGACGCATTAGCCGTGCTTGAAAACAGCACGGATGCCAAAGGCCGTAAGTTTGTCGTGCACAAGTTGCCGGTGCCAGGCCCTTTGTATGCCAGTGCTGACGAATACGCTACGGTGGATTTAACCGGGGCTGCAGCGCCACGCGAAGCGCAAGCACGCTTAGCGGGTTCCTACATCAACTTCTATTTGTGCAACGGTGGTTTAATTCTGCCAACCTTTGATGATCCGATGGATAGCGTGGCGCAAGACATCCTGCAACGCGTCTATCCACATCATCAAGTAGTGACAGTGCCTGGCCGTGAGATTCTGCTTGGCGGTGGTAACATCCACTGCATCACGCAGCAGCAACCAGCCTAACGCGACCTGCTGATTTGTTGCACGACACAAGGAGCCATAGGGCTCCTTTTTTTATAGCTGCGATGCTATTTAGTAGTTCGTGAAATTATTTTTTGGTTTTTAATTTACAATTTATAGACATTTTAATACACCTTGTTACCATCAAGCCGCCAATTTGCGCATCATCACTGATCGAAAATAAGGGAGCATGATGAAACAACTACAAAAAAGCCTGTTGTCAGCCGCGGTGCTGATGGCCCTCGCCGCCTGCGGTGGCAACGAAAACCTAGCCCCACAAGTCACACCACAAATGGACATTGCTGGTCACAAAGTCGGTCTAGCCTCTACATTTACCATTACGGTCAGCGACGGTAATGCTGACGCCGTTAGCTTGTTAAGCGTGACGGAAAAAGGTGCCGCCGTGACGGCGTCGGGTACCACTTACAACTTAAGCACTGGCGTATTGCAACTCACCAGCACCCAGCAAAAAGATGTGACGACCACCTTTAAATTCAGCTTTATCCCAACGAGCGCTGCAGCGACGTCGGTGCAACTGCAATTTAGCGATAGCAAAGCCAATACCACAACCACAGTGCAATTAACCGGCGCCGCGTCTGATCCGCTGTTTGCTCAGCAATGGCATCTGCAAAACAGCGGCCAAAAAGCCTACGCCTTAGACCCAGCCTTCAAGCAATTTTTAATTGATATGAACATCGCTGACGGCATGACCAAAGACCAAGCCACCACCTTGGTCAACGCCTTCTGGGCTCGCCAAGAAGCGAAATTGGTGAAAGGTGAAGACATGAACGTCATGCCTGCCTATGCCAAGGGCGCCACAGGTCAAGGCACCGTGGCAGTGGTTGTCGATTCTGGTTTGGAAATTGCGCACGAGGATTTGCAAGCCAATGTGTTGCCAAACCGCTCGCTTAATTTTGTTTCAGGTGTCTTAAACCCAACAGACCCAACTAATACCAGCACGACCGGTGACCATGGTACCAGCGTGGCCGGCTTGATTGCCGCCGAAGCATGGAACGGCAAAGGTGGCCGTGGTGTGGCTCCAAATGCCAAACTCATTGGCATGAATTTCTTGGAAGAGCAATCCGATCTGGCATTGTCATTATCCCACGGAGCTCCAGGCAGTGGCATTACCAAGAGTGAAGCAATTGCCGTGTTTAACCGCAGTTATGGTATCACCTACCCAACAGCACTGAGCTTCAACGAATTTGAAGATATCATCCAATCACAGACCGCGTTGTTGCGTGATGGCAAAGGTGCGGTGAATACCAAATCGTCTGGAAACTCGTTTGTGGATGGTGGGCGCTCACTGGAAAATAACCTGTGTGCCGCCAACGGCGCGAACAGCCTGAAGTTAACCTGCTACAACGCGAACTTAGAAAACTCGCAAGCCTCTCCGTACTACTTCAGTATTGGTGCCGTCAACACCGACGGTAAACACACCAGCTACTCCAATGCCGGTGCCAACCTGATTGCCGTAGCGCCATCAGGCGAATACGGTGATGATGCGCCAGCGATGGTCACCACCGACCAATCCACCTGTTTGCGCGGTTATTCTTCATTTGAAGTTGCAGACATGTATGACAACTTCTTCGGCCCTGGTTTCTTTGCGGCGGCGTACCCATTTAACAATCCTGGCCACGCAGACAACCCAAGCTGTAACTACACCAGCAGCTTCAACGGGACCAGCTCTGCGGCGCCAAATGCTGCAGGTGTCGTCGCCTTAATTTTATCAGCCAACCCAGCGCTGACCTACCGTGATGTGCGCCACATTCTAGCCAATACCTCGACAAAGGTTGACCCAAGCAACGCTCCGGTCACCTTAGATGTAGGCACCGACAAATTTGTTGCGCACCAAGGTTGGGTTAAAAACAAAGCCGGCATCGAGTTTAACAACCTGTATGGTTTTGGCCGCGTTAACGCGGGTAAAGCCGTAGAAATGGCCACCAACTACAGCGCAAAATTAGGTGATTTAAAAACCAGCGCATGGATAGGGACAGGTGTTTACGCAAAAGATGGCAAAGCTCTGAATTTAGAAGTGCCTGATAACTCTGCTAAGGGTGCAGAAATTGCCCTTGAAGTGACCGACAACGTTACGTTAGAGGCTGTGCAGTTCCAATTCCAAGTGGCGAACAGCGAAATGACCTTAGACAACTTTGGTGGTTTTGGCACGACAGCCGGGACTGACTTAGCGATCGAAGTGACGTCACCGGCAGGCACGCGTAGCGTCTTGTTAAGTTCTAAACAAGCCTTGGTGGTGCCAGCTGCCGGTGCTGAGTTCTTTGATGGCTATATTCTCAAAGACAGTGTGATGTTATCGAACGCGTTTTATGGTGAAAGTGCCAAAGGAACTTGGAAAATCCGCGTGTTAGACGTCAATGGCAAAGACATTGCGGCGACCGGTGGTTTATTGCAAGTTTCCGGTTATAAAAATAACAGCCGTCCATCTGTGGTGGAAGGCGCTGCTATCCGCACATTTGGCCACTAAGGTTTAGGAGAATAACCATGCGTTTATCTATGATTATGTTAGCAATGGCGATGACTCTGCCTGCGGTTGCCATGGCAGAGACCGACCTGGTGTCGATGGATCGTCAGGCCGTTACTGAGACCGAAACGATTGAATTGCGGCCGCAGCAACACAACACCTTCGACGGCTATCAATTAGTCTCTGATGTGGTGGCACTGGACAAATCAGTACCAACCGATGCGGCAGTCGTTGGCGAATTAGGTTCACATCAATTGGTACAAGCCAAACAGGCAACAGCAGCCGGTGTGCGTGCACAAAGTGTGGTGCGTAGCGTGATGACAGGCCAATTAGGTGTGGTTACAGGCCGCATCAGTGTGATCACCAATGACCCTGCGACCTTAGCTAGCGTCGCACAACAACTGGGTTTGAAATCGGTGCAAAGCCTGAATCAAGGTCAACTCAGCATGTTCCAAGCGCCGGCAACCGCAGATTTGCTTGAACTCAAACGGACGTTAAGCAAAGTGCAAGGCGTGCGGGCAACGCGTTTAGACGTGGTGGAAGCGCGCTACAAAGCGCAATAATTTCGCGACAAAGACAACAAAGGCGCCTCAGGGCGCCTTTGTTTTATCATTTTTCCTTGGTGTACCTAACTTCTTTGAAGCCGCTCGGAAGCCTCAAAGCTGACAGGGCAAGCCGCGGCTTATTGAGCTTTACGCTCAGCGATATAACGATTCACCACCCGCTCAAGGATCGCAATTGGCATCGAGCCATTTTTCAATACCACATCATGATAATCTTGCAGGTTGAATTTATCCCCTAATTCAGACTTAGCCTTTTCTCGCAACTCCAGCAGTTTCAGCATGCCAATCTTATAGGCACAAGCCTGGCCAGGCATCACGATGTAACGTTCAATTTCCGCTTGCACATCACTGGCTGCGATGCCTGAGTTATTCGACATATAGGCAATAGCTTGTTCGCGGGTCCAACGTTTGTAATGAAGACCGGTATCGACCACTAACCGAATGGCACGGAACAATTCGTCTTGCAGCCGTCCTAAATCGCTGTATGGATCATCTTTGTACAGCCCTAACTCAGCCATTAGACGCTCGGTGTATAAAGCCCAGCCTTCGGCATAGACGGTAAATGGCAATAATTTACGGAAGGTTGGCACGCCTTGCAGTTCTTGCTGGATAGCAATTTGGAAGTGATGGCCTGGGATCCCTTCATGCACCGCCAGCGTTTTCATGCTGAATTTTGGCGTGGCTTTGATATCGTACAAATTGGCATAGAACACGCCAGGACGTGAGCCGTCCATCGCCGGTGCTTCATAATAAGCGCCTGGCGAGGTTTTCTCAGCAAATTCGGGCACTCGACGCACTTCCATCGGCGCTTTAGGGCGCAAACGAAACGCTGGGTCTAACCGCGCTGTGATGTCTTTTAGAATAGTGTCGTAATCTTTTAGGATTTGCTCGCGCGCTTCTTTGGTATCTGGATACAAGAAACGGTTGTCATCGCCAAGCTTTTTCATCATGCTGGCGACATCATCCCCTTGCACGCCTTGGGCATGCAGGATGTCTTTCATTTGCGCCTGAATACGCGCCACCTCGGATAACCCGAGCTCATGGATTTGCGCCGGAGTTAAATCGGTGGTGGTGTGTTGCCGTAACATATACGCGTAATACGCATCGCCATCTGGCAGCTTCCACACACCATCGTCGGTCGTGGCGCGGCTGATGTTATCCGCCAAATAGCCGCTTAATTGTTGATACCCTGGATTGACCGATTGCTCCATCGCTTGTTTGGCACTTGCTGCCAGCTGAGTTTTCTTCTCAGCGGCAATGCTGTCAATTTTAGCAATGCTATCGACGAAATGTTTATACAGCAGCTGTTGTTCCACCGGCCCTTGCACCAACCCGTCGACTTGCTCTTTGACTTTCTCCAGCACAAAGCGAGGCGGCACCACGCCTTTTTGCGCCCGAATGTTCATGTCGGTGACGACTTCACCCAGCACGCGTTTGAACTCGTTTAAACGTTGTACATACATCTCTGCGTCTTTTTCGTCATGCAGTTGATGGTTGTTGACCATAAACTTCGGCAATTCGCCTTGCACGCCAAACAGCTGATTAACCGGATAACTGTGATAACGGAAGCGATCGGCGCCGTTGAGCTGTTCCGTTAAAAACCAATCCAACATGTCGTAACTTAACTTTTCATCGGCGGTCATGCTGCTGGTGTCATAACTATGCAACATATCGACATTGGCTTTTAAATCGGCCAATTGTCTGTCTGCAGCCTCTTGAGAACGGTCATCTAACTTGGCATTGTGCCCCCGGATCCCGAGGCCTTCTAACAAATGAAGGCTGGTTAATAACTCCGGGCTTTCTAACGCGAATTGCAAAAATACGCGCTCGTAAAATACTCGAATCGACATGGGCTTAAACCAAATCGCATTCACCACTAAAAAACTGATGGCTAATAACGCCAACAGCATCAGCCGCTTGAACCACGTCCACATACGAACCCCCTAATAATTATATTTATAAACAGTCATTTACCACTCTAGCGGTAATCGTCGGCAAAACAAAGTGCTACTCCTTGGATAAAAGCCCAGATCCGCCCCTTTTGTTCATTAGACAATTCCATTAAAATGTCCGGCTTCCCCTTGTCTATTGGTTGTGTCAAAGGAGCACCCCATGGCTAAAGCCTGTGCCTGCCATATTTTGGTAAACACTCAACAAGAAGCGGAACGTCTAAAGGAACAAATTGCCAAGGGGGCGAATTTCCAAGAACTGGCACGTAAACATTCTTTATGTCCTTCAGGAAAAAAAGGTGGTGACTTGGGCGAGTTCCGTCCTGGTCAGATGGTCAAAGCCTTTGATGACGTGGTGTTTCGCAAAGCGGTGCTGGAAGTTCATGGTCCAGTGAAAACGCAATTCGGCTTTCATTTAATCAAAACCTTGTACCGTACTTAACGGAGTTTCAATGGACGATATTCGTCTTGTTAACCTGTCGTATGACCAAGATGCCGAGTCGATGCTCGGCATTTTTAACTATGCCATTTTGCAAACCACGGCCTTGTATGAATACAAGCCCAGAACCATGGCGGTGATGCAAACATGGTTTGCCAATAAAGCAGCAGGCGATTTCCCCGTATTGGGTTTGAAAGACGCGACAGGCAAGCTGCTGGCTTTTGGCAGCTACGGCACATTTCGCGCATTTCCAGCGTTTAAATACACAGTGGAACATTCGGTCTATGTGCACCCAGACCATCATGGCAAAGGGCTGGGACTGTCGATGCTTAATGCCATCATCGACGCGGCAAAGCGTCAACAGGTGCATGTGTTAGTCGGCGGCATTGATGCAGCAAATACGGCGAGTATCGCCTTGCATGAAAAATTGGGGTTTACCCACAGTGGCACGATTACCCAAGCGGGGTTTAAATTTGGTCGTTGGCTTGATTTAGCGTTTTATCAGCTAACTCTGCAAACGCCTGACCAGCCGATGGATGATCCGCAGGTCTAGCCGTTCCACGAACAATGTGTATAAAAAAACGCCGTCTCAGACGGCGTTTTTTTACGGATTGCGCGGGCGTTTTTTACCGAGCAACTCAGCGCGAAGACGTGCTTTTTCTTGTGACAACTTCTTACTGTTACTGACTTTTTTCTTTGGCTTGACCTCATCCCAACCATCATCAACAGGATTGGCTTTATGGGTGCCTTTGGAAGAATGGTTAAACCTTGGATCATGCTCGTAGCCTGCCAACACCTGTTGCGGGATCACTTGATGGGTCAGCTTTTCAATCGCCTGCAACATTGGCAAATCATCAGGGGTGACAAGACTCAAGGCATGGCCTTCTTTACCGGCCCGGCCGGTACGACCAATCCGATGGACATAATCTTCGGCTTGATGCGGCATATCGTAGTTAATCACAATCGGCAAATCATCGATATCCAGACCTCGTGCCGCGATGTCAGTCGCCACAAGCACGCGCAAGGTGTTGTTTTTAAATTCTTGCAGCACTTTTAAGCGATGACCTTGGCTTTTATCTCCATGAATGGGCTGTGCTTCGATACCATCCAATGCCAACTGTTTGCACAACCGATCTGCACCCGTTTTTGTGCGCACAAAAATCAGCACTTGTTGCCAGTTTTTCTTGCCAATGAGCTCGGATAAAAACTCGCGCTTGCGTTGTGAATCCACACGATAAGCGATCTGAGTCACTGCGCTGGCGGTTGAATTCGCTCGCGCCACTTCCACAAGCACAGGTTGATTTAATAACGAATCCGCCAGCTCTTTGATTTCTTTTGAAAAAGTGGCTGAAAACAGCAAGGTTTGCCGTGTTTGAGGTAACTTGGCCATGATCCGTTTGATATCGTGGATAAAGCCCATATCCAACATCCGATCGGCTTCATCCAGAACCAACACCTCTAACTGGAACAAATCCAGTGCGCCTTGATGCAGATGATCTAACAACCGACCTGGTGTCGCGATCAGGATATCGAGTCCCTGCGCCGCTAACTCCAGCTGTGGATTAATCGATACACCACCGTAAAAGACCCCAAACCGCAGCGGTAAATGTCGACCATAGGCGTGCACGTTATCAGCCACTTGCTGGGCTAACTCGCGGGTTGGCGTTAAAATCAAACTACGAACTTGCTTGGGTTTGAGCGGCTTGGGCGTATTGAGTAACAATTGCAACATCGGCAAGGTAAAGGCCGCCGTTTTACCAGTGCCTGTTTGCGCACCACCCAGTACATCGCGCCCAGCCAAGATCAGCGGGATCGTTTGTGCTTGGATCGGAGTCGGACTTTGGTAGCCTTGTTCAGCCAAGGCCGCTAAGATAGCCGGATGCAGGGCAAGTTCGTTGAATTGCATAATCAAATTCGTCGGTATTCCAAAAGGCCGGCAGTATACCAGAAACCATCGGTGGACAAAGCATGACAGACTGGTCCCTCTATTTATTGCAAAACCAAGCCGGCATGTTATACGCAGGCATCAGTACTGCACCCGAGCGACGTCTGCGCCAGCATAACGGCGAAATCAAGGGCGGCGCCAAAGCGCTTCGTGGCAAGGGGCCCTTTCAGCTTCGTTATCAGTTTCAATGCCAGGATAAGTCGCAAGCGCTGTCTCTTGAATATCAACTCAAGCAGCAGCCTCGTCAAAAGAAATGCCAATGGTTTGAAGCCTTACTACAGACGAATCTCCCGCTGCTTGCTACAGACCCACCGGCACCGCCTGCTGACTGCGCGCTTGAACCCACTGCGTAAACTCATTAACTGGCAATGGTTTAGCAAAATAATAGCCCTGTACTAAATCGCACTTCATCTGCTGAAGCAGCAGCAAGGTTGCTTCATCTTCCACCCCTTCGGCAATGACGATTTGCCCCATGGCATGGGCTAGCTCAATGGTGGTGCGCACGATCAATTGATCTGTCATATCCTTGGCTAAATTGGTGATAAAGTGCCGGTCAATTTTCAGTTGCTGCAATGGCAGGGTTTTCAAAAATGCCAAGGATGACTGCCCTTTACCAAAGTTATCCAAGGTCAGCAGACTCCCCTGCTGATGCAGTTGTTTTAGTGTCTCTATCGAGCGTTCTGGCATGTGCATGACTACATCTTCTCGCACTTCCAGCACGAGCTGGTGTGCATCGACATGATGCTGCTCTAAGGTTGTGTGCAAGCGCTGCGGTAAGTCGCTATCGAGAACATCATGCACCGACAGATTAACGCCTACTTTTAAATCTAGGCCTTTGCGTTTCCAGCGCGCCAAATCGGCACTGACCGTATTGACCATCCATTGGGTGATCACATGGATACAGCCGGCGTACTCAGCGACCGGAATAAATTCAAGCGGCGAGACAATACCTAGTCGCGGATGACGCCAACGTATCAACGCCTCAGCCCCCAAACATTTGCCATCTTTGAGACGCATGACTGGCTGATATAACACGAAAAATTCATCGGTTGCCGCCGTCACAGGTAAATCACGGATCATCGCTAACTGACGATTATGCGCATCGTCCAGCGCAGGGGTAAAATGCACTAACAACACCCCGTCACGCTGCGCCTGCTGCGTGGCGATACTCAATTCGCGCAGCCCGTTTTGCATGTCGGCCCCGGCCTGCAGCAGATGACAGCCTGCGACCAATCGCAGTTGCAACTTACTCTGTACTAGCGTGTAATTTTGCGCCAGCCCAGTGAGGATTTTCCGCACCTGCGCGTCATCGGGTTGTTCGGGGAACGCGATCAGAAATTCGATACTGTCCAACCGTGCGGCAAGTACCGCATCAGACTGCTCTTTTAACCGTCTGGCTAACTGCAGCAAAATTTCATCACCACTGGCAAAACCCAGGCTGTCATTAATCTCTTTAAAACTTTGAATACGGAACTGCAGAAGAAACAGGGGTTGGGTCAGCAAACTGCTTTCAATTTTTTGACTTGCGGCAAATCGATTGTATAGACCGGTTAAACTATCGTGAGTCGCTTGATATTGCAGATGATGAAAACGCTCGGTGAGCGCGTGTTTCATTGCAAACATTTGTTGATAGAGTTGACCGATTTCGTCGTTGCGAAAAGTGTCATGCAATTTAATCGATTCGCCACGCCCAACCGCACGGGCAAAACGTTGCAGCGACAACAGCGGTTTAATCAGGCCTCGGCTATGGCCGATCACTAGCAGCACGGACGCCATCGAAATCAACACAAAGACCGTGACAATTTTACTCACCACTTGGTTGGCTTGTGCCACGACGTCGGAACTTTGGATCTCGCCGCGCCAAAATGCTTGCATCTCGGATGCCATCACCGAGATCTCTCGCCACTGCACGAGGGCATGAGTATCCGTCGGCGAGGTACTGTCCAAGGTCTGGGCGCTGATAGCCGCCGCAGAGTCTGCAATAGGGTGTCGAAGCCCTGCCTGCTGCAACCATAACGAGGCTTGCACCTGTTCCCCCGCCGCAGTGGCCGTCAACGTTGCATCCAGTCGCATACAACCGATTAAGCTAGCTTGTAACGCACAGGACCACAAATTGCCTTCGACCACGAAAACCCCTGCCCCCTTTGCTTGTAATGCGGTCGACAACCGTGGCCAGACGGCTCGCCATTGGTTTTCATCCGGCCATACCACCAATGGCTGACCAGAAGATTGCCACATCAATACCGACAGCTGATGATGATTGGCTTCTTTACTTAAGGCATCGACACTGGGCGGGGCAATGAGCGCGGCCTGTGAAGCAACTAAAGCCGCGGTTAACTCGCGTTGCTGAAGATTTTGCTGCTTCTGCCAAGCGAGATGCGCTTGTTGCAGCTGACCCGCTTGCTGTTGCAAGCTCATATCCAAATAAGTACTTCGAGCGACCCAAGACGCCGCAATGACCATGATCGCCAAGATTAAGAACACCAAGGCCAGCATGCGCCAACGCAATGATATAAATCGGCTTGTGGCCATTGGATGACTCCTCTGCACTCAAGTTTTTTAAACCTAGCTTATCTAGACGACAGATGCGACTTTTCAGCCAAATAACTGCGACACAAGTACAATAGCCAACAGCCTTTTCTGCTGATAAGGTGGCAAAAGACCAGTGTTCGAGGTGTGCTTTGGAAAATTTCGTATTTATTCTGTTGTATTTAGCCATTGGGGTGGCACTTCGGCGCGTACCGCGCTTTAACAATGACTTACCGCCACTCTTGAATAATTTAGTGCTGTATGTGGCACTTCCTGCTCTGATTATTGAAAAGCTGCCACAACTTCATTTTAGTTGGTCATTGTTGATCCCAGCTCTCACGCCTTGGTTACTGCTGCTGTGTGTCGTCGCCATGATTGTGCTACTCGGTAAATTGTTACAGTGGGATCGTGCCACCATTGCGGCCATGCTCATCGTGTTGCCTCTTGGCAATACCTCGTTTTTAGGGTTTCCGATGATCCAAGCCTTGTTTGGTGAAGCCTGGATGCCCTACGCCATGATTTACGACCAAGTGGGTTCGTTTGTAGCCCTCGCCACTTACTCAACCTTACTCGCAGCCTATTACGGAGAGCAGCAAGTCCAAGTGACACCTAAAGCGATGCTGATGAAAATCGTCAGCTTTCCGCCTTTTTTAGCCTTAATCATTGGTTTAATGCTGAAAAACTTTAGCTACCCAGCGATCATGACTAATTTTCTGCATAGCTTATCCGTGACCTTAGTGCCGCTTATTATGATTGCCGTCGGTTATCAAATGCAGTTTAGTTGGAGTGGTGAGCGACTTTCCCCATTGCTTGCCGGTTTATCAATCAAATTAATCGGCATGCCACTGCTGGTCTGGTTGGGGTGCCTTGGATTAGGCCTTCAAGGCAAAGCCGTGGATGTTTCAATCTTTGAGGCTGCAATGCCGCCGATGATCTCCGCTGGCGCTATTGCGATGATGGCAGGACTTGCACCCCGCTTGGTTGCGGGGCTCGTAGGCTATGGGTTGTTGTTAAGCTTTATCACGTTACCGATGTGGTATTGGCTTATCACATCGGCTTAATTGGCCACCCTTACTTCGAGCGCTCGGCCAAGCTGGCATCAAGCCCAAGTAAGGCGCTTAGCACGGTTTCCGTTGCCGCGATGTAAAAATCACGGTCGGCTTTGTCGGCGCTATCGGTCGGTTGATGGTAGTCAGCATGATCCGGCACGCCGAAGTACCAATTCGGTATCCCCTGCTCGGCAAATACGCCATGGTCACTGTCGTTCCGCCAATCGGGCGTGTGTCCAGCAATGTACCAAGGCCGGTCATTGCCTTGGATCAGATGAATGGGCGTCGTTTGCTGCACAGCGGTCAAGATGTCGGCAAATTCCGGATAAGCCCAACTGCCGACCACAAACAATTGGTGGTCGGTATTGCGGCTGAGCATATCAAGGTTGATATTAAACGCCACGTGCAGCGGCTTCGCAGCGGTATTGACCAGCTGTTGCTCAGTAAACAACGCGCGCGCACCGACTAAACCGCGTTCTTCTTCATCCAAAAGAGCCACAATCAGGGTGTGGCGCAGCGGTCGCTTTTTGACATAGTCGGCAATCGCCAGCACTGCCGCAACACCGGACGCATTGTCGTCAGCGCCTAAATAGGTTTTATCACCCACCACACCCAAGTGGTCATAATGAGCGGTCAAGACAATGGCTGTGGCCGCGTTGTCGGTACCATCGATTTTCGCCAGAAGGTTAGTTCCAGTCGAATACGGCGCTAAAAACAGTTGCTTGGCATCGCTGGTTGCTTGCAGCGGCGCTAAACCAAGCGCCACCAAACGTTGTTGCAGATAAGCGATCGCCTGCTGATGCCCGCTTTGCCCTGGGCCGCGGCCGGCCATCTGCGTACTTGCTAGCGTTTGAAAATCGACAAGTTGCGCATTGCCATTGAGCCGTGCCTGCAATTGAACGTTCGTACTATGCGGCTGCGCTTGTTGGCGCAGCTGTTCTTGCCCGGTCAAATAGTCTTGCCAGCGGTCAAATCCCAACCGAGCGCATGCGCCTAGTGCTATCAATGCTGTGACAACTAAAACCCACTGTTTACGACTCACCTTTGACTCCCTTGGTCGCTGCGACTTATGGTTCCCTGAACAACAAAGGCGGATAAATCCGCCTTTTGTGCACCGCCGAGCTCTTTGTTAATGCGCCAAAATATCTTTCGCTAAATTCAGTAACTTCGGCAAAAACTCTTTATCACGCTTGGCCAGCTCCACTTGTTCATCAAGCACATCATGCAGAATTTGGTCCGTGGTCAACGGGTTTGCCAATACCACTCGAAACACCGCTGTTTCATGGCGCAAATAACGCTCTGGCGTTAACCGCGTACGCGACACAAACGAGCGGCCCTCTTCGCGTTGCCGTTTTTGGATAAATTTGGTCAAGCCTGACAACAAGTCATTGAGTTTTTTCAGCAATTCCGCATCACCCGCGGCACGCAGCTTGTGGAGCGCCTGTTGCACTTGCGCTGGCACGTAGCGGTACGTCAGCAAACACAACTCTGGCGCTGTGACTAACTCAAAATCAGGGTGCAAATCGATTAAACCGGCAAAATAGCGGGCTTTTTCCAGTGAACGGTTGATCAGAATTTCATAGCCTTTGCGACCAATCACCTGCAAGCAGCCGTGCACCAAAAATGCCATGCCAGGGCGCGAGCCTTCCAGCGTCTGGCTACCTAAGTCTTTGGAACCTTTGCGCAAAATGTATTCGGCGTGGTGTTCAATCGCGTGCGCGCTGGATGGGTGCTTAAACACCACCATGCCGGCGCCCATCGGCACATACATTTGTTTGTGCGCATCAATAGTCACCGAATCCGCCAGCTCAATGCCGTTTAATAAATAACGATATTTATCCGACAGTAACGTCGCGCCGCCCCACGCCGCATCGACGTGGAAATGACATTGCAACTCGTTGGCAAGCGCAGCAAGTTCCGGCAAAGGGTCAACACTGCCAGTCTCTGTGGTGCCAGCAACCCCAACAATCGCCATTACTCGCACCTTGCGGCGATGCAGTTCATGCGCGATATCACGCATCTTTTGCACATTGACTTTGTTGTCGTCATTGGTTGGCACTGGGATCAGCATATCGCGGCCAATCCCGAGCAAATCTGCGGCTTTTTTCAGTGAATAATGGCCGCGCTCAGACACTAAAATGGCTAAATCTTCATAGCCATAATGTTTCATGGCGCGGAACAAACCTTCTTTGGCCACGCCTTTGAAATCACCATCAGCTTTGAGCAAACGGTTCCGCGCGATCCAAAGCGCCGTCATATTGGCAACGGTACCGCCTGAACAAAAAGCACCGAGCGAATGATTGGCGCTGTGCAACCACTTTTTATAAAAGCCTTCGGCTTCGCCGTACACCAAATGGTGCATCATGCCAAGCACTTGACGCTCCAGTGGCGTAAAGGCCTTGGAAGTTTCGATTTTCACCAAGTTTTGGTTCAAGCCGACCATCATTTTCGACAGCGGCAGCACAAAATACGGCAAGGCCGACGTCATATGACCGATAAAACTTGGGGCGGCGGTATGCACTGAATGCGCCACCAGTTTATCCATCATTTCTTGTGCATAATCCGAGACAAAACTTGGCTCTGCAGGAATTTGATAGGCTTGGAAATCACGTTCGATTTGCCACAGTGGTTTTTCTACCGCGACAATACTTTCACGCAAAAAACCGGCAAGGTTTTGGGAGATGTTCTGTTCAATGATCGTCAGCGTCGAATCCGGCGCTTCGGGTACCGTGAAGATGCGCCAAATCGCTTCTTCAGACGCTGTGGCCTGCCGTTTAGGTTCAGTCATGCATTCGTGCCCTTGTCCACGCGAAAGGCTCTATGGCCGCTAAGTACGTTGCTTAGTTAAACGCGCGTTTGATGCTGTAAGACAAAAGGAGTCCAATTTACTAAAAGCCATGCGTCATGTCTTTAAAAATTCATGCGGCAGAGGCAAAAAAAGCCCTATCCATCGGGCTTTTTCGATACATTTTAACGGAATTTAACTTAACTACGTAAGCCTGTACCGGTCCGGATCAGCCGATACGCCACCAAGTAAAGCGCGGCGATAAAGCCCAGCAGCACGCCATAGGCCAATAACAAATTGACGTCGGTGTAGCCTAAAAAGCCAAACCGAAAGGCGTTCACCATATAGACAATCGGGTTTAACACCGATACGCCTTGCCAAAACTCCGGCAGCAAGGCTAGCGAATAAAACACCCCACCCAAATAAGTCAGCGGCGTTAACACAAAGGTAGGCACTATGCTGATGTCATCAAAGGTTTTGGCGTATACGGCGTTAATCAACCCGCCGAGCGAAAACACCGTGGCGGTTAACAACACAATACTGGCAATCACGGCGATGTTATGAATACGAATATCGACAAAAAACAGGCTGAGCACTGTCACTATAATGCCCACCAACAACCCGCGCGCCACGCCGCCTAGCACGTACCCGAGGATCATAATGTGCTCTGGCACTGGCGCGACCAGCAGCTCCTCGACATTGCGCTGAAACTTAGCTGAAAAAAACTCGATGCCACATTGGCGTAGGAGTTGGTAATGACCGACATCATAATCAGGCCAGGCACAATAAATTCCATGTAGCTAAAGCCGTGCATGTCACCAATCCGGGCGCCGATTAAGTTGCCAAAGATGACAAAGTACAAGGTCATGGTAATGGCAGGCGGCACCAAGGTTTGCACCCAAATCCGCATAAACCGGGTGATTTCTTTGGTTAAAATGCTTTGTAGAGCAATCAGATAACGCGCTTTCATTTAAGCTCTCCCCTGCTCGACTAACGACACAAACAACTCTTCGAGCCGGTTGGCTTTGTTACGCATCGACAGCACCTGAATGCCTTGTTTTTCCAATTCGACAAACACGTGGTTAATACCTTGATTTTTCTCGACATCCACTTCAAAACTCTGATCGTCAAGCCGACGAGTGGCCAAACCATTGAGGGTTAATTCAGCGCGTGGCTGCGCTAAATCCAACACAAAAGTCTCTTTGGTCAGTTTGCCCAGCAGTTGCTTCATCGAGGTGTGCTCGATAATGCGTCCTTTATCGATAATGGCGATGTTGCGGCACAGCATCTCCGCTTCTTCCAGATAATGCGTGGTCAGGATAATAGTGACGCCTTGCGCATTGATGTCTTTTAAGAATTCCCACATCGAGCGGCGCAGTTCAATGTCGACGCCCGCGGTAGGCTCATCCAAAATCAGCAGCTTGGGTTCATGCATCAGGGCGCGGGCTATCATTAACCGACGTTTCATACCGCCCGACAATTCACGCGAACGCGCATGACGTTTTTCCCAAAGGCCTAATTGCCCTAAGTATTTTTCCGCACGCACTAATGCGACACTGCGCGGCACCCCGTAATAACCGGCTTGGTTAACCACAATTTGCAGCACCGTTTCAAACTGGTTGAAGTTAAATTCTTGTGGCACTAACCCAAGCTGACTTTTGGCGTCTTCCAACTGCGTATCGACGTCATAATCAAACACCTTGACCGTCCCCGCGGTTTTGTTGACCAGGCTGGAAATAATACCGATGGTGGTACTCTTGCCGGCGCCGTTAGGCCCCAGCAGCGCAAAAAAATCGCCTTTATCAACATCTAAATCGATGCCAAGTAAGGCTTTGGTGCCGCTTTTATAGGTTTTTTCCAGTTGTCGAATCGATAATGCGAGCGTCACTTGGGCTCCTTGGGTGCATAACCCCAGCGTGGCATCATTTGCTGATCAAGTCCTAGGTGGTCCAGCACTCGGGCCACGATAAAGTCGATCAAATCTTGAATGCTTTGCGGTTGATGATAAAAACCGGGCGCCGCCGGCATTATGGTGGCGCCGAGCAAGGATAATTTGTGCAAATTTTCTAAATGCAAGGTGCTAAGCGGCGATTCTCGCGGCACTAAAATCAATTGGCCTTTTTCTTTAAGCACCACATCGGCTGCCCGCTCAATCAAGTTATCACTCATGCCATAAGCTACCGCAGCGACGGTACCGGTGGAACATGGGCAAATCACCATCTGTTTCGGCGCTGCCGAACCTGACGCAACCGGCGAGAACCAGTCATCTTTGCCATACACATGCAACAGTTCAGGGCGACAACCAAAATGCTGCAGCAACTGTGTTTTGCAATGCTCAGGGTTGGCCGGCAGCTTGACGTCGTGCTCGGTCGCAAACACCACCCGTGCGGCGCTTGATACCAACAGATGCACTGTCACTTGTTGGGATAACAACACTTCCAATAAACGCCAGCCATACAAAGCACCGGAGGCCCCAGTAAACGCCAAGGTAATTTCACGTGTGGACATACAAAAACTCCCAATCAGCCTCGTGACGAGGCACAGCAAATCGACAACCGCCGCATCCGTTTTACGCGGCATAACGGTCGAATGGCTACGCTCGTGGTGTAGCTCTGGTTTTGCTTGAGGCGATTAATTCTCGTTGGTCAGTTACACTGTCACTTCGGCTAACGCATCCAGTAACTTTTGATGGATGCCACCAAAACCACCGTTGCTCATCACCAAAATTGAATCGCCAGGTTTTGCTGCAGAGACAATGTGCTGCACTAGTTCGTCAATCGAGCTACGCACCGAGGCTTTGTCGCCAATCGCATCGGCCAGCGCTTGCAATGACCAACCACTGCCGTGTGGTTCAAATAAAAACACCTGATCAGCGAAGGCCAGTGATGCCGGCAATGCGTCTTTGTGCACGCCCATCCGCATGGTGTTAGAACGTGGCTCAAGCACCGCCAAAATGCGACGCGCCCCAACGCGCGCACGAAGCCCGGCTAGCGTGGTTTCAATCGCCGTTGGGTGATGGGCAAAATCATCGTAGACAGCCACATCCGCGACCGTGCCGCGAAGTTCTAAGCGGCGTTTCGGCGCTTTGAATTTGCTGAGGGCTTCGATGGCAAGATCAAGCGCGACACCAGCATGACGCGCTGCAGCCAGAGCCATCACGCCGTTGGCAACGCTGTGATCGCCACACATATCCCAATGCACTTCCCCTTGTGCCTCACCGTGCAACAACACTTCAAAGGCCGAACCGTCTGGGCTTAGCAGCTTGGTTTGCCAATCGGTGCCATGCTGCTGCAGCGGCGTCCAACAGCCCATCTTAAGCGTCTCGTCAATCGCCGGTACACCCGCTGGCGATAACACCAAGCCATTGCCTGGCACCATACGCATTAAATGATGAAATTGTCGTTGAATAGCCGCTAAATCGGGGAAGATGTCCGCATGATCGTACTCAAGATTATTCAAAATCAGTGTACGCGGGCGGTAATGCACAAATTTGCTGCGTTTATCAAAAAACGCTGTGTCATATTCATCGGCTTCAATCACAAAAAATGGTGCATCGCCAAGCCGAGCCGATACATCAAAGTTTTGCGGAATGCCACCAATCAAAAAGCCCGGATTTAAGCCTGCATACTCTAAAATCCACGCCAGCATCGAAGTGGTCGTGGTTTTGCCATGAGTGCCGCTGACAGCAAGCACCCAACGGTCTTGCAGCACATGCTCAGCCAACCATTGCGGCCCTGATGTGTAAGGAATATTGCGATTAAGCACATATTCAACGCAGGGGTTACCGCGGGACATCGCATTGCCGATGATGACTAAATCCGGCGCAGGTTCGAGTTGTGAGGGTTCATACCCTTGCGTTAATTCAATGCCAAGTTGCTCTAATTGAGTGCTCATCGGCGGGTATACATTGGCGTCAGAGCCGGTGACTTTGTGCCCTAAACTTTTGGCAATAGCGGCGATCCCGCCCATAAAAGTGCCACAAATTCCCAGAATATGAAGATGCATCGCAGAAATTCCTAATGTGCTGTGCGTCAATTTAGCTGCATTGTAACAAAGTCCCAACCATCGTCACGGAAATAAAATGTTGCCTATAAAATGCAAAGACTGCACAAATTCAGTACACTTGCATCCCGGAAGCCCGGCCACCAGAGCCAACCATCAGGGCTCCACCTGTATCCAACAACCCTGAGGATGTACCCATGCGCCGATTGGCCCCCGTTTTAAGTCAGGATGGCGTTGATGCCGAACTAATCGCTTTGTTGAAAACGCTGCTTGCTGCTTGTAAAGAAATATCCTTTCGCGTCAGTCAAGGTGCTTTAGCCGGCGTGTTAGGTTCAACGCTCGATGAAAACATTCAAGGCGAAACGCAGAAGAAATTGGATATTTTGTCCAACGAATTGCTCAAAGATATGCTGCTAGAAACTGGCAGCGTTAAAGCCATCTCCAGTGAAGAAGAAGATTTACCGGTTGCCGGAAACCCTGCTGGTCAATATCTGGTGACCTTCGACCCACTGGATGGTTCGTCTAACACCGATATCAACAGCTTATTGGGTACTATTTTTTCCATTCTGCCTGCCAAAGCAGAATTAGCCGCAGACGACCCCGCTCAATTCCTGCAGCCTGGTACCGCACAAATTGCGGCAGGTTATGTGTTGTACGGCCCATCAACAATGTTGGCACTGACTACAGGCAAAGGCACCCGTTTGTATACCTTAGATAAAACCTACGGTGGCTTTTTATTAACCCAAGAGACAGTGCAGATTCCAGGCGTCACCGCAGAGTTCGCCATCAATATGTCAAATCAACGCTATTGGGAACCAGCGATGCAAAGCTATATTGCTGATTTGTTGCTGGGTAAAACGGGGCCACGCGGCAAAAACTTCAATATGCGTTGGATCGCTGCCATGGTAGGTGATGTTCACCGAATTTTATGTCGGGGTGGTATTTTTATGTACCCAACCGATACCAAAGATCCGAACAAGCCTTACAAGTTGCGCCTGATGTATGAGGCCAACCCGATGAGTTTCCTGGTGGAGCAAGCCGGTGGTGCCAGTAGCACCGGCTATGAGCGCATCATGGATATTCAACCAACCGATATTCATCAACGCGTCTCGGTGATCCTAGGCTCTAAACATGAAGTGGAAAGCTGCTTGAGTTATCACGCAGTAAAATAAGCAAATGCCGACCAAAGTCGGAATTTAGCAGATAGCGAAATCTGTGGCGCTCGTTATAATAGCGCCACAGTTTTTTTTAAAAGGAAGAAGGTCATGAGTCTGAAAGACGTGCCGGCCGGTAAGAACCTGCCAGATGAAATCAATGTCATCATCGAAATCCCTGCCAACGCAGATCCAATCAAATACGAAGTCGACAAAGACACAGGCACTGTGTGGGTTGACCGTTTTATGGCAACACCAATGTTCTACCCATGCAACTACGGTTTCGTGAACCACACGTTGTCATTAGATGGCGACCCAGTTGACGTGTTAGTGCCAACACCATACCCACTGGTTCCTGGTGCAGTGATCAAATGCCGTCCTGTTGCAGTCCTGAAAATGGCTGATGAGTCAGGTGAAGATGCCAAAGTGTTGGCTGTTCCAGTTAGCAAACTGACAAAGATTTACGACCACATTCAAGACATCGGTGACGTGCCTGAATTACTGAAAAACCAAATCCAGCATTTCTTCGAACGTTACAAAGAGCTGGAACCTGGCAAGTGGGTGAAGGTGATTGGCTGGGGCGACAAAGCTGAAGCCAAAGCGGAAATTCAAAGCTCGTTCGAGCGCGCTCAAGCAAAATAATTCTTTGGCTGGCTTGTGTTGACCACAAATCAGCTCAAGTGCTATCAAGCCACTGTGTATAAGCCTCCTGCCGGAGGCTTATTTTTTTAGAACTGCCCCTTGCAGTAATGTAGATAAAGCGCACAAGCAGTTTTAACAACGACTTCAGCACCTTCCCTTGCACACAACGACGCGATTTCGCCTGCAAAAAACAAGTAAAAACAGCATATTATGTTATTTTAGTTTAAAATAATGTATCGGTACCACCGAGAAAATGCTGCAACCTAGATTTTGCTGGCTATACTTGGAATTGAAGCGAAATCAATCAGTTCTGTTACTTTCAAATTTTCCATCCTGCAGAGGTAGTTTATGGAGTTTTTGCAACGCTCGATTGCGAAAAAAATCTTTATGATTCCGATCATAGGGACTCTAATGTTCTTAGCTTTTTTAGCTATTTCATCCTTCACTGCACTAACTAGCGTTAAAACGCTAGAACATACTAGGGACGTGCAATTTCCAGTGTTACAGCGCTCTGAAAGTGCGTTAGTTCAACTTGAGCGTGTTAAAGAATCGCTGGCAAGTGCAGTTACCACTGGTGATGAAGAAGCACTGAACACAGCGACCGCCTTTGCAGATCAGCTGAAGAAATCGTTGAAAGAAATCACCCAACTTGAAAAGGCGTCTGCCGGCGACATCAATCAAATTGAAAAATCATTTGAAGAGTATTTCGCTCTTGCCTTCAAAGTATCTCAAGAGATGGTCACAAACACCGCTGACATGGCTTCGATTGGCGAACGCTCACAGAAAATGAATACTTTTTACGATGCCAGTAACCAGAAATTGTCATCGTTTCGCGACACCCAATTAAAAGAATTTAAAGATTCGATCGAAGATGCCAGTGAACAAGCCAGCGGTTTAATTACACTCGGCGCCATCATGGCACTGATCACGACATTAGCATTGTTCGGAACTGCGATCCCTGTTGTGAATAACATTAAAAACAGTTTAGGTCACATCATCCGCTCCTTACGAGACCTAGCAAAGGAAGACGGCGATTTAACTGTACGAATCAAAACCAACTCTAAAGATGAGATCGGCGATCTGGTCTATTGGTTCAATTCGTTCATGGAAAAACTGCAGGGTGTTGTAAAAGAGATTGTGAATACAGCGTTGCCTTTGTCATCTTTAGCGCAAGACCTGCACCACCTGACCGAAGATACGAATAGAACGATTTCGACCCAACGCGCAGCCGCGAATGAGACTCGAAGCGCCGTTGATGCAATGCGTCATAGCGTGATTGCGGAAGCAAGTAGCGCCAATGAGGCATCCAGTGCCGCTAACGATTCAAGCGTCGCTGCAGATCGCGGACAACAAACCGTGAGCGTTACAGTCGGCAATATCCGTCAATTAGCCGATAATGTTCAAGAAGCTTCAGACGTCATTCTTAAGCTGGAAACTGATGCAAACCAAGTGGGTGCTGTTTTAGATGTCATCAAAGGAATTGCAGAACAAACGAATTTATTAGCCTTAAACGCAGCAATCGAAGCGGCACGCGCAGGTGAACAAGGACGGGGTTTTGCTGTCGTCGCTGATGAAGTTAGAACCTTAGCGTCTAGAACACAAAAATCGACCGAAGAAATTCAGAAAACTATCGAACAGCTGCAATCTGCAGCACGTTCTGCAGTACAAAAAATGCAACAATCCCGTGGTCAAGCGGAACAAAGCGTATCGTCAGCCAACCAAGCCGGCGATTCTTTGCAAGCAATCACCACGAGCATTCGCAGAATACGCGAGATGAATCAACACATTGCATCAGCGACAGATGATCAACAAAAAATGGCAGGCAGTATAGTTGGACACGTTGAGGAAATTGTCCGCAATACCGAACATACTTCACAAAGCGCCGATCATATAGCTAAGGCAAGTAGTGAACTGGCAAACTTGGCACAAAATCTAGAAAACGTGGCACGCCAATTCCGCGTTTAAATGACAATAGCGATAAACTTTCGTTTATCGCTATTTTTATTGACTAAAAAAAAGCCCCAACTAAGTGGGGCTTTTTACATGATTCGATTATTGGTCAAAGCTAACTTCGATATGAACTTTGCCGAATTCCGAGTCAAATGGCATTAGAATTTTCGGGCCATCACATTTGTGTGTAATTGTATGTCCTTTACCGGAGACAACTACTGGGGTAGCCATTGAAAACTCATACCCTTTTTCACCTAAAATTCGCTTGGCTCCACCGGTGACCATGTTGGTGATTTCACCAACCATGTCAGTGACTTCTTCATTGATCGTTTTAGGACGCTCACCAAGCATACGGAACATAATTTCCAACGCTAGCGATTCCTCAAAACTCACTGAAAAAGAACCTTTTGTCTGCGGCCCAACCATACCGATTAGACCAGAAACATCACCGCGGGCAACTTCATCTTTTTTAAGACGAGGCTGACCTGGAACGATCGTTGTATTCGCCATAGTACTCAATACGTTTACTAATGACGATAAGAATGGATTTACGTACTCAACATTCATGTAACTGACCCACTAATGTATTTGCATGCCTAATCGGAGGTCCCTACAACTTAGGGTAGGCGCAAATGATCAAAGAAACAAGTCTACCTAGTTGTTTTTGATGTACTTTCTAACGTGAATTTTTGAAAAAATTGTTCTACAGCCAAGCAAAATGCTTGGCAAAACAAATTTAGACATCTGCCGAGCAATCTCGACACAAACCACGCGCTTCGATAGTCTGTTGCTGAATCAAAAAGCCTGAACGCTCTGCCAATGCGGAGAACTCATGAAAAAGAACTTCTGAATGCAGTTCTTCCACATTACCACAGCCCTGGCAAATCAATAACTGGGCTGGATGATGATGCTCAAAATGATGGCACAACATAAAAGAGTTATTCGACTCAATTTTATGAATAAAACCCTGCTCTGTTAAAAAATCAAGAGCTCGATATATAGTGGCAGGCTTGGCTGCTGGCTCCGTTAACTTTAGCTGCTCTAATAACTCATAAGCCCCAACGCCCGTTTGAGTCGCAGCTAACAAGCGAAACACCTTCTCACGGATCGACGTAAAACGCGCGCCATTTCGCTCACAAATGAGTCGCGCACGGCTAACTAATGACTCAACAGACATAAATTGCACTCATCAAGAAAACTTAATCGCAGTGTAACACAGCTATTTCCAGTGAAAATAAGACTAAAAAAATCTATATGACGCGTTTGAAGTCAAAATGCCTCGCATGGCAACTTCTTGTTTGCCCCAAGCCTACGCCGTGACTTGGCGTGAGAATGTGCGTGATTTGTTGTAAACTAGCTCACCTTTGCTCTTGGCCTTCACCGTACAAACGTATTTTATTTCGTTTTTAGCTGGCCGTAGCTTAACAGTGTAATAAGCCATTTTTGTGTACCCGTCCCATATTTCTGTATACCTATTTGTATACCTGAATAAGTGAAAATGGTTAAAAATAAGCAGGAATCGTAATTGAACAGTCTGACGAATAAAACAGTTGAAGGCTCTGAAACACTAGGAATACAGGCGAAAAAGCTAAATCACCGCTTTTCCGTTGCGCCCATGCTGGACTGGACGGATAGACATAGCAGATATATGTATCGCCTATTGAGCGCACAGACCGTTCTTTATACTGAAATGGTGACAACCGGTGCAATCTTATTTGGCAAGGGAGACTACCTGGAGTTTAACCAAGAAGAACATCCTGTGGTTGTTCAACTAGGGGGCTCAGACCCCAACGCGATGGCAGAATGTGCGAAACGTTGTGAATCTCGCGGTTATGATGCCATCAATATTAATGTCGGATGCCCATCAGACCGTGTCCAAAACGGCATGTTTGGCGCTTGTTTAATGTCCAATCCGACTGTTGTTGCCGATTGTGTGAAAGCGATGAAAGATGCCGTAAGCATCCCTATTAGTGTGAAGACTCGCATTGGTATTGATGATTCGGATGAATATCAATTCTTAGCCGATTTTATCGGAATTGTCGCACAAGCCGGTTGCACAGATTTCACCATACATGCCAGAAAAGCTTGGCTGCAAGGTTTAAGCCCGAAAGAAAATAGGGATATTCCTCCGCTGAACTATCCTCGGGTTTATCAATTAAAAGCTGAGAACCCTCAGTTAGATATAAGTATTAATGGTGGCATTAAATCTCTGGATGCTGCATTGGCTCATTTACAGCACGTCGATGGCGTCATGATGGGGCGGGAAGTCTATCAAAACCCAATGATCTTAGCTGACGTTGATCGTCAAATCTTTAATTGCGCCACGCAGCCTCGTCAAGCTATCGAGATCGTTGAATGTATGATTCCGTATATTGAACGGCAAATGCAGCAGGGGGCAAGATTTTGGCACGTTGCGCGTCACATGCTTGGTCTGTTTCAAGAGGTGTCAGGAGCCCGTCAATGGCGCAGACACCTCAGTGAAAATGGCCACAAGCAAGACGCTACCTGCGAAGTGTTAAAAACGGCACTGTCCTATGTTAGTAAAAACCACTAAAAAATAGTTAAAATGCTAAACACACCTAAAGTTCGAACATGCCAAGGTCAATACTCAAACACGCCAAAGAAAAAAATTATATAATTTAATCAATGATTTAAAATTAATTTTCATGTTGGCACGTCCCTTGTAATAGCCATAGTGTCAATCGACTTAATGCTTACAAAGGAGCACAACATGAAAAAATTATCACTGGCTTTCGCGACTGTTTTTGCTTTTACAAGTTTGAATGCATCTGCCAATACTTATGAAGACATTGGTTCAGTTTTAGTAAATGCAGTCGCTGCCGATTTAAACCAAGTTCGAGACACTATCCAATCGCAAGTTCAACAATCGATTTCAGATTCGATTTCAGAGTTTTTTGATAGCGAATCGACGGCCACTGAAGAAACATTAAGCCATGAAGAAACTCGCGGGGAATAATCCATGTTATTTGTTCCGCAGTTATTTGGACTTTTTTTGATGCCTGTCGCCAGCATCATTGTGCTGGCACAGGTTTGGAGTTGGCTACTGCCCCCTTCAGAAATCCCTCAGCAAACCCGGTTGTAGTACACCGGGTTTCTTTTTTTGATGAGCTCGATACTTGCTCGCTTATCAGCACTTTTACTTTACATGTATCTCTTCAATACAAAAGTCTTCATCAGACTAAGTTATTAGCCTAGTCCTTACACTGCTTCTACTGTCATGGCCGCCCTTTAAAGACGGGGCAAGTCGCATTTAACCACTGTGAAAAATGCTAAAAATTAGCGCTTTAGACTAAAACAAAAATCCACGCTTTTGGCAAAAACTCTAGAATAGAAAATATCTTATAAATATCAATACGTTAAATATTGGCATGTATCTTGGTTAGTATTTAGATAACTAACCAAGGAGACTACTATGAGCACTTTTAATCGTTTATTTTGTGACAAATCCAACAGCGTTGTTGCTGGCGTTTGTTCTGGTATAGCGTCAACTTATGGCCACGATCGGAGCCTCATCCGTTTGGTGGCAATTCTGTCTTTATTTGTCATCCCCGGGATTACACTACTGGCTTACGTGATTGCTGCTATAGTGCTACCATCACGCCGGTTCTGATAAAAATTTAGATGCAGATGAAACACTTACTATTCGCTTTGACCTTTTTGGTTGGCGCAGCGCAAGCTGCGCCGATAGTTAATAACGCGACCATTCGATTGCCACTACCAGGTAAGACGGTCAGTGCGGGTTACTTAAGTATCGAGAATCCGGATAACCACCCCTTGGTACTGCGTAGTGCGTCATCCCCGATGTTTGGGCTCATCGAACTCCATCACCACATTGAAGTCGATGGCATGTTGCGCATGGTTAAAATTGAGACTCTTGAGATAGCGCCCCGAAGCACAGTTCATTTTCAACCTGGGAGTTATCATTTAATGATGTTTCGTCCAACAAAGCCGTTAACCAAAGATAGTAAAGTCGAATTAGTTCTTACATGGGCTGATGGTTCCAAAACCCATCTAACTCCGACCATCACATCAATTCCTAAGTCATAGGGAAATGCTATGAGCACATTACGTTGGGCCACGGTTACTGCAACTCTTGTTGGTGGTTTGTATTGGGGAGCATCGAGTTGGTTTAGTCGTGAGCCTGAAGTATTCGACATTACAGTGGCAACCACAGCTGGAGATCCTGCACCTCAAGTCATTGGAGTTACCACGACAAATACACTCATTCAAATCATATCGACATTGTTGGATAAGTCTGGCGGACTATTGTCAAATGATGTCACTCCACCCTTTGTCGGCCTTGATAATATGCCAGCCTGGGAGCTGGGCGTCTTGGAGATGAGCCGAGATTTAGTCTTAGCAATGCGCAGTGATTTTAGCCGTTCTCAATCTCAGTCCATTGAAAATAAGTTTCTTCAGCAAGTGTCCCCGCACCTTAATATGGATCACCGTCGATGGGCTATGCCTGCCGCCGAAGACGAATATAAAAAAGCAGCGTTGTTGCTGAGTCAATATCGTGACGCGTTAAAAGACCCACAGGATCAACAAAATCAATTTTATGCCCGCGCAGATAATTTAAGAGATTGGTTGGTCTTGGTCGAGAAACGCTTAGGCAGCTATAGTCAACGCTTGAGTGCAAGTGTTGGTCAAGAGCGGTTAAACACCGACCTCGCAGGCGATCGTCAAGCGAGACAATCCACCGCTGCGGCTCACGATTTTGTTGTTAAAACAGACTGGTGGCATATTGATGATGAATTCTATGAGGCTCGTGGAGCAACGTGGGCTTTGTTACATATGCTAAAGGCGGTTGAACATGATTTCGCCGATGTGCTCAAGCAAAAAAATGCCTTGGTTAGCTTGCAACAGATCATTCGTGAATTGGAAGCGACTCAACAGTCTGTTTGGACGCCGATCATTCTCAATGGCAGCGGCTTTGGTATAGTAGCCAATCATAGCTTAGTGATGGCGAACTACATTTCACGCGCCAATGCTGCATTAATTGACCTTAACGAACTTTTGGCAAAAGGATAACGCATGGATACCCTAAAAAAAATTCTCCTGATTTGTTCTCTCGCAACATCCGCAACCAGTCATGCCGATACACTTGGCCTAACTGTAGGTGCAGATTTTTGGCAAGTAAATCCAGATTTTTCTGTTGGTGATACAGGGACTACCACGTCATTAAATCCTAGCGATCAAAATGTAGTTAAAGTTTACGGCCGCTTTGAACATCCAGTCCCGTTTATGCCGAACCTTGCGGTGTCTTACCAGAATTTATCGCTTGATGCATCTACGACGCTAACAAGTGCTTGGAAGTTTGGAGGGCAGACTTTCGCCGCATCCAGCACCGTGGATACACTCACGTCGGTAAAACAAGCGGATGTCACCGCATATTATGAATTATTAGACAACGATATTGTCAATTTGGATATGGGGATAACAGCAAGGATCCTTCGTTCCAAAACAACGGCCACTAGCACTGCTGTTTCTAGTGCAGCCGATTTTAGTTTGCCACTACCTATGCTGTATGCCCGCAGTGATATCGCAATTCTGGGAACAAAGACTCATTTATTTGCAGAAGGTAACTACACCACTTTTAGCAGCAATCGGTGGTTTGATTTAAGAACTGGCATCATGTATGACCTGATTGATTTGCCGGTTGTCACTGGTTCTATTGCAATCGGTATGCAGGTATCGGATGGGCAGATCTATGCTGAAGATAGGCTTGATGCGGACTACAACCTTGATGGACTTTTTGCTGGCATCCAGTTTCATTTCTAATCAGACGATTGTCACTATTTTGTAAATTAATTACCCTCGCCCTCGAAATAGCCGTTGCTGTTCCTCAGCAACGGTGTTTCAATATCCCTACCCAAGTGAAGGATTTTGGCTGTCAAACATGACGCGACTGTTGAGTTATTATTTATTGGTGTTTATCGCTATTGCCGCATTATTGCTTGGTCTTCGCCTTGAGCAACAAAAAAATGAAATTGAACATTGGGTTGACTCCCAGCTCATCACAAAACTAACTGAACAAAGCACTGGTACAACTCAGATTTCACTGGACACGTTGCATATTCCGGCTCAACAACTGACAGTTTGGCGTGGCGATCAACTGATTGCAGAGTATCAACATGCTGACCATCAATTTGACAGACAACTAATTTTAGATAGAGCGCCGTACCGAATTGAAGCATTTATCAAAACCAACTATCAAGCAGTCTCATGGGATTGGATACTTTGGTTTAGCTGTTGGTTACTTTTAGTGGTTCCAACCTACTTACTGATGCAGCGATTTAATGCATTTATTGGCCAGTTAAAGCAAAACTTCGACCAGAAAATCTCTACAGATTTAACGACATTCGCCAACGAAATCATCAGCCAACAACAGCAACAACGCGAAGCCTTAGAACTTTCAACGCATAAAGAACACGCCTTACTTGATGAACATACCCACTTAAAAGAGCAATACCAAGTACAAAACTCGACAATTCAGCAGATCACACAAGCATCGCAAGCAGCACATAAAGAACTGCATTGGCTAAAAGGGCTGCTGCAACAACTGAATCATCGTAGCTTGTTAACTGGACTTGGCTTTGAAATTGAACTATTGAAACGGTTTCTTCATAGCCCTAGCCAAGTGAAGCTTCAGCATTATCCTTCAGTTGCGGAATGGTATGCGCAAACGTTTCGAAAACCAGTCGCGTCTATCCTACCGGGGACGCGAGTGATATTAGATGAAGATCCAACCGCAATGCAGTATAAAATCGCGCTTGATCAGCATGAATGTATGTTGGCGATAGAATGTATTCTGCGTGAACTCAAACCCTTGATTCAGAACAGTGAAATAGAGCTTGGCTATCGCTTGGTGACTCAACCCGCCTCCGCAATCGAGTTAAGCTTTAAATATCAGGGTTTTGAATTCTCAACGCGTTTTCAAAAGATTTTACGCCGTGAAATCATTCAAGAACCATCACTGCAAGACCTACCTGCCTATGTGCTACAACTGTTCATGCAACAACGTGGTTATCGATGGCAACTCGATTCGGTGACTGGTGTCGGTGGCAAATTGTCTATCACAATCCCTGTCACAGTAGAGCGGGTCAATCAAAGCAAAAAGTATCAGACCTTATGTTTGCTCGATGCCTTAGATTGCAGGGCGAAACTTTACCGAAACTCACTTCAGACCGTTGCGGAGCAAATCATTTGGGCACGTCACATTGATGATTTGCATGCTGAACTTAAACTCCGTTTGGTTGATAAAGTGCTTGTGCTGTTTGACGAACCTCCTGAGAACGAAGTTTGCAAGCAACTCGAAGATGTCGCGCAACGCTATTCAGTACAAGCTTGTGCGGAATCCTTATACAAAGCACCGGAAGACTCAAAAGTTCATTGGTCAGCAGGTCCACTGTTTACGGCGGATTTGTTGCAGGCGAATGAATCCATGGAACTTGGTCGCCAACAATTACTGGTGGTCGACGATAATCCCGTCAACATGAATTATGTAGAGACCATGATGGCATCCATGGGAGTAAAAGTTGATAAAGCGTTTACGGGTGAAGAGGCGCTGCACAAAGCTCGTCATAACATCTACCATGTCATGCTGATGGATATTCAATTGCCCGATATCAGTGGCATCGAAGTGACTCGGCAGGTACGGCAGATGCGTCACCATCAAATGACAAACATCATTGCTTTTACTGCACATGCCATGCCCGATGAGGTCGCTTCATTTCGCCTCGCAGGCATGGATGATGTCTTAATTAAACCCATGGACTCTCGGAAAATTGCACACCTCGTGCACAGATTAAACCTTAGCCCTGAAATTCAATAACATCCGTCAGTAACGTCTGTAATGCCTGCCAATAAGCAGGCTCAGGCGTCATGTTCAGCAATGATAACAACTCACCTCCTGATACGGTGAACTTGTAATAATGCAATGCGACATCACGGACCTTCACTCGGCCTACCAGACTGGTTTTGCTCGTAAAAAAAGCCAGTTCTTGCTGTACCCCTAGAGCACCAGTCTCAATTTCCGTCTGATGCAAAATACCAAGCTCAATCAGATTCAAAATATCTGGATAGTTCAGATGATGTTGGCTTAAATGCAAGGCGCCGCGATGTTTTCCGCGCAGCCAACGCCAGATGGAAGCTTGCTGAGTGTAAGCAAAAAAGATTTGCTCGGGTTGTTGACCATTTAAACGACAGGCCAAACTTGCCGCCACTTGTAATGCTTGTGCATCGCGGTAGGTCATTTGCCGCAAAATATTTAGAGTCTTGAGGGAAAAACGACCAGGCTGGCACAATTCAGAGGCCAAGATCCGAGCCCAGAGCTTTTGCATGGGTTGAGCGGAAATATCTTGGACCTGTAAGCAAAAGTGCTGAAACCAATCGGCATCAACGTCTTCTGGACTTACCTGATCATTGAGCATCTCCTGAGTCAGCAGCAACACTCGCTCAAGGTTATGCTGCTGGCGTTGTAGCAATAAATCCGCTCGGATATGCGCTCGAGCTAACAAACCAGCTTGTTGATTCGCAGCTTCACTCCCTCCAACAACACCTGAGGTTAACTGTTTGAGCTGTGAATGACTCGAGATTGCTACTGAATCTTGCCGAGCAGGTATTGCTGATACAGGTGACGACGAATGCTGAATAAATTCATGGCCGAGCTGGTTTTTGGCCAATTGACGTAATCGTTGTTGACTGGAAAGCTGGTTGATTTTAGTCATAACTGCTTTTGAGAGCTAAATTTCAAAGATTATCGGCCATCTCGCGGCAAACTAAAATAGCCAACACCTTTTGTACGTATATTCAGCTTTGCTGCTGAAAAAGGATTGCTTTTTTGACTCACTTGTATAGCGTAGAGAATGCTTTTGTAAACGTTTGGAACCGGCGAATTCGCTGTTGACTTCGGTGCAGAATGGAGACTGTACCAGATTCAATGGCGTCGTACGGCTGACAGGATGGATGATGGCTCGAGATGGTATCTAACGTAACAGACGATGAATTGTTGTTCCTTGCAGAAGACGAGGAAATTCAGCCAACTACACACCAAATCACCGGTGAGTGGCATCTTTTAATCGTGGACGATGACGAAGAGATCCATACTGTCACACGGCTTGCGTTGACTGATCTAAATGTTATGGGCCGACGGCTCGTTTTTCACCATGCTTATTCTGGACGAGAAGCGGTTGAATTTTTAAAGATCAATCGTCACATCGCGGTTATTTTACTCGACGTGGTGATGGAATCTGATGACGCAGGTCTGCTGGTTGTTCAACAAATTCGCGAACAACTTGGCATGGAAGAAGTGCGAATCGTCCTGCGTACAGGGCAACCCGGGTATGCTCCGGAAGAAAGTGTCATCAAAGAATATGACATCAACGACTACAAAACCAAGACTGAGTTAACTCGCAGTAAGTTAGTCACCTCCATCATTGCGTCCATTCGCTCATATCAACAAATTCGCACGATCAATCAAAACCGATTAGGCCTGCAGAAGATTATTAATGCCGGTTCTAACTTGCTTGAGCAACATTCGTTACATGAGTTTTCGGAAGGCGTCGTCACACAGATTGCGTCACTGATTGGCTTGCATGCCGAAGGCGTATTGTGTGCACAGATAGAGGATGATGGCTCGACCAGCGACAACGTCTATGTACTGGGTGCGGCGGGACACTACGCTCCTTACATAAAGTGCAAGCTAGAGCGCTTGAATAATCCCCGCATTATTCAGCAAATCATGATATGCCTTGAACAACGTCGGCATATTTTTTCAGCCTTTGATACTGTACTTTTTTTAGGTAACGCCAAGCATAACGCTGCCGTCTATATCGAAACGAACCGGCCTATTGAAGCCTTCGATCGACAACTGATTGAAGTGTTTTTATCTAACATCTCCATCGGGTATGAAAATGTAACGCTGTTTCAGCAGCTAAAGCATGCAGCCTATATTGACCCGTTGACTAAAACCCCTAACCGCAATGAGTTTTCGCATTTATTACAAGAAACTCGGCGGCTTGATCCGAAACACAATGTCGCTGTCTTGATCGATATCGATCACTTTTCTGATGTAAATGACGGTTTAGGCCAAGAGATTGGTAATGAATTATTAGTTGCGGTGACACATCGTTTAGTCTCTGAATTTGGCGCTGTGGCCCAAATAGCTCGCATCGGCGCAGATGTGTTTGGCTTGATTGGCCCTGAAGAAATTCTGACGCCAACGGCATTAAACGCGCTATTTATTCAACCTTTTGTTGCTGCAGAGCACACCCTCCCTATCAATGCGACGTTTGGCTTATGCCGGTTAGATATCGCCGCGCGACAAGGGCTTGGCATTTTAAAACAAGTTTATATTGCGTTGAATTTGGCTAAGAAAAACGTCAGTCAAAACTTTGAGTACTACCAAGCTGAGATGGAAGAGCAAATGGCTGCTCGTCTTTCCATGCTCCGTCTGTTACGACAGGACTTCTCACATGGCAAACTGCAGCTTTGGTATCAACCACAAATTTGTCTAAAATCAGGCAAGGTGGTAGGACTTGAAGCGTTATTACGTTGGCCGACGGAGCAACAAGGATTTATCTCGCCAGCGGTGTTTATCCCCCTCGCTGAATATTCAGGCTTGATTGTTGATATTGGCGCTTGGGTTTTACTGCAAGCATGTCAACACATACATCATCTACAACATCAAGGTTTTGGGCATATTCGTGTCGCAGTCAATGTGTCCATGCCGCAATTTCGTAGCCCCCACTTTGTGGATACGGTTCTGCAGGCGTTAAGACAGTATCAGGTTGCTCCTGAATTGCTAGAACTTGAGATCACGGAATCTGTGGTGATGGATGAACCTAAAAAGGTGATTGCAGCCCTGAATGAATTAAAGTCGCACGGTGTGAAGGTGGCAATCGACGACTTTGGCATTGGCTTTAGTAGCTTGCGTTATCTGCAGCAGCTACCTTTGGATCGTATCAAGGTCGATCGCGCTTTTATTCGTGATGCGGCGACGAGCCAAGGTGCCGTGATTGCTGAAACCATAGTGCATTTAGGAAAGCGCTTAGTGTCAACAACAGTCTAAAAGTGATCCACAGCAACAATCTAAAAGTGATCCACT
>CAYTIQ010000040.1:0-37295 GCA_964437935.1 uncultured Rheinheimera sp.
GACTGGCCGATCACCACCTCCATAGGAGGTGGTTTTAAATTGACAACAAAAAGCCCCGCATCAACGGGGCTTTTCTATTCAAACAAATGTCGGTATATCAAACACCTGCCACGCTTAAGGGTTTAAACCATATCTCTTGACATCAAGTCCGACGCATCACGTTGGCTTTGTGCTTGCGCCTTGGCAATTTGTCGATTCAACACAGGCGTTAACACAAACATAAACACACCGGCGCCGACACCAACCCAGCCTAAAATGGCAAACACATCGGCATAAATTGCTAACGCATCAGGCACTGATGTCCCGGCAGGCATTGATGCCAAGGTGCCAAATCGGCCAGCAATCATCTCACCAAAGGCGGACGCCAGGAACCAAACCCCCATCATCAAACTGACAACACGGCCCACCGATAAGGTGGTTACCGCCGACAAACCGATGGGCGATAACGCCATCTCACCAATCTCTAGCACCAAGTAGGCTAAAACAAAGGTCCAAAAACCAGCTAAACCGTTTTCCATTGGATTTAATGCCGCATACTGCAATACAAAATGCGCAAGACCCGCAAACAACAAGCCAAAACCAAACTTGGCAGGCGCTGATGGGTTCCAACCTTTTCTATCCAGCACCGGCCATAACCAAGCAAATGGGATGGCTAATGCAAAAATAAACAAAGCGCCGACCGAGGTTAACTGTGAGGCATTCGGCGTGAAGGTAAACAACCCAAAATCAAAGGTGTATTTATTCATCACACGGTCTGAATAGGCTAACCAAGTGCCGTAGGTTTGTTCGTACAAGCCCCAAAACACCGCGGAGATAGCAATCAGCACCATCAACACGATCATATTGGCCCGTTCAACACTACCGCATTCAACAAAGATAAACTTAAACCACCACACCAATAAGGCCGCCGTCATCGCAATCGCAACCACCTCGGTCGCGGTGATCTCCGCGCCTTCATGCATCCCCAGTAAGGCCGCCAAAGCACCAAAATCAAAACGGGTTTGCAGCACTTGATAGACCACCACCACACCGACCAACGCCAAGATGTAAATCAGTTTTTCGCGGCTGACCCCGTACACTTTTTCCAGCAACAATGATGGATTAGCCGGTTCGGCTTGGCCGATAAAATGCTGCTGATTGAGCACAAACACCGCTAAACCAATTAACAAGCCAATACCGGCAGAACCAAAGCCATACTCCCAGCCATAGGCTTCACCGACCCAGCCTACAAACAAGCTGGAAATGAATGCCCCTAAATTGATCCCCATATAAAAAATGGTAAACGCAGAATCACGCCGTGGATCCGTATCGCTGTACAAGCGACCAACGATGGTTGAAATATTCGGCTTTAAAAAACCGACACCAACAGCAACCAACGCCAGGCTGGCATACATCACTTGCACGGCAAAGGCGTCTGCACCAGCATCCGGTGTCGCGGCGTGGCCGCGATAGGCCATCCCCAACATGCCGATGGCCATCAAGAAACCACCAAAGCTGACGGCCTTGCGCATACCTAGGTATTTATCTGCCAATAAGCCGCCCACGACGGGTAAGGCATACGCCAAACCGGCATAAGTGCCAAGCAGAATATAACCATCCTTGTCGGTGAAGGCATGATGTTTGGTCAGGTATAAAAACAGCAACGCTTTTAAGCCATAAAAGGCAAAACGTTCCCACATTTCGGTAAAAAAGCAGACATAAAGTCCAACTGGATGGCCAAACCATTGTTTTTGATTGGCCAGGAGGGTATTCGAGTTCGTCATACGAGTCCCGCTGTTATTGTCATTATGAGCGGCGGCAAAGCACCAGCGGGCGCTACTATATCACGGCTTTGAGTTAGAGCCAGCCTTGGCCGAGGCTTAGCCACCACTAGCGCAGGGGCGACAACGCTGCATCCGCCTAGCCTGGTCGATGTGCTGGCAAGTTGACGGTCTAGTCGGTTCTGGGTTCAGCAGAGTCTGGCTGTGGCTGCGCAACCGCTTGCTCTGCTTGTTGGGCTCGCCAAAGTTTCATTTGGTCGCGGTAATAATCCCACACACAAGGGCAGCAAGAGCCACTGCCGCAACATTCATTGCTGGCTGGGGGTTCAGGTTTTTCTAGAAGTTTTTTAGTATGCTGCGTCATTCGACAACTCACGCAAGGTATCCATGATGCAATCTTACCAGAGGATTTGGCAAACCGTACAACGGATCCCCGCAGGCAAGGTGGCCAGTTATGGCCAAGTTGCTGATTTAGCCGGTTTGCCTGGGCGAAGCCGTCTGGTTGCAAAGGCACTGAAGCAAAGCCCAACGCCGCTGCCTTGGCATCGCGTCGTGAAAAGCTCGGGTCAGATCGCCTTTGCCAAAGGCTCAGAACAGGCCAACGAGCAACGGCAGTTGTTAATATCTGAAGGCGTGCAGCTGCGTGGTTACACAGTACACAGCGCCCATCGCTGGCAGCCTGAGCTTGCGGAGCTGTTGTTTGGCTTGACGTTTTAGCTCCTGCGGTTAACGCGCGGGATTCTCGTCACGGCTTTTCCATAGCCAGCGTAGTGGCAGCTGCGAAATCAGCATACCTAACAACATGATGCCGCAACCGAGCAAGGCACGTGAATGCAGAGATTCTTGTAACAACCAGACACCGCCCAAAGCGGCAAACACGGCTTCCAAGCTTAATAAAATGGCGGCATGTGCCGGATGAGCGCGTTGTTGTGCAATGATTTGTAAAGTGTATGCCACCCCAACCGAAATCACACCGGCATACAATAAGGGCCCCGTGGACGCCAGGATAGCGCTACTTGTGATAGATTCAACGCTCAAGGCGACGATAAAAGATAACAGGCCACAGATCGCAAATTGCACCGCCGCTAATACCACCGCAGAGACTTTTTTTGCTGCATGATCAATCCACAACAGATGAGTTGCCCACACCACTGCGCCACATAGGTTTAACAGATCGCCGACATTCATCGAGAAATTATCGCCGACACTTAAGAGATAAAGCCCAACCACGGCGATGCCACCACCCAGCCAAGAATTGGGCGTGGTCGGATGGCGCAAAGCAAGTCCCAGAATAGGGACGATGATAATATACAAGCCGGTGATAAACCCTGCATTGGCCGCGGTGGTATACACCATGCCCACTTGCTGCAAACTCGCACCAGCGAACAATAAAATCCCGACAGGCCCGCCTTGCCAAAGCCATTGCCAATCGGCAAGACCTTTGAGCGGCTCACGCCGCGCCATCCACCAAATCAGCGGGAGCATGGAGCAGGTGCCAATCAAAAAGCGCAGCGCATTAAAGCCAAAGGGGCCTAAAAACTCCATGCCAAGACGTTGCGCCACAAAACCAAAGCCCCAAATTGCGGCGGTTAGCAGCAATAACAAATTGGCGACAATCACCGCTTAGCCTTTGGAAGTATCGTTTTGAATGAAATAACTGACTTGCGCGCGAGGGTTGAGATACTCATAAACCTGCGGTGGCAATGCCGATGGTTTGAGCACTTTGACAATGGACAATTTGCCTTCTTGCAACGTGACTACCGGCGCTTCTAAGCGGGGGATCTGTGGGTCATACACCAAGACATTGGGATATAACAGCTGATCACTGTTGACCGACATCACCAAACCAATGCGATCGTCATTGAGCTGCACCACAGTGCCTGGTGGATACACCCCCATCATTTTGATCAGCTGGCCCATTTCCGCTGCACCAAGTTTGCCTTTCATGGTTTTAAACATATGTGACATCGCATGATGCGGGGAACGCGCTTTGCTCACGTCCACCGGATGGCACAAATTGTCGAACTCATTGACGCAGGCCACAATACGCGCCAATTCATTGATTTTGTCGTCGGTTAATCCTTGGGGATAACCACTACCATCCAGCAGTTCGTGGTGCTGCTCAATGATAGGCCATGCTTGTTCAGGAAAAGCTTGCGTTAACTTCAACAACTCCACACCGTACTTGGTGTGCAATTTAAGTAGATTGGCTTCTGGCGCACTTAAGGGCTCGGTCTTGCGCAGGATCTGGGTCGGGATCTTCAGTTTGCCGATATCATGGAACAAGGCACCAATCCCAACCAATTTCACCTTGTCTTCACTCAAGCCTAAGTTTTTCGCCAACATCATCGACAATACAGAGACGTTGAGCACGTGGTAATAGATGCTCTCTTGTTCCTTGCCAGCTTGTGAAATCAGATGCAACACCAACGCATCCGCCTGCAAAATAGTATCGGCAATATTCCCCACCAATTGCTGTGCTTCGTCCACCGCTTGCAGAGGGCGGCTGGCAATTTTTGGCATCACATTGCGCACTTGCACCATGGATTGTTCAAAGGCTTTTTCAGTTTTTTGTAGCTGGCGACGTTGCTCTTTGGCTTGTTCAATCCGTTGATTTTTCTCCCGCTCAAGCTGAAACTTTAGTTCCTGTGCTTGCTTGGCCAACAGTTGAGCGTCGATTTGTTCTTGGCTGGGTTCGACACTGCTTTTGTCGGGGAAAAAATACACAAATTCCACATCCAAGGTTTGGATAATGGCGATTTGTTCAAAATTCTCAATCTTGAATTTGTTGGTGATAAACGGATGCTTCATCCAGTTCAGCGGCAGCTGGATAAAATAACCAATCTTAATTTGCGCAGGGCTTATTTTCGCAACAGACACACTGGACCTTTTTTCTTATGACAGTTATGTCAATCCCATCAGTTGGGGAACACGTTGATCGAGCGACTAAACTGTTATAGTAGCAACATTTATCCCTAAAGTCTTGACGCAGTTCCTGTTTTAGTCACTGTGATGACGTAAACACGCCGCCGACAGTTCGCTAAAATGCGCTATTTTGTGGGTTGCCAGCGCAGCAAAGTGCGCATTGCTGCCATCTAAATACAAGCAACTTGGCATCCCTGCGGCGTCTGCCGTTTGTAAATCAAACAGATAATCACCAATAAAGAGTAATTCAGACGGCGCAATTTGCCAGTGATTGGCGATTTGCCAAAGTCCCGCAGGATTGGGTTTTGCCGGAGCATCATCACGACTAAGCACCAGATCGAACTGTAAATCGAACTTCGCTAACGTCAGCTCCGTCACCACCCTATTGTTACGGGTTAAAATCGCCATGGGTAATTTTAAAGCCCTAAGCTGCGCTAACATCTCGCTGACGCCATCAAATAGGGTGGCTTGTTGCGCCCCTTCCAGTTCAAACTGATGAATGATCTGTGACGCCTGTTGTTGCTGCGCAGCAGGTAAGGTTGCTAAATGCTCCAGTATTAAGGTGTCAGCTGGCCAACCCAATCGTTGACGTAACAACGAAAAATCTAACTTTGAATCAACCAAAGTCCCATCTAAATCAAATATATAACCACGCTGACTGCCCAGCAGCTGATTCATGTGCTCCACACTGTTCTCCTTGCCTGATTCTTCATCGAGCAGCAATGGACTGCCCATCCACCGCCAAATACTCCGCCCAGCTCATTGCCAGTAACTGCTGTTGCCACCAACGACAGGCTTGACCGTGAGAACGATCTTTGCGCCAGCCCAGATACAGCGGCACCGGCGCCCGCGGTATTTCGGTTGGTAGCACCACTAATTGTTGCTGCAACAGTTGGCTTTGGATCAGATGCAACGGCAAAAAACCGACACCAACACCTGCCACTTGAGCGGCGATTTTGCTTTGCATGGTTGGCACCTGCAGCACATGACCAGCGGCAAACACCCCGGAATCACGACTGGGTAATTCAGAGGCGGTGTCCGCCACCACCACGGCACTATAGTCCAACAATTCCTCTCGTTTTATGCACTGACTTGGCTGTTGTGCAAACCGCACCGCCAACGGATGGCTGGGCGGAACCGCAAAACCAAATTGCACCTGACCAATAGCGTGCAATTCAATTTGAGCATGCACACCTTCACCCGATAACCCAACCGCGATATCACAGCGATCGCGTAACAACGCCTCCCAACTGCCCGCCATCACCTGTTCGGTGAACTGGACGCGGGTGAAGCGTCCAAGCACCGTAAATACATTCATCAGCTGCCATAACGGGCTCCACGGCATGATGGTGTCGACCACCAGACGCAGCCGTGGCTCCCAGCCACTATCGAGTTGACGCACTTGTTCTTCTAAGCGCTGACTGGCTTGGAGAAGTTCTCGGCCCTGCTCCAACAACAGATGCCCGGCGGCCGTTAACTGTGCTCGCTGTTTGCTTCGGTCAAAGATCTGCACACCGAGGTCTTGTTCCAACTTGGCCATGGTGTAACTCAAGGCCGATGGCACCTTAAACAACGCTTCGGCTGCTGCGGCAAAACTGCCTTTGCGCGCAATCGCATCCAAAGCGCGTAAGGCATCCAATGACAACACAGGATGTGGCATATGAAACTCATTCAAAAATTTTGAACAAACTATACAAAAGGTTCCGTTTTTAATCCAGATAACAGGGCGTTAAAGTACCCACATCGCCGAACTACGGCATACATCATAACTTGGAGCACGCCATGAAACATATCATCAAAAATATTGTTCAATCTAATACTGACACCGCAACAGCGATCAACAGCGTGCTGTTACGTCTGCCGGCCGCGTTGATTTTCACCGCCCATGGCGCACAAAAACTGTTTGGCGCCTTTGGCGGCTATGGCTTGGAAGGCACCGCAGGTTGGATGGAAAGTATCGGTTTAACCCCAGGCTACCTGCTGGCCTTACTGGCAGGCAGTGCCGAGTTTTTCGGTGGATTGGCCTTGCTGTTAGGTTTGTTCGTCCGCCCTGCCGCCTTGGTGTTGGCCTTTACCATGGCCGTCGCCTTGTTCAGTGTGCATGCAGCCAATGGCTTATTTATGGCCAATAACGGCTATGAATTTGCACTGGCGATGTTAGCGATGAGCGCTGCGCTGACGGCCACGGGTGGCGGCAAATGGTCGTTGGATGCATGGCTTGCCAAAAAACTTGCCTAATCGCCGCGAAGTCTATACATCCATTGAAATATACTGCGGGATCCAAAGATCCCGCTTGATGAAAAAAGAGGTTGCATCATGTTACAACGCCGCGCCGCAGAGGCTCGTGGAGCTGCTGATTTTGGTTGGTTAAAAAGTCGCCATACCTTTTCGTTCGGACGTTATTACGATCCAATGCACATGGGATTTCGAGCCCTTCGCGTGATCAATGACGATTGGGTTGCGCCAGGCGCTGGATTTGATACCCATGGCCATCGTGACATGGAAATCATCAGCTTGGTGTTGCAAGGGCAAATTGCCCACAAGGATTCCACCGGCCAGGCCGAAATTTTACCTGCCGGCGAGTTTCAGTTGATGAGTGCAGGCCGCGGCATTTCTCACAGTGAGTTCAACCCTGATCCTGCAAAACCACTGCGTTTTTTGCAGATCTGGATTGAGCCGAATGTCGCAGGCCAAGCGCCCAGTTATCAGCAAAAACGCTTCGAGATGCAGGCACCACTGACCTTGATTGCCAGCCCTGACGGCAGCCAAGGTAGTTTGCAGCTCAAGCAAGATGCACGTTTGTATCAATTGAACTTAGCTGCCGACAGTCAATTTACGCAAGCGCTGGATGAGCAACGTTTTGTGTATTTGCATCTGATCGAAGGAAGCTTGAAAGTGCAACAAGGCGAGCAGGAACCTTGGCTAACGTTACACCCGGGAGATGGCTTAAAAGTAAGCCAACAACAGGCATTAACGCTACAAAGCGGCAGTGCCGTGCAAGCCTTATGGTTTGACCTTGCTTAAAAGGTTCGAACCACATGTCATCTGTGGCTTGGCGCCACGCGGAGTCACCACAGATGGCAGGCTTGAAGCCGACGTTGCTGTGAAATTCACGCGCACGCGGTTTAGTTCTGAAAAAACATGGTGCTATTGCTAGCAGGATGTCCAAAGTATGGTCCAAGGTGTCGTGGCGGTAGTCGTTGCGGCTATCAAGGACTCGCTGATCCAAACGATGGCGTTGTCGTAATCTGCAAGTAACCTTTACTAAAGTTGCCAGCCTTTACACCGAGCTTGGCTTGATGGCTGGGTCGCCAGTGCCTTGGCTGTAATTAGAATCGTTTTACTTTTATGATAGGCGTTTCACTTTGGCAACGCGCAAAAACCAACAGCAAGGCAACAGTCAGCCTTTCAACATCAGCGTGTTGATTGGCCCATGCTGACCAAATGCTGCGCCTGTCGAGTGCGCTGGCTGTTGGGTAACGGCAACGACCACGCATGAGATGATGCTATTAGTTATGACGCAAAAATTTGACCGCTTTGATCGTTACTTGGCTCGAAAACAGGCGCAGGCGCACGCAACAATCCCATCCGAAGGCGGACCTTTGGCGACCGGCACTGCAACTCGCTCGATTAACATCGATGCCGAGATGCGCCGTGACTTACAAATTCGCGCCTTGCACGAAAAAATACTCGATAAAATCGCGCAAACCCCAGAGCGTATCCCCGAATTTTTAGAAAAATTAGAACAACGCAAACTGCATGGTCGTATTCGCCATGGCGAGTATTTGTTTTGGTATTGTGCGTTAAGTCAATGGCAAGACAGCGCCATGGCTCGAGCCAGTTTGTTGTCGATGGAGCCAGGCCCGCGCAAGTATCGACGCCGCACCTTGTTAGTCGGTGTCTTAACCGAAGACGAACGTTTGCAAATCCTTGCACAATCGCTTTTTGATTAAATTCACCACCTTTGGTTCGCGCTGCCACTGCATACGAATGAAGCCTTGAAAAAACTCCGGTAAAAGCATTTGCCACAGCCGCGTCTCACAGTACACTCAAGCGCTCTTGCCTTGAATTTTTTTACCTGTATTGGAGCGCCTTGATGAATTTCTCCACCCCGAAAAAACAGTTAGTCCCACGCCTACTCGCCCTGGCTATTGCCAGCTCCTTTAGTGTTCACGCCAGCAAAACCATCACCCAACAGCAGCAGTTTATCGACGCCGCCGGCACTATTGATGTGGAGTCGCGTATCACCCGCTCCGATGACGATCAACTGCAACAGCGTGTGTTTACATTCAACCTTGGTGGCGACCTCAGCAAAGAAATCACCGTGCTACCCGACCAAGCGCAATTGCAAAGCAACAGCGTCTGGTTTGATGGCTTATTTGCGCTGGCCCAACAAGAACGCCTCGACAACAGCGTCAATGAAATCACCGATTGGGGCTTTAACGATCAGCGCGCGGTGCCTTGCCCCTGCTTTGAAACAGGCGCCAAATGGCATTATGTCTGGACTCGCGATTTATCTTACAGCCTGGATTTAGGGCTAGCGCCACTGGACCCCGCACGCGCTCAAAGTTCCTTAGTGTTTAAAACCTCTAAGGTTCGACCAGAACTCGTCGCGCAAGGGGTGGCGGAAACCGAAGTGGCGCTGCAAGACACAGGCTCAGGGGGCAGTTGGCCCGTAAGCTCTGACCGCATCGTGTGGGCCTTAGCCGCATCAGGCCTCGTCGCGCAAGACCCTGCAGGCAATAGCGACGATGCGCAACAAAGCTGGTTAAATCAATGGTATAGCATTACTCGAAACACGCTATTACAAGACCGTCAGTATATCTTTGACCCAGTGCTTGGCCTGTATAAAGGTGAAACCTCGTTTCTAGATTGGCGTGAGCAAAGCTACCCAAGTTGGACCGCCAATGACACCGTCTTTATTGCAGAATCCTACGCACTATCGACCAACGTGTTGCATTATGTGGCGCTAAAACGGGCCGCTGAGGCTGCAAAAACTCAAGAGCCAGACAAAGCGGCGCAATTTGCCAGTTGGGCCCAACAATTACGGCAGGCCATCAACGATCGCTTTTGGTTACCTGAGCGCGGGTTATATGCCAGTTACCTCGGCGAGCGTCATCACCCAGTCCCTGTACAACATTTTGATTTATTAGGGTTATCCCTGGCCATTACCCATCAAGTGGCGACAGCCGAACAAGCTGCGCAAATTCTGCAAAATTACCCGTTGAGCAACGTCAGTGCGCCGGTGATATTCCCACAATTACCGCAAGTGCCGATTTACCATAATCGCGCCAGCTGGCCTTTTGTCACGGCGTATGCCATGCGCGCGGCCAAACAAGTAGACCAAGCCGATGTGTATACCAAGTTAGCAACGTCACTGATGGTCGCATCAGGTACCCATGGCTCAAACATGGAAAACTTAGAATGGCTAACCGGGGCAATCCATGTCGACGATGGTAAATTAAGCGGCCCCGTCATTAATTCAGAACGTCAGCTGTGGTCGGTGGCTGCCTACCATGATTTTGTGATCCAACAATTGTTTGGCATCCAAGGCCAGCAAGACACGCTGGTGATCAATCCCTATCTGCCAGTGAAGTTGGCGCAACTGCTGAATTTAGGTCAAAGCCCTGAACTGACCAACCTGCGTTATCAGGGGTTAACCATCAACGTTAAATTGCAAATTCCATCCGGTGGTAATGCGCGCCAAAGTTATCGCTTGCAGCAAGTCAGCTTAAATGAAAAGACGATGCCACTGAGTCAAGCCAACCAGTTAACGTTAAAATTGGCTGACTTGGACACCGACCGTTTAGATTTAGTCCTGACCTTAGTGCCACGCGACAGCGCACCGGCATCTAGTGCTAAACCACTGAAAATCAGCAAAGCCACAGGTTTAACGAGCGCCGAACAACGTCAATTGTTCTCACCCAAAGAACCGCTGCTGCAATTGACCAGCAATGACAAAGGCATAGCAGAACTGCAATTTGATGCCCAAGGCGAAACCGATGTGCAATTCCAGCTGTATCGCAATGGCCAGCCGGTTCGGCTAAAACGGGGTTTAACCTTTGTCGATAAAACCAGTAAAGGCCCCTATAGCCATTGTTACAGCCTCACTCAAAGTTACAAAGATACTGGGTTGACCTCCTTACCCAGCCGCACTCTGTGTACACCCGGCGCCAGTGAGCGTTTTGTTGCTGGTGCAGGCCTAGTTGCCAATGACCAAGAGGTGAGCTCGTATTTGGAGATGCCGGTATATAAAAATTGGGGGCTACCGGAGCAACAACTGACCCTGACATCCACCGCCAAAGCCGAAGGTACACAAGGGCTGCGTCTGCAGTATTTCATCGATAACGGCCCGATCAATACAGGGATCACCGCGGTGGTAAAACAAGTGGTGGCGAACTGTCCACAAAGTGGTGTGCAGCGCAGCAGTCTGGTGATGCCACACTTATCGACCGCAACCGAATTAGGCTGGTCATCTCATGCCTATTTCCAAGCCAAAGCTGGAGAAACCTGTCAGGTGCAAATTATCGATGGCTTTAATATGAGTTATTTGCAGCATTTTAGCTTGTACACGGGTGGCAAAGGCGGCCGCACTGGGCCACTGAATCAGGCGGTGATCGCCGCTGCGGAAATTCGGCCTTTAGCGCCAGCACAGCGCTAACGTCATACAGGCGTGACCAATCATGCCAGCAGACTGCTGCTGGCACTTGATTCGAGGATGAGCAGACTGAGCTGTCGCAGCGAAGGTCACGCCGTCCGTTGCGCCTTCACCAAGCCAAACCAGCGGTTTAGCTTCGAGCGCGCGAGGCGCTCGCGTGAGATGATTTGGCGTTGTGGTTTAAACTTACGTCTTACGATGGCGATATAAAACGCCACCATTCTTTGTTTGAGGATCTGATGTTTAAAGCCTATCTGGCAGCGATTGGTGCTGCAGTTGCGATGGCGCAAAGTGGCATTATTTCGCGGTTAAGTGGCCTAGCCGCCGCAGAGCTGACGTTTTATCGACTATTTATCGGCGCGTGTTGCTTGGCGTTGTTTGTCGCTAGCCGCCAGCAACTGCGCATGTTAGGGCAACGGCCTGATCACCATACGGTGCTAAACGGAGTCATGCTGGCCAGTTTTATGATGGCATTTTTGCAAGCGATCCAAAGCTTGAGTTTGGCCAACGCCATTTTACTGGTGTACTTGGCGCCGCCGTTAAGCGCCATCATTGCTCACCTGTGGTTGCATGAGCGCTTAGATGCCGTGTCAATCGGGCTTGTGCTGTCAGCCTTTGTAGGTTTTGCGGCCTTGCAAGAGTTTAAAGTAGATCAGCTCGCAGGCGAGCAATGGCCCGGTTTTGTGTTTGGTTTGATCAGTCTTCTAACCTATACCGCATTTTTGTTACTCAATCGCCAAAGCCGCGGTGGCAATGCATTGCAACGCACCTTTTATCAATTGCTGGTTGGCGCACTTTGTGTACTGCCGTTTTTATCCTCTGCGCCCATTCCCACCTTGCAACAATTACCCTATGCAGTCGCTGCAGGGGTTGTGCCTGGTTTTTTGGCGATTTATCTGGCGATTAAAGCCCTGGATCAGTTACCAACCCGGGTGTTTGGAACCCTGGCCTATGTCGAACCGGTCACGGTGATTGTGTTGGGATATTGCTTGTTTAGAGAAGCATTAAGCCCGCTGCAAGCAACTGGCGTAGCGATCATTATTGCCGCGGGGGTTGCCCAAGCATGGCATCATCAACGTGCCAAAGCCTGATCTACCATAACACCGACTGGCCATTGATGAGATACGCTATGGGCATCATGTTACACCCGCCACGGCTCGTTGACAGTTGCTTACACGACTGTCATGGTGTCAATGGCATGCCACCATTACCGAGGAACTGAGTTGTGTTTTACAGGCCCTTTTTATCTCAAAAGACGAAGGCTCCAACGGCGCAACGCTTGGCTGTGACGGTGCTTTTGGCGCTGATGCTAGTTGCAACGGCTTTTGACGGTTCTGCCCACAGCATCGGCTCAAACTTGGCCATTGCGCCAGCAGTACCGCAGCAACTCGAGCCGCCACTTGGTGCAGATGCCATCACCACCTCATCTGTGCACTTGGCACAACACCGGCCCAGTCGGCCCCTGCGTATTGGTATTCATAACTTTCCACCGGATTTTATCGTGAGTGCAGATGGACAGCACTGTGGTGGCACTGGCTTTGAGTTTTTAAAACAGCTGCTAGGGCAACAAGAGTTGTTGCTAGAACCGGTCTGTGTGACACCGGCTCGGATGTACCTGTTGCTGGATAAAAATGACATCGACTTTAGTATGAATATCAAAAGTACCAAGGCGCTGGTTGATGTGTCGCAGCCGCCCGTTTTTATCGAGCCACCCTATATGATGTTGCAACTGGTCATCTATAGCCACTCACGTCGCTCAGACGCTGTGCACGACGGCTCGGTGGCGATGATCCGCGGTTTTGATTATCAAGGCCAGCGCCAAAACCTGCAGACACAAGGCTACCGGCCCGTAGATATGCCCGATGCCGTGGCGGCGATTGAGCTGTTTTTAAAAGGACGCGCCGAGCACCTCATTACCTATGACGGCCCCTTTCAAGCTTATATTGCCAAACGCCAAGCGGATGCCGACCAAGCCGAGGCAAGCTTAGCGGAGCCGCTGGAGACAATGTCGCGTGACACCTTGCAGCAGATCCCAACACACATCGTCATCGCGGCCAAATCGCCGTATCGAGAGGTGTTAACCCAGCTGTTACAGCAGCACGCGCAGCAACACCACTGCCGCTTATTAAAAAACTGTGGCAGCAAAGGGTGAACTTTTTAGCCCATTTGCAACTCGCCGAGCCGCATCCGGCGTCAATCTTTGGCGCCATATTGGCTGATTTTGCCAAGGGCGTCGATGTAACGCAGTATCCCATCGCGATCCAAGCGGCGGTGGCAAGGCATCGAGCCATTGATCGCTTTACTGACCATCACCCGCACCGCCGTCAATTTTTGCCACGGTTTTCAACACAACGTCGTCGTTTTGCGCCCGTCGCACTGGATGTCTATGACGATTATTTATTGATCCAGCATTGGCAACGCTTTTACCCATCACCCGCCGACCAAGGCTTTGCCAAGCTGTATTGCCAACTGAGCGCCCTGCTGCAACAGCCACCTGCGAGCATGCCAGCTAGCATGCAGCGCACCGTAAACGCCATGGTTCATTATCGCTGGTTTGAGCACTATCAGTCACGTGATGGCATCAGTCAGGCGTTGGATCAAATCGCCAATCGTATCCGGTTTGCCAATCAATTTTCCGGCATCATGCAGGAAATTGATGTGCTGGCCGAGGAGCTAGATCAGAGCTTTTTAGACTTTTACCCTACCTTGCAAGCCCATGTTCTGCAGCTTGGGGATGAACTAGCCGCGTTCATTGCGCACTCGTCTTGATGAATTAGCCATAGCCCTTGAGCCTAAAAGCTTGCTAAAATCCATGTTTTGATGAATTGGGCCTTGCCCTAGCGGAGTTCGAAATGAGCCAATTTCCTGATGACGGCAACGGCGATATGCTGCAAGCCTTGGTCGATGCAGGTGTCGATATTACCCAACCGATGGCACTGGATTTTTATTTAGTGTTCCCAGATCAAGCGAAAGCCGAGCAAGCCTTACAAGCCTTAGTGGCAAGTGATTTACAAGGCGAAGTCGAACTGAACCTGAACGATCTTAATCAATGGGAATTGATTGTGGCGCTCGAGATGGTGCCAGAGCATGCTGCAATTACCGCCAAAGAAGTGGAATTGGACAAATTTGCCAAGAAATTTGCTGGTTACAACGATGGCTGGGGTGTGATGCAACACCAAGACGGCGATGACGATTTTGCCGATGACCATGAATGTGACGACGATTGCGATCATCACCACTAAGCACAGCGGCCTTGGCCGCTGTTGTTTTATGCACCAGGTGCCCTCGCCTGCCGTCTTAAATTCCGTAAGACACGTCAGTCCAATGCGTCGGCACCGCCGTCCCCTACGTTCACTGTCAATACCGCGGCATTTTGCTGCGCCAGCCATGGATACAGAGCTGCAATGAATGACACCCCAAAAGGCCCAGACGCCCAACATAGTTATTTCCAGCTGCCGACGTTGATGTATCAAGTGCTAGCCCCGACACCGGTGAAACAGCCAAGTTGGCTCGCCTTTAACGACGACTTAGCCCAGCAACTTCAACTGCCGACAGAATGGCGTCAAACCGATGATGGCTTGGCCTTGTTTGCAGGCAACCAGCTGGCACCTTGGTGCAAACCACTGGCACTGGCCTACAGCGGCCATCAGTTTGGTCAATTAAATCCTCGGCTGGGCGATGGACGGGCGTTGTTGTTGGCTGATGTGATAGGCGCCGATGGACAACGTTACGACATTCAGCTCAAAGGGTCGGGACCCACGCCGTTTTCCCGTCGTGGCGATGGTCGCGCCGCGCAAGGTCCGGTTCTTCGTGAGTATTTAATCAGTGAATGGATGCACGCCGTCGGCGTACCAACCACCCGGGCACTGGCGGCAGTCAATAGCGGTGAATGGGTGTTTCGTGAGATGGCACTGCCAGGCGCTGTGCTGACCCGAGTGGCACGCTCACACCTGCGGATCGGCAGTATGCAATATGCCTCGATAGCGGGCAGCCCGGATGATGTAACCGCCTTGATTGACTACACCCTAGCGCGCCATTACCCAGCCCAGCTGCCGAGTGACAACCCGGCACTGACCTTGTTGACCTGTGTTGCCAAAGCCCAAGCGGCCTTGGTCGCCCGTTGGATGCAACTGGGTTTTGTGCATGGCGTCATGAACACCGACAATATGAGCTTGTCGGGAGAAACCATCGACTATGGTCCTTGTGCCTTTTTAGACCAATACATCCCAGCCACAAAATTTAGTTCGATTGACAGCAACGGTCGCTATGCGTACCGCAATCAACCGGCCATTGCCCAATGGAACTTAGCACGACTGGCCGAAGCCATGTTGCCTCAACTCGATGCCAATGAAGACCAAGCGATTGCTTTGGCGATGACGGTGCTGAACGCCTTCCCAGAGTGGTATCAGCAACAACTTTACCAAGGCTTCGCCGAAAAACTGGGTCTGCGCCGCAAAGGGCAAACACCTACCGAGGACATAGCGGCGGCGCAGCAGCTGTTTGTCGACGAAACCTTGGCAATGATGGCGTCATTATCCCTCGATTTCACGGCGTTTTTCCGCCGTTTAGCCGACACGCTCGATCAAAACCACAGCGCCTGGTTGGCGCTAAGCTGTGATACTGCAACCTTGGCGGGCTGGCTAACCCGTTGGCAAGCCTTGGTTAACGTCAGCGCGGCGGAGCTTCGCGCGGTAAACCCAGCGTTTATCCCGCGCAATCAACACGTTGAAAGCATTTTACAGCAGGCGCTGGATGGCGATTTAGCCCCGTTCCATCGGTTTGTAGCCGCCGCAAAAACGCCCTTTGCTGACGCAGCGGAGTGGATGCAGATCCCCGCAGCGGCGCCCTATTGCACCTTCTGTGGTACTTAACAGCGAGCCGAGCTCAGATCCAGTTGGGGCAGCCAGACCGTAGTAAACAAGGTTAAGTTGCCCCAATAAAATAGAGAGGGAGATAAGGTTTGGACTGTCGCGAATTGTTGGATGTAAAGCAGTATGAGTTTTTGTTGAACTATTACCTACGGGTACTGAAACAAGAAAACCTTGCAGCCTTAGACGAACCCCTCAGCTACGATGGGTTCTCCCATTACGATCAGGCGTTTTATCGGATCAGTGAACAAGCTCGCCTCGCGTTTATTGAAGCCTTTAGCGAGCCGCCACCACCGATTGCACTGACCAACTTATTTCATCTGGCCGAGCTTGAATTAGCGGGAGTCCGTAACCGACCAAAGGCTCCGAAAACCCTGATGTAACAAGGGGCCTTGGCCCCCTGTAACTGCTGTTGCTTAATGACGCGGGCTCGACGAGTCCACTGCCGGCGGTAACCACCACTTCAGCAACAAGTAACCGAGAATCCCTGACACAAAAGACCCGGCGATAATGCCTAACCGCTCATCAAACATTCGATCCACGCCGGTTTGTTCAAAGGCTAACGAACCAATAAACAAACTCATAGTAAACCCGACACCGCATAACACCGCCGTCGCATACAGACTTTTCCACGTCATGCCGGTGGGTAAGTTGGCCAGCCCCAGTTTAATCACCAAGGCACACAGCAGGAAAATCCCGACTTGCTTGCCGATAAACAAACCAGCAGCGATGCCAAGCGGCACGCCGTGCAAGGCTTGCTCTAAGGTAACGCCTGTTAAATTAAGACCCGCGTTGGCAAACGCGAACACCGGCAACACAAAAAATGCCACCACATGATGTAAGTCATGCTCTAATTCGCGTAACGGTGACACTGGGTGTGAGACCCCCTCATCGTCCGCCATATGGCCTTTGATTGGAATAAAGAGCGCCAAAATTACCCCTGCCAAGGTGGCATGCACGCCGGACTTCAACAACGCGACCCACATAATAAGCCCCACTAACATGTAGGGGCTTTTGGTCATGACACCTTTTTTGTTCAGAAGCGCCAGTATCGCGATACAACACGCCGCGACTATCAAGGCCAACATGGACAATTTAGAGGTGTAGAACAATGCAATGATCACAATGGCGCCGAGGTCATCAAAAATAGCCAACGACGTTAAAAACACTTTGAGTGAAATGGGGACTCGACTGCCCAGCAGACTTAAAATACCTAATGCAAACGCAATATCGGTGGCCGCAGGAATAGCCCACCCGCTTTGAGCCGATGGGTCGCCTTGGTTAATCCACAAATACACCAGGGCGGGCGCCGCCATGCCCCCGACTGCACCAACGGCTGGTAATAAAATATTGCGAGGATCTGCCAGTTCCCCTTCAATTAACTCGCGTTTTAACTCCAAACCGACCAAAAAGAAAAATACCGCCATCAACCCATCATTGATCCATAACAGCAGCGGTTTTGCGATAGAAAAGGTGCCAATTTGCACCGCGACAGGTAGCTGTAACAACCCCTGATAAACACCAAAGGCTGGCGAATTTGCCAAGATAATGGCCAATAGAGCCGCCGTCATCAAAATGATGCCGCCAGCCGATTCCTTTTTTAAAAACTCAGTCATGCCTGATTGTCTCCAGTTCTTTTTCGCGCTGATAAGCTGCAAAGCTGCCAGTGGCAACAGGAAGTGCTTGTGCATCAAATCACACAAGCACACTGTATCTATATGGGGGGACTGAGTATTTTTCCAGTAAAAGGTTGCAGAACTTACGATGGACGGGGAAATAATGCTGCTCAGCGGGGAAAAATCAGTGTCGCTTGACGAAAAGCGGCAGTCGAAGTTTAAGCGCGAGCCTTCAGATCTAACCGCCTAAGGCTCGCGATTTAATAACTACAAACGTTGACCCACACTCGCCATCATTGACAGGCGGACCAGACTAAACCATCGCGACTACATTCCTTGACCACGGTCTGGTTACTCTGGGTGGTTTCACGCACCCAGGCCCCGGTGTGATCTTTGAACGTGATCACTCGATTGCTAGTACTGTCATCGGTGCGACGTTTGTACCAGGAGTCGACATCCAACAGCACCGGTTGGTCAAATTGATAACCTGCGGCGGCTAGATGCTTAACCAAGGCATTAACATCTAAACTCGCCGCTTTATACTCCAGATTGAACCAGTCTTTAAAATAACTAAATTCGCTATTGCTTGGCCGAAGTGACATGCGTGTGTCGTAGCTAACACGACCTTGTGCGGTGTAGAAGTAGTAATACCGTTGATCCGTGCTGCTAAAGTCGGCGCGTGCGCACTGGGCTGGATCTTTGACACTGGCCGTTGCCGCCGAATTGCTCAGCACGTAACTGACACCATCCCGACTGAGTCTGACGCTTTCACTGCTACTACATTGGTACAGGCTGCCGTCCCCGCCGTAACTATATTTGTCATGCGAAAATTCATAGCTGCCTTCACCCCAAGCTTTCTTTTGGCTTTCCCTTTGATAAATCAACCGCAGTTCCTTGCTTAAATCATCACTGACTTTGTATTGTTCAAACACAAACCCTGCTGGCAACCAAACAGCGACGTCGCGATACCAAGCATTGCCCGAACTGACATCCATGCTGCGCCCCTGAAAGTACAGGGTTCGAATATAGGTGGCATTGGGATACTTCGCTTTGAGCACATCACGATACTGGTAACTGGCTTTGAGCCCTTTCACGATGCTTTGCGCAAGTAGATAACTGGCTTTGTCATTGTTTTGGATAAAATCAGCAAAAATCTTGTCCGCGGCAATGTTGTGTTTGCTGACAAAGTCGCTGATCAACTGTTGCAGCTCTTGTTTGACCATTTGCCGCACCTGTTCATTGGCCAGCAACGCCGCACACCCAGAACCTGGTTGCCCAGATGATTCTAATTTTTTTAGCACCAAATCATTCAGCACGGAGGTTAGCGGCGAGATATTCAGCACATCGTCTTTCGACAAAGGCAATAAATGGGGTGGCCGCGACATCTGGTAGGCTTGCGTCACCGGACCTGAGTCTTCATCGATGGCACCGACGGGAACATCCACGTACACCGTGACATAAGATGCGCATTGCAACTGCTCTTTGGTTAACTCCAACAGATAATCACCGCCCGCTTTGGACTGTGTTTGCGGTTCACCGGCATCGAGTTGCTTATTGCCATTGACATCCAGCCACACCGTTGCCCCACGCACATACCCATCAATGACTTTGCCGCGGATGGGCGTTGTTGTTTCAATCTTGGTGGGCGTCACCGTATTTTTCTTACTGCCGCCACAGGCCGTCACCGTACAAACCACCACGACTGCCAGCAGGATCCCTCGCCCAGACATCCATTTCATAACACATGCTCATTGTTTGGAAAAACAACATCTTAAACATGCGACCACACAAAAAACAATAGATTATTTATCCTTTATGCAACATTCTGAAACGTAAATTCTACGTTCCCAATCCGCCCCCACCGACCCGATAAAAAAAGGGCTGAATACTCAGCCCTATCACACAGCCCTATCACGCAGCCCACTCTGTGGTTATTGACACTGCGCGTCCGCTTTGTATTTGCTCTCCCGATACAAATAACTCGGTAATGCCACTTGCGCTAACGCACGTTGTTGTTCGTTGGCCGAGACCTCGCTGCTGGCCAAAGTCAAGGTTTTAGTCGCTTGCTCGTAGCTGCCATGTGCCGCTGTACCGTCAGGCTTTAAAATGGTCAACTGCTTTAAGGCGGGGTTTTGCATATCGTTTTGCATCAGCGCAAAGTAGTTATCAAATTGGATCAGTGCCCGTCCTGGCAGATGGCGATCGACGGTTAAATCACGTCCAATCATCGGGTGGCAACTATCCACACCGGCCATCGATAATAGGGTCGGTGCTAAATCAATTTGACTGGCCAGCACATCCCATTGTGCCGGCTGCACATCCGCGCCCAAAATCAGCCCCGGGATACGAAACTTTTCCACCGGGATTAAATTGGTACCGTATACACGGTTATCGTGATCGGCCACCACCAAAAATAAAGTATCTTGCCAGTACGCGCTTTGCATGGCTTTGGCAAAAAACTGTCCCATCGCCCAATCGGCATATTTCACCGCGTTATTGACCGTCTGTTTCGGTTGCTCATACAACTCAATGCGACCATCCGGGAACTCAAACGGCTCGTGGTTACTGGAGGTGAAAATTAAACTAAAAAATGGCTTGCCGCTTTGATGCAAGGCGCTGAGTTGTTCGTGCGCAGTGTTAAACAAGTCCTCGTCGCTGGCGCCCCAACTGGCGACAAACTTGGGATTTTTAATTTGGTTTATATCGACAATTTGATTAAAGCCATTGCCGGTGAAAAACGCCCGCATATTGTCAAAGTGCGCCTCGCCGCCATAAATAAACTGGGTGTGGTAACCGGCCTGCTTCAACTCGCTAGCAATGGTGGTGAAATTTTGTTGCGCATTCGACAACTTGACCACGCTTTGCGCCGGCGTTGGTGCAAAACTCGCGGTGACCGCTTCAATACCGCGCACCGACCGGGTGCCGGTAGCGTAGAGTTGATCAAACCAAATGCCATGGCTCTTGAGTTTCTCAAGCTCAGGGGTCACCGGAACACCACCGAGCGACTGCACAAAGGTTGCCCCTAAACTTTCTTGCAACACAATCACCACATTCAATGGCTTATCACGGCGCATGGTGGCGGTCTGCTGATGCAGCGTCGGCATTTCTGGCGAGCTAAATTGGTAGTGCTTTAGCCATGGCCAATCCAACGCCTGCGTCAGCATGTCCTCGGTGGTTATTTTGCCGTACATGTCGGTAGAACGCGCTTCGTGTTTCATGCTGTAGGCGGCATACAGCACCGAATAGCCCGAGTTAATAATCAGCGAATTGACCAACGCATCCGAGGTGATCGCAAACAGCGCTGGGTTTGCTGGCCGATGATTGGTGGTGGAACGCACACAGGCAAACACCAAAAACACCACCAGTGGCCAAGTCAGCCACAGTTTGCTATTCGACCAAGGCTGTTGGCGCGTGGCTCCTCGCTTTAGCAAGCGCACACAGCCCCATACCAGCACGACCGTCAACGAGGTTCCCAGCAACAGCGGCAGACGAAAGCCATTCCACAAGGTAGCAAACACTTCTTTGGGGTATTTCAGATACTCGATATACAGCCGATTGGGCCGAATATCATACTGAGCAATAAACGACGGCGTGGATAATTCGATAAAAATCACCAAGGTCAAGGCCAGCGCCGCCCAGATTAAACTGAATTTTTGCCACAGTGCCCAGCAACGAGACATCGCCAAGAGAGGTGCCAGCAACACGGGCACCGCGACGAATAAGCCTAACAAAATGAGATCCGCCCGTACCCCTTGAAGCAGCATCCACGGCACTGAGCCAGCAGGCTCGACGCGGGGCCATAACCAAGCCATCAGGCCAACACGGCTAAGACTTAGCAAAAGCAGCGCTAACAGCACCATCTGTAGCAAGACTTGATAAGGCCCAGCAAAGGCAAGCCAAGAACGTCGGGATAAGGAAGGGATTGTCATCTGTCAAAGACCTCGTTGCATAAAAGCGTCCATGCCATCGTCATGGAAGTACACGCGGTTACACCGCTTATTGTTATGGTTTATTTTAAAAAAACGCGAAGGTGTGCCCAGCGTTTGCAAGCAGTGCCTCACCTTACAAAGCAAGGCGGCGACTGACAAGCTTAGAATTCGTATTCCAAGGCAAATCGTAAGGTGCGGTCGACCGTGTCTTGGTCCATGCCAAAGATCATCGCCAATTCCCACTTTAAATTTTTCATCGCCTGAAATTTTTGGACGCCCATCAGGCTGGGTCCGACCGCCTGATAATGTTCGCCGCTATAAAACTCCAAGGCGGGTTGTACCTGAGGTAACCAGCGATAGCGGTACTGTGCTCGAAATTGACCTTTTAATTCCTCTTTCACCGCTCCGCCCCACTGCACCACAGCTAAGGCGTTCAGCGTCAGACTGGTGTGGGCGAACTCTTTTTCCATCAAAATACCGGTTTTTAATTCGTAGTTTTCTAGATGATTGGTTCGCTCAAGCTCAAACAACATGCCCCAATCGGCACTGTATTGACCTTGTTCGGTCAGCATGTAGCGCAATTCCAGCTCATATCCACGGATATGATAATCATCATACATATCACGCTGAGCATGGATGTAGCCCTCTAGCGCCATGTTGCTGGCTATCGCACGACCGTACCCCAATCGTTGTGTCATGCTGTTGTTGTCGATATGCCCTGGTTGGCGAAAATACGCGTAGCGATATTCCACTTCTTGTTCATAGGCTTGCACATAAGGGTGGTAGACCTTGTCGACGACACTGCGATCGGCAGGCCCTGCACTGGCCAGCACCGATAGCGGCAAACACAGCATCAACAACGCTAGGCATGAAGGAAGCATACGCATGTTCATCAGTTCTCCAGATGACGACAGTGCCAAAGCATCGTCAGTAAACAAAGTAGCTGCACAGCCAATAATTTCGGATCAGGTGTGGCTTCATAACCCAGCAACGCATTTAAAAAATTTCCGTATTCCGATTGTTCATCCACCCAACCACTGCTGTCCCACAGCGCTTCCGTTGCGGTCAACCAACCACTTTGCAGCCAGATAGCCACCGCCGCCGCGCACTGTCGAGCGGTCAACAACGCCAATAACAACGCGGGCCACCAGCGCCACCATCTGGCACCTTCGAGCACCGCGACATACAACAGCACCGCAATACTGCCACCAATACCGCTGCCTAACGCCGAGCCTAACCATAAGTTGGCATGGTCGGTTTCAGGATGTGGATAAACCCAGACATACAGCATCAAATTGTGGCCGTGCACGCCACACAAGCAGACCCACGCCAACGCCGCCATCACGGCGCCATGCTGGTGCCAAGGCATGCGCCCCCCCGCGGCAGCCTGTGGCCGACAAGCAACCGCCAATGCCAGTAACAAGGCGCAGCCGATATACAGTAAGCTGTAGCTCAGTTCTAACCCCTGGCCGTCCAACCAGCCTGAAATAGTTCGAAGCTGTGAGGACATCAGCCCGACCAACACAACCCCACCCAGTACGCCAAGGCCCGCCAACAGGCGTTTATGCGAAGGCCAAATCGCCAACAACACACTCAGCAGCACTAACAAAGGTAAGGTTTCACGCAACCAGACGATGACCGCATTAATCAGCATGCGTCCCTCCTACCGGCAGACGATTAAACTCCTCCAGCGGCAGCGCGATAATGACGCCCCGCGCCGTGTCGGGGTTGTACTCGCCACTGAATGGGTAGTCACCCGGTTTCAGCGGACCGATAAAAATGCTGGCTTCACTTTGGCCAAGCACCACCTTTTCACGATTAAGCTTAAAGCTTTCAAACTCTTCAGGGCTGTCGTCGAGGTTCACCAAGCGAATTTTTACTTTTTCTCCGGCGGGAATGTACAAGGTCGACGGCGTAAATAAATGCCGCTGCAGTTTTAATTCAAATTGCCGAAGCTCTGTCGCAGACAAAGGCTGCGCGGTTAGCAAGTAGCCCAACAGAGTGCAGAGGAAAGTCCGGCGCCAAGGTGTCATGATGCACCTCGCGCTTTGGGCAGAAAAAGTTTGACCGACAAGCCCCCTAAATCAGCAGTCCCTAGTTGCAAATAGCCTTGATGCAATTGCGCAATCTCAGCACAAATGGCTAAGCCTAAACCGCTGCCGGTTTCCCGCTGGCGATCGCCGCCTACCCGGTAAAACCGCTGAAATACCTTGCTGTATTCCGAAGGCGCAATCCCAGGCCCTGAATCAGCCACTTCAATGCACCAATGCACATCCTGTGGACTGACCGAGACCCGAATATGCCCACCAAGCGGCGTGTATTTATTGGCATTGACCATTAAATTTTTCACCAGCAATGGCAAGGCAAACGCATCGGCCAACAACGGAGCCCCTTGCAAAGCGTCTATCGAATCACTGATCAATTCAATGTCTTGTTGCTTGGCTTCAAACTGCCCATACAGTTCCACCAACTGATCGCGACAAAGCTCGACCAAATCCAGCGGCTGCAAGCGGGCTTGGAACTGTGCCGCATTGGTGCGATTTAACAATAAAATTTGTTCAATCAATTGACTCATCCGCTCAACGCCACTTTTTAACGCGGTCAATTCATCCAAGGGCAACTGGGCGGCTAACCAGCGTTGTTCGGCATTAAACAGCTGCACTTGCAGCACCGACAACGGCGTGCGTAGTTCGTGCGCCACATCGGCCGCAAAGCGTTTTTCTCGCTCGAAGGCCTCACGCAGACGAGCCAATAAATGGTTGGTGGTGTCAAACACCGGCACCAATTCGCTGGGTAAGCGAGCATGTTGCACCGCGAAACTGGGCATGGTGCTTAGCGCAGCACTGGCTAACGAACTGCCGCTTGTAGGCAACGTCTTAGCGTTTTGCGGCACAGTGTCGCCAGCGGCGGGGCTCACAAGGTCGCCTGGTTTAGATAACGGTTTTGACAACAGCGTGGTCGGTAACAGTTGCAACGGCGATAAATCATCGGCTTTTTTGTCCGCCAGTTGCTCTGCCACATGACGAAGCGGCGCCAAGCCACGGCTGACCGCCAGCCAAATCAACAAGGCTTGCAAGGGTAGGCTTAGCACTATGGGATAGATCGATGCCAACACCACTTCATTGGTTAAGTGTTGCCGGCCATACAGCGGCTGTGCCGTGACCACCTCAAGCTGCAAGGCTTCATCGCGCAAAGTGTAAGTCCGCCAGCGCTGGCCTAAAAAATTTTGCTCACTAAAGCCAACCGCCGCGTTAATCGGGCGGGTCGGAGCACTGTGATTTCGATAAATCATTTGGCCATTGCGAAACACCTGCACCGCATTTAAGCCTGCCCGAGACTGCTCGCTAGGCGCGGCCACCGCTGAGGCGCTTGGCACTTCTTGATACAGATCGAGCAGACTGGCCACCAATACTTGCAAGTCCTGGTCAAACAAACGCGCGGCTTGCTGACTACTTTGCCGATAGCCTTGTAACGCTGCCAGAAAACTGGTCAACGTTAACAAGGCAATCAGCACGGTCACCAAATAGCCACGGATCGATGTCATGGCGCACTCACGCTGTAGCCCACTCCGCGAATCGTTTTGATAAAGTCTTTTGGTAACTTTTTCCGCAGATTCGAGATATGCACCTCCAGCGCATTGCTGGCAACCTCCTCGCCCCACGCGTATAAACCGGCTTCAAGCTGCTCACGGGTTTTGATCCGACCGGCCGACTCCATCAGCAGTTTCAACACGTTGTATTCTCGCCGCGCAAGGGTCAGTAGCTCGCCGTTGACTTTGACATGGTGCGCGGCATTGTCCAGCTCAACACCCGCGATGCAGATCAAATGACTAGACGCAGTGCCTAAACGCCGCTCAATCACGCGCAATCGCGCAAACAATTCAGGCAGCGCAAAGGGTTTAACCAAGTAATCGTCCGCCCCTAAATCCAAGCCCTTGCAGCGATCGTCAAGGCCATCTCGAGCGGTTAAAATCAACACCGGCAACTGCGGATGTTTTTGGCGGATTTGCTTTAGCACCTCAAAGCCATCCATGTCAGGCAAGCCTAGATCCAGCACGACGGTGTCACAGTCGCCACTGCGCGCCGCGGTCACGGCTTGCTTGCCACTGGCCAACGCATTGACGACGAAGCCTTGGGCGGTTAACGCCTGCACTAACCCATCGGACAAGGCTTGATCATCTTCAACCAGCAAGATGCGCATCGCAGTTACTCTTCGTCGCTAGGTCCGAAAAATAATTCCCAAATCGAAGGGCTACGTTTTTTGTGGTATTCCTTTTTCAGCAGATCCACTTGCTCTAACGCTTGTTTGGCATCGGCTAATTTATTCTCGGCTAATAACGCTTGGGCCGTGGTTAACTGCGTGGCCACCTTGGTTAAGCCCTCTTGAAACACCGCTTGTTTGTCGCTGGAAAATTTATAGGCTTGGATCGCCGCTAATTCCTGCTGCATATTGCTAACATGGGATGCTGCTTTGCTGCTGTCGGTGGCCTGCATCGCTTGTTTGAGCTGGTGAGATAACTCTTTCATACTGGCTTCTAAATCATCCGTCGCTTTGACGGCCGCAGCCGGCTGTTGCGCCCACGCAGCAGGCACCACTGCAACCATCACCGCCGCACTGACAAACACCGCCTTAAACCACATTGTTTTCATTCAAAATCCCCGACCTACATTCAAAAAAATTGCGTTGAGTGTACCACAGCTCTTACGCAGATGACCGCCAGCGCTGGCCCATGTTTTGGCCATTTTAGCGGTGTTTTATCGCAAAAAACTTAGCAAAGACTTAACTCAAACGCCTTTGAAACCGACGCCTGCTCAGTATGGCTAAAAAGTGGCCAACCCTTTGCCTTCGCAATGCCTTCTACAATTCAAGCCAACGATGCAGATTAGTTGCCATGCGAAATGCCATTGGCTAGACTACCGCGTCTTTATTTCTACTAACGAGGAGCGAAGCCATGGGCGCTCAATGGAAATCCAAACACAAGGCCGACACTGCGGCCGCCAAAGGTAAACTCTTCACTAAGCTTGCCAAAGAAGTGATGGTCGCTGCACGCAACGGTGCCGACCCGTCGATGAACTCCAAACTGCGCATGGCGGTTGAAGCTGCACGCAAAGCCTCGATGCCAAAAGACACCTTAGAACGTGCGATCAAAAAAGGTGCCGGTTTGCTCGATGGTCCAGTCAACTACGAATACATTGTGTATGAAGGTTTTGCACCGCACCAAGTGCCAGTAATTGTTGAATGTTTGACCGATAACAAAAACCGCTCTGCCCAAAGCGTGCGCGTGTTGTTCCGTAAAGGTCAACTGGGTTCTTCAGGCTCAGTCTCTTGGGATTTCAAACGTTTAGGTCAAATTGAAGCATCGCCTGCAACTGCAGACGCGGATGCAGAAATGGCCGCGATTGAAGCCGGTGCGCAGGATTTTGAAGCCGGTGACGATGGCGATTTCATTTTCTACACTGAACTAACCGACTTAGATGCCGTTGCCAAAGCACTGCCTGATCATGGGTTTACGGTGTCAGCCGCCAAGCTGATTTACAAACCGAACAACCCAATCAGCATGTCGACTTTAACAGCGGAACAACGGGCCGAAGTTGAAAGCTTCTTAGAAGCCATCGAAAACGATGATGACGTGCAAGAAATTTACACCGGTATCACGGACTAAGTTGCTGCTCGGCGCTTCGATGTAAAAAAATGCCAGTCACCGACTGGCATTTTTTATTCTCGGTAGAAAGCCAATAAGCAGAAGCTCAAAGCCAGTCGCTTACATCTGGCCCGCCTTGCTTTGTTATGCCAGCACCGTGCAAATTTGCTCGAAGTCTTTTTTCTTTAAGGCGTGTGCAGGCACCGTCGCATCCTGCGCTGGGTAACCAACCACCAGCAGCATATAAGGCCGGTCGTTGTCATTGTCACGCTCGCAGATTTTACTTAAAAAACTCATTGGTTTTGGCGTGTGCGTCAAGCTGACCAATCCCACTTGATGGCAGGCTTGAATTAAAAAGCCGGTGGCGATGCCGACTGATTCATGCACATAATAATTCGTATCACTGTCGTTATTATCCAAACCGCCGCGTTTTTGCGAGAAAATCACAATTAACCACGGTGCAGTTTCCAAATACGGTTTATGCGCGTTGGTACCCAGCGGTTTTAAGGCACCCAGCCACTCATCCCCAGCGCGTCCAGCATAAAAACCTGCTTCTTGCAGCTCGGCTTCTTCACGAATACGGGCTTTGATCGCAGGGTCGCTGATGGCAACAAAATGCCAAGGCTGATGATTGGCGCCACTTGGCGCGCTTGCCGCAATTTGGATCACCTGTTCAATCACCTGACGTGGTACAGGCCGGTCGGAAAAACTGCGGATGGTGTGACGCTGTTGCATCAGCGCTAGATGTGCACTAGCCCGCTCATGTAATTGTTCTGTGGTGGGTGCTTGATAATCGTGCAGTGGAACATGTTGTTCGTGGTCCATCGGTAACCCTCTGTAGTGCCTGCTGGAGTCTATGCAGAATTGCGAATAAATGTGACATCCATGTAAACACAGTTTGTGATCGTTAAGAAATCCGACCAAGCCGCTGCACCAGCGCCACGCAAGTGGTTACAATCCAACACCGCTTCAGACTCTGCACTGGTTTTACATCCCGCCTTGACGAGTAAAGTTTTCAGGTATAGAGCGAGGTTTTCAGGTATAGATCAAAGTTTTCTAGCACAGAGCATTTTTACCAGCAGAAAGCCCAAGCCCATTGGGCTATAGCCTTAGGAGTTGTTAATGCCATTTGTTGCCGTAGCCTCGGCCAATCCAGCCAAAATTCAAGCCGTAGAGGCAGCGTTTGCGGAGGCGTTTCCAGCCACCGAGTTTCATATCCAAGGCTTTGCCACTGCATCAGGTGTCGCTGCACAACCGATGAGCGCCGAAGAAACGCTGCAAGGCGCGCAGAATCGGTTAGCTGACTTGCAAAGCAGGCAACGAGCCGACTTTTATGTAGCGATTGAAGCGGGCCTTGATCAAGGAATGACCTTTGCTTGGATGCTGGTCAGTGATGGCCAGAAAAGCGGTAAAGCACGCTCGGCTAGTTTGGTGCTGCCGCACGCCGTGGTGCAACGGCTGGAGCAAGGTCAGGAATTGGGCGATGTGATGGATGCGCTGTTTGGCACCCAAAATATTAAACAAGCCGGTGGCGCCATCGGCCTACTCACCAAGCATAAATTAAGTCGTAGCAGTGTCTATCATCAGGCGTTGTTACTGGCCTTGATCCCGTTTTTATCACCGCAGTGGTTTTAACTGCGTTGCGGCAACACTTGCATATTGGTCAGGCTTTGGGCACTGTTACAACGTTTTGACCTCGTTCTATGAACCTCACTCGGAGTGTTGCACATGTCAGAAACGCTATGGATTGCCTTAGGTGCCGTTGCTGTGGGCGTGGTGATTTTTTCACTGGTGCTGTATGTCGCTATTCGCAAAAAGCGCAACACGGCTGCATAAGCCACACGCGGTTTGCCCCGCGAGTGATGGCCATATATGGCATTCATTTTCACGTTAAATTGTCACGCTAAATTGCCCCCTAACCTGCCATCTGTTGGCAACTCACGCATCAGCGCGGTTGACTATAGGGCAGCCGCAGCTTGGCAGTAGATGCGTTAATAGAGAAAGGGATGCCATAGATGAACCCAACGCAAACCCCACACGCCGTATTTGCACAATCCTGGCACTTGCTGTGCGAGACACTCAAGGTTGAGCCCGCGCTGGAGCTTCGCGACAGCTTGTTAACGGCTTATGCCGAGCCACAACGTCATTACCATACTCAACAGCATTTACTCGAATGTTTACAGCTGATGCAGCAGCTGCGCCATTTGGCCACAAACCCTGCCGCCGTCGAGATGGCGTTATGGTTTCACGATGCCATCTACGAGGTACGCGGCAGTGCCAATGAACAAAAAAGTGCCGATTGGGCGTTACAAGCGCTTGCTGAGTTAGGTGCGACTGAACACTTTCGCCAACAAGTGGCGACTCTAATTTTAGCCACTCAGCATCAGCAAGCGCCGTCCGATGCCGATGCACAATTACTGGTCGATATCGATTTAGCAATTTTAGCGGCCTCGCCAGAGCGCTTTGCCCAATACAATCAACAAATTCGGGCAGAATATCAGCATGTGCCGCGTTGGCTGTATCAATTAAAACGCCGACAGGTGCTTGGGTCATTTTTAAAACGCACATCCATCTTTAGCACGCCGTATTTTCAGCAGCACTTTGAACACAAGGCGCGCTTGAACTTAGCGTCCGTGTGTTAACCCCAGCAGCCCGCACACCTGCGTTACCCTTGCACCAGCCTTGGTTGCAACCGCAGCGATAGCCCCACTGGTCGCAGGCACTGGCGCTTTGCTAGTGCTTTCTTGTTGAAACTATGTTAAAGAAATTCTTAATAACTACCTACAAGGAACCCACGATGCGATCCCTTCCCTCAATTCTCTGTGCAGGAGTGACCATGATGGCCAGCCTGATGCCTGCCATGGCAGAGCAAAACGCAGCACCTGTAGCGGCGCAAGTCCCCTATGTGGTGAAATCGCCACATGGTGATCGAACTGATCCTTATTACTGGTTGCGGGACGACAAACGCCAAGATCCCAAGGTATTGGCGTACTTGCAGCAAGAAAATGCCTACTATCAGCAGTTTGCCGACCAGTATCAGCCATTGGTGAAAACCCTCAGTAGCGAAATCATTGGTCGCATCAAACAAGACGACAGCACGGTGCCAGCCCCTAAAGGCGAGTACGCCTATTACACGCGTTGGGATACCGGTGCCGAGTACCCAGTGTATATGCGCAAGGTGCTAAAAACTGGCAAAGAACAGGTGCTGCTGGATGTCAATCAGCTGGCCAAAGGCCACTCGTTTTTCCAAGTCGCAGCCATGGAAGTCAGCCCGAACAACCAGTTGATAGCCTACGCTGTAGATACCAGCGGTCGTCGCCAGTACACGCTGAAATTCTTAGATTTAACCACAGGCCAACACCTGCCTGACCAGTTGACTGGCGTTGAGCCATCGATTGCTTGGGCTGGCGATAACCAGCATGTGTTTTTTATCGAAAAAGATCCGCAAACCTTATTAGGTCAAAAGATCCGTCGCCACCAACTCGGCGCCGATGTCAAAAATACCCACTTGGTGTATGAAGAAAAAGACACCAGCTTCTACACCGGTTTAGCCAAAACCAAGGATGATCAATACATCGTATTATGGCTTGGCAGCACCGTCTCTTCGGAAATGCGAGTGCTGGCGGCAAACAACCCCAAAGGTGAGTTCAAAACCATAGCTCCGCGCCAGCGCGACTTTAAATATCAAGCAGATCATATCAATGACCGCTGGGTGCTACTGACCGATTGGAATGCGCCGAACAACCGGATCATGACCGTGTCGGACCATCAGCTTGGTGATCGCAAGCATTGGCAAGAACTGATCAAGCACGATCCAAAGGTCTTTGTTGAATCGATGAGCCTGTTCAACGACTATTTAGTGCTGGATGAACGCAGCGACGCCTTAAATCGCATTCGCGTTGTGCCTTGGAACGACCAAAGCAAAGCCAACATCATCAAGGCTGACGAACCTGTGTATGTGGCAAACACCGACACCAACCTGATGCACGACACCGAATGGTTACGCTACAGCTATACCAGTTTGACCACGCCACGTTCGGTGTTTGAAGTCAATATGCGCACTGGCGAGAAAAAACTGCTGAAACAACAAGAAGTACTCGGCGGTTTTGACAAGAATAACTACCAAACGGAACGGGTCTGGGCGGTGGCACGTGATGGCGTGAAAGTGCCGGTCAGCCTGGTGTATCGCAAAGGCTTTAAAGCCGATGGCACAGCGCCACTGTTTCAATACGCCTATGGTTCCTATGGCGCCAGTATGGACCCCGCGTTTCGTAGCAGTGTCATTTCGCTGTTAGACCGCGGTTTTGTCTATGCCATTGCGCATATCCGGGGTGGCCAGGAAATGGGCCGGCAGTGGTATGAAGACGGTAAACTCCTCAAAAAAATCAACACCTTTCATGACTTCATCGATGTCACTGACCATTTGGTTAAACATGGCTATGCGGCCAAAGACAAAGTCTTTGCCCAAGGCGGTAGCGCTGGTGGCTTGCTGATGGGCGCCGTCGCCAACATGGCAGGTGAGAAATACCGCGGTATGATCGCCAACGTGCCTTTTGTCGATGTAGTCACCACCATGCTTGATGAAAGTATCCCGCTGACCACCAACGAGTTCGATGAATGGGGTAACCCCAAGCAAAAAGCCTATTACGATTACATGTTGTCGTATTCGCCGTATGACCAAGTGAAAAAACAGGCGTACCCGGCGATGTTAGTCACCACCGGGCTGCACGACTCGCAAGTGCAATACTTTGAACCGGCAAAGTGGGTTGCCAAATTACGCACTCACAAAACCGACCAACAACCGCTGTTGTTTCACACCAATATGGAAGCAGGCCACGGTGGTAAATCTGGTCGTTTCTCGCGCATGGAAGAAGTGGCGCAAGAATATGCCTTTGTGTTGCACCTACTAGGAAAAACGCAATAAGCGGACCTGTCGTTCGACAAGTCGTTGTGATCTCGGCCAAGCCTGGTGCTTGGCCTTGTTGTTTTTACATATTCAGAAACAATTCTGTCCCGCTCCAGCGCCCATCCACTACTGCCTTCGCGAGGACTTGCTGGCATACTCGAAGCATCCTCAGGCGAGTGTTGACACCGCCTACGCACCAACCAACGACACGGAGCTTTTATGCGCAGTCATGACATTGATTACAAAATCATTGGCACTAGCATGCAAATGGTTGAAATTGAACTCGATCCAAATGAAACCGTCATCGCCGAAGCTGGCGCCATGAACTACATGGAACAAGACATTCGTTTTGAAACCAAAATGGGCGATGGCTCGGAGCCAGACCGCGGTTTGTTTGGCAAGTTGTTAAGCGCTGGCAAACGCGTGCTGACCGGCGAGTCGTTGTTTATGACCCACTTTAGCAACCAAGGCACTGGCAAAAGCCGTGTCACCTTCGCCGCCCCTTACCCTGGCTGCATTATTCCGATAGATTTATCGCAATTAGGCGGCCAAGTCATAGTACAAAAAGATGCGTTTTTATGTGCCGCGCTTGGCACAAAAGTCGACATCGCCTTTAACCGCAAACTCGGCGCCGGCTTTTTTGGTGGCGAAGGGTTTATCTTAGAGCGCTTAACCGGCGACGGCTTGGCGTTTGTGCACGCCGGCGGCACGGTGATTGAACGCGAACTTCGCGGCGAAACCTTACGCCTCGACACCGGTTGTTTGGTGGCAATGGCCGGCGATATCGATTACGACATCGAGATGGCCCCGAGCTTAAAATCGGCGTTTTTTGGCGGCGAAGGTTTGTTTTTAGCCACAGTGCGCGGCCATGGTAAAGTATGGATCCAAAGCATGCCGTTTAGCCGCCTGGCCGATCGAATCATCGAGCATGCGCCATCGGTGGGTGGCTCCAGCCAAGGTGAAGGCTCGGTGCTGGGCGGTTTAGGCCGTTTAATCGACGGGCGCTAAGCCCACGGACTCGCTTTTGGCTGTTCAGCTGATAGCGGCTGCAAAGCCGCTATCGTTCGTGCTAAAGCGGCTGCGAAGCCGCTGAAGTTCGTGTCAAAGCGGCTGCAAAGCCGCTGAGGTTCGTGTTACAGCGGATCTAACGTCAGAACCACGCGTCGCGCCAAGCCTGGTGGCGAACGATGCACAATAGCCATCGACTTCTCGCTCCATGCACTGCCTTTAAGCAAGGCTATCTGCTGCGGCAATACCTGACAGGCGTTACTGCCAAGCCCACCTTGTAAGTACTGCGTCCCCTCGCCTTGATAGGTGATTAATAACCGCAGCATCACCGCATCGGTATGCCACTTGGGGCACTGGGCTTGTTGCAACACCGCCAAACGCACACCGATGGTGTCGGTGTCCATCACACAGCCTAACATCTGCGCGGCGGCATGAATGTCTGCAGCCAATGCATCCCTGCCCTCGCCGTCCGGCAAGAGACGTTGCAATGTCGACTGTATCTCATCAAGCGGTAACATGCGTTTAATCAGCAGATCCTCTGGCAACTGGCTGGTATAACGCAGGAGCTCTGGATTGGTCGGTCGCTGCCACACCGCAAGGTTGACGTCATTGCGAAAGATCTCGCACAACACGTCGGAACTGTCGCCAAGGGCTTGCTGCATGGTTTGCGGCGCACTGATGTTAAACTCCGTGAGTTTAAACGCCGTGGCTTGGCGCGCCGATTCTGTGTGCAGCATTAGGATGCGGCCTCTTGTTCATCACAAAACGGGCACGCCTCGTTGAACAAACCGTCGCTAAATAGCTGCAACTCTTGGTCTGTCAACAAGCACTGTTGTAACTGCGTGCGCATGCTGGTTTCATCCAGTTGCTGACCGATAAACACCAAGTCTTGGCGACGATCGCCAAAGGGTTCTTGCCAGCTTTGCTCGATCTGGCCAAGGCTCTGCGCATCGTCTGGCCATTGCTCTTTGGCTAACGCCTGCCAAAAATAGCCGGCAGGGTTATAACGCGCAATGCCACCCGCTTGGTGCCACTGCCAGGCGACACCGGGCTGACTGGCTAACCAAAAGTAGCCTTTGGAGCGCAATAACCGACCTTCTGGCCACGCCTGATGTAAAAACTGATAAAAACGGCGGGGATGAAACGGCCGGCGCGCTTGAAAACTAAAACTGCCGATGCCGTATTCTTGCGTCTCAGGCACATGCTCACCGGGCGCTTCGCGCAGCCAGTTTGGATGATGTTCGGCCTCTTGTTGCTGAAACAGCTGGGTATTGAGCAGTTTTTCCGGCGCTATGACGCCAAACTCGGCCACTTCAATCCGCGCCGTAGGGTTTAGCGAGCGCAGAATGTGTGTGAGCTTGCCAAGTTCAGACGCGCTGATTAAATCGGTTTTACTCAGCACCAACACATTGGCAAATTCAATTTGTTCAATCAGCAAATCAGCTAAGGTGCGATCATCGTCTTCGCCGGCTTGTTGCCCCAACTCTACCAGTGCCTCGGCAGCAAAATAATCGCGCTGGAAATTTACCGCATCAACCACCGTCACTAAGGTATCAAGTCGCGCCACATCGCTTAAACAGACCCCGTCCTCATCGGTAAACGTGAAGGTTTCCGCCACCGGCAAGGGCTCCGAAATACCCGAGGATTCAATCAGTAAATAATCAAACTGAGCCTGCTCGGCGAAGCGGCGTATCTCTACTAATAAATCTTCACGCAAGGTGCAGCAAATGCAGCCATTGCTCATTTCCACTAAACGCGCCTCGGTGCGGCTCAGCTGGATATCGCGCGCAATAGTCGCGCCATCAATATTCAGCTCGCTCATATCATTGACGATCACGGCAATTTTTAAGCCATGCGGCGATTGCAACACATGCTGCAACAAGGTGGTTTTGCCCGCCCCTAAAAAGCCAGACAACAAGGTCACGGCCAGTGGTTTGACGCGGTGTGCCGCGTCGCCGCTATCCGCGTGATACCCCGCAAGGTCTTGTGCAGATAACGCCTGCGGCACCGAATCTAAAGAAAACAAAGGCTCAACAGAGGACATCAACGGCTCCTTTTTATGCAATATTGATACAATATAACATTTCAATGAGGCCGCCAAGTGAGTTCCTCTAGGAGGTCGCTTGGCAGGGTGATGACCAAAGGAAGCGTGTCAGCGGTCAACAACTAGCTATTGCGGGCTTTCCTTGGGTAGTCCCCTCTCAGGCAGCAGCGTTCGGGGTAATTCATGGGGTAGATAAAACTTATGCGGCGAGAACAACATAAGTGGCTTGTGAACACCGCGGACATCGGCAACGCGCGGCAAACAAAGCTAAGGAACTGCGAAAAAAAGTCCCGTGGTGATGGTGTTGGTTAAAACAGGGGAATCAGACCGATAATTAACCTGAACGTCCGCTCTGAGCGAACAGTTACTCAACCGTATCGACTGCGTGAAGTATTCACTAGCCTGTGACGATGAGGCGAATCTTCATTACGGCATGAGCCCGAGTCGAATTTTTCGTTTTAGAATTGGCCTAAAGGCATTCCTAACAGGAGGATAGGTTAAGACGCATGGATTATTTAGAAAAGTATCTCGAAGTACTGAGAGATCCCTCGTTACCAGAAAACAGAATTCACCGGAAAGTGTTAATTTTGACCGTGTTCATTGTGTTGGCGATGGCCTTTTATCGGCATATTGTATTAGAACTCGATCTTTTTGAACCATTGCTTGTTACTTTGGCGCTCGCATTTCTGATCTTTTCTGTCGTAGGTCTGCTTGGGGCGACACTTGCTGGTGGGTTTTATGTCGCGTTTTTAAAGACCGTGGGCGCCGGCGATTTTGAGGTCAACTTCATTGTGCACGCTACTGAATGGCTTTTTGCGCTCTGTGCGCCTTTTCTTGGGCTCTTGTTAGTTGTTTTCCTTCAATTTCAGCAGTCCATCAGTATGGGGTGATTGATCTCCATCTTGTTACGAATCCCACTTTGATTCGTCGTGCGTTCTATGCGTCTTGCGGTTATGACTGGTACTGTTTAGCCATCCGAATGGGATGAACAAGCTGGTTTAATTATTGAGCCAATCACCCAAACAGATTGAGAGAGGTCATCATTGGTGGATAAGAAACTAAGTGTCTTGGCATCAAAAGAAAGTGGGTCTAAATGGGCTTTCACTCGCCGGGGCTTCACATTCGATATGGATGCCAGAAAACCCAAAGTGGAAACGCAAATGGTGTGGTCAGAGCGCCAAGCAACATTGTTTGTCGGCGGTTATAAAATTTTGCGGGCGGTTTTCTTTCTGATCGGTCCAGCTTCTGTGTTCGCCGGTTCCCTGGCCTTTGTATATTGGTGTGCATGGGTTTTTGCATTCGTAGGTGTCGCAGCAAATTACGGCTTAAGTTGGAGCGGCCCGGATGTTCTGACTTCTGATCAAGTTCAGGATTTGTATAGCAAAGTCTCAGTATGTCCATATCAGAAGCAAATCATCCAAGACGCGGTGAAGAACAATCTAGTCTTGCGCCAGCGGGATTTAGATTTTGCGCAAAGGATTTTCGACAAACATCAAGCCTATATTTCCCAAAAGGAAGAGGATGAGAAAATGCATCGAGTGCTTTACGATATCAAGCATGATGGTTGAACGTGCTATCTGACCGTAATGGGTGAGAAACAGAATTGAATATGGAGGGAGATCGCATGCCAAAAACGCAAAAGGTCTGGACAGATAAACAAGCCATGTTTTGGCTTACTTGTTTTGAAATCTTTATTGTCGGGTGGTTCTTGGCTGTCGTGGCCGGAATCTATTTACACATGGGTGATTATTCCATAGAACGCCAGGTTCAGGATCTTGTTTATTTGCTTACGCTCGTACTCATGTTCGGGTTTATGCTGTTTGGCATTACAATGAAGTTTAGTTGGCCAGCCGCTCAGGGCAAGATCACGAACATTTTTTGAACGACTTGCCTAATAGTTGCAGCGATCGCAGGTTTATGATCAGATACTGCCTTTTGCA
>CAYTIQ010000041.1:0-23130 GCA_964437935.1 uncultured Rheinheimera sp.
CCGTTATCGGTTTTTTGTACTTGCAACAACGGGGCGGACCATACATTTTTATGGGCCAGGTGTCACTCGTGGCATTTGTCAGGCATCGACAGAGCAGGGAGAGGGCAGGGAACTTGGCCAGACGAAGCGATCGTATTGGCTCAATACAACCAACACGTGGCATCAACGCGCTTGATAGCCGTGCTCACTCAGGACAGCCATCACTTTGATGCGGTCCGTTACCTGCTCAACAGGCACATAGCCGATGGCGGAGGGATCTGTCGAAACGTGCTGCAAGATGGCTGGCGTATCGAGATACACCAAGCCGTCGGCATTGCCGGTGAACAACAACCGCGACCAATAGGATTGGTATTGTGCCGGAGTTAGATCCAGCAGCTGACGGCAGATCCATTGATGCGCTGTAGAACGAGATGGTTGATGCAGCATATGGATCTTTTGGCCGCCCGTCATAAATCGTTGTTTATTCAACAGCAGCAGTTGCAGTTGTTCTTGGCTTAACACCACTTTATTGCTTGGGTGGGCAATCAAGGCCAGCTCCATTGCCTGAAGCGAACCGAGCATCAGACAGGCGCAAAGGAGCACGATGGATTTGCGACCCATGGTCCGGTGGTTAAAAAACAAAATCCACCCCCACTGAAAAGCCGCTGGCGGCTTTAGCGCTGCCATCAACGACATACAACACATCACCTGTCATGTAGTCGGCCTTGAGCGCGATACTGGGGGTTATGTCGTAACGGGCCGACAGCACGTTTAAACGCAGCAAGCGCTGATTTAGCGACGTTACCATCACCGGCAGCAGTGGGTAAAACTGTGACGGCGTGCTAGGACGCAGCACATCACTGGCTGGCAAAGGGTGCTTGGTGATTTGTTCATGATGCAGGGTAAGGACGAGATCATCAAACCGTCGTGATGCGGCTGCGAACCACGCCGAAGTTTGACCATCAATAGCGCCCTCAACGCCATAACGTGTGCGTTCGACTTCGACTTGCCATGCTCCCAGACGATAGGTCACACCGTAAAACCAATACATCCCAGGTCGACTAAAGCTGGTATCGGCAAAAAAATCAGCGATTTGGGCCGGGCTGCCACCGAGCTGCTGCAAGGTTGGGGTCAGACTTGCAGCAAACCGCTGGTCTAAACTGTGTAAATTGACCCTGGTTTTCATCAACCCAGCCACCAGGTTGGCGTTTGCGGTATCCATGTTGAACTTGAGGGCTCGGATATCGCGTAACTGACTAGGGATACCGGCGCCACCCGCCGCGCTTTTAAACAACAACCCGTCGAAATCGCTCCATTGCAGTTGGGTTTTAAAGGTGGCCCAACGCCAGTTATATTGATGTTCCACCGAGATCCCTTCACCGGTTTCGAAATCAAACCGCCAATAGACTGACTTGGGCAACCGCGAGTAATTGTGAGAAAAACCGATATATTGCGTATCACTTTGCGCAAACAGCGGGATGTCTAACCGACCCGCTTTAACATGCCAAGCGTCATTGAGTTGCCAGCGTAAAAACAATAGCTTGGTGTCTGGCTGAAAGTCGCGGTTTCCCCGAGCCTGCCACTGCGCCACCAATTGCAGGTCATCGGCCATATCATGTTGCAATTGCAAGCCAAACAGAGTTTCTTCACTAAAACTTAGGCCGGTGCTGCCGCGGTAAAATTCGGGGATCTCGGCGTCTTGCCCTTGCATGGAGAATTGGCCCAGTCGCACCGAGCCATAACCGTGCCAGTCCATCGCCGCAAGGGGTAACGACCACAGCCAGAGGCTGCAGCACCAACGCTTAGTCCAGTGTTTGCCGCGGAATATGGATAACAAAACTTGCTCCCTGTTGCGGTGCGCTGAACAGTTCAATGCTGCCTTGAAGGTTGCTGCGCACGATACGATGTACAATCGATAATCCAAGCCCATTCGAGCCTTGGCCCATGCGCGTGGTGTAGAAGGGGTCGAATACTTGTTTTTGGGCGTCCATCGCAATGCCCACACCAAAATCCATGCAACTGAGGTGAATGTGATTGTCGTCCTGCCATAACCGAATGATGATTTGCCCTTCGCCGTTCTCCGGATACGCATGCAGCTTGACGTTATTACACAAGCCGCCTAACAGTTGGTGAAACAATCCGGGCACCGCTTTGATTTGAATATCCGGCTGGACCGCGGTTTGCCAGTGCAAGCCCTGGTATTGTTGGTCAAGCTGATATGCAGTCAGTAACTCACTGACAAAGTCGGACAGGTTAAACCAACGAACCGATTCGTCGGTTTGTTCTTTGGCGAGCAGTTTGAAATTGGAAATCAAATGGGCTGCTTTGCCAGCATTATTGTGCACTAACTCGGTGGCTTGCAGCAGCTGCTGCAGTTGCTGTTGAAATCCTGATTTGGTCAAGGTGCCTTGTTGCATATGCTGATGCAGCTGGTGCAGTTCCGCCTCTAAGCACGTAATGCTGGTAATGATGATGCCAAGTGGGGTATTTACTTCATGTGCAACACCGGCCACCAAGGCTGCCAGCGAGGCCTGTTTTTCCGATTGCAACAGGGCATCTTGCGCTTGGCGTAGCTCGCGCATCGCTTGTTCGGTTTGTTCTTTGGCGTGTTGCAGGGAGGCATTGGTATCGCGAATGGTTTGAATGTCGCCAGCCAAGCGTGCCGACAAACCAACAATACTCAACGCCACTTCTTCAAATTCATCCTGCAGGCCGCTCAGCGGATTGGCGACAATGCCGGTACGATCAGAAATGGCATCACTTAAGGCATGGCTTAGTTTTTTAAGTGGGCGCAACACGATGTGATTAAACGCCAGATACAAACCGGTGGCGAGTAAACTCAGTAAAATCAGCAGCTCCAGAAATTGTCGGGTGAGGGCATTGAGCAACAGTTGGTCAATGTAACTTTGGTTTTCCTGCAAAATCAGCATGCCAACGTCATTGTGTTGTTGACCCAGCGTCAGTGAGATGGGCTGGCTGTAAGGCCCCGTCATGGGTAAAAAAGACCGTAACAGGCGCGAGCGCGGCTGGCTGGGCGTTGCCTCGACCACTAATTTCGGCCCCGAGTTTGCTTGGACAAAGATTTGTAAGATCGCAGGGTCGTTTTGGTACGGCGCCAGCAAAAGCTGCAAAGATTCAGGGTTGTAGTTCCAGACATCAATGGCGATGGCGCGGGCGATGCTGACTTTGAGGTTGTCCAAGTGCTGACGGTGTTGTGCCAGCAGTTGCGCGGATGTACTCCAAACATAATAACTCGACATCAGCAACTGACAGCTGATAACGATGGCTGCAAGGATCAGCATTAATTTGGCGGACAAACGCAGTGCCATTGAAATCCAACAAGTTTCTAGGTATTTCACTAGCTTAGTTGGCTTTATTGGCTTTGCCATGGCGCAGGCGGCAACGACAGGAAAAATAGCGAAGGCGTTTTTTTATTGGGTACGCGGTGGCCTATCGTCTGGCCAAAAAAAGCCACAGCAACGGCTGTGGCTTTTGGCGAATTATCGGATGTCGTCGTTAGTTAAACGACTCATGCGCATGTTCACCCCGATGCAATTGATCGTGAATGTCATGGTTATGTTCGATGTATTGCGGCATCAACGAGCCAATCAGCATACCGAAGAAGCTGGCAATTAACCCTGCGAATTGGGCCGGTACCAACGGATCTTCGGGTCCTAACCAGATAACGCCTTGCCATACCGCCACACCGGCGAAAATCGACAACAATGCGCCTTGGTTGGTGGCGCGGCGCCAGTACACGCCAAACGCCAGTGGGATAAAGGCGCTCACCAAGGTGATTTGATACGCACTTTCAACCATGCCGAAAATAGTGGCTTCGGTGTTCAGGGCGTACACCATCACGAAACACGTAAACACCAAGGTGACAATACGCATCGTCAACAGGGTCTGTTTGTCGGTCATCGGTGGCAACATCGGCTTGAGAATGTTTTCGGCAAAGGACACCGATGGCGCCAACAAGGTGGCAGAGGCACAGCCTTTGATAGCGGACAACAAGGCGCCAAAGAACAACACCTGCGCAATAAATGGCATATGTTGCATCACAAACTGCGGCAGGATCAGCTGGCTGTCTTCCGCCATCAGTTTTTTCACCATATCCGGTGCGATGATGGTGGCGGCATAGCCGATAAACAGTGGTACAAAGGCGAACATAAAGTATAAGGAACCACCCAGCACCGAGCCCCACACGGCGATTTTTTCAGATTTTGCTGATTGCACGCGCTGGAACACGTCTTGTTGCGGCATGGAACCTAGCATCATGGTACAGGCCGCGGCCGTGAAGGCGATCAGCTCTTTTAAGTCCATACTTGGCCAGAATTCGAATTTGCCCGCAGCGGCGGCGTGGTCGATGACAGTGCCGACACCGCCGGCCATTTGCGATACTTCGCCGCCGATGTACAACAAGCCCAACACGATCACAATCATCTGCACCAAGTCGGTGATGGCAATCGCCCACATACCGCCAAAGAAGGTGTAGATCAAAATGGTGACCGAGCCAATCCACATGCCCATTTCTTGGCTGATGGCGCCTTGTGACACCACGTTAAACACCAGGCCCAGCGCGGTGATTTGTGCCCCGACCCAGCCTAAATACGAGACGACGATCGCCAAGGAGGTCAGGACTTCGACTTTGCGGCCGTAGCGGCGTTTGTAGAAGTCACCAATAGTCAGCAGTTTCATTCGATACAGCGGTGCTGCGAAGAACAAACCGACCAAAATTAGACATAAAGCAGAGCCAAACGGGTCTGCGACAATTGATTGCAGATTACCGTCGATAAAGGTAGCCGGGATCCCAAGGACGGCTTCAGAGCCGAACCAAGTTGCAAACACAGTTGCGGTGACCATATAAAATGGCAAATGACGGCCGGCGACTGCGAAGTCTGCGGTATTTTTTACCCGCAGGGCAGCCCATAAACCGATCGCAACTGAGATGACCCAATAGGCGATAACAAACCAAAGTAACATGATGGCGCGATGTCCTTCTGTGTCAGGTTGATTGAAAACGTCTTTCCGGAAAGGCAGCTGATGGGCTGCAATTCAGGGTCAATTACACGTCGTGTACAGGTTAAAAAACAGCCTGCCTGTTGCAAACCCGGCCGCACAAAAGATGTGCGATTTTCAGGGGGTAATCCGTATTGTAAAGTCGCGATGGCCAACCAGCAAAGTAATTTCCATTAATTTGCAAAAAAAAATAAAAAACCGCAGAAAGTGTCCGGTTTTTCTATCAGAAGAATGCAAAATTCTACTTTTTAAGTTATTGAATTTAATTAAATATGTCTGGATGAGTGATCAAGCGCTACGCTAGGGTGAAACTATTTCATCAGTCTAGCGCTTTCAGCATTTTTCGCGTGTATTTATGTGGAAGAACCAAACCCAGCCACGCCCTTCGTCAGTGACTACTGTTTGCCATGCGTCACATCCGCATCGAGCCACAGTGGCGTGGTGAAAAAATGCGCATGCAGCGTCAGCGCCGACCTTCAAAAACGGCGGTGTTTGACCACCGTGATCGAGCGTTTGTTGCATCCGCTGCAAGCCCGCAGACCAGCAAGCAACAGACGAACCTCTCAGCGGCAATGCCCGACAGATATTCGATATTCACGCAGACAGGTCAACCATCGGATTGAGGTTTCGAGGCACAACCAGCGGCGTGCTTGGTAGTAGCGCTGAGCAAACGTCTTGACGCTCATGAAGCAGAGGGTAGGTGCCAACGGCTCAGCGCTGGCACCTAGGATTGGCTTAGCCGTGTGGGAATACGTAGCTGGCCCCGATGCCTAGCGGTAACCCGAGCGCCCAATACCCCAGTAAAAACAAGGTCCACAGCACTAAGAAACTGACCGAAAATGGCAGCATCAAGGCGATTAACGTGCCGATGCCGGTTGATTTCACATACTTCTGGCAGAACACGACGATCAACGGGAAGTACGGCATCAACGGCGTGATGATGTTGGTGGAGGAGTCACCGACACGGTAGGCCGCTTGGGTTAAATCCGGTGACACACCGAGTTCCATCAGCATAGGTACCATAATGGCGCCAATCAGTGCCCATTTGGCGGAGGCCGAGCCGACTAATAAATTGACGGTCGCGGTTAAAAACACGATACCAACCAAGGTCACACCCAGTGGCAAGGCCAATTCTTTTAAGCTCAGCGCTCCTTTAATCGCCAATAACGCACCTAAGTTGGATTGGCCAAAAGCATAAATAAATTGTGCACAGAAAAACGCCATCACGATGTAATAACCCATGCCACTCATCGCTTTGCTCATGCCTTGGATCACATCTTTGTGCGTTTTAACGCTGCCGGAGGCATAGCCGTACACCACGCCAGGGATTAAAAAGAACACAAAGATTAACCCAACAATGGATTGCATTAATGGCGCGCTGGCGCTGGTTAAGGCGCCGTCTTGACCACGCCACGGTGAATCTGCGCCGATGCTGGTCGCAACTAAAGCCGCAATCGACAACAACATCGCGATCGTTGCTACGCGTAAGCCACGACGTTCGTCGGCGGATAACGGCTGTAAACTGGGTAATTGTGCCGGATCACCGTCTACTTGGGTGTGCTTTAATCGTGGCTCAATCACTTTGTCGGTTAAAAACCAACCCACACCGATGATCACCAAGGCCGATGCGGAGGTGAAAAAGAAGTTATTCAGTGGATTAATTACGATCTCTGCCGCGCTTGGATGCGACGATAATCGCGCGGCGGCTTGCGTCAGGCCTGCCAGCATCGGATCCAGGCTTGATGGCACCAGCAGACTGGCCGAGAAGCCACCGGACACGCCGGCAAAGGCGGCTGCGATCCCCGCGAGAGGGTGACGACCTGCGGCATAAAAAATGACCGCTCCCAGTGGGATCACCAACACATAACCAGCATCCACCGCGACATGGCTTAAAATACCAACGGCGATCAGCACCGGGGTCAGCAGCATCTTTGGTGTGACATTTAAAATCGAACGTAGGCCAGCGTTGATAAACCCTGTATGTTCGGCCAGGCCCAACCCCAGCATCGCGACCAACACCACACCCAATGGCGGGAAGTTGACAAAGGTGGCGACCATTTTACTGAGAAAACCGGTCAGCGCTTGGCCATCGAGCAAATTGACAATTTGGATGGGCTGGTTGGTACGTGGGTCAATTTCACTAAATTGCACGCCGGACAACGCCCACGAAATGCCCCAAACAGCCAGCATAAATAATGCAAACAGCACAGCGGGATCGGGTAGACGATTGCCGACCCGTTCAATGGTATTGAGGCTCCGTTGAAGCCAATTCAGTGGTTCTGACATGGGGTGTCCTAACTGCAAACATGCTTAAAAAATGGTTAAAAAAAGATGCATATCTAAAACGAAGCCGTTGGGCTGCGGCAATCAGGAAAAATCGATGGGCTTATCAGGGGAAACCTGATGACAAAGAGCGCGTGGACCATGACGGCTCCAACCATGCCGCCTAGACGCAAGCGTCTGATCAACGCTTGTGATGAACGAAGCCTCGCGGATGGCGATTATTGGCGTGGAATATGCGCCGAACTGCGACAACACTCTCCCCAGATTGAAGTCGCAGTCGGCGCGGCCCTGTGGTTATAACCGAAAATCGCTGCCGTCTTTGGCGGTGTAACACAGCTGGCCACGACAGCCGCGGGCGCCGCTGCGCATCTCACCATCAATAATGCTAAACCAATTTTGGCCATCCATTTGCAGCTCGACGTCATCGACGCCGGCTAGATCGCGGCGACCGCGTGCACCGCTTTTACACAAGCTGATCTCTAACAGCCGCTCGCCTTGTTCGAACAACAAGCTGTCGGGCGTGTCGCGACGGCCACAAAAGGCTTTAAATTGCGCTGGGTTTTGCAAGCCGGTGCTTTGGCCGTCGGGGAAAAACGCCAGCACATGTTGGTAATACACCACATAACAGCTGACCTGTTGATGCGAACCACGCTCCAGTGGCACCAGTTTGTCCAGCACCGCTTTGGAGTAGTCCAGCACTTGGCGCAGATGGGCATTGGTCAACGCGCTGATGGCGTCGATTTGTTGCTGAATCATCGGGTCAATCCGGAATTGTTGGGCACTGATGGTCATTTGGCGTTCCTCACACAGTTTTCGCGCTTTTTATCGGGAAGCGGTTGAACCCGGTTGCTGTTGTATGAAATTCAGTCTATGTTGTTTTTGTGCAAAATTTGACAAATAAAATTACACAATGTGAATTTTACAAAATGAACCTGAACAAAAGCCTGTTACGCCAAAGCCATTTCCTCGGGACAAAAATCAGAAACCTGAGGAAACGCAATAACTTAACCATGGAAGACTTGTCGACGCGCTGCATTCGCATCAACGCAGACGCGGCGCCGTCGGTGTCCTATTTGTCGATGATCGAACGCGGCAAACGGGTGCCGTCGCAAGATATGTTGGAAGTGATCGCCGAAGTGTTTCAAAAAGACTTGGCGTATTTTCTTGATGGCGATGACGCCACGGTGGATTTAACGCCAGCCAAAGGCAGTCGCGGTGGTATCCACGGCATGCCGCTGGAACCTGGTTTTTTGTTCTCGCCGGATATTTTACAAATTGCCATTCCTGAGTTGTTGTCACAAACCGGCACCGGTGGGCGACAGTTTGCCCAGCTGCTGATCCGCGCGCATCAAGAGCATCATCAAAACCATTTCCCCGAGTTAGAGCGCGCCGCCGAAGAAATTGGCCAAAAACAAATGCCGCTGTCGGTGGAGCAGTTATTAGCACTGGCGAAAAAAGTCGGGCTGAGTATCCGCTGGTTTAGTGAAGTGCCCACAGAGTTACTGGATGAACTGGGCGTGCGCAGTAAAAACGTCACCACCTCGTACTTTTTACCGCCAGGCACGCTGCACTTAAACCGCGTGCTGGAAATGCACCCGACGCGGCTGAAATACGAGCTGGCGGTGCATATCGGCCATGCGGTGCTGCATAACAAAGACGGTGTCAAAAGCAGTATGTCGGTCGGCGGCGCGCACGAGCGCTCGGAGTCGAGCACGCTCGCTACCCAAGATATTTTGCACGCCTGGCGCGATTTTGAATCGAGCTTTTTTGCCGGTGCACTGCTGTGCCCGAAACTGCCGTTTCGCCAGTTGCTGGACCGTCACGGTTATGAAATTAGTTCGCACCAAGCGGCAGGCGTCTCAGCCTCGGTAGCGATGCGGCGGATGACGGCGGTGTCGCCCTATCAGCATTGGCACTATTTCGATGCCTACACGCCGGGTAAGTTAAAAGCGGTGTATCGCGGCAATGGTATTCCGCTGCCGTGGGGCAATATGCGGCAAGTCGAAGATCCGTGCCAGCACTGGGCGGTGTTTCGGATGTTTGAAGCACAGATGCTGCAGCACAGCGCGCAGTTGTCGCTGTTGGATGTGCAAGGCCAGCCGCGGATTTATTGCTGTGAATCAACCAAAGTGGTCGATTTAGCCGGTAACCCGCACGTGCTGTGCGCCGGCATTGATTTAAACCCAGCGATTGAAGCGCAAGGCATCGACGCCGATAGCATGGCGCAGGATTTGAAACAGTTGTGTGTGAGCAAAGGCGGTGCGGCGGAGTTGCCAGCGGCGATTAAAGCCAGCCTAACGACGATTTCAAACGTGTTAAATATCAATTGGGTGGCCCGCAGCCTAGTGAAACCGGTGCAGTTGATCTGCAGCCGCGGCAATAGTTGTCCGCGTGAACCAGGCTGTTATCAAAATTGTGACTAAGCCTTGGTTTCTTTGGGCGTTTTTTGGCTGCATTGAAGCATTGGCATTTCATGTAAGGCTCGCTAAGCTGGAACTAGCGAGCCTGCACCCGCAGGCGTCAAGGAGGCACAATGGCAAAGCCGTGGCGCACGATAATCCAAGGATGGTTGCTGTGGTTTTTGTGGGGCGTGGCTTGGGTCAGCACAGCGCAGGAGCAGCGGGCAACTGAGAGTGGCACGTCCAGTTTTCAAAGCCAGCCATGTGCCAAAGCACTGTTGCCGGCAACCGACGAACGGCGAGTCGACTGTGGCGTATTGACAGTACCGCGGGATTGGTCCAACGCCGCTGCGGGCAGCTTTGACTTAGCTGTGGTGCGATTAACGCCAAGCAAACAGACCTCGACAACACCGCCACCGCTGCTGTATTTGCATGGCGGGCCCGGTGGCAGTAGCACGGACCAAGTCGCCGCGCTGGCCTCGATCTGGCCTGCGTCGCAACCCCTAATTTTGCTGGATCAACGGGGCGGTGGCCGCAGTCTACCGCGTTGGTGTGAAGCCAGTAATGCAAAGTTGGCCGCTTTAGTTTTAGGGGCGACCGACGATGCCACTTGGCAGCAAAGTCGACACGATTTATTGCAACAGTGCATCGATGAGCTAAAAAACGCCGGTGTGTCTGCGACCTTTTTTGGCGCTATGGCGACGGTGCAAGACGCCGAAGCGTTGCGCAAGGCGTTAGCGATCGACCAGTGGGACTTGTATGGCGTGTCCTACGGTAGCGTGGTGGCGCTACAGTATGCGCAATATGCACCCGCCGCGGTGCGTCGATTGATCCTCGATTCACCCTACCCGCCAGATGAATACCTGCACAGTTTTAGCCAAAACCAGCACTATCTGATAGGTCAACTGCAGCAACACTGTCGAGCCCAAGCCGCATGCCAGCAGCAGTTTGGCGATCTGAATCAGCTTTACCAGCGAGTGCTGGCGCAGTTGGAAACAGACCCGTTGATGATGTCGGTCCAAGCGCTGGAAAAACCCTTTGTGTTAACGCCGTTGAAGTTGCAGTACTTGCTGAATCTAGCGGCGATGCAACGTCAAAGTCTCACGCTGATCCCATGGTGGCTGGACGCCGTCAGGCGGCAAGATCGGCAGGCTTTGCAGTCCTTATTGAGTTTGGCGCTGGGCCACGACCAGATAAACGTTGGCGTGTTTATGTACACCGAATGCTTGGAGCGCCCGCGTTTTGCCGCCAGCAGCGACGCTATTGATCCGCTTGAGGCGGTGATGGGGTTCGATAAACCGCTGTGTCAGTCGGTGGGCGAGTTTAAACCTCTGCGTTGGCCAGAGCAGCTCGCGCAGCCAAGTTTAATCCTCAGCGGTGCCTTGGATCTGTTTCAACCTGACAGCGCACGCCTTGCCAATTTGCTTGGCGAGCGTTCATCCCATGTGCTGTTGCCATTGGCGTTGCATGGCGTGATAGCAGATGACGCCTGTGCGCGTCAGACGATGATGGGGTTTTTACAAACCGATTCACCTTGGCAGGCACCCGCTTGTGCGACGGCAACTAGCAATCAAGCTTTAGTGCTGGCGGCAAGCAGCGACGCGGATCTGGTGCTGTTGTGGCAACAGCTATGGGCGGGGCATTTGCCTTGGGCGTTGCTGGCGATGTTGCTGTGTATTGCCTTAGCCTGTGCGATGGGGGTGCTGTGGCCGTTGCTGCGGGTCACAGGATTAACCTTGTCAGGCCAAGTGAGTCGGGTACAGCTTGGGCCGATGAAAGCCAGTTCGGCGTTGTTATGTTTCGTCTGGATCGCCAGTTACAGCGGCTTTGTTGCTGCCATCAATCGCGTGTTGCAGCTGCAAACCGGCGAGCTATGGGTCGGCCTGCCAGAGTCTGCCGTGCTTTGGCAGCGGCTGTTAGTGGTGTGGATGTTACCGTCGGCCTTGGTGATGCACAGAGCCTTTCGTTTGCGGGCGGTGCGCCAAGGGATGACACAATTAGCATGGTTACTGGCGGCTTTTTTTGCCATGACCTTGCATCTGTTGCCGTGAGCCACAGCAGCGGAATTCGTTGAATACCAACTAGTTTGCGATTAATTGCACATCAGGTTTCGGCGTTCGGGCGTAACGTCTGTGGCTGTGCAAAGATTCTGTAAATTCACTTCGGACACCTCTGCTCGGCTGCTACATTGCGCCGAGCTTGCTGGAGAACTCAGATGTACCAAGTCGTTGCGATTAGCCATGATCCTACAGTGCTCAGCTTGTTGAAAAACTATTGCCAAAGCAGTGGTTTACGTTGGCAACTACGTATTTTTCCAACGCCAGGTAGCTTTTTAAGCGCACCTCGCGGCAACGAAAGTATCGACATGTTGCTGTTTGACGCGCAACGCAGCGGCGCGGCATTGGAAGAACGACGCTTGGCCTGTTTTATGGCGCCAATGGCGCTGCGGGTGGTGGTGACGAACCCTGAGCACGAAGATGTGGTGATCGACCATTTATCGATGTTTCACAGCTTTGTCAGCCGCGATTTGAATTACGAGCATTTGAGTTTGTTGTTTGCCAATGCGGAGCGTTTGTCGGATTTACCGCTTCGGGATGATGAGCGGTTATTGATCAGCAAACTGACGGATTATCCGGTGTTTCCGAGTATTTGCACCGAGCTAAAGCAGCTGTTGGACAATCCGAAAGTGGGGGTGCCAGATGTGGCGAAGCTGGTGGCTAGGGACCCCTTGGTGGTGTCGCGCTTGTTGCAACTGGTGAACTCCCCTTACATGGGGTTTGCCAGTGAGACCTGGAGTTTGGAAACAGCCATCAGCCGCTTGGGGTTTCAGCTGTTACAAACCTTGGTGTTGATGCTGACGATCAAGGCGCAACAAGAGCAGCAACAGCCAGAGCTGGCGGAGGTGCTGGAACAGCAGTTGGTGTTTGCTGGCGAATGCCGACAGTTGGCGCAGGACATTCGTTTGAGTCGAGTGCTGCAAGATCAAGTGTATGTCGCTGCGATTTTAAGTGGTTTTGGCAAATTGATTTTATTAAAAAACGGCTGTGTAGCGGCGGACGCAGAAATGCAACTGCAAAACCCAACAGGCCGTTTGAGTTACTTGGCGGTCTCCGCCTTCGTGTTGACCTTGTGGGGGTTTGACGAATCGCTGGTCAGCACGGTGTTACATCAACAGCAATGGCGAGACGGCAATCTACACCAAGTCAGCCAATGCTTGTGGGTTGCTCGGATGCTCAAGCAAAACACCTTGCTAGAGCAAGATCCGCAACTGCATGAAAAATTGAGAAAATCAGGTTATGCATCGCTATTACCGGCGGTGCATAGTTCGGCATAAATCGGCGATGTACTATCGCGTTGTAGTGTGAGAATTTGTGATGACGTGGACAAAAACAACAATTGGACTTTTGGTAGTTGCACTCGCTGGCGCAGGCTGGTGGTACCAAACGGCAAATTCTTCTGACACCGCAGCAAACAATGCAGGGGCGGCTAAAGCTGGGTCGCAAGCAGCAGGCCCGCGTGGCGCCGGTGGTCCAGCTGGCGCAGGGCCGCGGGGGCCTGGTGGGCCAGGCAGTATGTGGAACGCACCCGTGCCGGTGCGGGTGGTGCCGGTCACCAGCGGTGATTTAAAATTGCAGTTTAAAACCATCGGCACGGCCATTGCGCTCAATACCGTGGTGGTGCAATCCCGCGTCAGTGGCCCACTACTGGCTTTGAAATTTACCGAAGGGCAAAAAGTGGAGGCCGGTCAGTTGCTGGCTGAAATCGACCCCGCCCCGTACCAAGTGAAATTAGCGCAAGCCGAAGGCCAATTGCAGCAAAACTTGGCGCAGCTGAAAAACGCCGAATCTGATTTGGCGTTGTATGGCCAGCTAAAAGAAAAAAATTCGATTTCACGTCAGCAATATAATGCGCAACAGGCCTTAGTTAATCAGCTGCGCGGCAGTATCAAATCCAATGAAGCACAAGTTGCGGCTGCCAAATTGGAGTTGTCTTGGACTCAAATCAAAGCGCCCATTAGCGGCCGTACCGGTCTTCGCAAAGTCGACGTTGGTAACTTAGTGCAAGCCAATAACAGTGACGGCATCGTCAGCATTACCCAAAGTGAACCGATTTATGTCAGTTTTGCCATCCCTGAAGCCCAGCTGCAAAGCTTACGCAGTGCGATGAAACAAGCACAAGACGCCGGCGCGGCATTAGCGGTAGAAGCCTGGGACCGAGCGGATCAGCTATTACTGAGCCGCGGCGTGTTAACGACACTGGATAACCAAATCGATGTGGCCACCGGCACCTTGAAACTTAAAGCGGAGTTCGCCAATCAGGATGCGGCGTTATTCCCGAATCAATTCGTCAATGTCCGACTGACGATCGCTGAAAAAGCCAACGCCATCACCATCCCACAAGACGCCGTGCAATACAGCAGTGAAGGGCCGTTTGTGTATGTGATCCGCGATAACAAAGCAGAAAAACGGCCGTTAAGTTTAGGCGTGGCCGACAATGGCCGCATCGAAGTCATACAAGGCCTTGCCGCCAATGAACAGGTGGTGATGGAAGGGTTAGATCGCTTGCGACCAGGGCGTGAGGTGCAGGTGTTAGGTGCCGAAGCCGCGTCAGGCGCAGCTTCCAAACCAGGCGCAGCGTCTAGCCCAAGCGCAGCGTCTAGCCCAAGCGCAGCGGCTAGCCAAGGCGCAGAAGCAGCCAAACGTCGCCCACAACCAGCACAGGGGTAAGTTATGTTCTTATCCAAACCCTTTATTTTACGGCCAGTTGCGACGGCGCTGTTGATGCTGGCGGTATTAATCGCCGGCATGCTGGGCTATCGGCAATTGCCGGTGGCCGCGTTGCCGCAAGTGGATTACCCCATTATTCAGGTGTTTACCTTCTATCCTGGGGCCAGCCCTGATGTGATGGCGCGCACGGTCACTGCGCCATTAGAGCGGCGGCTCGGGCAAATTCCGGGCCTGAAACAACTGTCCAGTGCTAGCAGCGGTGGTAGTTCGATTATCACGCTGCAGTTTGCGCTGACGGTGGATATGGGCGTGGCCGAACAAGAAGTGCAGTCGGCGATGAATACCGCGTCATCTTTGTTACCCAATGATTTGCCGGCACCGCCAATTTATCGCAAAGTGAACCCCGCCGATGCGCCTATTTTAACGCTGGCCATTAGCTCAGAGACCATGCCGCTGCCGCAGGTGTATGACTTAGTGGATACGCGGATGGCGCAAAAAATCGCTCAGCTCGAAGGCGTCGGTATGGTGTCGATTGCTGGCGGCCAACGCCCTGCCATTCGTGTTAAAGCCAACCCAACCGCGCTCGCGGGCTTGGGCTTGACCTTGGATTCCCTGCGCAGCGCCATCAGTAACGCCAACACCAATTTGCCCAAAGGCAGCTTCGATGGCCCGGTGCGTTCGACCATGCTCGATGCCAATGATCAGATTCGCACGCCGGAGCAATTTCGTGACTTGATTGTCAGTTACCAAGGCAACTCGCCAGTACGTTTAGGGGATGTTGCCAGCGTCGAGCAAGGTGCTGAAGACCGTTTTTTGGCGGCATGGGCCAATAGCCAACCGGCAGTGTTGCTGAATATCCAGCGTCAGCCGGGGTCGAACGTGATTGACGTGGCGGATGGCGTCAGGGCGCTGTTGCCGCAACTGCAAGCGACGTTACCGGCGGGGCTGAACGTGACGGAATTAACCGACCGCACCTTGAGTATTCGCGCCTCAGTGCATGATGTACAAATGGAGTTGCTGTTTGCGATTGGCCTGGTGGTGGCGGTGACCTTTGCCTTTTTGCGCACAGTGCCTGCAACGATTATCCCATCACTGGCCGTGCCGCTGAGTTTAGTCGGCACCTTCGCCGTGATGTATTTATTAGACTTTTCCATTAACAACTTAACCTTGATGGCGCTGGTGATCGCCACCGGTTTTGTGGTCGATGACGCGATTGTGATGCTTGAAAACATTGCTCGGCACCGTGAAATGGGTAAGCCGGCGTTGCAGGCGGCGATTGAGGGCGCCCGTGAAATTGGTTTTACCTTGATTTCACTGACCTTTTCATTGATTGCTGTGCTGATCCCGCTGCTGTTTATGGCCGATGTGGTCGGGCGGCTGTTTTTTGAATTTGCCGTGACGCTAGCGGTGGCGATCGCCATTAGCTTGCTAGTGTCGTTGACGCTAACGCCGATGCTGTGTGCGCGCTTGCTAAAAACCCTGCCGGCGCATGATGAGCACAGCGGCAGCATGGCCAAGGTGATCGCCGCCTATGGCCGTGGCCTTGAGTGGATTTTAGCGCATCAACGGGTCGGGCTTGGGTTGATGGCGGCGTCGGTGGTGGCCACCGTCGTTTTGTATTTGGCCGTGCCGAAAGGCTTTTTCCCGGTGCAGGACAGCGGCGTGATCCAAATTATTACTGAAGCGCCGCAAGACATTTCATTTGCACAAATGGCGCAGCGTCAGCAGCAGTTGTCTGAGGCGCTCAGCGATGATCCGATGGTCAGTAGCAGCAGCTCCTTTATTGGTGTGGATGGTAGCAATACCAGCTTAAACAGCGGCCGTATCTTGTTGAATTTAAAGCCACACGCTGAGCGTGACGAGCATGCACTGCAGATCATCGCCCGTTTAAAAGCCAAAGCGCAGCAAGTCAGCGGCATCACGGCGTATTTCCAAAGTGTGCAAGAGTTGTCGATTGAAGACAAAATCAGCCGTACCCAATATCAGTTTACCTTGACGCATCCGGAGCAAGACCAGTTAAGCGCATTATTGCCGGACTTAGTCCAAGCGCTGGCGGCACGGCCTGAGTTAGCGGATGTAGCACACGATCTGCAAACGCAAGCGCTGCAAGCGTTCATCGATATTGACCGTCAAGCGGCGTCGCGACTGGGCGTCAGCGTGGCGCAGATCGGTGCGGCACTGCAAAACGCTTACAGTCAGCGCCAAATCACCACCTTGTTTACCCAAGCCAACCAATATCGGGTGATTTTGGAAATTGACCCCGCGCAGGCGCAAGGGTTGCAGGCACTGGATAACCTGTATTTACCCACGGCCAATGGCCGCGCTGTGCCGTTGTCCAGTGTGGCGCGCGTGACGCAGCGCCCAGCCAAGCTATTGATTAACCATCAAGGCCAATTCCCGTCGGTGACCTTGTCCTTTAACTTAGCCGATGGTTATTCACTCGGTGATGCCATTACTGCCATTGACGAAGTGAAAGCGCAGCTGCAAATTCCAGCGTCGTTTGAACTGAGTTACCAAGGGGCGGCGGAAGCGTTTAGGGCGTCACTGAGCAACACCTTGTGGCTGATTTTGGCGGCTGTCGTCACCATGTATATCGTGCTCGGTGTGCTGTATGAAAGCCTGATCCACCCGGTCACTATTTTATCGACCTTGCCATCGGCGACCGTCGGCGCCTTGCTGGCGCTGCTGCTCGCCGGGCAACCGCTGGATTTGATTGCAGTGATCGGCATCGTGCTGCTGATTGGTTTGGTGAAGAAAAACGGCATCATGATGGTCGACTTCGCGCTGGAAGCGCAGCGTAATCAAGGCCTAGCGCCGCGTGATGCGATTTACCAAGCGGCATTAATGCGTTTTCGGCCGATTTTGATGACCACCTTGGCAGCGTTGTTTGGTGCCATTCCGCTGCTGCTCGCCAGTGGTTCAGGCGCGGAGTTACGCCAGCCATTGGGCTTGGTGATGATTGGTGGTTTGTTGGTCAGCCAAGTACTGACACTCTTTACCACGCCGGTGGTGTATTTATGGTTTGACCGCCATGTCAGCAAGCGCCCCCAAGTCGAGCCTGTCGCGGAGTCCGTGGTATGACATTGTCTCTGGAGCTGATTAAACGGCCAATTGCCAGCAGCTTATTGGCGCTGTCGATTGTGCTGCTGGGCATTTTAAGTTGGCGGGTGTTACCGGTGTCGCCGCTGCCGGCGGTGGATTTCCCGATGATCGTGGTCACGGCGCAGTTACCGGGCGCCAGTCCCGCGTCGATGGCGGCCACTGTCGCAACGCCACTGGAGCGAGCGCTTGGGGCGATTTCGGGTATTCGGCGGATTAGCTCGGCGTCGAATCAGGGCTCGACGCAAATCCGTTTGGAATTTGAGTTGTCGCGTAACGTCGATGATGCAGCTCGTGAAGTGCAAGCGGCGATCAATCAAGTGCGAGCGCAGCTACCTGCCGGCATGCCCGGTAACCCAACGTATCGCAAAACCAACCCGTCGCAAATGCCGGTGATGGCGTTGGCGTTGTCGTCGAACGCGGTGCCGATGGCGGAGTTATACGACAGTGCGTCCACCATTTTGGCGCAGAAACTAGCGCAAATCCAAGGGGTTGGCGAGGTTGAAGTCTCTGGCTCGTCGCTGCCTGCAGTGCGGGTGCAACTCAATCCGGCCATGTTAAGCCAATTTGGTGTGGCGCTGGATGACGTGCGCCAAGCCATTACTAGCGTCAATTCCAATGTGCCACTGGGCGTGGTGGAACAAGGTGATATGCGCTGGCAATTAGCGCTTAGTCAGACCCTGCGCAGTGCAGCGGATTACCAGCAACTGGTGGTCAAAGTGGTCAATGGCACACCGATTTATTTAGCTGATGTGGCCAAAGTCACGGACTCGGTCGAAAACCGCTACAGTTCCGGTTTTCACAATGACAAACCGGCGGTGGTGCTACAAATCAGCCGACGTAGCGGCGCCAACATCGTGGAAACGATCGACCGAATTTACGCACAAATGCCGCAGTTGCAGGCCCTAGTGCCCGCAGGCGCCTCCTTGGCGGTGACCATGGACCGCTCGCCGGTGATCCGCGCCACCTTGCATGAAGCGGAAGTCAGTTTAGCCATCGCCATTGTGCTGGTGGTCGGGGTGGTGCTGTTGTTTTTACGCAGCTGGCGTAGCGCGTTAATTCCGGCGCTGACCATTCCGGTGTCGTTAATTGGTGCCTTTAGTGTGATGTGGCTGTTTGGGTTTTCGCTCAACAACTTATCGGTGATGGCATTGATCGTCGCCAGTGGTTTGGTGGTGGACGACGCCATCGTCGTGCTGGAAAACAGCCGCCGTCATATGGAGCAAGGCAAGTCGGCGTTTGATGCGGCCGTGGCCGGCGCGCGCGAAGTGGGTGGCACCTTGATCGCGATGAACCTCGCGCTGGTGGTGATGTTTTTGTCCATTTTGTTTATGGGCGGCATGGTCGAACGCTTGTTCCGCGAGTTTTCGATCAGTTTAGTCGGTGCCATGTTGATCTCGCTGCTGGTGTCGTTGACGTTAACGCCAGGGCTGTGTGCCCGTTTATTGCGTCGGCCTACGGTGGGTGTCCACGGTGCCGATTACAGTGCCGATTCTAGAGTGGGTGTCCACGGTCCACACAATAACCCATTACATGATTCGCACGAACAACAGGTGGGTGTCCACAGTCCAGCAGCTGGCTTCACCCGCTGGCAGCAACGCTATCGCCATGCCTTGGCCTTGTCGCTTGCCAAGCTGCGCTGGGTGTTGTTATTGATGCTGGCGTTTGGTGCAGGCTCGGTGTGGTTATTCCAGCAATTGCCAAGCGGCATGTTGCCTGATCAAGACACCGGTCAGCTCAATGGTTTTGTCCGCGGCGACGACGGCTTTTCCTACCAAATGATGCAGCCCAAAATTGAAGAATATCGGCAGTTTCTGCTCAAAGATCCGGCCATCGCCGATGTCACAGGCGCTGCCGGCGGTACCATGGGCACCAGCAACTCCATGTTGCGGGTGCGCTTAAAGCCGCTGAGTGAGCGGCATGAGTCGGCGCAACAGGTGGTGAATCGCATCCGCATGACGGCCCCCAAAATTGCCGGTGGCATGATGTTTTTAAACGTCGATCAGGATATTCGCTTGTCCTCACCTTTTGCCAGCAGCGACTACGAGGTGCTATTACGCTCAGGCGAGCTGGATTTGCTGCGAACGTGGAGTAAAAAGGTCGCCGAGCGGATGAAAGAAATGCCGGAGCTGACCGACGTTAACACTCCAGGTGGCGAAGACACCCAACAAATCGTGTTAAAAATCGACCGCGAAGCGGCGCAGCGTTTAGGTATTGATATGCGTACCATCGCCACCATGCTGTCGAATTCATTTTCGCAGCGCCAAGTGGCAACCTTGTATGACGAGATGAACCAATACCGCATCGTGATGGAGTTGACGCCGGGTTATACCGCCCAACCTGAAGTGCTCAAGCAACTGATGCTGATTAACAAAGCCGGTGAGCGGGTGCCGCTGTCGGCCGTGGCCAGTTACGACTATGGGTTGGCCAATGACCGGATCCGTCGCGACAGCATGTTCGCGTCGGTAGGCATCGGTTATGCACTGGCACCCGATGTCACGCCAGAACAAGCGGCACAGGCCATCGATCGGATGTTGGCGGACGTGATGCTACCCACCGCTGTGATCGCGACCAATGGCGAAGACCAACGCAACGCGGTGTTCTCGCAAGGCGATCAGCTGTGGTTATTTATTGGCGTGATCATCGCAGTTTATCTGTTGCTAGGCATCTTGTATGAAAGCCTGCTGCAACCGCTGACGATTTTGTCGACCTTGCCTAGTGCGGCGTTTGGCGCCTTGTTGACCTTGTATCTAACCAGCACGCCACTGAACTTAATCGCACAATTAGGCTTGTTCCTGTTAGTCGGCATCTCGATGAAAAACGCCATTTTGCTGGTTGATTTTGCGCTTGCTGCCGAACGGCAAGGCGCTTCGCCACTTGAGGCGGTGTTACAAGCCGCCGAGCAACGGCTGCGGCCAATTTTAATGACCAACTTGGCCGCGATGCTGGGTGCCGTGCCGCTGCTGCTTGGCATGGGCGAAGGCTCCGAACTTCGTCAACCCTTGGGTATAACTATCGTTGGTGGTTTATTGATCTCGCAGCTGCTGACACTGTTCTCCACGCCCGCGGTGTATCTGCTGCTGCGCCGGTTTCGGCGTCAAGCCAAGCTCGTACCGGCAAAGGTTAACTGATTACGGCCCGCCGCCTTGGCTTGGTACAAGGCGGCATCTGTTTGCGCTAACCAATGCTCGGGATTGGGATGCTGCAGCGCGTTGGCCGTTAGCACCAGCGCACCGACGCTGGCACTAAGCTGCAAATCGGGTAAATCTAAAAAGCGTTGTTGATTGATTAATAGCCGCAACGATTCCAATTTCAGTTGGCTGCTTTGCTGATCTAATCCCGGTAGCACCAATAAAAACTCTTCACCGCCCAGACGCACCAACAAGTCTTGTTCACGGAAGTGATACTTCATTTGCTGCCCTAACCATTGCAATACTCGGTCGCCGACGAGGTGGCCGTAGTGGTCATTGAGGTGTTTAAAATGGTCTAAATCGAGAATGGCCATCGTGAGTGGTGTTTGTTGTTGTTTGGTTTTTTGCAGTAACTTTTGCAGTCGAGGTAAAAACGCATGGCGGTTTAATAAGCCGGTTAGCGCATCGGTGTGTGCCTGCTGATGCAGTTCAAACCACATGTCTTGTGCGTAACAACTGATGGTCGCGGCTAGCATGGCTAAAGCAAAGGTCGTTAAGGCAAACCAACCCAGTTGATGGGTCAACTGCTGGAACATGCTGATGTGTTCACCTGACAGATCGACCAGTAATAACGAGGCGCGCAATACAAACTGACAGGCATTAAAACCAAAAGCAAACAAAAACAATTGGCGACTTAACGACGGCTTGGCATAACGCCACACTAAATAAAACGAGTAGCTGCTACACAGCACTATCAGCGACATTTGAACACTAATCCGCGTCATCGCATTGTTTTGCGCTAAAGGTGTTGCCATCCACGCGGTAAACCCCAGTAACCACAGCAGCATCGCCAGTTTAGGCACAGGGCGGTGCAACCAGATACAAACCCCTGCCAAGAAACATAAATGCATCCATGCGATAGCGCTGTTGGTGAGCCCTGGCGTTAATACATAGGGCAAGCCGACAATATCGTAGATCCCACCGACCACACTATTGATAAATAAACAAAAACCCGCAAAGGACCAGTAACGAAAATAGCGATGGCCAGGATTTAATTGGGCTAGACGCGCCATAATGGCGATAAAGGCGAGCGCAATGGTGCCATTGACAATGCTTAAGGTAAGTAAGTCCATTTTTACCACTAAATCCTTGTTCTTGTTATGGATATAGTGGCGAAGCAATCGCCACAGGTCAAGTTAACAGTTGGTGATAAATTGGGTACTGTTTTCAAGGGGGCTGTGCTGCAAAGATGAAGCTTGATGAGTGGGGATGCGCGAACAAAAAACAACTTGCAGCAACGGTTATCGCTAGGGTGTTGGTTCGCAATACAAAATAGTTAACATAAATTCCTATGAAATCGCGCGTCGGGTAAGAGCGTTCTGCAAAACATAGGGGTTGACTCAGTGTAAGTGAAAGGTTAGTTTTTGTTTGCAAATCAAGGGGCAAATCTCGACGTCGCTTGGTTCAAGTCTGCTCTTCTACCTTAAAGGTTCATCTATGCGCTTACCTTTGTTACTTCTGGCTGCACTTCCTATGTTTTGTGAGTCTGCTCCTATGTCATTTGAATTGGCGAAGTCGGAAGCGTTGGCGCTGAGACAGTCTGAAACCTCGCGAGATTATTTAAAAACTCAGTTTTTCCCCTTCTACGAAACTCAACATTCCACAACACTTCATCAGTGCTTTTCAAATGTTGAAAATCCTTCGATGGCATCTTTTGATCTGGTCATAGCAATTAACAGTTCGGGAACCGTACAGCAAACGTGGGTGAACACACCGACAAACATTTCAAGCTGTTTAGAGAAAGCAATCCGAGAGAGTACATTCCCAGCACCACCCAAGACTGGCTTTTATGTACTCTTTCAAATGACATTTGATAGTTAAACCGGTAACTCAGCATACCCCTGTAACTGAGTCAGTAAGTTCGGCACAGAGAATGGAAAACTCTCTTTGAACCGCCCAAGCCAAAAGCCCATCAACGACATCGGCTTTTGGCTCATCTTATGTCTAAACAGCATCACCCACGGCTTGGTTAGATGAAGACGCCACCCTTGCAACGCGTCCGCTGCTTAGCGTGATTGCTGTAAAAACTGTTGGATCTGTGCCACCAGCCAGCGTGGATCATCCAGCATAATGAAATGCCGCGCCTGAGTATTCATGCGCAACTGGGCATGCGGCGCCTTGGCCAATTGTTGTTGATACAGTGTCTCCACCTGTGGCTGAGCGGCGGCTGGTAATGCGCCGGATGCACCCAACAATAAAATAGGTTGTTGAATATTGGCCAGTTTGCCACGCAGATCGGTCGTTAATAATTCCTTGATGGCTTGCCCTACGGCGACAGGATCGGATTGGCTGCTCATGGTTAACACTTGGCGCTGATGTTCGGTGCTGGTGGCTTGGATCTGCAAACCTTGCGCGTTGGTGGCCACAAAACGTTCTGGGCTGAGTTGGCGGTAAAACTGCTGCATTTGTTCGGCTTGGGCTTTGACATCGCGT
>CAYTIQ010000041.1:23140-36647 GCA_964437935.1 uncultured Rheinheimera sp.
CGCCGGGACGCTCGAGCGGCTTGGCGTCAAGTGGGAATTCTGGCCCGTTCATGGCATCGCGTACCCGAGTACTGTTGGTGCGGGTAAAAATCGGTGCTAGAAATGGCAGACCATCCACCGCAATCACTGGGCCAGTGCGCTCTGGCGCACTACTCGCCAACCAGTAACTCATAAAAGCGCCAAGGCTGTGGCCGATTAACACAGGTTTTTTAAGATGTTGTTGGTCAATGTACTGCAATAAGTCGTCATGCACCTTGGGTAACAACGCCCCTTCGACTGCAGGTTTGCCAGCAAACCCTGAAAGATGCACCAAATGCAGTTGATGTGTCGTTTTCAGGGCCTCGACCACGGGTTGCCACACCTCAGGCGAGCTCATCAACCCTGGAATTAAGATCACCGGCCGACCTTGACCCACCACTTGCACGCTAAAGTACGCCGAGGGCGTTTGCGCCGCGCTCGTTGGCAACGCGGCAGGCGTTTGCACCAGCATCTCACTGGCGGCGGGCGTGGTGGAAGCCTGCGCAATCTGACATCCCAGATTTAAACAGACGGTGGCCGTGATTAAGACAAGTAGCGAGGTGCGATTGGATAACATGGTGTCAGTTCCTTGATGTGAAGTGTTATCTTCAAGACACAACCAGGCGCGGTCGTGTGACATCTGACCAGTGATAAATGTGATAGGGCTAAATAACTGTGGGAATGAGTAGAGCATGTTGCGGTGGGAACTTAAGTGCCGAAGTACCGTGGACACCCACTAGCGTTCAAGAAGCCATCCACTGTAATTTCAGAAGATCAAGATTTTACAAAAACTTACAGTGGCTGTCTCAAGCCCCGCAACAGTCTCAAGCCTCACAGACCTGCCGCTATGATCCGCAGCAGCCATGCCTGTTCAATCGTATGCAGTATCACGATACTTGCGGTTTTGTCGCCGCGCAGCCATGCTGCCAGCTCTGTCCCAGTCTAAGGAATATGTGATGTCGATAAAACGCTGGTATGTCGCTATGTTACCGATTTGCTGGTTGTGTGGCTGTGAACCTGCGACGCCACCGGTGCATACGGCGAGTGCGCAGGTGCAGGTGTTGACGCCGCCGCTACGCATCAACACATTGGGGCGTGAACGGACGATTCGGTTGTATTTGCCACCGAGTTACCACCACGGTGATAAGCGCTATCCGGTGTTGTATATGCACGATGGGCAAAATCTGTTTGATGCGGCCACGGGGTATGCCGGTGAATGGCAGGTGGATGAAACCTTGGATAGGTTAGCGGCCGCAGGCACGCTGGAGCTGATTGTGGTGGGTATCGACAATGGCGGCGAGTTTAGAAATCAAGAGTTATCGCCGTTTGCCCATAGCGACATCCCAACCAGCGAGGGTGATGCGTATCTCAAGTTTATCGTGGATGAGCTCAAACCTTTTATGGACAGCCACTATCGGACCTTGCCGGATCGCGAGCATACCGGCCTGATGGGTAGTTCGTTGGGTGGCCTCATCACACATTATGCGGGGCAACATTACCCGCAGGTGTTTGGGCGGTTGGGCGTGTTGTCGCCGTCATATTGGGTGGCAGGGGCCGAGCAGCAACGGTTACTGAGGCCTGGTATTGCCGAGCATTCTCGTTGGTTTGTGTCGATGGGCGCAAAAGAGGGTGGCACTATGGGGCCAGACTTTAAAACGGTGACCGCGCAGCTGCAACAGCAGTTACCCCCGAGCAGCCAGTTGCAAACGCACTGGGTTGACGGCGCTGACCACAACGAAGCCGCTTGGGCCGCGCTGATGGAACCCGCCTTGGTGTTTTTGTTCACCAACAAATGAGTTGTTGAGAGCGTCGCAGACTGATACAGGTCGCAACGACGTCGGCGCTGGCCCTGTGATGGCCATGTGATTGTTCTGTGCTTGAAAACTAAACGGTTAAACCGGTCAGGGCTGTTGAGGCCTTAGTTGCGCTGGTATGCTGCGCGCCGTTTTGAATTCATCACCAAGGAAGCTGTATGCAACGCAACACTGTGAGCAGCGTCGACTTAGTATTAGACGTCGCCGGTCGAGATTATAAACTTCGCACAGCCAGCCAACATGCGGCTGGGCTAGAAGAGGCGGCACAGCACTTGAACGCTAAAATCCAGGCCGTCCGTCAGCGTGGCCGCAACTTGAGTAACGAACAAGCCGCGGTGCTGGCTGCGCTTGAACTGAGTTACGACTTATTGATCGAACGCGAGATGTTAGAACAGCAACTGGCGGCTGTCCGTCGCCCATAGTCCGTCACCCATAAAAAACGCTCTGGTTGAGCGTTTTTTTATGGGTCATTTCCGGCCATGCAGCAATTAACCGCGCAAGATATCCAGTGTTTTTTCCAGTGCAGTCACGTCGATACCATCGGTGATAAACACCAACTGGCTGGTTCTGTGTTCATCCGGCCATGCCTCCAGCACGCCGGCAGGATGCAACAAGGTTTGCACGGCGTGCACCGCGACCGGCCCTGGAAACCCTTCGACCTGTAAAATAGCTTTCATTCGAAGCAGTTGATGCCCCAAGCTGGGTAATAACGCGTCCAGCCATTGATCTAGCGCCGTCACTTTAATCGGCGTGGTGATCTCATAACAAAAAGACTGAATACGATCGCTCTGGTTGTGGCTGCTGGTGTTGGCTTTGAAAAATGCCTGTTGACCAGCACTCATTGGCGCAAAAGTTAAGCCCTGAGTCGGTAGCCACTGGCGCAGCGGCGTCTCAGTTTGCACCGGTTCAGCGTGATCGAGTGTTAAGATCTGCGTTAAATCCACCGCTTCCAAGGTGCGATGCAACAAGGGCGCTGTTGGGTTTAACCGCCGCAGTTCTTGCGACAGCGTGGCAAGGCCAGCGTCATCCGTCAGTTCGGTTTTACTGATTAACAGCAAATCGGCAACACCCACTTGGCGACGCGCTTCGGCGTGTTGTTCAAGCGTGCTTGCGCCATGAACGGCATCCACCAAGGTGACCGTGCCTTGCAAACGATACAGATTAAATAAATCAGGTGTTTCAATCACGGTGCGCAGCACGGGGGCTGGGTCGGCAAGGCCGGTGGTTTCAATGATCACCCGATCAAACTGGCGCTGGCCTTTGCGGGCAAAACGCCAATGGGCATCACTTAAGGTTTTCGCTAAATCGCCACGAATGGTGCAGCAGATACAGCCACTGGATAGTTCGACCACTTGCTCTTCATTGCTGCGAGTCACCAGTTTGTGATCAAGCGGGGTTGAGCCGTATTCATTAATGATGACCAAGGTGCGGGCAAACTCGGGTAGCTGCACCAACTGGTTTAACAACGTCGTTTTACCTGCGCCTAAAAATCCGGTTAATAAATACAAAGGGATACGCTGTTGCATGCCGCAAAACTCCAATAGCCTGGGGCCAGTTCGCCCCGAACGAGGGTGTGATACTATCACACATGTCATGCCAAACGAACCGCTGCAGTGACCCAGTGGCAATCCATATGAAAGGCACGGCAAGCCATGGCGGGTAGGCGATGACCATGATATAACCAGATGCAGCGTAATAAGGATGTGGGATATGGGCAGCATGGCTCAAACATTGAGCTGTCGTCAGGCGACGGTGGCGGATTGCAAAGAGATCAGCAAATTGCTGCTGCGATGTGCAAAGCGTTTTCTGCTGGCCGATTTCTCGCCACAAGGGCAAGCCTTGTTGTGTGACTCCTTGCAAGCTACTGCCATTGCGGATTATCTGCACCAAGGCCTCGATTACCGACTGGCGTTTGTCCAGCATCAAGGCCAGCCGCAGTTGGTCGGGGTGATTGCACTCAAGCGCCCGTGCCATTTATATCACCTCTTTGTCGACCCCAACTGGCATGGCCGTGGCATTGCGCGTCAGCTGTTGGCAGAACTATGGCCGACTGTGCAGGCGTGGGCGGCCGCAGCAGAGCAGTCTGAACTAACCGTCAATGCCAGCTTGTACGCGGCGCCAGTGTATGTAAAGTGGGGTTTTGTCGCGGATTCACCGCCGCGAGATCGGGGCGGGGTGATCGATCAGCCCATGCGGCTGCAGTTAGCGCACGACAAACGACAGAATCAATTTAACAATTCAATTCGCCGCAATCCAACGGACGAAAACCTCGAGCCTCACACCACAGCCTGCGAGATTTAAACATCAAGGCCGGCCAGCAACGCGCGATTGACGGACAAGACTAACGCGATATCGACGTCTTGGCTGTCTAATTGCAACTGTGTTAACACCGTGTCGGCAACGGCCAATAAGTCTTGCCGCAAGCGAGCGGGGTACGGATGTTCAGTGTCGCTGAGCAACACTTGATAGGTCAGCCAAGTGTGGCGCATATCGCCCAGTGCTTGAATTAACGCAAATTGATCGCCTGCGGCTTGCGCTTGCTCTAAGCGAAAACACAATTGACTCAGCAGACGGGCGTCTAGCGCCTTGGTCGAGCTGCCTTGATGCAAGGTGGTGCGGTATAAATCGACGGCTTTTTTCATGAACAACCACAACGAGGTTAGAGCAGTCACTATAGCAAAATCATTGACGGAGCTGGTAGGCGGTACATTCGAAAAGCCGTAAGCCCAAACCCATAAAACCCTGCTGGGTTAAAACCAAGTCGCTAACCCCGAGTCACGCATCATCTGGCGTTTCAGCAACGCCACACGGGCGAGGGGTTCGTCAAACATCTGGGGATGGGGCGGCGCAAGGCATACCCCATACACAGCCGATGTTAGGTGTTGTTAGCCTTGTCTTCTTTTGGCACTTCGTAGTTTTTGCAACTTGCCAGTACCAGCTGTAAATGTTCACCCAGACCTTGTTGTTCCAGTTTTGCACTCGCCATGCTCTGTAGGGTTTGCACGGCACCTTCAAAGCCTTGTTCTTTGATCAACTGGCTGGCGTAGCGCGCTGACGCCGCGCCTTTTTGCAGCAAGCTGGCCATTTGTTCAAAGCTAGGTTCGGTTTGAAATAGTTTTTCCAGTTCCGCTAATAGATCACTGACGCGGGCACTTTCTGCCAAGGCCCCTTCGACGGTGATGAGTTTACCGAGTGGATCTTGCGCAAGGCGTCCTGCCACACAGGCTGCCGTTGAACCCGCTTCGGCTGACGCTACTACCGCGTCTAAGCCTTTTTCCCGAATTTGCTCAATTGCTTGTGCCACTTTTTCATCTTGCGACAACAAGGCTTGTTCGGCCTGCTGTTGCTGATCTTCAGAAAAATAACCGCAACTGGTGAGTAATAAAAACGTGACACCACTTAAGAATGCACGGGATTTTTGCATGAACGAGGCTCCATGATGTTGGATTGCTATTAGCTACTAACTATGGGTGCCGCGCGTAAAACTCAAGCGCGCGTGCGTCGAGCGTGCAGTTTATTGCGAGAGGAGGATCAAGGGGTCAGAGTTGTTGAACCTTCGGTTCAACAACTCTGACCCCTTGATCCTCCTCTCTATGTTGGAAACAAAAAAGCCCTCAATCGGAGGGCTTTGGTCGGTGCAGAACGCAAGGGGCAATTAACTAAGCATCCCCAGTAACCCTGCAGCGGCGTTTTTATTGTTGCCACTTAGACCTGCAAGTTGGTTTTTGATTTGCTCACCAGCTTTTTGCGCTTGGGCAATGGCTTGGTCGCGCAGTTTTTGTTGCTCTTCGGTCAGTCTTGAATCGGTTGCTTTGGTCTTACTGCTCTCGGTTTTGTTGGTGATAGTTTCGCCGGCGGTGCCTTGGGCTTTAGCAACATCTAAGCGATTGCTCAAACTGGCGCTGTCTTTGGCTAAGCGTGTCGCGGTATCCAACGTGGATTTCTGGGCGTTGGCGAGGCTGCCTACTTTTTTCTCATCACCGGCGAGCAAGGCTTTGGCATCGGCGGCTGAGCCGATTTTTTCCGGTAAGCCAAGCGCCTTGGTGTTAGCGCTGCTGGCGACCTCTTGTTCGCCACCTTTGCTGTTGGTGGAGACCGTTTGGCCTTTCTTATCGGTCAGCAAATTCACTTTAGTGTCACCATTTTTGACGGTGGCGTTGTCTTGCGAAGCAATAATGCCATCGCGCAGTTTGGTGTATTGCGCTTGTAACTCTTCGCGCTTTTTGCTGCTGAGCGTGTCATCGGCCAATTGCGTGGCAACATCCTTCACTTTCTTCAGTTGCTCGCCGATGGATGCGTTGGCTTTGCTGGCGGCGTCAACTGCTGTTTTGCCTTGCGATAGGCTTTGCTGCACCGTCACCGCACGTTGTTCTTTGCTAGATTGGGTTTGGCTGCTGGTGGTGCTGGTCGTGCTGGTTGCATTGCTGGCTTGACTTGCTTGTTGCGCGGCTTTGGCTTTGGCGTCTTGTGCTTGCTGATTGGCATCGATCGATTGCTGTTTCAGCGACGACGTGTAGGTATAGGGGGCATTTACAGTGGCCATGTTGAGGCTCCAACCAGCGGAAAATGCTTTCAGTGTATCTCAGTTCGTTGATTTTTTCTGCAGCTGCGGCAAAAAATTGCCGCAAAAATTGAGTGATGAATAGTGGTCTTGTTATGGGCGATGAGTTTGTTGATTGATGCTAGCTGTAGGTTTAACAGGCTGCGCAAGGAGGACACGCCGTGCCAAGACAGTTAATAAACTAAGCGTTGGCGCGCACCCCAGAATGCGCCCACACCGGCCAGCACCGTTGCGATGACAATAAACACCCACTCTATTGGTGTTTGCCAAAGATGCTCCCAGCGAAAGCCTATGGTCCAGGATGTAATAAAGACGACGGCTGACAAATATGCGGGCTTGGATGGCTGTTCGCTATAGCAGAAATACCAATAACTGAGCACTGTGATCGTAAGTACAAAGATGACTGCCAAAAAAAACCACCGAAAGTACCTTAACCCGATCGTTTTAACAGGCATCTGGCCGACGCTGGCGGCCAATATAAGCACCTAGCACGACACCTGCCAGCACGGTGCACACTTGCATCACAGTAAAGGGCGTATCGCTGATGCGCATCAGCTGAAAGGTGGTTAAGTAACTGATATAAAACAGGCAGGTGGCGAAGAAACCTTTGAGTTCGGCTTGATTTGGGTAAGAAAACCAACGGGCGTTGGTCAAGGCGCCGGCGAAAGCAAAAATCAAGGTAATTAGCGTACTCATGTGTCGTCCTTGCAAGAAAACCTGTGCATCATGCGATGATTGACGCTATCAAACCGCAGCGCGGCGACGCATGTCAATTCAATTAGGTTACTTATTTGTTAAAGTTTGCAACTACTCCTCGTTGAGCGAGGAGTAGTTACTGTAGCTGCTTGTCTCGAAAAATGCTACATCTCTATGTACTGCGGCCAGCCCAGCAACGGGTTGGCCATGCCGTGCTTGTGCTCAAACGCGTCCAGTTTTTCTGGGGAGGCGTCTTGGTGCGCCAGTTCGCGGTATTTCTTCGCAAACTGCAGGGTTTTCAGCAGTGCCGGTGCGAAATTGCTACCTAAGTCTGCGCGAATGGCGTCGCGAATACCGGCTGGTAAGTCGGCCAGTGTCGCTTCGGTTTGCAGTTGCAAATAATCGACGCTAAACCAGCGCTCAGGGAATTCGCTGTGGCGCACATGTTTTTTCAGGTCTTGTTTGACCTTCACGGGCCCGACGACCACCCGATACAACACCACTTCGGCCAGCATGCCTTCGAGGTTAAAATGCTCAAACGGGTCGAATTCGGTTTGACTGAAAAACTGCTGTTTTAATAGCTGCAGCGCACCGCGGCGGTTACTTTCCAGCAAGGCTTGTTGATAACTTTGCAGGCCGTGCCACTCGTCCGCATCTGGCGGGGTGGCGATATCTTGCAACAACTGCTCTTCGACATCGCCATACAGCGATTTGCGATTCGGTTGCTTCTGGCTGACTGTCACCAGCATGCTCCAGCCTTTTTGAAACGGCTTGACCATGCCTTCTGGTGATTTCAACAGCTGCAGCGCAGTAGCGATGTCCTGATTGCTCAGTTCGGCGAGGCCCAAACTGACCACGCCAATCACGTCATAGGCGGCTTGTTCTAACAAATGCATTTTGTATTTGTTATAAAACTTGTCGGCGAATTTTAAGCTCATCAGCACGGCTTTGTGCTTGATGTCTGCCAATTCGGCCGCGCTGAGTAGCTCGTTTTGTTTGGCGAAATTGAGCACTTGCGTCAAAAAGGGGCCTTGGGCTTCCCGTACCACTAACTGCATAAACAGACCTTTTGTTGCTGCGTGTTAATCGAGAAAACTAAACATATCATCGACTTCATCCAGCTCATCTGGCACGTCATTTTTCGCTTTCGCTTGCATGACTAGCTCAGTGGCGAACTTGTTGATGATGTTTTCCCAACCTGAGTTTTCGTTACGGATCAGTGATTTAATCGCACCTTCAACCTCGGGGGCTAAATGGCGGATCAGCGCCAGCAAGCTACGTGGGTCGTCCATGCCTAGGCCATGCATTTCTTCGCTGTTGTGACGCTCGGTGAAGGTGACGGCTTCTTCTAAATCTTGCTCTTCTTCGTGCAGGATATCTTTATAAAAGTCTTCATCTTCATACACTTCGCCGCGGTACAGCTCGATAAACGGAATGGATAAATAGAACAAACCGGCCGGATCTTCGGCGATGCATTCTAAGATCTCAGTTTGTTTATCTTCGCTGTCTTGAGTGCGAATCAAATAGGTTAAAAAATCAAAGGTATGCTGCTTGAGTTCGTCGGCATTGTTTTTGATTTTTTCTTCCCAATACAGCGGTTGCTGGCAGACGATGTCGCGGATTTTTTCTGGCGTCATCAGCTCAGAAATAATCGAGGGGAACGAGATATCGTGCTGGCTGTTGATTTGAGTCAGCGTCACGATGTCAATTTGTTCAATGACTTCAACCAGTTGCGCGTCGGACATTTCGTTGGCGATCAGCTCAAACTTTTTGCTGGCGGCTTTGGGTTCAACCACCGCCAGTTCTTTAATTTCGGCGACTGTGATTTCAATCAGTTGATTCATCAACGTTCTCCTTTAAAGCGAATGTCGTCAAACGCATCGTCGTAGCCGTCTTCGTCGTCATCATCGCGGTCACGGCCGTGATAATCATCGTGTGCTTCGTCGCGATCATCGTCATCGTCGTCACGGCTGTCGTAATCTTCATCGTAGCTGGCTTCTTCGTCTTCATCACCACGGGCGCTGCTGCGGCTACGTGCAGGCGCTTTGCCTTGTTGATCAAGAAGATACAACACCGCAACGCTTTCAATCAGCAGCTGTTCGCTGTGCGCGCGCACCGCTTTAACCAGCGGTAAATCGGCGTTGTTAAAGGCGGCTGTGACTTTAAACTCGTCCCATGACGGCTCGATGGCATTGGCTATCCAATTCGACCATTTCAGTTTGGCTTCTTTGCTAAATTTGACCCGACCAAACAGCGCCATCGGCAGATACTCAGGCACGTCGTCCAGCATGTCAGGCGCGGCCAGCAGTAACTGCTTCATTTTGTTGGTAAATTGTTCCAGCGCTTTCGGGGTGTCTGGGTCGTTATACGAGTCAATGTTTTCGTAAGCATCGCTTTGCAGCTGGCGAATGCGGGCTAGATTGAGTTTTTTAGCCATGTTGTCCTCAGTAATACTGGTCCCACAGCTCTTTCATGGCTGCGGTGGGGTCCGTCACGATGACGTTATTGAAGTCTTTGATAAACGCCGCTTTTTGTTTCGGATCGGACAGCACCTCGTAGGCCTGTTTCACCCGCTGTAATTGGTGGGCAGCGTCGTCTTTTTCATCGTCCGACAAGCCATGCAGCTTGTCTGGGTGGTACTTGTTGGATAAGCGCTTGTACGCTTTTTTGATATCGTCGTCACTGGCGTTGCTTTTAACGCCCAGCACCCGGAAATGGTTGATCATACGTCAGTCCGTCAGCACCTTTAAAGGAACCCAGTATCATAGCAGGTTTTTTGGCGGCTGCGCGTCTGGAAATTGGCTGGGCGGGGACGGCTGTGTCAGGAATGACTCTAAAGATCAATCTATTACTGGTATGCTTTGGGTTTTAGGCCGGTAAAATGCAACGTTTAACCGAGGCGGGAGTTCTGATGCACGCAACCGTGTTTATGGCGATGAGCTTGGATGGTTTTATTGCAGGCCTTGATGGCGATGTCAGTTGGCTCGACCAATGCGGTGTGCCCGATGCGCCGCTGGGGGATGCGGCGGATATGGGCTTTCTTGCCTTAATGCGCGAGGTCGATTGTTTGCTGATGGGGCGGGGCACGGCGGAAAAACTCGCTAGTTTTCAACTCACTGCCGAGCAATGGCCTTATGGGAATACACCAATTTATATCTTGAGCAATAGTTTGCAACAGCGACCAACGTTACCGGGCAACACGCACTTGCTGCGTGGTAGTTTGGCGCAGGCCTTGGCGGAACTGACCCTGCGTGGACATCAACACGTGTATGTCGATGGTGGTGCTTTGGTGCGAAGTTGTATTGAAGCCGGTTTAGTGCGTCGTTTAGTGATCACCTTGGCACCTATCGTGTTAGGCCAAGGGATGCCGTTGTTTGCAGGGCTTTCGCACGCGGTCAAGTTGCGACAAATGAGCGTGACGCGTTATGCCAATGAATTTGTGCAGCTGGAGTATGCCATTGAATCTGCAGAGTCGGCGACGCTGATGTCCGATAGGGGGCAGCAAGCGGCAGTCGCGGGGTTAGAGGCGGACACGACGCGTCGAGGAGCAGACCATGCATGAGCCGAGTGGCACTGCGATGCAAATAGAAAAAACGGTAGATGATTGCTGCGATCCCCCCTCGACGGTGTTAGTGCTGGGTGGGACTGGTCAAATTGGCCGCTGCATGCTGGCTGAAATCAAGCAACACTGGCCGGCGGCGCAATTACTTAGCCCTACTCGAGCAGAGCTGGATTTATCCAATGGACCGGCCGTTCTTGCGTATTTGCAGCAACACCAGCCGGATTGGCTGATCAATTGTGCGTCATTTACTGCCGTGGATCTGGCGGAGCAGGACTTGCGGTTTTCTGTGGACACCCACTGGTTTTCGGACACCCTTTGGTCCGTGGACACCCACCCCAAGGTTTCCATGGAGAGGGTTTCCGTGGACACCCACCCCAACACTCTGCTTAATGCGATGTTGCCGATGGTTCTGGCTGCTTATTGGCAGGCAAGTACAAAACCCTTAACGGTGCTGCATTACTCGAGTGACTACGTTTACAGTGGGCAGGGCGATATGCCATGGCGTGAAGGCGATGCTATGGCGCCTATCAACGCTTATGGCCGGGCAAAAGCGGTTGGTGATCAGGCGTTACTATCCGCTTTACATCACAACACGCAATCCGCTGTAGCGACAGCGTCGCGATTGTTTATCCTTCGAACCTGCTGGGTGTATCACCAGCAGGGTCAGAACTTCATCAATACCATGTTACGCCTTGCCGTGGAGCGAGATGTGCTTCGCGTGGTCGATGATCAATTTGGTGCACCTACGCCAGCCCAGTGGGCTGCGCAGGTCAGTGGTTTGTTACTTCGTAGCCAGGCATCAAGTGGGGTGTATCACTTGGCTCCAAGTGGCGTCACCAGCTGGTATGGGGTGGCTCACGCAGCGTTATCTAGCGCCGTCAGCGTAGGGCTTATCAGTCAAGTACCTGAATTAATTGCAATTGAAAGCCACGATTATCTGACACCAGCGAAACGCCCACATAACAGTCGGCTCGATTGTCAAAAACTACAGCAGGCGCTAGGTATTGAATTCCCTGAATGGCACCGGTTGTTGCGTGAGCATATGTTTTGTCGCTCGCGTTGAGTTTGCGGCATTGACTCGATTCTCAATGCCGCATCGGTTAAGACACCTAACACCTTACAGCGGAGTTTTCGTTTGTTGCATTGCATGACGTTGGTTGTACAGCCGAATCGTCATCACAATCAGCACTGTCGCACAAAGGGCGGAGAGCACGTGATGCATCACCAAGTGGCTGATAATAAACGTTGGAATGTCTTGCCATGACGTGTCGCCCAGTAAAGCGAAGCACAGTTTCACTAGCAATAGGGCATAAGCAGCTAGGTGTAGCCATAACGCCGTTTTAAACACGCGATTGAGCTGACGGCGCGTCGAATAGTCCAATGCATGTGCCAAAAAGCGTAAAGCTAACAACGCAACGATAGCCAAGCCAATGGTGATTGCTCCTAAACCTAACAACGATGTTTTCGCCAAGATGGCACAGCTTATGTACCAAGGAAGCATAACAGGCATATAAATTTTCCATTACAATTCAACAGCATCGAAAAAGGAACCAGTGTAGAACCGCTATTTAGCGGCTCACGCGTTATTGTAACAATCTGAACTAGAGGATGGACTGTACCGCGACTAGTGGTGAGAAGCGTGCGCTGATTCACGGTGGTGGATTGGCGTCAAATGTTGAGTAGTGCCTTAAACCGCATCGATCTGAAGGCGGATTATTGATAACTCAGCTGAATTTGTTGAACGATTTGTGCATCGACAAGTTGCTGCCAGGCTAACTGTAACTTAGCGAATTGTTCGGCGCTGATGGTTTTTTTACTAAATCCAAAATAAACAGGCGCTTGATATACCTGCACAATGGGTTGATACAGCGCGGCGTTTTTTGCTTTGTGCTGCTGCCAGTATTTCAGCACACTATTGTCTTCTAAAATCGCATCCACTCGGCCCGCATTGAGCAGAGCAAGTTTGTCCTGAATACTGCTGATAGGTACCAGCTGCGCTGCGAAGTTGGCATCGCGGAGAGTTCGTGAAAATGTCTCACCATAATATGCGCCATTAAGAACCGCGATACGTGGCTTTGGAGTTAGCGTTAGTGTGTCAGTGAGGGTGTGTACCTGTTGGAATTGCTCAGGGCGACCAATCAGCCAGATACCTTCTAGGTGATGCGGCCCTAAAAAATAATAATCTTTTTCGCGTTCGGTATTTTTGTAGAGGTGACTGATAACATCCAGCTCGCCATTTTTCAGCTGTACTAATGAGCGGAGCCAGGGGCTCGATACAAATTTGACCTGACATTGCACTTTGGCAGCTAAGGCTTGCAACAGTTCGACGGTTTGCCCCCGCCAGTGTTGATCATTGACCTTAATCAGATGCGGCGGAAAATCATTTTCTGCAGCAAAGCGCCATTGGCAAGCCGTTGCGATATGACTGATGCAACTGAGTGCAACCCCGACAACAACCAATGACCATCCCTTCAACGGCATCACTCCTTTACACGCATGGTTAACGGCCTGACAAACGCCAAGTCTTCATCTGTTCTTATACGGGATTTTTAGTATGAGTTGCAATGGGAGTATATCTGGACAGCCATGGGAACCAAAACCGTGGACAGCCATAACGGAGTATTTCTGGACAGCCATCAAAACCGTGGACAGCCATAACAAAACCGCCATAACAAAACCGGACAACCACTAAGTCGCACGAGGTTTGCTAATCACTAGCACTTAAAAGCCTATCAATTGGGTGATTTTTTCTGGTGAAGCGTTTGAAAACCAAATATCTGGGTTATTGAAAGGAACAACTACTAAATTTGGCGCGAGCGAGAACTCAAACGTACTGTCTTTTCCTATTTCGTTGCC
>CAYTIQ010000042.1:0-33353 GCA_964437935.1 uncultured Rheinheimera sp.
AAAAGCAGGCCGCTTAAAACGGTCGATGGTGACAACTAGCTTGAAAAACGCCGGCTTTAGACCCGCTGTTAGCCGGCTTGACCCAGTATGGCTTTGGCAGTGTGGCGAAGAAAATTGATTTTGACGAAGACGCAGGCACGTTTTTTGGTATCGGCTTTGGCATCGATAAAAACGATTGGGTGGTCAACAGCGAATACACTCAAGTCAAAATCGATAACTCCTTTATGGCGGAACGTGATTCGTGGTTTGTTTCTGTAGGCCATCGTTTCGGGACTTGGACGCCGTACGTCTCGTATGAAATTAACCGGGATAAAAGCGATCCTACGATTTACGCATCAATGCCAAAAGTTCATCCATTGTATGCGCCTACAGCTGGCTTGGTGGGTAGCCAAGAGTCTGATTTGAAGGTGTATAACGTGGGCTTTCGATATGATTTTCATGCATCTGCCGCGTTTAAAGCAGAGCTAACCAGTGCGGACGATAAGCTGACTGACGACACAATCCAACTGTTGACGTTGGGCGTGGATTTGGTGTTCTAAGCGAGTTTGCGATCCGGCATCAACTACCGGGAGTATCTATGAGAAAGTCGAGCCTCGTGTTGTCCGTCCTCGCTGCATTTGCAGTTGGGAACGCCAATGCTGAAGTCAATATCACAGGTTTTGCCTCTGTGTACGGCGGCAAAGTGTTAAGTGGTACAGGTGTTGAAGATTTTGGATTGCCGCCGACGTTTTTAGCGACTTATCCAACGGTTGGGATGTACGAAGAAGCTTGGAGTTTCAAGCCTGATTCTAAATACGGTTTGCAATTCAGTGCAGATTTAGCCGAAGGCTTAACCGCCACCGCTCAGTTGGTTGGACGTGGTTCGGATGATTACAATGCCGAGTTGGAATGGGCCTATTTGTCCTACCAACTCAATGAGCATTGGACCATTCAAGCCGGTAAAAAACGATTACCCTTGTATTATTACTCTGATTTTTTTGATGTTGGTTATGCCTACTTGTGGGCTCGTCCACCGGCGGATAACTACACATGGCAGATCTTTAACTACAACGGGGTTAACGCACAGTTTAACTATCAAGTAGGCGACTGGGCGATTGGCGGTAACCTCTACACTGGGCGAGAAGACGATCCGAGTAACAAATTGTTGTCAGAGTTTTTTGGTAGCCAACCTGTGCGTGAGATCTGGAAAGATATCATGGGTGGGGTATTAACGTTAAACCGAGAGTGGTTAGATCTTCGGGTGACGTATATGAAGTACACCAATGAACGCTATCGCAACGGTCAACGTGTGACTTGGAATGGCAAAGATACTCGTGAAGGTAGTTTTAAAGGCATCGCAGCAAACATTGATTACAACAATTGGTTGTTGTTAACCGAGTTTAACAAGCTGACGCTCGATGAAGGTGATTTTGATACCTATATGGTATCGACCGGTTATCGTATTGGCAATTTTACCCCCTATATATCGTATGCCGACTTTTTTGCGCGAGATGGTGAAATGCATAACACCACCAGCGTGGGGGCCCGCTGGGATTTCCACTCCTCTGCAGCATTTAAATTGCAGTTCGATAAGGTGGAAGACAACGGGTATCACGTGCTGGCCGGCAATACGGTAAGCAATCAAATGGTGGCCGGTGATAGTCGTGCTATCACCTTCGGCGTCGATTTAGTCTTTTAAGTGGAGAACCTCATGAAGTGGTTAAAAATCAGTCTTATCCCACTCGCCTTTATGGCGCAATGTAGCTTTGCCGAAGTCGCTGTTATTGTTCATCCGTCCAACGCAGCGGCCATTGATCAAGCAGAGATCACCCGGTTGTTTACTGGCCGTGGCGCAACCTTTGCTGGTGGCGCGAAAGCAACACCGCTGAACCAAGCGGAAGCGGCGGCGATTCGTGGTGACTTTGACAGCAAAGTGCTAGGGAAATCATCAAGCCAAATGAAAGCCTACTGGTCCAAACTGGTGTTTACGGGCAAAGGAACCCCTCCCAAAGAGTTGGCGGACGATGGGGCGATGAAAGCTGCGGTGGCAGCTGATGCTTCAGCCATTGGTTACATCGATGCCTCGAAGGTCGATGGCTCTGTCAAAGTCGTGGCGAAGTTCTAATTTTGCTATTGATTGTATCAAGCCCGCATTTGCGGGCTTTTTTTTGCCCTGATGCGGGCATGGGTGTTGGTTAAAGCTATAGGCAAGGCGGTTGACATCGCGTATAATTCGCGACCGCTAAAAATTAACCTTAATTCGGAGTCCATCATGGCTTTAGAACGTACCTTCTCAATCGTTAAACCAGATGCAGTGGCTAAAAATGTCATCGGCGCTATCTACAACCGTTTCGAATCTGCTGGTCTGCGTATTGTTGCCGCTAAAATGGTTCACTTAAGCCGTGAGCAAGCGGAAGGTTTCTACGCTGAGCACAAAGAGCGTCCATTCTTCAACGCACTGGTTTCTTTCATGACTTCAGGCCCAGTGATGGTTCAAGTTCTGGAAGGTGAAGACGCAGTTCGTAAAAACCGTGAAATCATGGGCGCGACCAATCCAAAAGACGCTTTAGCTGGTACTTTACGTGCTGACTACGCTGCAAGCATCGACGAAAACGCAGTTCACGGTTCAGATGCTGCCGCTTCTGCTGCTCGCGAAATCGCGTACTTCTTCACTGACGCAGAATTGTGCGCACGTACTCGTTAATTCGAGTATGCCGATTGGTGAAGGCCAATCACTGAAAAATACAGCAAAGGGGGCGAAGCCCCCTTTGTGTCTATAATCTGGATACAAAGTTAATCAGCGGCACTAGCTGGAGTTGTTTGCGATGCGAATATCTCCACCTGTTGCTGAGCATGCCAACAGCTTGTTGTGAGGACTGAACATGACCACTCAAACCATCGAAAAAGTAAATTTACTCGATTTATCTCGCCCGCAGCTGAAAGAGTTTTTAGTGTCGCTTGGAGAAAAACCGTTTCGTGCTGATCAGCTGATGAAGTGGATTTATCATTTCTGCATCGATGATTTTGATCAAATGACCAATATCAACAAAGAGTTGCGTGCAAAACTCAAAGCGCATGCGGTGATTGAAGCGCCGGAAGTGGTCACTCGCCAAGACAGCGCTGATGGCACCATCAAGTTTGTCATGGGCTTAAAAGGCGGCCAAGAAGTCGAAACCGTGTGGATCCCTGAAAAAGACCGCCGTACCTTGTGTGTGTCATCGCAAGTCGGTTGTGCCTTGGATTGTTCATTCTGTTCCACTGCTCAACAAGGTTTTAACCGCAACTTGTCCGTGTCTGAAATTATCGGTCAGGTTTGGCGCGTGGCGAAAATCATCGGCAGTTATGGTGACACTGGCGAGCGTCCGGTGACTAACGTGGTGATGATGGGCATGGGCGAACCGCTGTTGAACCTCAACAACGTAGTCCCTGCCATGGAGCTGATGATGGAAGACTTCGGCTTTGGCATGTCCAAACGCCGCGTCACACTCAGTACCTCTGGTGTAGTGCCAGCGCTGGATATTCTGAAAGAAAAAATTGATGTCGCGTTGGCGATCTCGTTGCATGCGCCAAACAACGAATTACGTGACCAGCTGGTACCGATCAATAAAAAGTACCCGATGGAAGAATTCTTAGCCGCATCCAGACGTTATGTGGAGCACTCGCGCGCTAACGATAAAGTGACAGTCGAGTATGTGATGCTTGAGGGCATCAACGACAGCATGGATCAAGCGCATGAACTGGCCAAGGCGTTGAAAGACACGCCGTCCAAAATCAATTTAATTCCATTTAACCCATACCCAGGTTCGCCCTACAAGCGTTCGAGCAATTCGCGCATCGACCGATTCAATAAAATCCTGCAAGAATATGGGTTTACCGTCATTGTACGCAAAACGCGTGGTGACGATATTGATGCGGCCTGTGGTCAGTTAGTTGGTGACGTGATTGACCGTACCAAACGGTTGATGAAAAAACAGATGAAAGGCGATTCGATTTCAGTAAAAATAGTCTGAAATTCACCAGGACCGGTGTAACACCATGATGAATAAGGTTTGTCTTACCTTAGTGCTGCTGACTAGCGTTCTTACGGGTTGTGTCACCGAAAGCTCGATCACCGATAAAACCGTGCCAGGGCAACGCGAAGTCGGCCCGCATGAGGCTGCACGCACGCGGCTGTCCTTGGCGCTCAGTTATATGCAAAACGGCGATATGACGCAAGCCAAGTTCAACTTGATGAAGGCGCAAGAGCTTGATCCGAATTCTGCGGAAGTCCATAACGCCTTTGCTTATTTTTACCAGCAAGTCGGGGAAAATGAGCTCGCCGAGCAGTCCTACCGTCAGGCGATTCGGGCGGATGACAACAATGCCGATAGTTATAACAACTATGGTGCTTTTCTGTGTCAAACCGGCAAATTTGCCCAAGCAGAAGAGCTGTTGCTCGATGCGGTAAAAAAACCAGGGTATATCCGAGTGGCTGAGAGCTACCAGAACTTGGGCTTATGTGCGTTAGATAACAATAATCTGGATAAAGCTGAACAATATTTTACCGCAGCCCTTAAACACAGCCCGGTTAATGGCTCAGTGTTATACGATTTGGCTCTGGTTTCTTACGGTAAAAGCGAGTTCGGCCAAGCACTGCTGTGGCATAAAAAATTACAAAAAACCGGCCAGAGCTCTGCCGCTGTCAGCTTGTTGCGTTATTTGATTGCGTATCAGATGCAGGATGATGCCGAGCGACTGCAAGCCGAAAAGTTTCTGTTGTCGGCCTATCCCAATAGTGCAGAAGCCGTGCTGGTGCTCGCAGGTAACATCGGCGAAAGTTCGGCGGAAAAACTACGTCAACGTCATTTAACATCCCAACCTGTCGCTGTGCCACGCCCGGATACCCCGTCATCGCCAAAAATAAAAGTGGTGAAACGAAAAAACTCGGCTGACGACACCGCCGCAAGCCCAATGGCTCGGCCGACTGAACACATAGTGCGCTCAGGTGAAACTTTATATACTATTGCTAGCCAGTATCGATTGACAGTCAGTGAGCTTCAGCGACTGAATCAATTATCGCAGACGGATACAGTACAAGAAGGTCAAATTCTGGTGCTATCCGATACAGCGGCAGCCAGCGCGGTGAAACAGTACCAAGTGGCGGAAGGTGACACACTCTTTAGCATCGCTTACCGGTTTAATATCAGTGTTGAGCGACTTTGCCAGTTGAATCAATTAAGTCCTACGGCGGCAATTGCGCCTGGGACTGTACTTAAATTGCAGGATCCAAACGAATAATTATGCCAAGCACCACGCCGGACACTGCCAGCAATAGCATAGGCGCCCTGTTAAAGACCACTCGCGAGCAGCGCGGTATGAGTCAAGCGGACGCCGCTGCTCAGTTAAATCTGAAAGTCGCAATCATCGAAAAGCTTGAGGCTGAACAATGGGATACGTCGATGGCGACGACCTTTGTTAAAGGCTATTTACGAGCCTATGCGCGTTTATTGAAATTATCTGAACGAGAAATTCTGCAAGCCTTCGATTTACAAACCGCCCATTTGCGTCCAAAAACTAGTGAGATGCATAGCTTTTCGCGTAAGACCAGTCGTGAAGCCGCCGATAGTCGGTTTATGTTGGCGACCTATGGCTTGGTGGTGTTATTAATTGGCTTATTTTTTGTTTGGTTTTGGCAGACTCACTTGATGGATGCTGAGCTCGTGGCGGTGCTGCCGGATTACGTAGCGCCTTTGGATAACAAGACCACCAGCAACACCCCCCCAGCGGCGTCCGTGACGCCGTCGGTTACGGAAACTACCGAAGCGTCAACGCAGCCGGCCGCGACACAACTTTCGGCTGTTCAGGTCACGTCTAATCCAACCACACCCTCAGTCGACTCTTTAGCTACGCCAGCTGTGGCGGCAGCACCCGCGGGGACTGGGCAGCCTACGGATGTCGATACCGCGACCGAGGATGTTCCAGTCAGCTCGATTGAAACTACGGAAGGGGAGGCACGTCCTGTTGCGTCAGTGCCAACTGAACAGACGACCGCGGCTCGACCTGCAGCAGACACTGCAGCGGCGACCGTGGCAGCAGCAACGACCTTGCCAACTCAATCCAGCAGCGCCTTGCCAACCACCTCATCCAGTGCAACCCCTGCAGCCCAAACCTTGCCTGTAACAGAGCCTGCGGCGCAAGTGCCGTCCAACGATACAACGGTACAAAATACAGCGGTTCAATTGCAGTTTAGTTTTACCGAGGATTGTTGGTTGTCCGTGCTCGATGCCAATCAGCAAAAAATTGCCTATGGCCTGCAAAAAGCCGGCACCAGTCTGACGGTATCAGGTCAATACCCGTTGCGTTTAACCATTGGCAACGCCAGTGCGGCATCTTTGCAAGTGCAAGGCAAAGCCTACGATATGAGTCAATACAAAGCCGGGCAAGTCGCCCGCATCAAGTTAACTGGGGCCGAATAAGATGTTTTCTGAAAGTCCAATTGTCCGCCGTAAATCGCGCCAGATTAAAGTCGGTAATGTGTTGATCGGTGGTGATGCACCCATTGCCGTGCAGTCGATGACCAATACTCGCACCACCGATGTGGATGCGACCGTGGCTCAAATCCAAGCCATTGCGAAGGCTGGGGCAGATTTAGTTCGTGTGTCAGTGCCGACCATGGAAGCGGCAGAAGCGTTTCGGTTGATTAAATTGCAATCGCCAATTCCAGTGGTAGCCGATATCCATTTTGATTATCGCATCGCCTTGAAAGTAGCCGAGTATGGCGTTGACTGTTTACGGATTAACCCGGGCAATATCGGACGTGAAGACCGCGTGCGTGCTGTGGTGGATGCGGCGCGTGATAAAGCTATTCCTATTCGTATTGGCGTCAATGGCGGTTCTTTAGAGGCCGATCTGCAAGAAAAATATGGCGAGCCCACCCCTGAAGCCTTGGTTGAATCAGCCATGCGCCATGTCGATATCCTCGATAAACTGAATTTCCAAGATTTTAAAGTTAGCGTTAAAGCCTCCGATGTATTTTTAGCGGTTGGCGCCTATCGCTTGCTGGCCAAGCAAATTGAACAACCACTGCATTTAGGTATCACCGAAGCCGGCGGCGCGCGCTCAGGCGCAGTGAAGTCGGCGATTGGCCTTGGTATGCTGTTGGCCGAAGGGATTGGCGATACCTTGCGCATCTCCTTAGCCGCAGATCCGGTTGAAGAAGTCAAAGTCGGTTTTGACATCTTAAAATCGCTGCGCATCCGGTCACGTGGTATCAACTTTATTGCCTGCCCGAGTTGTTCACGGCAAGAATTTGACGTGATCAAGACCATGAATGAGCTTGAAACCCGGCTGGAAGATATCATCGACCCACTGACTGTTTCTGTGATAGGGTGCGTGGTCAATGGCCCAGGTGAGGCCTTGATTTCTGATTTAGGCGTTGCCGGCGCTAGCAAAAAAAGCGGATTTTATTTAAAAGGCGAACGGCAAAAATTGCGGTTCGATAATGACAATATTGCCGAGCAGTTAGAGCAGCAAGTTCGTGAGTATCTTGCCGCCCAACAACAAGCAATTGCGGTCAAAAACGTAGAGTAGTTTTAGGTAAACACGTGTCAAAAGATATTCAAGCCATCCGCGGTATGAACGATTGTTTGCCCACTGATACCCCAGTGTGGCAATACGTCGAATCGATGATCCGCCAAACGGTCCGTAGCTACGGGTATGACGAAATTCGCTTCCCTATTGTGGAAATGACCGAGCTGTTTAAGCGCTCCATCGGTGAAGTGACCGACATCGTCGAAAAAGAAATGTATACCTTTGAAGACCGCAATGGGGACAGCCTAACGCTGCGTCCAGAAGGCACGGCCTGTTGCGTGCGCGCAGGCAATCAAGCCGGTTTGTTGTACAACCAAGAGCAACGTCTGTGGTACATGGGGCCGATGTTCCGCCATGAACGTCCACAAAAAGGCCGTTATCGCCAGTTCCACCAGTTCGGTTTGGAAGTGTTTGGCATGCAAGGTCCGGACATTGATGCCGAAGTGATTCTGATCAGTGCGCGTTTCTGGCAACAATTAGGTTTAACACCGTACGTGCGATTAGAACTGAACTCGCTCGGTTCGAATGAAGCGCGCGCGGCATATCGCGACAAGCTCGTTGCTTATTTAGAACAACACAAAGACTTGTTGGACGAAGACAGCCTGCGCCGTTTGTACAGCAACCCATTGCGCGTGCTCGATAGCAAAAACCCTGCAATGGCCGAGATGCTGAGCAAAGCGCCACAGCTGCTTGACCATTTGGATGATGAATCCAAGGCTCACTTCGAAGGGCTGCAAGCTCGCTTAGAAGCGGCGGGAATCGAATTTACCATTAATCCACGGTTAGTTCGTGGCTTGGACTATTACAACCGCACCGTATTTGAGTGGGTGACAACCAATCTAGGTTCACAAGGCACAGTCTGCGCCGGCGGCCGTTACGACGGTTTGGTTGAGCAATTGGGTGGCAAAGCCACGCCGGCGGTTGGTTTTGCGCTGGGCATGGAACGTCTGGTATTGTTGCTGCAAACCCTCGAGTTGCTGCCTGATTTAAATTCCAACGCGGATATTTATCTGATGCCACTGGGCGATGCTGCGGAACTTGCCGCAGTTTCTGTTGCCGAACAGCTGCGTCGTGCGTTACCGGGCAAACGGATCGTGTTGCACTGCGGTGGCGGCAATTTGAAAAAACAATTAAAACGTGCAGACAAATCAGGTGCAGCGATTGGCCTGTTGCTTGGCGAGAATGAACTGGCGCAAGGCCAAGTGACCGTCAAGTGGTTGCGCGCAGAACAAGAACAACAAACAGTCGCGCTTGCTGATTTAAGCGCTTTACTGTCGTAGTCAGAATGGAGTTGTAATGGAAGTTTATAGCACTGAAGAACAACAGGTCGAAGCGATAAAACGCTTTTTGCGTGAAAATGGCTTGTCGATTGTGGCTGGTATCGTTTTAGGCTTAGGTGGCTTGTATGGCTATCGTCATTACCAAGCGACTCAATTGGAAGCCGCAGAAGCGCACTCCACCGGCTACAGCAACTTAACGCAAGTGTTAACCGACGAAAAAGCGGATAAATCCGCCTTCACTGCCGATGCGCAAAAATTCATTGATGCCAACAAAGAGTCGTCTTACAGCGCGTTGGCTGCTTTGTTAAGCGCCAAAGAACTGGTCGCGGCCAAAGATTATGCAGCTGCGGAGAAACAACTCAGCTGGGTGGTTGCAAACCACAAAGAGGCTGAATTAGTGGCTGTTGCACAATTGCGCCTCGCTCGCGTACAAGCGGAACAAAAGAAATACCCAGACGCATTAAAAACCCTGGGTGCGACGATGCCAGCAGCCTTTGCTTCGCAGCAAGCGGAGCTCAAAGGCGATGTATTAGCGGCTTCTGGGGATGCTGCCGGTGCTAAAGCTGCCTATAAGGCTGCCAAAGCGGCCAGTGGCACGGAGCAAAATCCGTTGTTAGACGTTAAACTGAACGAATTAGCCCACGTTGCTGGGTAAGAGGTCACTGTGAAATTTGTCATGCGTGCAGTGACCTTGTCATTGGTGTTGGGATTGGGCTTAGCGGCCTGCTCATCAAAAGATGAAGATGCCATCCCTGAATATCCAGAGATCGAGAACAAGATTAATGTCGAATCCGTGTGGAGCAGCTCGGTTGGCTCAGGGGTTGAACACTACGATTCGCATTTAAAACCAGCGGTTTTCAACGGGACTGTGTTTGCTGCCAGTCGTCGCGGTCAAGTCGAAGCATTTAATGCTGAAAATGGCGATTCTTTATGGTCGATTGATCTGCGTGATAAAGACGATGCGCCCTTGTTTGGTGGTTTGAGTCACTGGTGGAATGACCGCAATGCTAAAATTGCCGGCGGTGTGAGTGTCGGTTACGACAAAGTGTTTGTTGGTTCCGAAGATGGTGATGTGGTGGCATTAAATCCACAAACCGGTGAAACCGTTTGGCGTGTCAATGTTAAAGCGGAGGTGCTGGCGGCGCCAGTGGCCGGTGAAGGATTGCTGCTGGTCAATACCGGTGGTGGTCGTTTGTTTGCGTTATCGGCGGATACCGGTGAAATCCGTTGGCAGCATGACTACGAAAACTCCAGCTTAACATTGCGTGGCTTAAGTGAAGTGGCAACCAATTCAGGCGGTGTGGTTTACGGAACTGGTAATGGCCATGTTGGCGTATTAATCGCGGACAAAGGCATGCCAGCGTGGGATGAAGCGATTGCAGCCCCTAAAGGCGCCACCGATTTGGCCCGGATTGTCGATGTTGATGCGACACCGATTGTGCAAGATGGTACAATTTACGCTATTGCTTACAATGGTCAGTTAGTCGCATTGGATTTGCGAACAGGTCGTGAGCTGTGGAAACGCGATTACGCCAGTTTCCGCACCATGCAATTGGCCGGTAGTACCTTGTTTATTGTCGACAGCCAAGGCCGTTTGTATGCGGTCGATACGCGTAGCGGCAACGAGTTGTGGTCGCAACTGGCAATGAACAAACACTTCGTGTCTTCACCCACTGTGTACAAAAATTACGTAGTTGTTGGGGATAACGAAGGCAATCTGCACTGGTTTAGCCGCGATAAAGGTGAATACCTGGCGCGCGATAGCTATGACAGTTCTGGTTTTTATGCCGAAGGTGTCGTAGCAGATGATAAATTGATCCTGCAAACTCGCAACGGTGAAATTGAAGCGTTACGAGTCGCCGAATAAGGCAGTCTGTCTGAGAAATGAAAAACAGGCCTGCTTGCAGGCCTGTTTCTTTTTGGGCGAAAGCCCGCCGCCGTGAGGCGATGAATTGTTGAGGTGTTTCATGTTACCGGTAGTTGCCCTTGTTGGTCGTCCGAATGTAGGTAAATCCACGTTATTTAACCGTTTAACGCGCACACGTGATGCGTTGGTGGCGGACTTTCCAGGTCTGACGCGCGACCGTAAGTACGGCACTGTGGATTATGAAGGCCTCGAATTTATCGTCATCGACACTGGTGGTATCGACGGCAGTGAAGAAGGCATTGAATTGGAGATGGCGGAGCAATCGCTCAAAGCCATTGATGAAGCCGATGTGGTGTTGTTCTTAGTCGATGCCCGCGCTGGCGCGACGGTGGCCGATGATGCTATCGCGCAGCATATTCGCCGCGTTAATAAACAAGTGTTTTTAGTCGCTAACAAAACGGATGGCTTAGACGCTGATTCTGCCGTGGCGGATTTCTACTCGTTAGGCCTTGGCGAAGTGTGGCCAATCGCTGCCGCGCATGGTCGAGGCGTGACGGCACTGCTGCAACAAGCTTTAGTACCGCTGTTAAACGACCAAGCGCAACAACGTTTAGCTGCGTTTGAAGCTGGTGAAGATTTATCCGAGCTGGATAACGCAGCGCAAGATGCGAAAGATGACCATATCAAATTGGCCATTGTGGGGCGGCCTAACGTCGGTAAATCGACGCTGACCAACCGTATTTTGGGTGAAGAGCGTGTCATTGTGTACGACATGCCAGGCACTACGCGCGATGCTATTTACATTCCAATGACCCGTGGTGAGCAGCAATACACGCTGATTGACACCGCCGGTGTGCGTCGTCGCGGCAAAATTGACGATGTAGTCGAGAAGTTCTCGGTGATTAAAACGCTGCAGGCTATTGAAGATGCCAACGTGGTTATTTTAGTGCTGGATGCGCGCCTTGGTATTTCCGAGCAGGATTTAAGTATTCTGGGCTTTGTGCTGAACGCCGGCCGCTCATTGGTCATTGCGGTGAATAAGTGGGACGGTTTAGATGATAGCGTCAAAGACGAAGTCAAACGCGAATTAGATCGTCGGTTAGGTTTTATCGATTTCGCCCGTTTGCATTTTATTTCGGCGCTGCACGGCTCTGGCGTCGGTAACTTGTTTGAATCGGTGGAAGAAGCTTTTGAATCTGCGACTAAGCGCACCAACACGGCGCTGCTGACCAAGATCATGAACATGGCGCAAGAAGACCACGCTCCACCAATGGTGAACGGTCGTCGCGTGAAGATGAAATACGCGCATGCCGGTGGTTACAACCCACCGATCATCGTGATCCATGGTACGCAAGTCGAAGACTTACCCGATTCGTATAAACGTTATTTGATGAACTACTTCCGTAAGTCGTTGAAGTTAATGGGAACGCCGGTTCGCGTCGAATTCCGCGGCACCGCCAACCCGTTTGCCGAGCGTCGTGAAAACATCACGCCGAATCAGCGTTACAAACGTGATCGCTTGATCAAAGCACGCGCCAATTTGGCCAACAAGAAAAAAGTGGGTCATAACCAAGGGTAATTCAGACAAACCGCCGCATGGCGGTTTGTTGTTTCAGGAGCTTCTCCATGTCGTTGTCGCATCCGCCTCTTCCGTGGCAAGCGCTGTTACAACAGCAACTAAAGCCGTTTTTGGACATTCCAGAGTGGGGGATTGGAGGTAGCTGTTTACTGCGGCAACTGGCGCTGGTAACGACGCATCGCGATATCGACATCGTCTGTAGTACGGTGGCATTTCAGCAGCTACAAGATCGTTGCAGTGCGCTTGGCTGGGAGCCCTTGGTGATCCCATCACACCCGCATCTGCAAAGTGAGTATTTTGCAAGGTGGCGTTTGGCAGATGGCTCTGTCATCGAATGGATGGCTGGCATCAAAGTGGTTCGTGACGGCATCGAACGTCGTTGGTGCTTTTCGCCGCACCAGCTGACGGTGGAGCAAGGCTTACCTTGGATGCGCGCTGCCGATTGGTTGACCTTGTATCAATTGTTTGACCGACCCACTCGGGTCGAGCTGATTGCTCGTTACCTTGACGCTGTGAAAGGGCAGTCAGGGCCAACGGCGAATTCCTAGGCTGAACCTGAAAAAGAGGGCGCAGCCGCTTGGTATTAACCAGTGCGTGGCTCAGACAGAATCTCTGTTACCTGAGCCTGTAATTGGCCGTCCGTTAACTGCACCACAATGGTTTGAGACACGGCAACCTGTTGTACAGAACTAATACTTTGTCCTTGTGGGTCAAGCACTAAGCCATAACCGCGTTGCAAGGTCGCTAAGGGTGATACTTGATGTAACAACGCCGCTTGATGTTGCAGTTGTTGACCTTTTTGCTGAAGCAGATTTCTGATGGCGGCCTGTAAGCGCAACGTCGCCTGTTGCTCGCGTGTGCGCCAGTTGGCGATCGCAACGGCGGGAGAGGCTTGCTGCAGGCGCCGTTGTATCGATTGTTGCTGCAGGTGTGCTTGCTGATGACGTCGCTTTATCGCCAGTAGCAAGCGTTGCTGCAGTTCGTCTAATCGCTGTTGTTGCTGTTGCAACTTGCGGCTGGGTTCTTGGCGTTTTAAACGTTCAACCAGCTGCACAAACCGCTGCGCGGCGCGGCCTTGTTGCATTCGCATCGCCCGGTGTAAGCGCTCGTGCAGGGATAACACTACGCCCAGTTGCGCTTGTTGGTCGGGCGACACTAACTCTGCAGCGGCCGACGGAGTGGGCGCACGCACATCGGCGACAAAATCGGCGATGGTAAAATCAATTTCATGGCCAACGGCGCTGACAATGGGCAGCGGGCAGGCGGCGATTTGCCGCGCCAGTTGTTCATCGTTAAAACAGGCTAAATCTTCCAGCGAGCCACCACCGCGGCCAATAATCAGCACATCCACTTCGTGGCGGCGAATGGCATGACTAAGCGATGCGATTAAATCGTGCGGCGCTTGCATGCCTTGCACCAAGGCTGGGTAAATGATGATCTCAATCGCAGGGGCACGGCGGTTTAACACGGTAACGATATCGCGCACAGCTGCGCCAGTGGGGGAGGTGATCACACCGACGCGGCGAATGCTGCTGGGTAGCGGTTTTTTCCGCTCGGGCGCAAACAAACCTTCGCTGGCCAGTTTGGCTTTCAGCTGCTCATATTGCTGGCGGAGTAAGCCATCACCGGCCGGTTCGATAAAATCAACCAATAACTGGTATTCGCCCCGCGGTTCGTACACGCTGATGCGTGCGCGTACCAACACTTGTTGGCCGTTTTGTGGCCGAAAGCTGGCATTGCGATTACTTTGTTTAAACATCGCCGCTTTGACTTGCGCTTCGTTGTCTTTGAGCGAGAAATACCAATGGCCGGAACTGGCCGCGACAAAGTTCGAGATCTCGCCGCACAGCCATAATGAGCGAAACTGCAGCTCTAAAGTTAAACGAACTTCGGCATTTAAGCGGGCAACTGTGTATATTTCCGGTGATTTTTGCGAAGTTGGTTCTGTGTACATGGCGGGCGAGTCTTAACAAGTGATCTGGCTAATCTACCACAAAAACAAAAAATGCGTTGTTTGAAGTCGCGTTTGCGACTAAAATAGCGCCGCAACATTCCCCGATTTTTAACCTTCACAGCGAGATTGTTGCAATGCTCAGGATTGTCAAAGAAGCCATCACGTTCGACGATGTCTTATTAGTGCCAGCGCACTCCACGGTACTTCCTCACACCGCAGACTTGCGGACTCAATTGACCAGCAAAATCACGCTGAATATTCCGATGGTCTCTGCGTCGATGGACACAGTCACCGAAGCGCGTTTAGCCATTGCGTTAGCGCAAGAAGGCGGTTTGGGGTTTATTCACAAGAACATGACGATCGAAGAGCAAGCCGCTCAAGTTCGTAAAGTGAAAAAATATGAAAGTGGTGTGGTGTCAGACCCAGTCACTGTTCGCCCAGAACAAACCATCCGCGACGTGCAACAGTTAGCCCAGCAACACGGTTTCTCTGGTTTCCCAGTGGTAGATGCTGAGCAAAACTTAGTCGGTATCGTGACTGGTCGCGACTTAAACGTCGAATCAAACCCACAAGCGGCAGTGTCATCGGTGATGACGCCACGCGAGCGTTTGATCACTGTGAACGAATCCGCACCACGTGCTGACGCTCAGCAGTTAATGCATAAGCACCGCATTGAAAAAGTGTTAGTGGTTGATGACGCGTTCAAGTTAAAAGGCCTTATCACCGTTCGTGACTACTACAAAGCCATCAGCAAACCAAACGCCTGTAAAGACGAATTCGGTCGTCTGCGCGTTGGCGCCGCAGTCGGCGTAGGCCCTGGCACTGACGAGCGGATCGCCGCGTTGGTCGAAGCGGGCGTGGATATCCTGTTGATTGACACGTCACACGGCCACTCCCAAGGCGTGATTGACCGCGTCAAACAAACCCGCGCTTTATACCCAGACTTGCAAATCGTCGCTGGTAACGTTGCCACCACCGAAGGTGCGCGCGCCCTGGCGGAAGCTGGCGCGAACGCGGTGAAAGTCGGTATCGGCCCAGGTTCTATCTGTACCACCCGGATTGTCACAGGTTGTGGTGTACCACAAATTTCTGCCATCGCCGATGCGGTAGAAGGCGTCAAAGGCATGGACGTTTGTATCATCGCCGATGGCGGTATTCGTTTCTCCGGCGATATTTCAAAAGCTATCGTTGCTGGCGCGCATTGCGTGATGGTTGGTTCTATGTTCGCTGGTACCGAAGAAGCACCAGGTGAAGTGGAACTGTACCAAGGCCGCTACTACAAATCGTACCGTGGTATGGGCTCGTTGGGGGCGATGGCGCAACGGAACGGCTCGTCAGATCGGTATTTCCAAGGCAGCAACAACGCCGAAAAATTGGTACCGGAAGGTATCGAAGGCCGCGTGGCGTACAAAGGCCCGATGGAAAACATCATCCATCAACAAATGGGCGGCCTGCGCTCTGCGATGGGCTTAACCGGTTGCCCGACCATTGCCGAAATGCGCGTCAAGCCCGTGTTTGTCAAAGTGACTGCCGCTGGTATGGGTGAATCACACGTGCACGACGTGCAAATCACCAAAGAAGCGCCAAACTACCGAGTAGGCTAATTCGTTGTCAGCGCCGGACCTAAGTCCGGCGCTGTGTTTTCGCGACAGATTTCTTTTTTTTAAGTGGAACTAGCACTGATATGAGCAAAAACATTCATTTCCACCGCATTCTGATCCTCGACTTCGGCTCGCAATACACGCAGCTGATCGCGCGTCGCGTGCGGGAAATTGGCGTGTATTGTGAATTGTGGGCGTGGGATGTCACCGCCGAGCAAATCGCTGAATTCAATCCAACCGGGATTATTTTATCCGGTGGCCCAGAAAGCGTCACCGAAGCCGGTTCGCCACGTGCCCCAAGTTATGTGTTTGAAGCCAACGTGCCGGTGTTGGGCATTTGTTACGGCATGCAGACCATGGCCGAGCAGTTAGGCGGTAAAGTCGCAAGCTCCGAGCAACGTGAGTTTGGCTACGCCCAAGTCGACATCGTCGAAACTAGCGCGTTACTCAAAGGCATCGAAGACCATATCACCGAGCACGGTGTTGGCCAGCTCGATGTATGGATGAGCCACGGCGATAAAGTGGTACAAATTCCGGAAGGATTTGTGACTACCGCGCGCACCAGCACCTGCCCACACGCTGCGATGGCCAACGAAGCTAAACAATTCTACGGCGTGCAGTTCCACCCAGAAGTCACACACACTCGCCAAGGCCAGCGCCTGCTGGAGCAGTTCGTGGTTGATATCTGTGGCTGTGAAAAACTGTGGACGCCTGCGACCATCATCGATGACGCGGTGGCGACCATTAAAAAACAAGTCGGCGATGACCAAGTCATTTTAGGCCTGTCGGGTGGTGTTGATTCGTCCGTCACGGCCATGTTGTTGCACCGCGCTATTGGTAAAAACCTGACCTGCGTGTTTGTCGACAACGGTTTGCTTCGCTTAAACGAAGCACAACAAGTGATGGAAATGTTTGGTGATCATTTTGGTCTGAACATTGTGCACGTCAACGCCGAAGAGCGCTTCTTAAGCGCGCTGCACGGCGTCGCTGACCCAGAAGCGAAACGTAAAATCATCGGCCGTGTGTTTGTCGAAGTGTTCGATGAAGAATCGAAAAAACTGGCCAACGCCAAATGGTTAGCGCAAGGCACCATCTACCCAGACGTGATTGAATCGGCGGCCTCCAAAACCGGCAAAGCCCACGTGATCAAGTCGCACCATAACGTCGGTGGCTTGCCAGCTGACATGAAAATGGGCTTAGTGGAACCACTGCGCGAACTGTTTAAAGACGAAGTGCGCAAAGTGGGTTTAGCGCTGGGCTTACCGTACGACATGTTGTACCGCCATCCGTTCCCAGGCCCAGGTTTGGGTGTGCGGGTGCTGGGCGAAGTGAAAAAAGAATACTGCGACTTGTTGCGCCGCGCCGATGCGATTTTTATCGAAGAGCTGCGTAATAGCGGTTGGTACGACCAAGTCAGCCAAGCCTTCACAGTGTTCCTGCCGGTAAAATCGGTCGGCGTGATGGGCGATGGCCGTAAGTACGATTGGGTCGTGTCGCTGCGCGCGGTGCAAACCATCGACTTTATGACGGCGCATTGGGCGCACCTGCCTTACGAGCTGTTGGGTCATGTGTCGAACCGTATCATCAACGAAGTCAACGGCATCAGCCGTGTCGTCTACGATGTATCGGGTAAACCACCAGCGACCATTGAGTGGGAATAAGGTAAATAAATCGGCGGCTTATTGCCGCCGATTTGTTTTTATGTAGTCAAAACGTTAGTGGATCGTGTGCTTCGCAAAAGAATGGCTAGAGCTTTCAATCTGGTCTGGCTAAAAAGAATGCAGTTCGTATAATAGGAAAAATTGCGCCTGCCGCATGGAGCGATAAAGGAGTTAGCTATGCAACATGAATCAAAAAACACCCCAGAAAGTTCAGCTGAGACCACTCAGCACAGCCGTCGTAAGTTCTTAACACGCGCCACTGCAGGCGTGGTGATTGCATCTCTTCCTGCCAAATCGGTGTGGGCGTCTTCCGGTGGAATTGCACAGTCTATTGTGGCGTCTGGTCATGGTTCTGATTTTACCCAAGGCGTCAGAATCAATGTAAAATCGCACGGTTTTTTCAAAAATAATCCAATTTCCTTTGGTGGGAAGTCAAGTCACACCATTCAGTTCTCCACAGTGTTTGGTGGTAAACCAATTAAAGGCGCTGCGCTTTCGGCTTCGACTGATACAGACTTTTTGACTGTTTTAAAAGCGAAAGGAAATACTGAGTTTGCGGGACCAAGCAATGTCAATAAGCATATGATTGCCATCTATCTTTCTGCAGTCATGGATCAAAAGAACCTTATGCCGAAAGTTTATTATCCGCTGTGGAAAAAGTTTGGTAGCCCGGAAGCATTTGCCCAGCATATCTACACCCGAGCATTGGTTTATCCTGATAAAGTCGGTGTCGAGTTAAGCAATATCATTGCTTGCTTTGATAACAACAAATCAGCCGCTTGCTCAGCGTTAGGTGTTAGTCCTCCATAATGGTTTCTCTACGAGCTAGTGTCGACGTGAGGGAATTCCCGGATCACTCGGGTTTGGTGGTCATTGATAGCGTGAGTGGTTCTCTGCTTGTGCTCTCATTAAATGCAGCTGAGCTAAAAAACGCGTTAGACAAGCCGAACGAGGATAATTCAGACTTAATTAACTCGTTGGCTCCCTTCATTGACCAGAGTCGAGATGTTTAGTGCGCTTCAGTGTTTATCCGTTTTGCTTTGAAATTACACAGTATGATCATCGAGTGGCGCGGAACCTGTCCAAGCTATACCCTTCCACATGTTTTATTGATAACACCCAGTTGGTTGATTATCAAGTTGCAATAAAATCCGGCCAAGGGATACACCGAGTGTGGCATCGCCAAGCACGCTTCCTGTGCGAAGGGCATGAGCCATTCCAACCGCTGCCTGCGCAGCATAGTTATGCCATGCTTGAGTGGGGCTTGAACTACGTTGTGGCCGCCAATGAGTTCACCTATGCCATTGTCCATGCTGGTATTTTAGCTTTAAACGACAAAGCCATTATGTTTCCGGCACCGCCAGGATCTGGCAAAAGCACCCTGACCTTGTGGTTGGCTTTTCACGGCTGGCGCCTGTTATCCGATGAAATGGCTTTGGTCAAACCCAACAGTTTGGACGTGGTGCCGTTTGTCAGGCCAATTTGTCTAAAGAATAAGTCGATCGAACTTGCCAAAGCGTGGTTCCCGCACGCCGTGATGTCGGACATCACCCGAAATACCCATAAAGGCGATGTCTGTCATGTGTCGCCACCGCAACACAGTTGGCAGAATAATCGTCAAGAAGCGACGTTAGCAGCCATTGTTTTCCCTAAGTATCAAGCGGGCAGTGCCTTAGAAATATACCAGCTCAATCAAGCTCAAGCCTTTGCTGAACTTGCTAACAATGCCTTTAACATGAGTGTCTTAGGTAAATTAGGCTTTGATACAGCCTTTAAACTGGTCAGCAGTCTGCCGGCATTTACGGTGCAATACAGCAACATGGATGAGTTAACGCAATTTTTGCTCGAGTTGGTGGCCGATGATTAAACCCGAGCAGTTACACCTGTGGTGGCGCGAGCGCAAGATGCCTGAGTTGTCGCTCGTTGAGTGGGGCATGTTAATACCACTCCTTCGGCAACATCAGATGCTGGCGCGGTTTGCACTGAGATTTGATCTGCTTTCGAAGCCACTACCTGAGTATGCCAAACGTCATATCACCAATGCCTGTCGTATTGCCGAAAAGCAGTTAGGCCAAGTGCAGTATGAAGCGGACTATATCCGAAGCATTGTGAAGCCTGGCCAACAGGTGGTGTTTCTAAAGGGCGCGGCCTACTCACTCGCAGGTCCTATCCAGGCAGGGTTAGGCCGAACCTACAGCGATATCGATGTGTTGGTCGCCAAAGATCAACTCGCGGATATTGAGTTTAATTTATTGCTGCACGGTTATATAGGTGATGAACTCGATCCCTACGATGATATGTATTATCGACGCTGGGCACACGAGATCCCCCCACTGCAACATGCCGAGCGGGGCACCGTACTTGACGTTCACCATCAATTGTTGCCGCCGATTTCTGGTCGTGCCCCTGATCTCACACCCTTTTGGCACAACATACGGCCAACGCCGCAAGGCCATTGGGTGCTGGGGCCTGCCGCAATGTATTTGCATAGCACGATCCATTTATTCTGCAATGAAGAAATTAAGCATGGCTGGCGTGATATCACGGATCTGGCGTTGTTAGCGGAAGAATTTGATAGCGCTGAGTTTTGGCAAGACTTAATTCAGCTGGCGCAGACCAGCGGCTTTAGGGCGGAATTGTGGATGAGTTTTGATCAGTTTGAGCGTTCATCCATGTATAAACTGCCCGCTATTGCACGGCAATGGTACCTGTCTTATCGGCCAACATGGCTGGAGCGTTGGCTGTGGCGAGCAACCTATGCTCGACTGTTATCGCCCAGCAAGCCCGCGTGGTGTTGGCGGGCATTATTGGCTATTCGTGGCCATTGGCAAAAGATGCCGTTGCCTATTCTGATCAAACATTGTTTGATGAAACTGTATCGAGTCAGCGTAAGTGGGCTATTGGGGCCACAATTCTTTATCAAAGATAAGTCGAATTAGAGCCGTTCAATATCGCGTTTTAACTGGTAGCCTGGGTCGGTGACAATCGCTTCTAAGGTGGCAATTCGTTGTTTTAATGCATTGATTTCACTTTGCAGTTGATCAGTTTGTGCGCCTTGCACCGTTAAGCCGCTTTTGTAGCGGAAATAGTGTTTGGCGGTTAAAAAGCTAAAGACGGCGCAGATAGCAACTACAGCAACAATCAAATCGTTCATGGTACACTCCGTTGTGAAAAGCGTGGTGGTTTCTGATAATGCCGTAGGCGTGATGGCGCAGGCAACCGTTGGGCTTCACCGAATTGTTTCATGATGTAACTGATAGCGCGGAAGTAGTTTTTGCCATGGCGACACTCTTACTCTTGGATGATGAATGTTTTATGCGCCGTGCGCTGGAGTTAGCGGCACAAGCCGAGCAGCAAGGCGAAATTCCTGTCGGCGCCTTGCTGGTGCAGGATGGGCAGATCATCGCCGAAGGGTTTAATCAATCAATTTTGCGCCACGACCCAACCGCGCATGCCGAAATCGCCGTTTTACGTGCGGCCGGTCAGCAGCTACAAAACTATCGCTTGGTCAACACCACCTTGTACGTCACCCTCGAACCCTGTGCGATGTGTGCGGCGGCAATGGTGCATGCCCGGGTCACTCGGTTGGTGTTTGGCGCGCATGACGGCAAAACAGGAGCTTGTGGCTCGGTGCATAATTTGGTGCAAGATCTAACGGCCAACCATCAGTTGCTGGTCACATCAGGTATCTTAGCCGAGCAGTGTTCCAGCCAGTTGTCGAATTTTTTCCGACGCCGACGCGCCGAGCATAAAGCTAAAAAACAGGCTGAGAAAAATTCAAATGGGGAAGGCGTCTAGCCAATTAACCGAGCAGTTCAGCTGACGTTGTTGATAACGTCTCGGACGGCTCTTGCTGGATAAAATAACTGCGGCCACGGCGATATAACTTAAATGCACTCAAGCTACGTTTAACCCGGCGACGAAATGCGCCGACATTCATCAAACGTCGCTTACTGATCAGCTTCGGTTTTTTACGTTTTAACATAACCTACTCGTTGTTTGAAAATCCCGCCCACTATACAAAGCGCAACTCAGCGCTGCAAGTACTCAAGCCTTTAGGGGGCTCGGCTTGGTGTGACAGTTGTCTTTGATGGTTTGGCCTTTTGCGCAGGCGTTGCTGGCGCGGGCGCTTTGATGGCTTGTTTGTCATCGATGTATTGCAGCGTTTCATAATAACGCCGAATGTTTTCGACGTAATACACCGCCATATCGCCGCGGGCATAGCCGGTGCGGGTTTGCCGATAATATTTGCGCTGCCGAAGCAGCGGCAAGCGTTGTTTCACCTCAGCCCAGTTGTCGGCGTTAGCACCTTGTTTTTCGGTCAGCATGCGGGCGCTTTCAATGTGGCTTAAACCAAGATTGTAACCGGCTAAAGCCATCCACGTGCGATCCGGTTGCGGGATGCGCTCGGGTAAGCGGTCCATCAGCCGTTTCAGATACAAGGCGCCGCCACGGATACTTTGTGCTGCATCCACGCGACTGGACACTTTCATTAAGTTGGCGGTTTCGACCGTGAGCATCATCATGCCAACAACCCCTTGTGGGCTGCGCACTTTCGGATCCCATTTGGATTCTTGGTAGGCGAGCGATGCCAGCAAACGCCAATCAAAGTCTCCTGCATGTTTTTCAAATAACTTGCGATATCGCGGTAAGGTTTTTTCGATGGCCTCGATGTAATGGACCGTATCGGCGTAATTGAAGCGGCTGATATGGCCAAAATATTTATCTTCCAGCGTTAACAAATCGGCATTTTCAAAGCTTTTGCCAAAAAATTCGATTAACACTGTATATAACGAGTCATCGTCTTTGGCGGGCAGTAACCACGCGACCGGTTGGTTTTTCTTGAGTGTCAAGGCGACATTCAGCATCGGATAAAAGCGCTGGTTAATCGACAACAAGTGCGAATCGGTGACGGTGTAACGAATTTTTCCTTCTGCGACGTGCTGTAGTAGCTCGGTAGCGTCTAAGTTATCGCTGAATTCTACTTTTAAATCAGGGTGTTGCAGCTTTAATTGCTGCAGCGCCTCGGCCTGGCTGGAACCTGCCAGCACCACGATCGGCGCGTCGATGTCGGCGATACTTTTCGGTCGTCGTTTGGTATTGTTGTACACCAACACTTCATCGGCGATTTGATAAGCCGGCCCAAGCTTAAAGCGTTGTTGCAAGCTTGGCGAAATGGTGCCGCCAGAGGCGACTAAATCAATCCGACCTTGTTCGAGACGCTGCAGTAGTTCTTCGGTTTGGTAGGCTGTGACAATGTCTAATTTAACGCCGAGTTTATCGGCCATAATTTTGGCCAGCTCATATTCGTAGCCGCTTGGGCCATCCACACCTTCGTAATAACTGGTGGGGCCATTGACGATGCCAATTCGCAATGTGTCGCGTTGATAGATTTGGTGCAAATGCATAGGCGTAGGCGCCGGCGTACACGCCAGAACCAAAACCGAAACAAGGCAACAAAGCAGCCAACGACGCATCAGTGTTTCCTGAAAACTAAAAATGAACCGATATTTATATCAAAATTTTGCTTGTTCGTCAGAAATCGCTGCATAACCCTACGTTTTCAGAGCAACTTGGCCATCCAGCGGTCTTAGCACTGCCGTTTAGGTACCCATCGAGGTGATTTTCCAGTATACTAAGGCGCCGATTTTAGCTTCCGTCTAAGACCAACCCACGGGAAAATAAATTTATGTTAATCCTGCGTGGTGCAGCCGCACTGTCCGAGTTCCGAATCCAGAAAATCCTTGACCTGTGCGCAGCCGCGCAATTACCGGTCACCAGTGTTTACGCCGAGTTTATGCATTTTGCTGATGTCACAGCAGAGTTAAATGCCGATGAACTGGTCGTGCTGGAAAAACTACTGACGTACGGTCCAACCCTGACCAGCCATCAGCCGACTGGCCACCTGTTGTTAGTGACACCACGCCCAGGCACTATTTCGCCTTGGTCTTCTAAAGCCACCGATATCGCCCACAACTGCGGCCTGGCCAAAGTGACGCGTTTAGAGCGCGGTATTGCTTATTTTGTTGAAACCTCCGCCGAGTTAACTGGCGAGCAACGCGTGCAATTGGCTGGTTTTATCCATGACCGCATGATGGAAACCGTGTTTGCGGACGCGCACGAGGCCGTCGCCCTGTTTCGTAAAGCCGAACCTGCGCCGCTGTCTTCAGTGGACATTCTGCAAGGTGGCCGCGACGCGCTGGCACAAGCCAACGTGCGGATGGGCTTAGCGTTAGCTGACGATGAAATTGATTACCTGTTTAGCAATTTCACCGAACTTGGTCGCAATCCAAACGACATCGAACTCTATATGTTCGCGCAGGCCAACTCGGAGCACTGCCGTCACAAGATTTTTAACGCCGACTGGACCATCGACGGCGTCAAACAGCCAAAATCGCTGTTTAAAATGATCAAAAACACCTTCGAAACCACGCCGGATTTTGTGCTGTCAGCCTATAAAGACAACGCCGCCGTGATGGAAGGTTCCAAAGCGGGTCGCTTCTTCCCAGATCCGCAAACCCAAGAATACCAATATCACCATGAAGACATTCATGTGTTGATGAAAGTCGAAACGCACAACCACCCAACCGCCATTTCGCCATTCCCAGGTGCTGCGACTGGTTCAGGCGGGGAAATTCGTGATGAAGGCGCAACGGGCGTTGGCGCTAAGCCAAAAGCGGGTTTGGTCGGCTTCTCGGTATCGAATTTACGGATCCCTGGCTTTGAACAGCCGTGGGAAACCAACTTCGGCAAGCCAAGCCGCATCGTTACTGCGCTTGATATCATGACTGAAGGTCCACTGGGTGGCGCGGCGTTTAACAACGAATTCGGCCGTCCGGCCGTTGTTGGTTATTTCCGTACCTATGAAGAACAAGTGCCAAGCCACAACGGCGATGAAGTTCGTGGTTACCACAAGCCAATTATGCTGGCCGGTGGTTTAGGGAACATCCGCGCTGAACACGTGCAAAAAGGCGACTTACCAGCTGGCGCTAATTTAGTGGTGCTGGGTGGCCCTGCCATGAACATCGGTTTAGGTGGTGGCGCGGCATCGTCGATGGCCTCCGGTCAATCGGCCGAAGACTTAGACTTTGCCTCGGTGCAACGCGACAACCCAGAAATCGAACGTCGCTGCCAAGAAGTGATCGACCGCTGCTGGCAATTAGGCGCCGAGAACCCCATCGTGTTTATCCACGACGTCGGTGCCGGTGGTTTGTCCAACGCCTTCCCAGAACTGGTCAACGACGGTGGAGTCGGTGGTAAGTTTGAGCTGCGTAATGTACCGAACGACGAGCCAGGCATGGCACCACTGGAAATTTGGTGTAACGAATCGCAAGAACGTTACGTATTGGCCATCCCAGCGGACAAAATGCCGGTGTTTGAAGCCATCTGTCGCCGCGAACGCGCGCCGTTTGCCGTGGTCGGTGTTGCCACCGAAGAGCCGCATTTAACGCTGACCGACAGCCACTTCGATAACAAACCAATCGATTTACCGCTGTCGGTACTGCTTGGCAAGCCACCAAAAATGCATCGCGATGTTGAATCGAAAAAAGCCCAAGGCCAAGCCTTAGACTTAGGTGATGCGACTGTACAACAAGCCACTGAGCGTTTGTTACGTTTACCGACCATTGCCGAAAAAACCTTCTTAGTCAGCATCGGTGACCGCTCGGTGACCGGTATGGTGGCGCGTGACCAAATGGTCGGCCCATGGCAGGTACCACTGGCCAACTGTGCGGTAACCACCGCGGCGCTGGACACTTACCATGGTGAAGCCATGTCGATGGGTGAACGCACACCTGTGGCACTGTTGGATTTCGGTGCATCAGCGCGTTTGGCGGTGGCGGAAGCCATCACCAACATCGCAGCGACAGACATCGGCGATATCAAACGCATTAAATTATCCGCCAACTGGATGGCCGCTGCCGGTCACCCAGGTGAAGACGCCGGTTTATACGAAGCGGTCAAAGCCGTCGGCGAAGAGTTGTGTCCTGCGCTGGGCATCACCATTCCGGTCGGTAAAGACTCGATGTCGATGAAAACCAAATGGCACGAAGCCGGTCAAGACAAAGCCGTCACTGCGCCTATGTCATTGATTATCACTGCGTTTGCTCGCGTCGAAGACGTGCGTAAAACGGTGACGCCACAACTGCGTACCGACAAAGGCGCCTCATCGCTGCTGCTGATTGACTTAGGCCAAGGCCAAAACCGCTTAGGCGCATCGTGCTTGGCACAGGTGTACAAACAGCTGGGCGACCAAGCGCCGGATCTGGCATCGCCAGCACTGCTGCTGAATTTCTTCAATGCCGTGCAACAACTGACGCACGAGCAAAAACTACTGGCCTACCATGACCGTTCTGACGGTGGTGTGTTAGTCACGCTGGCGGAAATGGCATTTGCGGGTAAAGCCGGTTGGAATGTCGACGTCGCCGCGCTGGGCTCGGACGATTTCAGCGTACTGTTTAGCGAAGAATTAGGTGCTGTGGTGCAAGTGGCCGATAGCGACTTAGCCTACGTGCAATCCGTGCTAACGAAACACGGTTTAGCAGCCAACAGCCACGTGCTGGGTGCGGTGAATGCGTCGGATGACCTCGTTGTGCGCCGTGGCGACACTGTGGTGTATCAAGACAGCCGCGTGCGTCTTCGTACCATTTGGGCCGAAACTACGTATCAAATGCAAGCGCGTCGCGACAACCCGGCGTGTGCGAAACAAGAGTTTGATGCCAAGTTTGACCAACAAGACCCAGGTCTGAACGTTAAGTTAAGCTTTGACATCAATGAAGACGTTGCCGCGCCTTACATTTTAAAAGGTGCCAAGCCGAAGATCGCTGTGTTGCGTGAACAAGGCGTCAACTCGCATGTCGAGATGGCGGCAGCCTTTAACCGCGCTGGTTTTACCGCTATCGACGTGCATATGAGCGATATTCTGGCCGGTCGTCGTGAACTGTCAGAATTCAACGGCTTAGTTGCCTGTGGTGGTTTTAGCTACGGTGACGTGTTAGGCGCTGGTGAAGGGTGGGCGAAATCGATTCTGTTTAACGACGTGGCGCGGGCACAGTTCAGCCGCTTCTTTGAACGCGACAGCACCTTCACGCTAGGCGTGTGTAACGGCTGTCAGATGGTGTCGAACTTAAAATCGCTGATCCCAGGCGCGGACTTGTGGCCACGGTTTGTTCGTAACAAGTCGGAGCGGTTTGAAGCGCGGTTTAGCTTGGTCGAAGTACAACAAAACCCATCCTTGTTGTTTGCTGGAATGGCCGGTTCACGCATGCCAATCGCCGTGTCACACGGTGAAGGTCATACCGAGTTTGCGAGTCGCGAAGCGCTGCAAGCGGCCGAGCAAAGCGGTACCATCGCACTGCGGTTTGTCGACAACTACGGTCAAGTTACCGAGCAATACCCAGCCAACCCGAACGGTTCGGCCAATGGTATCACCGCACTGACCACCCGCGATGGTCGCGTCACTATCATGATGCCGCATCCAGAGCGTGTGTTCCGCGCAGTCAGCAACAGCTGGCATCCAGACGAGTGGCAAGAAGACTCGCCATGGATGCGGATGTTCCGTAACGCCCGTGTTTGGTTGGGCTAATTCACCAACGAATGAAAAACACCAGCTGCGGCTGGTGTTTTTGTTGGTGTAACAACCCTGCCCATTGTCACAACCCTGCCAAGGGTCAGCGCCATGCATGCTGCCAAGAGGCTTTGCAGACAATTGGTTACATCTTTACTGGGTATTGCCATGCCAGTTGTAGGTTTTTCGCGCCAAGCGGCGCTGCACTTTGCGCGCGGTCGCAGTACACTCGAAGCGCATGATGGCTGAAACACAAGGCACAGCCGTCGTCAGCAAGCAAACGCATGCAAACCATTTGATTTAACCAAACAACCTAATAATTTAATTAAAACAGAGTTCCACCGAAGAACTCGTGCTGTTAAGCCAAACGTCGAGGTTCGAAATGCTCAATAAAATTACCCGCGCTGTATTCACCAGCATGCTGCTGTCGGTCAGCACGCTATCCGTTAGCTCATTGGCGAGCGCCGCTGATCAACCGATCGGCATTAACATCAACGCCATGGATAGTTCGGTCAAACCGGGCGATGACTTTTATGGCTACGCCAACGGCAACTGGGTCAAAACCACCGAGATCCCAGCCGATCGTTCCAGCACTGGCTCATTTTTAGTGGCGGCAGAAGCCACCGAAAAACACAAAACGGATTTAATCGCCGAACTGGTCAAAGGCCAGCCAGCCCAAGGCTCGGACGATGCGCGGATCGTCAATTTCTACCAAGCCTATTTGGACGTCAGTGGCATCAACAGTCGCGGCATGGCGCCGATTGCGATGGACTTGGCGCGCATTGAAACGATTAGCAATCTAAGCGATTTATCGCGCGCCTTAGGCGGCAGCGTGCGCGCCGATGTCGATCCGCTGAACGCCACCAATTATCACACCGAAAACCTGTTTGGCGTGTTTGTGACCCAAGGTTTGGCTACGCCAGGCGAAGTGCTGCCGTATCTGATGCAAGGTGGCTTGGGCCTGCCGGAGCGCGAATTTTATTTATCCGACAGCCCGAAAATGGCCGAACTGCGCACCGCCTACCAAGCCTATATCGAAACCTTATTAAACAAAGCCGGTATCAAGGACGCCAAAACCAAAGCCGCCGGTATTTTTGCGCTGGAAATGCAAATCGCCAAAGCGCATGTTAGCCGTGAAGAGAGCGAAGATTTTGCCAAGTCTTCTGCGGTGTGGGCCCGCAAAGACTTTGCGGTCAAAGCACCCGGCATGGATTGGGATGCGTTTTTTGCCGGCGCGAGTTTAGGCAAGCAACAACGTTTTGCGGCTTATCACAGCGCGGCTATTACGAATTTGTCGGCGCTGGTGGCGTCGCAACCGCTGCAAGTCTGGAAAGACTGGTTGACGTTTCATCAAATCAACACCCACGCCGATGTGTTGCCAACGGCGTTAGATGAAGCGCATTTTGCGTTTTACGGCACGACCTTGTCGGGGACACCACAGCAGCGCAGCCGCGAAAAACGTGCACTGGCGATGCTGGATGTGTACTTAGGTGATGCCGTCGGTAAAGCCTATGTCAGCCGTTATTTCCAAGCCGAACATAAAGCGCATATCAGCGCCATGGTGCAGCAGATTGTCGATGCGTTCCACACGCGTGTAGAAAAACTCGATTGGATGCAAGCGGCGACCAAAACCGAAGCCTTGGCCAAAGTCAAAACCTTAGTGGTGAGCGTGGGTTATCCAGACCACTGGCGCGATTACAGCCAGTACCCAGTGCTGGCAGACAACGCCTACGCCAACGCCGTGCAAGGTGAAAAAGCCGAATATCGCCATCAGTTGGCGAAAATCGGCAAACCGATGGACAAAGGCGAGTGGTGGATGACGGCGCAAGTCGTTAACGCGGTGAACTTGCCGGTGCAAAACGCGCTGAATTTCCCTGCGGGTATTTTGCAGCCACCGTTTTATGTACCAGGTGCCGATGATGCCTACAACTTTGGCGCCATTGGCGCTGTGATTGGCCATGAGATCAGCCACAGTTTTGATAACAACGGTGCCGCGTTTGACTCGACCGGCGCGCTGCGCAACTGGTGGACCAAGCAAGATTTCGCGCGATTCGCCGAGCAAGGCAAAGCCTTGGCCGATCAATTCGACACCTATGCGCCATTCCCTGATTTACACGTCAATGGCAAGTTGACCTTGGGCGAAAACATCGCGGATGTCGCTGGTTTAGCGGCAGCGTATGATGCGTATCGCGCCTCGCTTGGCGGCAAAGAAGCACCGGTGATCAACGGTTTAACGGGCGATCAACGCTTCTTTATTGGCTATGCGCAAACCTGGGCCACCAAAATGCGTGACGCGGCGCTGCGTAACCGCATCGCCACCGACGGCCATGCGCCTGGGATGTACCGCGCCTTGACCGTGCGTAACCTCGACGCCTGGTACAAAGCGTTTGACGTCAAACCGGGCGACAAGCTGTATTTAGCGCCCGAGCAACGCGTTAAGGTGTGGTAAGGCACTCTCTCCGAGTGATACAAAACCCAGCACGGCTGGGTTTTGTTTTATCTGCGGTGGTGACGCGTTGTGCCGATGCCAAGGTGGTGATTGATTGGTATACACCTTCTATGACCTTCAGACCTTCTAACCCCTCTACAACTTCTTTCTCTATTCTCTCTATGCTCGCCAGACCTGCCACAGCGCGTTGATGGCTCAGAGGTCGTGTTTCCATCTGCGGATGCTGGTGTTAACGTCATCGCAACGTGCTGGCAGCGGGGCGTTTCACCGCTGTCGTTATAACAAACAGGCTGTTGAAACCTGCACCCTTGTCGAAGTCTTGGCTGGCATGCTACTGTCGCGCTATAACAAGAACCCCATCAAGGGCTTAGTCCAGTGTCTAAAAGTTTCTTTCGCCCCGAGGTGTTGCAAAAACAGCAGCAACGTCTGGCGGGGGCTGTTCATCTGACGCGTCCCGTGCCACTGGTATGGCTGACCGCCTTATTGCTGCTGATTGTCACCGCCGCCATCGTTTATCTGGCCAATGCCCAGTACAGTCGAAAACAAACGGTGCAAGGGGTGCTGCAACCCAGTGCTGGCGCAGTGCGTCTGCAATTGGCTGAAAGCGGCATAATCCGCGAGTTATTGGTTAGTGAAGGCCAGCTGGTGCAGGCTGGAGCACCGTTGCTTTTGCTGGATAAACAACAATTCGATGCCAGCCAAAATGAATTAAGTAGTACTTTGTTGTCGCAAAACCAGCAGGTGATCAAACAGTTACAGCTGGACAAAAGCCAAAAGCAACAACAGCATCAACTGCAGCTGCAGCAACAGCGCGACAAAATCAGCGCCTTGCAACGCGATCTGGCGGAACTACAACAACAGCAGCAAACCTTGCAGCACCGTTTAACGCTCAATCGAGAGCAATTAAAACAGCTAAGCACCTTGCAAGGTTCTGGCTATATCTCGCAACTGGAAATCACCAAGCAAAAAGATGCGCTGCTACAACTTGAACAACAACAGCAACAACAGCAAGCGGCGCAAGTCAAAGTCCAGGCCGACATTGCTCAAGCGGAACAGCAACTCAAGCAATTACCGCTGCAACAACAAGCGGAGCTGAGCCTCATCGACAATCAACTGGCAGCTCAAACTGCACAGCAAGCAAAGCTTAGCCAACAACAAAGCAGCACCTTAGTCGCGCCAAGTGCTGGCCGGGTTAGCGGTTTGCAAGTCAAAGCGGGGCAGTGGCATGTGCAAGGGCAAGCTGTGTTAACGCTGTTACCGACAGACCATAACTTAGAGGCCGTGTTGTATGTGCCCACCAGCGCGGTTGGTTTTTTAACGGTCGGGCAAACGGCTCGTTTGCGTTATGACGCCTATCCCTATCAACGCTTTGGCGTGTATCAAGGCATGGTGACTGAGATCAGCGACAGTGTGTTATTGCCCAGCGATGTGCCAGATTTTGCCTTGCAAGGCCCTAGTTTTCGAGTGCGGGTGCAAATTCCAAGTCAGCAATTGCATGCATACAACAAAGCCTTACCGCTGAAAGCCGGAATGACCTTGCACGCCGATTTAATCACTGAGCGGCAAAGTTTGCTGCAGTGGTTGTTTGACCCGATCTATAGCTTAAAAGGGCAGTTGTAATGAGTACGTCGATGAATTTTTCGTTGTTTTCTCGCCGTGAACTGCCGTTATTGTCACAAAGCGAGGCTGCCGAATGCGGTTTGGCCTGTCTTGGCATGGTGGCTGGTTTTTATGGTAGCCATTGGTCCTTGCAAGAGTTACGACAGCACTTTTCTGTGTCATTGGCCGGCACCACCTTGTTGGATTTAATGCGATTTGCTGAGCAGTTAAAGCTGTCCGGCAGGCCACTTCGGATTGAACTCGACCAATTGGCGCAACTCAAAGCGCCCGCCATTTTGCATTGGGATCTGAATCATTTTGTGGTGCTCAAGGCTGTGCATGGCGATCGGGTCACCATCCATGATCCGGCGCAGGGCGTGCGAACGTTAATGCTGAGCGAGGTATCGGGGCATTTTACCGGCGTCGTGTTGGAGTTGACGCCATTAACGGACTTTTCCGAAAAGCCCGCCACTAGTCCAGTAGGGTTCCGCGATTTTTGGTCGTCGATGACCGGACTTAAACGCTCGTTATTGATGCTGGCCGTTTTATCGTTGTTGGTGCAAGTGTTTGCGCTGATCTCTCCGTATTACATTCAGCTGGTGGTGGACGACGTGTTGGTCAGCCACGATTCGCTATTGTTACAGGTGCTGCTGTTCGGTTTTGGCTTGGTGTTGGTGCTGGATGTGCTGACGCAGGCGCTGCGTGGTTGGTTATTGCTGCAACTCGGCAATACCTTGAATTTACAGATGGCGACCAATCTGTTTCATCATCTGCTACGCCTGCCATTGGCGTTTTTTGAAAAACGCCATATCGGCGATGTGTTATCGCGTTTTGGCTCATTGCAGCAAGTGCGGGATTTATTAACCACCGGCATGTTAGAGGCGCTGATCGATGGTGTCATGGGTGTGTTACTGCTAGCGTTGTTGTTGATTTACAGCGTGCCGATGACCTTGCTAGTGCTAGGTTTTGTGCTTATTTATGCGCTGTTGCGTGTGATGCTTTACCCCACCTATCGACGGGTCAGCGAGCAACAGTTGGTGCTGCAAGCGCGTGAGCATAGCTATCAGATTGAAACGGTCCGAGCGATGCAAACGTTAAAACTATTTGCTGGCGAAACACGTCGCGAAGCGCAGTGGCAACATTTGTATGTCGATAGCATGAACCAAAGTATTCGCTTGGGCATGTTTCAGCTCAGTTATCAGACGGCGCACCGTTTATTGCAAGGCCTTGAGCATTTGCTAGTGGTGTATGTTGGTGCACAAGCGGTGATGGCTGGTGGTTTTAGTGCGGGTATGCTGTTTGCGTTTTTAGCTTACAAACTGCAATTTGTGGAGCGTAGCAATCGGTTAATTGAAAAGTATCTGCAATTTCGGATGGTTAGTTTGCATTTTGAGCGTCTGGCCGATGTGGTTCGGACCGATAAAGAGCAGCTGCAGGGTCGGCAGCTAGAGCCCGCACCTATCCAAGGGGCATTACAGGTTCGAGCATTGCAATTTCGCTACAGCGAAACGGCGCCTTGGGTACTCAACAACCTGTCCTTGTCGATTGCCGCAGGGGAGTCAGTGGCTTTAGTTGGGCCGTCAGGCTGTGGCAAAACCACACTTCTCAAAGTCATGCTGGGGTTGCTCACGCCAACTGCGGGCCAGGTGTCGGTGGATGGCGTGGCGCTGGATGACTATGGCTTGGCGGCGTATCGCAGCCAAATTGCTGCCGTGATGCAAGATGATCAGCTGCTGTCGGGTTCTATTCGCGATAACATTTGTGGTTTTTCAGAGCAGTTGGATTGGCCTTGGTTAGAGCAGTGCGCCAAGGCGGCTTGTATTGCCGATGATATTGCCCGTTTGCCGATGGGCTATCACAGCTTAATTGGTGATATGGGGTCGAGTTTATCCGGTGGGCAAAAACAACGGCTGTTATTGGCGCGAGCCTTGTATCGCCGGCCTAAAATTTTGTTCCTTGATGAAGCCACCAGCCATTTAGACACGGCCACCGAGCAAGCCGTCAATGCCGCGATCCGCCAGTTGAATATTACTCGAGTGGTGATTGCGCACCGGCCTGAAACCATCGCCTCGGTGGAGCGGGTGATTGAATTACCACGGTTGCAACAAACGTCGTAAGGTCACTCGCGGCGCATCGCGTTGACCATAAAAAAACAGCGGCCTTGGCCGCTGTTTTACTTCCCCCTTATTTTTGCATTCTCCCTGACGCAGCAGCTTTGTCCTTAAAGCTGTTCTGGCCATGTTTGCGGCA
>CAYTIQ010000042.1:33363-35852 GCA_964437935.1 uncultured Rheinheimera sp.
CATGGCCAAACTCGTTACATGCTATAACGCACGCCTACCATCACGACGATAGGGTCGATTTGCACATCGACTTTTTGGATGCTGTTGCCATTGACGGTGACGTTGGCTTCGGTGTCGATGTCAATTTTGCTGACCATGAAATGGGCGCCCCAGTGGTCATTCAGTTTGTAGTTAAAGCCTGCTTGCAGGGCTAAACCGAAGCTGTCATCGAGCTCTAAATCCACGTCATCGCTGGCGGTGGTTACTTTCAGCGCTTGCAGTGTGCTCTTGAGCGTGTTTGATGCGCTGCTGTCAAAGAATTTGGTGTAGTTCAAACCAACGCCGACAAACGGGTCGAAGTTGCTGTTGGTGACAAAGTGGTATTGTGCCAGCAGTGTTGGTGGTAAATGCTTGGTGCTACCAACATCTAAGCCATCAATCGCCGAGCCTTTGACGTTCACATCATGGCTAAACGGTGTGGCAGCTACCAATTCAGCGGTCCAGTTAGCGTTAAATTTATAGTCAAAAGTCAGACCCAATTGTGTGTTGTTGTTCACTGCAACTTGGGTTGAACCTGCCGGTAAACCTGCAACCGATTCCACCACATTCAACGATGTACTGCTTTCATGCGGAGCAACGTTGATGGCGCCGACGTTGACAGACAAGTTCGATAAGTTGGCCGATGCAGAGGCAGCAGAGAAGGCAGCAACAGCAAGCACAAGAGATTTTAAGACGGTGTTCATAGGGATATTCCTTGGTAGGTTATCGTCTTGATTGACTGAGCGCATTGTGCGCTTCTGTGGCGGCAAAACTTTGGTCTGGATCAAGGTTTTACCGCGAGTTCCCGTCAACTAGCGCCATTTATTGATGTAAAACAAACTTTGCTGTGCCAAGCGTTTTTCGCTATGGCATGTCGTTTGTAACGCAACCGACGACAGTGTTGCAGGCCGACAATGTCCGTCGTAAAGCCTGAAAGCGCTTTAAAATGTAGATAAATTACATACGTATGAGGCATCGAACCGTTTGCTTTGCCAAGCGGGTTGCGTATAGTACTTGAGCGCTGATCGGCGCAGGCTTTGCGGTTTGCAAAGGGGAGACCTGCACAATACCGGTTGGCGCCCACAGGATAGACTCACAACATAAAGAGAACATTTGTATGGCAGTTACAACACCTTCAACCGCGCAGGCCAGCGGCGATGGGCAAAATCACAGTTTTGCACTGACCAGCCTGACCTTTTTATTTTTTATTTGGGGCTTTATTACCTGCCTTAACGATATTTTGATCCCTCACCTTAAGGGCATCTTTGACCTGACGTATACCCAAGCATCCCTGGTGCAATTTTGCTTCTTTGGTGCTTATTTTATTGTGTCCTTGCCTGCCGGCTGGTTTGTGCGTCGCGCGGGCTATCAACGCGGTATCGTGGTCGGCCTTTTGATTGCCGCCAGCGGTTGCGTCTTGTTCTACCCAGCGGCAGCCACACAAACGTATGAGATGTTTTTAGGGGCGTTGTTTGTGCTCGCCTCAGGCATCACCTTGCTGCAAGTGTCTGCAAATCCTTATGTCACGGCGCTTGGAAATGCTGAAACCGCATCCAGCCGGTTGACGATGACGCAGGCGTTTAACTCGCTGGGGACCACCATTGCACCTTATTTTGGTGCGATGTTGATCCTAGGTGGCGTGACGGTGGCGGTTGGTACTCCTGAGTACAAGTTACAAGAAGCCGAATCAGTGCAATTGCCTTATTTAATGCTGGCTGGCGCTTTGATGCTGATGGCGCTGGTGTTCGCGTATTTAAAATTACCGCGGGTCACCGAACATGAAGACAACCAGATGGTGAATGCCGACCCTGGTTCGGCTTGGCAATATAGCCATTTGGTGCTGGGTGCCTTAGGTATTTTTGTATACGTCGGTGGCGAAGTATCGATTGGTAGCTATTTAGTCAGCTTTATGCACCAACCCGAAGTGGCTGGCTTAGACGAAGTTACGGCGGGCAAATACTTAAGTTATTACTGGGGCGGAGCCATGGTTGGCCGTTTCATTGGCGCCGTGGTGATGCAAAAAGTGCCTGCGGGTAAAGTGTTGGCGTTTAACGCGGTGATGGCAGCGTTGCTGGTGCTGTTTGCTATTGTATCCTCAGGGCCCATCGCCATGTGGGCATTGCTGGCGGTAGGGTTATTTAACTCCATTATGTTCCCAACCATTTTCTCGTTGGCGGTGACAGGTTTAGGCCGGTATACCAGCAACGGCAGTGGCGTGTTGTGTGCGGCGATTGTCGGTGGCGCGATTGTGCCTGTGTTGCAAGGCGTATTGGCCGATGCCATCGGCCTGCAACTGAGCTTTATTATCCCTGTGTTGTGTTATGCCTATATTTGTTTCTATGGCTTGCGTGGCTCACAGATCAAAGAAGACCCTCTGCGCTAAGGCGCACGGATAAAAAAAACCGGCTGCGGCCGGTTTTTTGTTGTCAATTTAAAACCACCTCCTATGGAGGTGGTGATCGGCCAGTCGG
>CAYTIQ010000043.1:0-12235 GCA_964437935.1 uncultured Rheinheimera sp.
ATGTCAGGAAGGTAATTATATGATATTGCTAGATTATTTCTGGGGATCCGTCAGGCGCGCCGAACAACAAGAACAAGAGCTGCGTCAAACCTATCGAATCCGCTACGCACAGGCGGTGAATCTCGAGCTTTATAAGAAGCAAATGGTGGAAATGGAACAAACATTCTCCTATTTGCTCAAGCAATTGCCCGCAACGCATGAAACACCAGGTTTGTTGGATGATATTACCTATGCAGGCACCTCCAGCGGTTTAACCTTCGTTAAAATTAACTGGATGCCTGAAATCGAAAAAGAGTTTTACACTGAGTTGCCCATCAAAATTGATGTGGTCGGTGACTACCATCAGTTCGGCAATTTTGTGAGTGAAGTGGCGAAATTACCGCGTATTGTGTCGTTGCATGACTTTAATGTGTCGATGGATACCGAGGAGCGTTTGGTGTTTAACGTCGTAGCGAAAACTTATCGCTATAAGGAAAACCCATGAGCCGTCTAGGTGTGACAGCATTGCTCTTATCCGTCGGCTTGTTACAAGGCTGTAATGATGATTTGGCCGATATCCAACAATTTATGGCATCGGTCAAGACCAATACGCCTGCAGGGATCCCCCCCTTACCAAAAGCCGAAACTTTTCAGCATATTCCATATCAATCGGCGAATGGCCGCAGCCCGTTTAGCTTGCCAAAACCGGAGTCGTTGTCTGAGAAATTCACCGCGGCTCAAGACTGTTTAAGCCCTGATCCAAATCGGGTAAAAGAACCGCTGGAAAAATATGCGTTGGACAATTTGACCATGAAAGGAACCTTGGGTGACTCCAGTGATTTCTGGGCCTTGGTCGAAGCCTCCGATAACACCTTGCATCGGATCCGTAAAAACAATTATCTTGGATTGTTTAACGGCAGGATATTGCAAGTCGATCCCAACCAAATTGAAATTGTTGAATTAATTCCGGATGGCGCCGGTTGTTGGAAAGAACGGACGACCCAGCTGCAAATGACCGATCCGAAAGCCAAAACGCGCAATTAAGGTATTGAAAACATGATGGAACTCAAACAAAAACAACATAGCATCTTGCTGAAATCCACCGTTGCGCTGGGGTTATGGGTACTAACGGCAAGCGGCGCGCTCGCTGCACCTCTGCTGTATGATGTGCGCTACAACCCGTTGACCACCGGCGAGACCGAAATCGAATTTATTTTCGATGAAGATATCCAAGGTGAGCCTGCCGTTGAAGTGTTTAACGAGCCTTCCCGTCTTGAGTTGACCTTTAGTAATGCCGAGTTCGAAGAGAAGCTTGCGGATGTTTCGATTCAAAAATCCGGTGTGCAAAGCGCAAAAACTGAGTTCTTCCAAGATGGCTTTAAAACTCGGTTATTTTTAGACCACTTGAAGTTGTATAAAACACGGGTTAAAGGCAACACCTTTTATATTCAACTGTCAGACAATGCGCCCGCCGAGACAGAAACAGCGAAAGTGGCCCCCAGTTATATCAACAAAATCCAAGCGATTGATTTCCGCCGCGGTGAAAAAGGGGAGGGCAAGGTGTTGGTGTTCTTAAAGGACAACACGGCTGCCATCGATGTGCGCGAGAATCTGGGTAAATTAATCGTTGAATTCCACAACACGGACATCTTGGATGATTTGTTGTATCAGCTTGATGTGATGGATTTTGGTACTGTGGTGAAAGGCATTGAAACCTTTAAGGACAATGGCGTTAGCCGGTTAGAAATTCAACCGACAGGGCCTTTTAACTACACCTACCAGCAGGTGGAAAATGTCTTTACATTAAACGTGGAAAAAGACACCAGTACCGCTGGCTTTAGCCAAACGGGCAAGGATTATAAAGGCCGCCCTATCTCTTTGAACTTCCAAGATATTCCTGTTCGCACCGTGCTGCAGATCATCGCCGACTATAACGGTTTTAACCTAGTCACCAGTGACACAGTCAACGGCAATATTACGTTGCGTTTAGACGGCACGCCATGGGATCAAGCGCTGGATATGGTGCTTAAAGTGCGTGGTTTAGACAAGCGGATGGATGGCAATATCTTATTGGTTGCACCAAGTGAAGAGCTCGCCGACCGTGAAGCAAAAGAGTTGCAAGCTCGGCAGAAAGTAGAAGAATTAGAAGCCTTGTATTCGGAGTATATTTCGGTCAACTACGCCAAAGCGGCGGATATGGCCAAGTTACTCGATAGCAAAGATGCCTCGTTATTAACCGCCCGCGGCAGTGTTGCGGTGGATGACCGTACCAACACACTGTTGATTAAAGATACCGCCAAAGCCATTGAAAACGCCCGTCGTCTGATTGAACGCCTGGATATCCCGGTTAAGCAAGTGTTGATTGAGTCGCGGATGGTCACCGTCAAAGACAGCGTGGCAAATGAGATGGGGATACGCTGGGGCTTTAGTGACCAACAATTAACCAAGGCTGTTTCTGGCAGCGCTGCGGCGGCGAACCAATTAGCCAATGGCACCATTCCGGATTTAGCCAACCGCTATAACGTGAACTTACCGGTGAATAGTAGCTCGGCGGGACGACTTGGCTTCCATATTGCCAAACTCGGTGATGGTACTTTGATTGACTTAGAATTGTCCGCGTTGGAAAACGAAAACAAAGCTGAAATTGTCGCCTCGCCGCGTATTTCAACGGCGAATCAAAAGAAAGCCCGAATTGAGCAAGGTGTGGAAATCCCATACGTGCAAGCGGCGTCCAGTGGTGCCACGACGGTTGAATTTAAAAAGGCGGTGCTGAGTTTGGAAGTCACCCCCCAAGTGACACCAGACAATAAGATTATTTTGGATTTGACCGTCACCCAAGATACGGAAGGCAAAGTGGTACAAACGCCAACCGGTAATGCGGTTGCTATCGATACGCAACGTATTTCGACCCAAGTGTTGGTGGATAATGGCGAAACGATTGTGTTGGGTGGTATTTACCAACAACAAACCACCAAGACTGTGAACAAGGTACCGTTCTTCGGTGATATTCCCTACATGGGGGCGATGTTCCGCTATTCTCTGGATAAAACAGAGAAAAAAGAACTCCTTATTTTCGTGACACCGAAAATTCTGGCCGAGAATCAGTAGTCAAATCTGAGTCGGGAGGGGCACCCCTCCCGAAATTTAGCTTGCTTCGCCGTTTGGAATGTTGCGATAATCCAGCGCTTGAAATTTTCACAGGAGCGTTCAGGTCCTGATATCAACCCTTTAGTTAGCTGATTGCAATACGAAAAATGGCAGAAAAACGCAATATCTTCCTCGTTGGCCCAATGGGCGCGGGCAAAAGTACCATCGGTCGTCACCTCGCAGACATGCTGCACTTAGAATTCTACGACTCCGATCAAGAAATAGAAGAACGCACTGGCGCTGATATTGCCTGGGTTTTTGATTTAGAAGGTGAAGCGGGATTCCGAGTTCGCGAAGAAAATGTCATTGAAGACTTAACCAGCATGCAAGGTATCGTCTTAGCCACCGGTGGTGGTTCGGTACTGAGCAAAGAAACCCGTAACCGTTTATCGGCTCGGGGCATCGTTGTTTACTTAGAGACGCCCATTGAAAAGCAAGTGGCTCGTACGCAACGTGACAAACGTCGTCCTTTATTACAAACGGCTGAAGAGCCGATTGAAGTATTAATGCGCTTGGCTGAGACCCGTAATCCGTTATATGAAGAGATCGCGGACTTAACGATTCGCACCGACGAGCAAAGTGCCCGTGCGGTTGCCAGCCAAATCGTTGAACAGTTGGGATTCTGACAGCAGAGGAGCTGTGTATGGAAAAAGTTGCGGTTCAGCTTGGCCTACGCAGCTATCCCATTCTTATCGCCCCAGGTCTTCTGACTGGGGCTAAGTCTCAGCAAGAACTCGCCTCACTTTGGCACTATCGGCGGGTAGCTATCATCTCGAACCCCACGGTCGCAGCGTTGTACCTACCTGCCGTGCAGCAATTATTTGCCGATGCCCAAGTGAGTTATTGTGAAGTTGCCGACGGCGAAGCCTTCAAAACGTTGTCGACGTTTGAGCACATTTGTTCATTTTTGCTTGAACAAAAATTCCCGCGCGATGGCTTATTAGTCGCTTTAGGCGGCGGAGTTATTGGTGATATGACGGGCTTTGTTGCCGCCTGTTACCAACGCGGTGTCGATTTTATTCAAATCCCAACCACCCTATTATCGCAAGTCGATTCATCTGTGGGTGGCAAAACGGCTGTTAATCATCCGCTTGGCAAAAATATGATTGGCGCCTTTAAGCAGCCTCAAGCGGTGTTAATTGACACCACCATGCTCAGTTCGTTGCCAAAGCAAGAGTTTGCCGCAGGTATGGCAGAGGTGATCAAATACGGTTTGTTAGGGGATGCGAATTTTAGCCAATGGCTGATTGAGCACGCAGCTGCTATTTCGAAGTTGCAAGAACCCGAACTTAGCCAAATGATTCGCCACTGCTGTCAAATGAAAGCAGACATTGTCAGTCGTGATGAGACGGAGCAAGGTGATCGAGCTTTATTAAACTTAGGCCACACCTTTGGTCATGCCATCGAGGCCTGGCTTGGTTATGGTCATTGGTTGCACGGCGAGGCCGTTGCGGTCGGAATGGTGATGGCGGCAAAATTATCTGCTGCCCGCGGCTGGTTAACGGTTTCGCAAGTCGATGCAATTGAACAGTTGATTGCGGCTTATCAATTGCCGACAGCGCCGCCATCGGGCATGTCGATTGAGCATTTTTTGCCCTATATGAAAACCGATAAAAAAGTGAAAGCGGGTAAAATGCGTTTTGTATTGATGTCGCAGCCCGGACAGGCCTTACTGGTAGACGACGTCACTGAAACTGAATTATTGCAGGTATTTCAAACATCTCATGGCTGATTTGCATCAAAAACTGGCGAGTTTGCAAGGCTTACTGCCGTCGCAGCGCCAATGGTTAGACCGTTTAATTTTTCAGTTGGAGTTTAACCCTTACCAACATATTCGTGTGGTGGGTGGCGCAGGGACTGGCAAGTCGACCATGGCGTTGGCCATCGCAGATTTATTATCCGAAGATTTTAACTTGGCGTTACTGACTGCCTCGGAGGCCTTTACTCCAGCTCAGATTCGTCAACATTTGCTGGATAATTGGTTCGGTTTTGGTGGCGATGGACACAAGCGGTTAATCCAGTTGGTGGGAGAACGTCAATCTGCGCAGCCATTGGGTCTGGTGATTGACCAAGCCGATGACTTGCCGGATGAATTGTGGGGCGAATTGGCTGAGTTGCCATGTTTAATCATTGCGCTTGGTGAGCATCACGATCCGCATGCCGAGTTAAACTTACCGCTGGCCAGTGCTTCGCTGGATGATGCACGCGTGTTATTAAAAGACCAAGACTTTGGTACGCTGACCTTGGCAGATCGCCTAGATCGAGCCAATGGCAATTTGCATTTTCTATTAGATCCTCAGCTTGCTAAGGCGCCTGTGAAAAAAGCTAAACAGGTGCAGCCTTCTGGCATATCACCCTTAGCCGTGTTTATCACCGGTATGGCACTGATTGGTGGGGTAGTGATCTTCTGGATGTGGACGGAAAAACAGCAAGCCGCGGCTGGTCTTGGCCAACTGACCTATTTGCCTGAGGAGCAGCAAGCGGTTGCCAGCGCTCCTGCGCCCGCCATGGTGAAACCCCAACCCTCGAAACAAGAAATTGACGCCTTAGTTAATAAACTGGAAAAAGCCGACCCTGCAGCGGGTAGCGCCAGTAAACTTGAGCGTCCTGCAGAATTTGATTTTGGTAAAGATGCTCCGTCGGCGCCAACCACTGCGGCTGTTACACCAGAGCCACAAGTCGCGCAGCCAGCAGTGACTCAGCCGCAAGCTATTCAACCGCAAACGACGCCTGCCGAACCTACTCCGGCGGAGCCCATTGCAGTGAAAACGGCTACGCCAGCCGTCGCCAACGAGCAATTGATGGATCCGCTGAAAGATCAACCTGTTGCAAGCAAAACGCCTGATATCAGTGCGGCTACATCAGAGCCTACCAACGATGCCACTACAGAATTGGCCGCTGAAACCGAAGTCAAACCGGTGTTGGTCAAACCCAACCCTACGGATGTGGCTGATGAATTGGCATCCGAAGCGGGCGGTGTTGAAACTCCTGTGGCTGCAGAGACTGAACCAGTCCCTGCAAAAGCGTCGTCCAATTTTAATTTCCAAGAAGCAGATCTGTTAGCCATGTCGGGCTCGCAGGTGGCATTGCAGCTGGTGGTATTCTCCAATGAAACTGCGTTGAAAAGTTTCCAGCAGTCGTATGCCTCTTTGCAAACCTTTGTGTATGAACGACGCAAAAATGGTCAACGGCAGTTGGTGGTGGTGCTAGCTCCTTTTGGTGATAGTGCCAAAGCCAAAGCCCGCATTTCAACCTTGCCAAGTGCATTGCAGCAAGGCTTTGTTAAATCGATAGCCGATATACAGGCTGAGATCAATCAGCAGTAAGCAGGATAGCGTGGCTAAAAAATCGAATAAACAACGCGCCTTTCTGAAATGGGCAGGCGGCAAATATGCGCTAGTCGAGCAGATATCAGGTCATTTGCCTGAGGCGGATGTGCTGGTTGAGCCTTTTGTGGGTGCGGCGTCCGTGTTTTTAAACACGCGTTATTCACGTTATATGTTAAATGACATCAACGCTGATTTGATCCATTTGTATCGTCTGTTGCAACAGCATCCGACCGAGATTATCGCAGCGGCCCGTGAATACTTCACCCCAACCTTTAATGATAAAGAAACTTACTTAGGCATTCGCCAACGCTTTAATAGCAGTGTTGATGCCACTGAGCGTTCAGCGTTGTTTTTGTATTTGAATCGACATTGTTTTAATGGTTTGTGCCGGTACAACCAGCGTGGTGAATTTAATGTCCCTTTTGGCAAATACAAAAAGCCGTATTTTCCGGAGGCAGAACTGTGGTTTTTCGCCGAAAAGTCGCAGCAAGCCGAGTTTACCTGCTTAAGTTATCGTGATGTGTTTGCACAGTTACCAGCAAACTCGGTGGTGTATTGCGATCCGCCTTATGTGCCGTTGTCTAAAACCGCCAGTTTTACTGCGTATGCTAAAAATAGTTTTACCTTGGACGATCAAGCCGATTTGGCGCTGTTAGCCGAGCAAGCACAGCAGCAAGGTCATGCAGTATTGATCAGTAACCATGATACCAGCCTGACGCGGCGCATTTATCAAGGCTCTGAATTAACCGCCATTCAAGTCGGGCGGTCGATTAGTCAAAAAGGTGCTAGTCGTGGCAAGGTCGGTGAGTTATTTGCGTATTACAGCGCTGATGTGGACTCACCTTAGTCCAAGGCATAAGGTGTGCAGACATAAAAAAAGCACCCTAGGGTGCTTTTTTTATGGATTCTCTTGAGTCGGTTTTAACTGACCCAGCAGTTCCACCAAATCGATGAAGTGGAATTGTGTGGAGCGGCTTTTACCAGTTAACCAGTTGCTCCAACTCGGTTGATTGACTTGCAAACACGACAGCTCTAAGGTTTGGCTTCCATCAAACTGGGTGTGGACGACTGTACTGCAACTGGCAACTTCAGCGTCGGGTTCATGCATCATCCAGACACTTGTTCCCAGCGCACTGAGCAGCAGACCACACTTGATCGCTGTTAGTAATTTCATACGCATTTCCGTTTGGATGAAAATTAACCAGATCCTAACAAAAATGCGCTGTTCAATCAAGCATCAATTCTGCTGCCCATCACGTCGTATGCTGTCAGACCCGATCAGAACGATTTACTGACACTAAATACCAGACGATTATCGCACAGATTGCATTGTGCTGAATCGCTGACATTAGTCCCTGCATACTTCAACGCGACGGAAGCACCCAAAATGCTTTTAGCCACGCCAACACTAAAATCGATATAGTTGCTGTCAGAAACAGGGCCGGCAGCTAAGAACGTTTGGAACTGCTCGTCGTCTTCAAACAGGTTGTAACCTAAGTGCGACACAATGCTGAAATCGTTGGGTAAGGCGTAGGTATGGTCGACGGACAGATAATGGTACTGGTCTACACCAGCGCCGAAGTAATCATTGGCATAGGCATAGCCGAACACAAAATCTTTATAGGTTCCTTTAACGTAGGCTTCAACGAAGTTAAATTCGGTAGTGGCATTATCCCCATTTGGATAGCGGTATTGCATTACGCCCACATCGAGCGTCCAATCATTGCTGACTTTGCCAGTCCAACCTGCCAACACGTCCAGTTCCATGGAACCGTCGCCGAATTTGATGTTTGAGCCCCATGTAGACAAATAAAAGCCGCTATCGGAATTCAGGTTCAAACCACCTTGCAGCGCCATACCTTCATTGGTTTGAGAAATACCGCGAAATAAATAGTCAGACACATAACCCACATTACCTGTCACCGTAACCGCATTCGCACTGATGCTTGCACCTGCCAGCAAAACTGCGGCCGCTGTTAATGTGACGGATTTGCTCCAACGTGTTGCTTTTACTGTCATTTTTTTCATGTTTTATTGCCCTTAGATGATTGTTGCATCGAGAACGATACCAAAACTGTGCCAGTTCATAATGTAGTATTAAATCAATGAGATAGCGCGTAAAAATCTTGTATCTTTAAAAAGGTTGCGCCAACTTGGTGCGTTACTGCTTGTTTTTTGGGCATTTTTTATCGAGTCTAGAGATGACTGTTGCTGGGTTCCAACGCGATTTTACGGTAAAGTTGCGCCAATTATTTTAGGAGACTGCCTATGTTGCCTTATTGGATCGCCCCTTCCATTCTGTCTGCAGATTTGGCCCGTTTAGGTGATGACGTTGCTCGAGTTCTCACTGCTGGTGCAGATGTGGTGCATTTTGATGTGATGGATAATCACTATGTACCGAATCTGACGTTTGGGCCTATGTTATGTCAGGCTCTGCGGCACTATGGCATCACAGCGCCCATCGATGTGCATTTAATGGTCGAACCGGTGGATGCGTTAATCCCGCAATTTGCCAAAGCGGGTGCCTCTATCATTACGTTTCACCCTGAAGCTTCGCGCCATGTCGATCGCAGTCTGCAACTGATCAAAGATCAAGGCTGCCAAGCGGGTTTAGTTTTTAATCCAGCGACGCCGTTAAGTTATCTGGACTATGTGTTGGATAAAGTCGATGTGGTGTTGTTGATGTCGGTAAACCCGGGGTTTGGCGGGCAAAGCTTTATCCCAGGAACCTTGGATAAACTGGCGAAAGCGCGCGAGATCATCGACCGTTCTGGTCGTGAGATCCGCTTGGAAATTGATGGGGGGGTCAAAGTCGACAACATCGCCGACATCGCTGCGGCCGGCGCAGATATGTTTGTCGCGGGTTCCGCGATTTTTAATGCCCCAGATTATGCCGCTGTGATTGCACAAATGCGTGATGAGTTGGCAAAAGTAGCCGCACGTCGCTAACACGACTTTCCAAGCCGATGGAAGCGCGTATAATCGAGAGCTTTTTAGCCGACTGCGCCCCAAAGCAGCATGTTACGAATTTAAGTAAAGAGTAGGACCAGCATGACAAACCCAAGCCGTAAACCCATCGTTTTAAGTGGCGCCCAGCCGTCCGGTCAATTGACCATTGGCAATTACTTGGGCGCGTTACGGCAGTGGGATCAAATGCAAGATGACTATGACTGCTTGTATTGCATCGTGGATTTGCATGCGATCACTGTACGACAAGATCCAAAGGCGCTGCGCGAAGCATCCTTCGATTCATTGGCCTTGTACTTAGCCTGTGGTATCGACCCAGCTCGCAGCAGCGTGTTTATGCAGTCACATGTACCAGAGCATAGCCAATTGGGCTGGATCTTAAACTGTTATACTCAGTTTGGTGAGTTGTCGCGGATGACGCAGTTTAAAGATAAGTCCGAGCGTCATACCAATAACGTCAATGCCGGTTTGTTCACATACCCAGTGTTAATGGCGGCAGATATTCTGTTGTACCAAGCCAATCAAGTGCCGGTTGGTCATGATCAAAAGCAACACCTGGAATTAGCGCGCGATATCGCGATGCGGTTTAATGCCTTGTACGGTGATGTCTTCACCGTGCCTGAGCCTTATATCCCGCCGGTGGCTGCCCGTGTGATGAGCTTGCAAGAACCAACGAAAAAGATGTCAAAATCGGATGAGAATCCATGGAATTTTGTGGGCTTATTGGAAGATCCGAAAATGATCAGCAAAAAGTTCAAAAAAGCCATGACCGATTCAGAAGACCCGCCACGCGTGGCCTATGACATCGACAACAAACCTGGCGTGGCGAACTTGTTGAGTATTTTGTCCGGGGTGACTGGCAAGTCCGTCGAACAACTGGTGAACGAGTACGAAGGTAAAATGTACGGTCATTTAAAAGGCGATGTCGCCGATGCGGTGATTGCGTTGTTAGAGCCTGTGCAACAACGTTTCCGTGAGTTACGTGCCGACCAGACGGTGATGCAACAAGTGATGGCCAAGGGCGCGGCTGAAGCACGTGCTCGTGCGGCGGCCACTTTAGCCAAGGTGCATGACGCTGTAGGCTTTGTATTGCCATAAGATTCGAAGCTAACATGCGGTATTAAATCAAAAAGCCTCGCAACTGCGAGGCTTTTTGTTGGGCGCTTGCCATTACATATAGGCTTTGGCGAAGGCTTCTTTAGATTGTTTGATATATTCGCGGGCGCGTTTGGCATGTTGTTCCCACGCCTCACGGTCGGCTTTTTCACTAAATGGGTTTTGATCCGCCGCAATCGAGCGTTCGAATCGATCATAGAAGGTGATTAAGGCCGAGGTTAAGCCATTAAAGCGCTCTTTGAACTCCTGCATCGCTTCGTATTGTTCTGACGTACGCAGCATGTATTGCACTAAATCCGTGTTGTTTTCGCTTTGTAACAGTGCCAAAGCTTTCACACTGACTTTGTCTTCGACTTCTTTGGCTATCGCCGCCCGAATCGTTTCATCCTTGCTCATCGCGCGGCCGAAGTTTTCCTGAGAGCGAGCAAGACCGGCATGTTGAATATAATTGCGGCTGTGTTTATCCAAATCTTTGCGGAAACTATCGACACCGCGCAACAAATTTTGCAGATCTGTCTCTAACACCGTGACCTGTTGCAGTTCACGCTCAAGTTCATTTAAAAACTTCTCCGCATTTTCGTAAATTTTCAGTCCATTTTCTTCGGCAAACTTCCGATCCTTGCGACTCAAATCGGCGTTTTCATAATTTGATTTATCAAAGGTAGCCGCCAGGAACGATTTAAAGGGTTCGGAGAATGCGGCATAGGTGCCGCCGCTGACCACGTTGAGTGTTGCTGTCGCCAAATCACCAAAGGGCTTAATCATCGAATTTAAACGAGCTTGCTGCAGTGGTGATGCGACACGTTTGGCATCGGTCACAATGGCTCGGAACGAGTTATAGGCCATTGGATTGGACATTTTATTGCGTTCACTACTGGCCAATACAAAGGTGATCGAGGAGTAAATGGCGTTAGCATATTCCAAATACTGGCGCTGGGTTTCCAATTGCGCCGCATAATTCTTGCCTAAGGCTTTGAGTTGTTCCGCCTGAACATCGGCATTTTTGTTCTGTTTTAACTTTTCCAGTAAGCCCGACATGATGCGGGTTTCGTTTTTCTGCAGCGCCGTGTCCAGAGGAATTCGTTCAATCGTTAAATCATCTAAGACGATTGCCCCATTGCTGGCTTCAATATCAAAACGAATGAACTTTTTGCTCGGATCGTCAATCGACACCCGATGCGCCATATAATTGGCTGAACCTGCGGTGTTTTCAATCAGGCCGATTTGTTGCCACATGCTGTCGGCCTTGAGCGATGGCGAGGCCATAATGCTGATACGATATTGGGTGTACTGACTGGCCGGTTTGACCCAAAACTCCATCAAACCCGCTTCAGCGATGGCTTTTTGGCTGATCAGAGAACTTTGGCCTTCCTGACATTGTAAGGCGTAAGTACCGTTACGCGCTTCCTCGGTGACTACTTTACAACCGCTCACCAAGCTAAACGCTGACGTAGAATTTTCAAAATCACTTTGGAATACCAGATCGCCCGGCAATGCCGAAGCGGATGCTGACAGACCTGTCAGCAGAATCGCCGTGTACCAGCGCATAAAGTCCTCAATATCATGGTTAGTGGCAAGTCGGTGTGACGACTTATCAAGCAGCTTGTCAGACTAAACTTTACCAGAGCTGAATCGTGCTCACCAGCGACGGGTGAGCTGTGATAGCATACCGACGATTTTTTTGTTCGAGCCTTGTT
>CAYTIQ010000043.1:12245-34985 GCA_964437935.1 uncultured Rheinheimera sp.
GGTCGAAGCGTTGGTCCGGCGCAATGACGCCATCGATTTGGCCGGTATAGCCGCGCTTGCTCCACAGGCCTTGGTCATTTCCCCTGGGCCTTGTTCTCCAAATGAAGCGGGGATCAGCATGACTGCCATTCGTCACTTTGCGCCGTTAGGCTTGCCAATTCTTGGTGTGTGTTTGGGCCATCAAGCGATGGCGCAGGCCTTTGGTGGAAAGGTGATTCGTGCAAAACAAGTGGTGCATGGCAAAAACTCCTTGATTCAGCACACCAATAGTTCGGTGTTCAAGAACCTGAAAAATCCACTGAGCGTGACTCGCTACCATTCTTTGGTGGTTGATGCGAGCTGTGTGCCAACGGATTTTATGGTCACTGCATGGACGACTGATGAGCATGGCGCCGTCGATGAAATTATGGGCATGGCACATCAGTCGTTACCGTTACATAGCGTGCAATTTCATCCTGAAGCCATCTTAACGGAACAAGGCCATGCGTTATTGGCGAACTTTTTACAGATAGCGGGAATTCGACCAGCGATGGCTGGTTGACAGGCGTGGGCTGGCGCAGCACACTTTCGATAGAGTTAATGATAAGAACAAACCATGACGGCTATATCCGCTGTAATGCAGCAACGTTTTTTTGATTGTATGTTGGAGTTTCAGGCGGGAAATCGCCGTTATGCTCTAAAAAAGCGCAACGCCCAGCAAAAAGCCCAACGCGACAAGCTGCAAGCCAGCATTGATGGCGGCAAACTGGATATTGAGCGACAAGCGGCCCAAAATCGTCAAGCCGATATCATCGCACGCCAACAATTTGTTGAATTCACCCAAGCGCATTTACATGATCAGGTGGCTGATGAGTTATTCAGTAAACTCAATCGGTTTGAGCTAGTGGCCAGTAGCGTGTTTGATTTAGCCATAGGGTTTCCGCAAGTGTTAGATACCCTTGCCGCCCGCGCAGTGACTCTCAGTCAACTTGAAAAAGTGATCACGCCGGTGGAGTGGTTAAAAGACGATCTGCTCAAGTATGTGAATCAGCCAAATTTACGCAAGAATGCCTCTGGCTACATTCGGGAATTAAAACCTGCGCTTGGTTTAATTGGTATCGATTCGTTGCAACAAATCATTCCGCTGATGGCATTAAAACGCTGTTTGCCTCACTCGACTGATCCATTCACAGCCTTTAAAAACAATTTTTGGCAATACAGTTTAGACACGGCGAGAGCAGCGCAACGCTTGGCTCGTGAAACCGGTGAACTGCCATTTTTGGCTTTTTGCGCAGCATTGTTTCAATCCTTGGGTTACTTTGTGGTAGCGCGCACCTATCTGCGTACTTATCAGCATCTTAAACAACAAGCGATGTTTGCTGCTCGTGATGCACGAGACCAAGAGCTGACCGATGCCTTGGATAGTTTGGATGCCGATGGCAGCTTTTTAACCAGTTGCTTGTTGGAATTTGCACCTTTTATGAGTGCAGATCTGATGGCCAATTGGAAAATGCGTATGCTGCCCTTGGGCTCGTTGATGGATCAGTTAGCTGAGGGGCCTGACTATCCAGCCGCCAGTCAGGCTGCGGTTGTTATCCATCAAGCGTCTTGTTTTGTGCAATGCCAGTGGTTGTACCGTGCCAAGTTAGTCACCGATATTGAGGTTCGGCAGTGGTTTAATGAACAAAAACTGCGGCCAGACTTGCTCGCCATTCTGAAAAACACTGATTCCTCCACCATTGAAATCGGTTAACGCAAATTTTTTTTGCCATATTCATGCAATCTGCCGTTTTTGGTGATGGCCGCTAGGCCACACCAGACGTGGCATGCGTTCTTCAACTGCATAGTTATGTCGTTCATTAGCTAGTTATTCACTTCTTGTGCAAATCTATCTGTAAGCCTTGATATTATTGGCTTGTACCTATTTTGTTCAAAGACTTTCTATTTTTTATCTGCAATAATGCAGTTCAAATTGCATAAAAAAGCAGCCATTTTATGCACGAAGTGGCTCACCCCCAGTTATCCGAGGAGAACAAGATGTCAGAGAATTTCACCGTGGATCGCGCTTTATTTGATGAAGTGATGGTTCCTAACTATGCACCAGCCCCTGTGATCCCTGTTCGCGGTCAAGGTTCGCGTTTATGGGACCAAGCCGGCCGTGAGTATGTCGATTTTGCCGGTGGTATCGCGGTGAACTGTTTGGGTCATTGCCATCCAGCGTTAGTAGGGGCTTTAACTGAGCAAGCCAATAAGTTATGGCACCTGAGCAATACCATGACTAACGAGCCTGCGCTGCGCTTAGCCAAAAAATTAGTTGATGCGACCTTTGCCGATAAAGTGTATTTCGCCAACTCAGGCGCAGAAGCCAATGAAGCCGCACTGAAATTGGCTCGTCGTTGGGCACTGGATAATTTTGGTGAGCAAAAACAAGACATTATTTCGTTCGGCAAAAGTTTCCACGGCCGTACCTTTTTTACCGTGACGGTCGGTGGTCAAGCGGCCTATTCCGATGGCTTTGGTCCGAAACCGGCGGCTATCCTGCATGCAGAATTTAATAACCTCGACAGTTTAAAAGCGCTGATTTCAGACAATACCTGTGCCGTTATTATGGAACCTATTCAAGGCGAAGGCGGCATCATCCCAGCCGATGCTGACTTTATCCAAGGCGTGCGTGCATTGTGTGATGCGCACAAGGCGCTGTTGATTTTTGACGAAGTGCAAACCGGTGTCGGCCGCACAGGCGCGTTGTATGCCTACATGCAATACGGCGTCACACCTGACATTCTGACCAGTGCCAAGTCGTTAGGCGGTGGCTTCCCTGTGGGCGCCATGTTAACCACAACGGATATCGCCAAACACTTAAAAGTGGGCACTCACGGCTCGACGTATGGCGGCAACCCGCTGGCCTGTGCGGTGGCTGAAGCTGCATTAGATACCATCAATAATCCAGAGTTGCTGGCCGCGGTATTAACCAAAGAGGCGTTGTTCCGCTCGGAATTAGCGCGGATTAATGCGTTGTATCCGGTGTTTGATATCGTCCGTGGTAAAGGCATGTTGTTAGGTGCGGCGTTAAGTGATGCCTACAAAGGGAAAGCACGTGACTTCTTGTTGGCATCGGCCGCGGAAGGGTTGCTGGTGTTGATGGCGGGGTATGACGTGGTGCGTTTTGCGCCAAGCCTCATCATCACTGAGCAAGACATTTTGGAAGGGATGCAGCGTTTTGAACGCGCGGTCGCCAAGGTCGTCAGCGCCTAAGAACGAACCCAGCCCTGGCCACGCCAATAAAAACAACAAGGCCAGGGGTATAAAGCAAAAATGACGGGATTGAAGCCCCCGTCACAAGTGGAGCAAGCGACTATGATGATTATTCGCCCAATTCGCGCAGCAGATTTTTCAGCCCTGTACGAGATGGCGGTCGAATCCGGTCATGGATTTACCTCTTTACCCGTTAATGATGAGTTGCTGCAGCGCAAGATTAACCGCTCGGAACGTACCTTTGAAAAAGTCGTCACCACGCCAACCGACGAAGGCTACTTATTTGTGCTGGAAGATACCCAAACGGGTGAGATCTGTGGCACCAGCGCTATCGAAGCTGCGGTGGGGTTGGATGATGCGTTTTATAACTATCATCTGGGCAAAGTGGTCCACACCTCGCGGGCGCTGAATGTCTACAAAACGGTCGATATTCTGACGTTATGCAACGATTACACCGGCGCAACTGAACTGTGTACCTTGTTTTTACGCGAACATCGGCGCCAAAAAAACAACGGTAAAATGCTGTCGCGTTTTCGTTTCTTGTTTATGGCCGAGTTTCGGCAGCGTTTTTCTGATCGCATCATCGCGGAAATGCGCGGTGTATCGGATGAAGACGGTCGCTCGCCATTTTGGCAATGGCTGCAAGATCATTTCTTCTCGGTCGACTTCCCAACTGCTGATTATTTAACGGGAATAGGCCAAAAAGTGTTCATCGCGGAATTGATGCCTAAATACCCAATTTACGTCAGCTTGCTCAGTAAAGAGGCACAAGCAGTCATTGGCCAAGTGCATGAAAAAACGCGTCCAGCACTACAACTGTTGCAAAACGAGGGGTTTTCCACCACCGGGTATGTCGACATTTTTGATGCGGGGCCAACCGTTGAAGCCAAGCTGGAGCACATCCGCACCGCCCGTAACAGTCGTCGCTTGCGTGTTCGGATCAGCGAGGTGAGCGGTGGCCAACCCTATTTGATCTGTAATACCCAATTGCAAAACTTCCGTGCCAGCTGGGCGCATTTGCATGTGGCGGAAAATGCTGAAGAGGTGAATTTGCCCTCGGAGCTTGCCCATGCCTTACAAGTGCAGGATGGCGATTGGGTGCGGTTAGCGCGTTTATAATTTCAAGGGAATCATCATGTCAGAACAGGTTCAATTCATTGCAGGACAATGGGTTGCTGGGGCAGGGCGCGCATTTGTTTCGCTCGATCCGGCAAAAAATCAAATCGTGTGGCAAGGTCAAAGCGCGGATGCTGCGCAGGTGGATCAAGCGTTTCAGGCAGCGCGGCGTGCCTTTGATGACTGGGCCGATCGTAGTTTTAGTGAGCGAGCTGCGGTTGTTCGGCAATTCGCAGTCTTACTCGAAGCGCAGAAAGAGCCACTGGCGCAGGTGATCGCCGCAGAGACAGGCAAGCCGTTGTGGGAAACTCGGACCGAAGTGGCGGCGATGATTGGTAAGATTGAGATCTCAATCCGCGCTTATCAAGAACGCACCGGCGAGAAAGAAGGTGCTATGCCGCAAGGTCGCAGTATGTTACGGCATAAACCACATGGCGTGGTCGCGGTGTTTGGTCCCTATAACTTCCCCGGTCATTTACCCAATGGCCATATCGTGCCTGCGTTACTTGCTGGAAACTGTGTGGTGTTTAAACCCAGTGAACTGACGCCGCATGTCGCCCACTACACCGTGCAATTATGGCAGCAGGCTGGCTTACCCACGGGCGTGTTGCAGCTGCTGCAAGGAGAAGTCGAGACAGGCAAAGCCATTGCGGCGCACGCTGAGTTAGATGGATTATTTTTTACCGGCAGCTCGCGCACGGGGCATTTTTTGCATCAGCAGTTTGCAGGTCGTCCCGACAAGATTTTGGCGTTAGAAATGGGCGGCAATAATCCGCTGATTGTGGCTGAAGTCAGCGACATTGATGCTGCGGTGCATGACATTATCCAATCTGCGTTTATTTCCAGCGGCCAGCGCTGTACCTGTGCGCGTCGCTTGTACTTGCCTGCCACCGCGCAAGGTGATGCGATTTTGGCTCGCTTGGTTGAGGTCAGTGCGGCAATCGAGGTGGGGTTACATGACGCGCAGCCTCAGCCATTTATGGGCTCGATGATCTCCGAAAAAGCAGCACTTGGCATGTTAGCGGTACAGCAGCAGTTGCTGGAGCTTGGCGCTGTGGCTTTGTTAGCGATGCGCCAGCTTACACCTGGCACCGGTTTAGTCACTCCGGCGATTTTGGAGTGTTCAGCCTTAAGCCAAGCCTTGCCTGATGAAGAGCATTTTGGCCCGCTGCTAAAAGTATTCCGTTACACCGATTTTGATGCAGCCATCCGTGCAGGCAATGACACCAGCTTTGGTTTGTCAGCAGGGTTGCTGGCGGATGATGAGGCGTTGTATCAACGTTTCTTACGTCGTATTCGCGCCGGCATTGTTAATTGGAACCGACCCATTACCGGCGCTAGCTCTGCCGCACCTTTTGGTGGCATAGGCGGCAGTGGTAATCATCGTGCAAGTGCTTATTATGCCGCGGATTATTGTGCGTACCCTGTCGCCTCGGTGGAGTTAGCGCGTTCAGAGCTGCCCGCCCAGCTATCCCCAGGCTTACGTTTCCGTTGACTAGGAGACGCCGAGCGCGGGTAAAGCCTCGGCGTTTTTTTTAGCAGGATCAGGCTTTTGCTTGCGGAATCGGCGACCTAGTTATATTTTTATGGTTAGTGCTTTACGTGCCAAGCCAAGCTGTGGCAGATTGGCTGTCCCATCCAATGTAGGTGTCGTGGTTAACTTGTATGGTCACTGATAAACCAGGGTATGAACATCTGATCCAGTTCCTAACGGAACACTTGGCGCTATTTGAACAAACAGGCACTGCCACGTCGCATCAAAAGACGTTGGGCGTTATTATTGAAGAACAAGTTGCTGAGCAAATTATTCAATTGTGTTTGCAACATACTGAACTCGAAACCATCCATCGCAGCCAAATCATTCGCGAAGTGGATGGCATCATGTATGACTTCCAAGAAGTTTTGGCCTCGGTTGTTAATCGGCCCGCGACTGAAGAACAAATTGAGCTTATCCAAGAAGTGTCGTTGCTGATTAAGAATTTGTTTGATACCGCTATCGCCCGTTTGATGGACTAACTCTTACCGCCTTTGCGCCAGTGCTTGGTGTTAGGCTGGCGTTATCTTGCTGTTTTTTTGTAGAATACCCGCTTTCCCTTTTCAAACTGGAGATGTTCCATGGCGGGCGATAATCAATTACAAGCAACGGTTTCATGGGCTGGCGAAAGTCGTTTCTTAGGGCGTTCGGGCTCAAATCACGCTGTGGTGTTTGATTCCAACAAAGACTCGGGCTCAGCACCGACGCCAATGGAAATGTTGTTGATGTCAGCGGGCGCCTGTTCATCGGTGGATGTCGTCAGTATTTTGCAAAAGGCGAAACAGCAAGTGACGGCGTGTCGCGTCGAGCTTAGCGGTGAGCGTGTTGATACCATTCCTCGCGTTTTTTCCAAAATTCATCTGCATTTTGTGGTGACAGGCTTTAACGTCAGTGCCAAGCATGTAGAGCGTGCCGTGAATTTGTCGGCTGAAAAGTACTGCTCAGTCTCGATCATGTTGCAACAAGCCATGACCGTCACGCATTCGTTTGCAATAGAGCAAAGCGAATTGGAACCTGCGACAGTGGCGGAGTGATCCGTCGAGCAAGCATTATCAAGACGACTATACTGAGCCAAAAGGGCGGCTCAGTGGAGAACTAAATACCGTGGTCAAACCTTTTGAAAAGTTGAAGCTGCATGGCTTTAACAACTTAACCAAAAGCTTAAGTTTTAGCATTTACGATATCTGTTATGCGCAAACCGAACAGCACCGGCAAGAGTATATTTCGTACATTGACGAGAAATACAACGCGGACCGCTTAACGGACATCCTCAGCGATGTGGTTGATATCATTGGTGCTAACATTTTGAATGTGGCGCGCCAGGACTACGATCCGCAAGGTGCCAGCGTGACTATCCTCGTCTGTGAAGAGCCGATTGAAGGTAAGCACGACAACAGCGAGCAACCGGGCCCGATACCGGATGCCATTGTGGCGCATTTGGATAAAAGTCATATCTGCGTGCATACGTACCCAGAGCATCATCCACACGATGGGATTTGTACCTTCCGCGCAGACATCGAAGTGTCCACCTGCGGTGTGATCTCGCCGCTGAAGGCGCTGAATTTCTTGATCCACAGTTTTGAATCCGACATCGTGACCATCGATTACCGAGTGCGTGGTTTTACTCGGGACGTCAATGGTGTGAAGCACTACATTGATCATCCAATCCATTCGATCCAGAATTTTATGGATGAGCCAACCAAAAACGCCTTTCAGATGATCGACGTGAATGTGTATCAAGAAAACTTGTTCCACACCAAAATGATGCTCAAAGAGTTTGATTTAAATAATTATTTATTTGGTACAGGCGTGGATTCTGTGTCCAGCGATGAGCAAAAAGCGATCTCACGGAAAATCAAACGCGAGATGCGCGAAATTTTCTATGGCCGTAATCTGCCAGATATGGAATAACCACCGAAAGTTACAAAAACGCGGCACTGGCCGCGTTTTTTTATGCGATAGCAAAGGTCACAGTTGCATTGTTTGTGATTGTGTTACTTCAAGTGATTGATTAAGTTTTCTTCAGTTCATCAGCAAGGACCTAACATGTTGATCCGTGACGCGGCACAGCACGATGCCGCAGCCATTGCAGGCATTTACAACCCTTATGTCCTAGGCACCACCGTGTCATTTGAAGAAGCGTCAGTAACGCCCGAGGAGATGGCTCAGCGTATAGCGCAGGTGCAGCACCACGAGCTGCCATATCTAGTGCTGGAGTTGGACGGTCAGGTACAAGGGTATGCTTATGCCACGCCTTGGCGTGTGCGTAAAGCGTACCGCTATTCGGTTGAGATTACCGTGTATTTGACGCAGCAAGTGCAAGGGCGGGGCTATGGTACTGCGCTGTATCAGGCCTTATTTACTCGATTAAAAGCCGTCGGTGTGCATGCCGTGATTGCAGGCATTACTCAGCCCAATCCAGGGAGCGTGGCATTGCACGAGAAATTAGGTCTGCAACAGGTCGCATTATTCCCAGAAGTTGGTTTTAAGTTCGGCGCATGGCGCGACGTTGGTTATTGGCAGTTGTTGTTTACAGACCAAGACTAAGACCAAGCTATGCAGCTCTAGCCACCGTGTTGCAAGGCGAAGGCGGCTTATTCCAGCCAGCTGACTTGCCCCCGTGCTTGGCGACGTTTGAGCATTAAGTCTTCGACGAGCGGCGTTAAAATCAGCTCCATCGCTAAGCCCATTTTGCCGCCAGGCACCACAAGCGTGTTCACGCGTGACATAAATGAGCCGTTGATCATCTGCAGGTAATAAGGAAAATCGACATGTTTGATGCCGCGAAAGCGGATCACAACAAAACTTTCATCCAAGCTTGGGATGTCTTTGGCGCTAAATGGGTTGGAGGTATCGACGGTCGGCACCCGTTGGAAGTTAATGTGTGTGCGTGAAAACTGCGGAATGATGTGGTCCATATAATCATCCATACTGCGCACTATGCTCGACATTACCGCTTCTTTGCTATGGCCGCGCTCTGAGGTATCACGAATAATTTTTTGGATCCATTCCAAGTTAATGATCGGCACCATACCGATCAATAAATCGACGTGATGTGCCACATTGTGGTGTTCAGTGACCACACCGCCGTGCAGCCCCTCGTAGAACAGCAGGTCGGTTTCTTCTGGTAAATCAATCCACGGCGTAAAGGTGCCAGGCATCTGATTGTAAGGCACTGCTTCATCAAAGGTGTGCAGATACTTACGGACCTTGGCATTGCCATTGTCGGCATAGTCGGCAAAGCAAGACTCTAACGCTGCAAAGTCATTGGCCTCGGCGCCAAAATAGGAAATGTGTTTGCCTTGTTCTTTGGCTTTGCGCACCATCACTTCCATTTCTGGGCGTGAATAACGGTGAAAACAGTCGCCTTCGACCCATGCCGCTTCAACGCCTAAGGTTCGAAAAATATGGGCAAAGGCGTTGGTGGTGGTGGTGGTGCCCGCTCCGGAAGAGCCCGTCACGGCGATGATTGGATTACGTTGTGACATCTGTCCTCCTGCGACTGGATTGCAACCTCTTCACCATAAAGGATAAAGTGAGCACTGAGCAAGCGGCAGTGGATGTCGCTGAGGTAGAAGTTCAGGGTGTTATGAAAAAATTATTGCTAGTTACGCTGTTCGCAACTGGGGTTGCACAAGCGGCGACACGGTACGACATTCATTATGGGCAGTTCACAGAGCAGTTCCAACAACATGGGGTGCTCAGGTCTGCGGAGTATCAAAACCAGCCGGAATTTAGTCTCGATGCGAAGCGGCTATTGTGGACCGCACATGCGGGGGACGGCGATTTAGCAACCGATATTCGCTATCTGGAGCTTGCCAATCCCAAGTCACCCCAAACCTTGCGGACCACGCCATTTGGCGAGTTTTCCGCCACGGCACTCGCCAATCCCGCCGGCAGTTATTCGGTGGTTCGAGTAGAAAAAGATGGCACGCAGCGGATTTGGCGGATTAGCGAACAAGATGAACAGTTATTCGTGGATTTGCCCGGCGTCGGTTATCACGTTTGGGGTGAACATGGCGATTTGTTGCTGTTTTTATTAGAGGATAAAACCGGCCCGAATCGCGCGGCATATCGCAAAGCCGATGGCACCCTGATAACGCTCAATAGCCATATAGGGCGGGCGCTGGCGCATATTCCTGCAACCGAACTGTTTTATTTCACCGCGCCGGCTGCAGGTCAAACGGCTCAAAGTCCATTGTGGTTGTGGCAATATGACGCAAGCACGAACAGCACGACGCAGATAGCGCCGATGCCTGATGGTGGTATTGATTTAGCTGTAACAGCGCAAGGGCAGTTATGGGCTAGTGCGGGCTCCTCGTTATATGCGCTTAAAAACCAGCAATGGCAGAGGGTGGCCGATCTTGGTAAACACTGCCAAGGTAAAGTAAGTCGGTTTAAATTTCATCGTCAGCAACCGTTGCTGGCATTTGTCTGTGAGAAGGAGTCGGTATGAGCGGATTGATTTGGGCCTTGCTTGCCGTGGTGCTGTTGCCGTATTTAGCCCGTATTCCAGTCGCTCGGGCGATGAACCAGTTAGGCGGCTATGACAACCATTTACCGCGTGAACAGCAAGCTAAGTTACAAGGGCTGGGCGCTCGCGCCAATGCGGCCCATTACAATAGCTTTGAGGCGTTACAGTTATTTCTGGCCGCTTTTGCTGCCTGTGTGGCATCGGGCAATACCGATAGCACCATGCAATGGCTGGCTTGGTTATATGTACTTTGCCGTGTTGGTTTTATTGTGTGTTACCTCGCCGATTGGGCACTGGCACGCTCCACCGTGTGGATGGTCGGGGTTATTGCGGTGATCACCATGATCATTCGAGCGGGCCTTTCGGTGGCCGGCTAAGTTTGCCAGCTTTAGCCTTTCACAGCAAAAGCCCGACATGACGTCGGGCTTTTTCATCCCTATCCGGCGAGGATTAAAAGCGGAAATCCATATACAGCGGGTCATGATCAGAAGAGCGATAAGGCGTTGGCGCAAACCACTGCTGGTGTTGTTCAGCCGTTTTATGTTCCATGTTGTAGTCCAACACTTCGGGTTCATCGGCATTTATGTGCCAATGGGCAAAACGAACCAATTTGCCGTGCAACGCTTTGCTGGCTAAGGCGTGGTCCAGTGAGCCTGAGCGCCCTTTGAACACGAAAGAGGTGTGTAGTTCGGTTGGGGCTGCTAAATGCACCCAGCCGGCCTGTTCCAAAGTCTGGATCGGCTGCTCTTTACGGTAGGCGTTAAAATCGCCCATGATCACGCTATAGTCCGTCGTAACGCCGGTTGGGTTTTTGGCAAGCCAGCTGTGCAAGGCAGATGCAGCCTCGACTCGTGCTGGGTTCCAGCACCCTTGGCCGTCGAGTTGATCACTATCTGGGGTGGGCTCTTTCGGGCAACTGCCTTTGGATTTGAAATGATTGATACCGACCGTCACGATGTGTTTGCTGCGCTGATGAATAAAACTCTGCGCTAGCGGCACTCGACTGCCTTTGGTGAAGGGACCATCCAGTTTTAAGGCGGCAGTTCCGGTCGGGGTCACGACGTTTTTACGATAAATCAGCGCCACCATAATGTCATCCGAGCCGGGTTTTTGTGGCGGAATGATGGCTTCAAATTGCTCACTGCCGAGCTGCTGGTTGAGCGCTTTCACCAAGGTTTTTAACGAACTGGCTTGGTCAAAGCCATTGTTTTGTACCTCCAATAACCCAATCACATCCGCGTCCATGGCGGCAAGCGCGGCGGTCATTTTGGCTTGCTGCCGTGCTAATTCCTCGGCAGTGCTCGCACCACGTTTGGTTGGAAACGGTTTTTTACCTTCGCCGGTAAAAAAGTTCAGCACGTTAAAGCTGGCAATCCGAAGATCGCTGTCGGCTTTGCTAGGTGGTGCTGCAGGGCGAGGATTGGTGGCATCCAAGGTTGGTGTTTGACTGACAACCACCCGATAGCCTTGTTTGGTTTCTAACACAAAGCCTTCGACGTTACGCAATGTATCGCCAATCCGAAGCGTACGATTAGCGGCTAGACCATTGGGGATAAATGGCACAATGTCTGGGTTTTGCTGCAAGGACCCATCGTCGAGCATCAGTTCACTTAATTGTTGTTGTGCTTCCAATTGCTGAGCTGCAACCCCGGGGGCGACGACTTCGGTGGCAACCATTAAGCGTTTATCGGCCACTAACACCTCGCCAAACCGTGCCAAGGTGTAGGTGTCATTCACAATCAGTGGTTGCGGGAAACTGACCCACATGCCTTCGAAGCGCTCCCACGAATCCCCTGCTTGGCGTGGTAATTTCACAGGGATAGGATCAGGTACCGCTTGAGCTCCACAGCGTTGGGTGAAGCTGTTGTCGGTATTGGTCAGCGCGGTCATGCCATTGACCTCCCGCACCGTGCCGCGTAAGTGCAACACTGTGCCCGGTTGGGTGCGCTGAGCGAGCATGCTATCCGTCACTAAGATAACATCCGAGGTTGCATCGTTGCCGTCGGGGTTGATGCTTTGCAATAACAATTGCGGCGTTTTGCTGTCGGCATACAAGGTCGCTAACACCACACCTTTGGTTTCAATCGTTTGTCCCACTAAACTACTTTGCGCAGCTGTGCCTTGAATTTTATAAATATCGACATAAGGTCGCTGGCAATTATCCGCCGCCACGCTGGCTTGGGCTACGACGGCACAAAGAGGGATGCTGAGCCAACGGCATCGACGGTAAGCGGAAATCATGTGTGGCATATCCTTGATCCAGAGATGTTTTTATTCAGACTACTGCGGCCAATTTTTTTGGCAAGTCGGTTTGGTTCAATAGCGTCGCTGTGGCGATTAACGTCTTGCTGTCTTAGCAACAACACGTCACACTGCAATTTTTGCCTTGGAGCCATACTGTGTTGTCGGCATTACAAGCGGCGTTGTTGTATGAATTGATGTTTATCGGATACGTGTGGTTTCGAAGATCTTCCCATGGCTTGGAAAGCTTTTTGCGTTTGCCGCGGGCGATATCAGGGGAGTTAGCTTCACAATTTTGCTGGCGGCAAGTGCTGGTGCGAGTGCATTGGTTGCTGTTGCAAGTGGCCCTTGCGGCCTTACTGGTGATTGTCTTGCAACTGCAGCCGGAAATCACCTTACATCCGTGGACGCGTCCGCTGAGTATTGGCGTGATGTTTGTGACGTTAACCACGGCGTGTTGGTGTGTTGTGGGTTACGTCTGGTTTTTAAAAGTTTGGCTAGTTGGCCCCAACCGACGACACCCTTAAGACCTAAACATGGGCGATGAGCGCACACTATCGAGGTGTTTTGAATAAAAAAAACCAGTCGCAGATGACGACTGGTTTTTTAGTTGACGCCTGTGTTAGTTCTTTTCGCGTGCAATAGCGCGATAACCGATGTCACGGCGGCTAAATACGCCATCCCAGTGGATTTGATCGACCAGCTGATACGCCGCTTGTTGCGCCGCAGTGACGTTGCTGCCCAAGGCTGTCGCACACAAGACGCGACCACCGGCCGTCAGCACTTGACCGTCTTTAAGCACAGTACCAGCGTGGAACACTTTCGCTTCGCGGCTGTCTGCCGTTGGCAAGCCAGAAATCACATCGCCTTTACGATAATCATCTGGGTAACCGCCTGCAGCCAACACCACACCTACAGCAGCGCGCGGGTCAAATTGAATGGCCGTATCAGCCAGCTTGCCCTCGACCGCGGCCAGACATAGCTCGACCAAGTCCGACTGCAACCGCATCATAATAGGTTGCGTTTCAGGGTCGCCGAAGCGGCAGTTGAATTCCAACACTTTGGCGGTGCCATCTGGCGCAACCATCAAACCTGCGTACAAGAAACCGGTATAGACATTGCCTTCCGCCGCCATGCCACGCACGGTTGGGTAAATCACATTGTCCATCACCCAATCATGCACAGCAGGCGTGACCACTGGGGCAGGGGAGTAAGCGCCCATGCCACCGGTATTGGGGCCTTTGTCGGCATCGTCACGCGCTTTGTGGTCTTGCGACGAGGCAAATGGTAGGGCGTGTGTGCCATCAACCATCACAATAAAGGACGCTTCTTCACCGACTAAAAACTCTTCGACCACCACACGGCTGCCGGCGTCGCCAAACTTGTTGCCTGATAGCATGTCGTCAATGGCGGCAAAGGCTTCGTCTTGGGTTTGTGCAATGATCACGCCTTTACCGGCGGCCAAGCCGTCGGCTTTAATGACGATGGGCGTGCCATTTTTAACAACAAAGGCTTTGGCAGCGTCAATCTCAGTGAAAGTGCCGTAATCGGCGGTTGGGATTTTGTGGCGTGCCAAAAAGTCTTTGGCGAAAGCTTTCGAGCTTTCCAGCTGTGCAGAATTTTTGGTCGGGCCAAAAATCTTCAAACCATCGGCACGAAATGCATCGACCACACCACGGGCCAGCGGCGCTTCTGGGCCAACGATGGTTAAATCAATCTGTTGCTCTTTTGCAAAGGCTAACAGTGCAGGCACATCATCGGCCGCGACTGCAACATTCTGCAGCGCTGGCTCTAATGCGGTGCCCGCATTTCCTGGTGCCACGAAGACCTGCGTCACATGCGGCGATTGTGCTGCTTTCCATGCCAACGCGTGTTCGCGGCCACCGCCGCCAATTACCAGAACTTTCATCAGAGTTACCACTCACTATTTCAAAGGTTTACGGAATTTGAGCGTCATGCGGTCGCTTTCACCAATCGCTACGTATTTGTCTTTATCTACGTCTTTTTGACTTAACGTTGGTGGCAAGGTCCACACCCCACCTGGATAATCGGCGGTGTCTTTCGGGTTCGCGTTGACTTCGCTGGTCGCTTCCAACACAAAGCCTGCTTGTTCAGCCAGTTTCACCACTAAGCTTTGCGGCATATAACCGGATTTAGTCCAGTCGGTGTTTAAACGCGATTCAGGTAAGCGGTGCTCCACCACACCCAGCACGCCACCCGGTTTTAATGCAGCATGGAAGCTTTTGAAGGAATTTAATAAGGATTCATCACCTTTTTGCATGTACCAGTTGTGCAGATTACGGAACGTCACCACGACATCTGCACTGGCATCTGGCGCCACTTTTTGGCCAGCGATCGGCGCAAATTCAGTCACCACGACATTCTTGTAAACAGGATCCGCAGCCAGCTTTGCGTTAAACGCGGCCAATGTGCGTTTGGCATAGTCGGAAGTGCTGTTTGCAGGTTGGTGGGCTGCATAATATTTGCCAGCGTCTTTTAATAACGGTGCGAAGATTTCGGTGTACCAGCCACTGCCTGGGGAGATTTCAACGACGGTGCTTTTGGGGGTGACTTCAAAGAAACTGAGTGTTTCGACAGGGTGACGGTATTTATCGCGGGCTTTATTGGTCATCGAACGGACTGGATGGTCTACCGCGGCTTTGAGTGCTGCGCCATCGACGCTCGCCGCTTGGCTAAAACCACTGACCGACCATACTGCGGCGGCCACCAGAACTGAAGTCAACTTATTCATAGCAACAATCCTTTTGGTGAAAAATCGGCGCTAGTGTAGCAAACGGCTCTGCTCTTTGCAGGAGAAAATCCGACAGAGCACCGGCAGATACGATGAGATGGTTGTAGACGGCCAGACATCCAAGCTAGAATGCCGTTTTCGAGTTGCTTATGTTAGAATAAGCACTTTTTTGGACGCTCTAAGCTGCAACGGTATAACCAAGTGGCGGTGTTGGCCCACAAAATCATTGAACGAGTCAGCCGTGCCCGAGGGGCAGGGGCTACACACGTGGGCCTACAGAGTGATCCAGACAACACCGGATAAGGTAAGCATGTTAGATCAAGTTCGTGTCGTTCTTATCGAAACTTCGCACAGCGGCAATATCGGCTCGGTGGCTCGTGCCATGAAAACCATGGGCTTGACTCAGCTGGTGTTGGTATCGCCGAAAGTGGACATCGATGGACAAGCCATCGCGTTGTCTGCGGGTGCAAGCGATGTGTTAGCGAACGCCAAAATCGTTTCGACCTTGGCCGAAGCCATTGCCGATTGTCGTTTAGTGATTGGCACTAGTCACAAAACGAAAAATCCCGATGTGCCGGTGCTCGATCCGCGGCAAGCGGCTGCCAAAGTGCGGGATGAACGTGGCAACGCGACGGCGGCTTTAGTATTTGGCCGTGAAAGTAATGGCATGAACAACGAAGAACTGCGGCTCTGTACCTATCACGTCTGTATTCCGGCCAATCCAGACTACACCTCGTTGAATCTGGCGATGGCGGTGCAGGTGTTGTCGTACGAATTGCGGATGACCGCCTTAGCGGCGCAGCAGCAACCCGCAGCTGAGCCTGATGAACGCGTCTACCCAACCAGCGAGCAGCTTGAAGGCTTTTACCAGCATTTAGAAAAAACTTTAGATTTGACCGGATTTATCATCCGCGCGCATCCGGGGCATATCATGATCAAGTTGCGCCGGTTGTTCAGTCGCGCCAAACCGGACGAGTTAGAGTTGAATATATTGCGCGGCATCCTCACATCGGTGCAGAAGTTCGCCGCTGGTGTTGGCCGTGGCCGAGAACAAGAAGCTCGAGAGGCAGTCACGACCGCGTCGAAACAAGACCAATAACAGATTCGTGCTGCGCTAAAAATCGCAGCTTACTAGCCGCAGATGTCGCCATCTGTTTAAAAAGATCACCGCGACCCATTGGCCGCTTGCAGGAAATACCATGTTTGCAGGTATCAAAGAAGATATTAAAAGCGTGTTTGAGCGCGACCCCGCAGCGCGCAACTTTTTCGAAGTACTGACCAACTATCCAGGCTTGCACGCCATTTGGTGGCATCGCTTAAATCACAAGCTGTGGCGAGCTAATTTTAAATGGCTAGCACGGTTTTTGAGCACAGTGGCGCGTTGGCTGACCGGTGTGGAAATTCATCCGGGTGCCAAGATCGGCCGGCGCTTTTTTATCGACCATGGTATGGGCGTGGTGATTGGCGAAACGGCTGAAATTGGTGATGACGTCACGCTGTATCATGGCGTCACGCTCGGCGGCACCAGCTGGAACCCCGGCAAACGCCACCCAACTTTGGCTAATAACGTGGTGGTCGGCGCTGGCGCAAAAATTTTAGGTCCGTTGTACGTCGGCGAAAACGCCCGTGTCGGTTCGAACGCTGTGGTGGTCAAAGATGTGCCACCAGGTGCCACCGTGGTTGGTATTCCTGGGCGAATTGTCGCCAAACAAGGTGCAGAAGTTACAGAACAACGCCAACAACTGGCGAAAAAGTTCGGCTTTGATGCGTATGCGGTGGCGAGCGACAATCCAGATCCGGTGGCTAATGCCATCGGCCGGATGCTTGATCATATCCACTGTTTGGACAACAAAGTTGCCGAGTTATGTCAGAATATCAATCGGTTGGGCGGCAATGTATGTTCGGAAGTGCCGGCAATGGATATCGATGACGAAGCATTTCGAGAAGCAGAGCGCAAAGCAGCTGAAGAGCGTAAACGTCAGCTCGAAGAATTCGACCCAACCATTTAATGGTAATACCTGACTGTTTTAGTCGGATTTATACTTGACTAAAACAGTCGGAAATAAGTAAAATTCCGGCATTCCTTCCCCCTTAAGTAAGCCGGAGTTCTGATGAGACTGACGTCAAAAGGTCGTTATGCGGTCACTGCTATGCTGGATGTTGCGTTGCATTCCAGTTCAGGCCCTGTGCCATTGGCCGATATTTCAGTCCGTCAGGAAATTTCGTTGTCATACCTTGAACAATTGTTCGCGCGCTTGCGTAAACAAGGGTTAGTCAGTAGTGTGCGCGGCCCAGGTGGTGGCTATCAGCTAGGCAAACCTGCGGAGCAGATTTCGGTGTCTGATGTGATCAGCGCGGTTGATGAATCCGTAGACGCCACACGCTGTCAAGGGAAGTCCGATTGCCAAGGTGGTGCCAAGTGCTTAACCCACAGTTTGTGGAGCGATTTGAGCCACCGTATTGAAGATTTCCTCACCCACATCACGTTGGGTGAATTGGTGAGTCAGCACGAAGTGCAAAACGTCGCCAAGCGGCAGGACAGCCGCACACAAAAGAATCCTGTAAGCGAAATTGAAGTCAGCTGCCAGTTGTAGGCATCAGACGGAGTGAGTGATGAAGTTACCAATTTATTTAGATTACGCCGCGACCACGCCGGTTGATCCGCGTGTGGCTGAAAAAATGATGCAGTACCTGACGATGGATGGCCAATTTGGTAACCCAGCGTCCCGCTCACACCGGTTCGGTTGGCAAGCGGAAGAGGCGGTGGAAGTCGCTCGTGCCCAGATCGCTGAGCTAGTGAACGCCGACCCACGTGAAATCGTCTTCACATCTGGCGCCACCGAATCCAACAACTTGGCCATCAAAGGTGCGGCAGAGTTTTACCACAAAAAAGGTAAACACTTAATCACTGTCAAAACCGAACACAAAGCTGTGCTGGACACCATGCGCGCGCTGGAACGTGACGGTTTTGAAGTCACGTATTTAGAAGTCGAAGCCAACGGTTTAGTCGATTTAGACAAGTTAAAAGCCGCGATGCGCCCTGACACCACGGTTGTTAGCATCATGATGGTCAATAACGAAATCGGTGTGGTGCAAGACGTCGCCGCAATTGGTGAAATGTGCCGCGCCAATGGCACTATTTTCCACGTTGATGCGGCGCAAGCTGCCGGCAAAATCGACATCGATTTGCAGCAGCTGAAAATCGATTTGATGTCATTTTCGGCACACAAAATCTACGGCCCGAAAGGCATTGGCGCCTTGTTCGTCCGCCGCAAGCCACGTATTCGTTTAGAAGCACAAACCCACGGTGGTGGTCATGAACGTGGTATGCGTTCAGGCACACTGCCAACGCATCAAATCGTTGGGATGGGCGAAGCATTCCGCATTGCAAAATTGGAAATGCACGATGAAAACGCGCGTTTTGCAGTACTACGCCAACGGTTACTCGATGGGATCAAAGACATCGAACAAGTGTTTTTAAATGGCGATGAGACACAACGGATTGCCGGTATTACTAACGTCAGTTTCAACTATGTTGAAGGTGAGTCGTTGATTATGGCGCTGAAAGACATCGCGGTTTCGTCCGGCTCGGCTTGTACTTCCGCGTCGCTGGAACCATCGTACGTGCTGCGCGCCTTGGGCTTGACTGACGAATTAGCGCACAGTTCTATCCGTTTCTCGATTGGCCGTTTTACCACCGAAGCGGACATTGACCACACCATCAGCATCGTGCATGACGCGATTGGTAAGCTGCGCGAAATGTCGCCGTTGTGGGAAATGTACAAAGACGGCGTTGATTTGAATTCTGTAGCTTGGGTTGCGCATTAAGCGCCCGACACACCCCATTTGAGGTATTAGATATGGCATATAGCGACAAGGTCATCGACCACTACGAAAATCCACGCAACGTCGGTTCATTCGCCAAAGACGATCCGTCCGTGGCGACCGGCATGGTTGGCGCACCAGCCTGTGGTGACGTGATGAAGCTGCAGATCAAAGTCAGCGAAGATGGCGTGATTGAAGACGCCAAATTCAAAACCTACGGCTGTGGCAGCGCGATCGCATCAAGCTCACTGGTTACGGAGTGGGTTAAAGGCAAAACGTTAGACGAAGCGGCGCAAATCAAAAACACCGATATTGCAGCAGAACTGGCGTTACCACCGGTGAAAATCCACTGCTCGATTTTGGCCGAAGACGCTATCAAAGCCGCTATCGCTGATTACAAACAACGACACGGGAGCTAAGCATGGCCATCACCATGACAGAGGCTGCCGCTGATCGCGTGCGGACATTCTTGCACAACCGCGGCAAAGGCCTAGGCCTTCGTTTAGGGGTTAAGACGACCGGATGTTCTGGTCTTGCTTACGTGCTGGAGTTCGTGGACGAATTGAACGAAGACGACCAAGTGTTTACGCACGGTGATTTAAAAATTATCGTCGACGGTAAAAGCTTGGTGTACATCGATGGCACCGAACTGGATTTCGCCAAAGAAGGCTTGAATGAAGGTTTTAAATTCAACAACCCAAACGTCAATGGCGAATGTGGTTGCGGCGAGAGCTTCACGGTTTAAGCATCGATGAATTATTTCCAGCTGTTTCAGTTACCTGCGCAGTTTGAGGTCGATCTGACTGAGCTTGGAACCCGCTATTTGGAACTGCAAAAGCAGTTCCATCCGGATAAGTTCGCTGCTGCATCTGAGCGCGACCGGCTGCTGGCGGTGCAACAAGCTGCCAACATCAATGATGCGTATCACAGCTTGAAACAACCCTTGCTGCGCGCCGAGCACATGCTGGCGCTGCGTGGGGTGCGCCTGAATCAAGAGCAACGCAGTTTTACCGACACCGCGTTTTTGATGCAGCAGATGGAATTACGCGAATTGCTGGCGGACATTCCACACAGTAAACAGCCGCATGACTTGGTCGATGATGCAGATCAACAAATTCGCCAGCAGAAAAAGCGTTTACTCAATGAGTTAAGTGAAAAACTGGCGCATAATACGCCAGACCACGATTTAGCGGCGGCGGATACCGTGCGCAAGCTAAAATTTTTCTTCAAGCTCCAGGACGAATTGGAGCTGATTGAACAACAACTACACGACTGAACTCACCTATGGCGTTATTACAAATTGCAGAGCCTGGCCAAAGCGCCGCGCCGCACCAGCATAAACTCGCGGCTGGTATTGATTTAGGCACCACTAACTCGCTGGTTGCAACCGTGCGTAGCGGTAAAGCAGAAACCTTGCGTAACAGTGTCGGTGACGACATGGTGCCATCGGTGGTGCGTTATACCGATGCCGGAGCCATTGTTGGCCGTCAAGCGCAACTTGACGCGGTGCTCGACCCGAAAAACACCATAGTGTCGGTGAAACGTTTGATGGGTCGCGGCTTTAGCGAAACCATCGCATCCACAGAAAAATCACCGTATGAGTATGTAGACCAGCAAGGCCTGGTCGGTATTCGCACGGTGGCGGGTGATAAAAACCCAGTCGAAGTGTCGGCAGAGATTCTGGCGACGCTGGCGGATACAGCAAGCCAAACTTTAGGTGGCGAATTAACCGGTGTGGTGATCACAGTTCCGGCGTATTTTGATGACGCGCAGCGTCAAGCCACCAAAGATGCGGCGCGTTTAGCCGGCCTAAACGTGTTGCGTTTACTGAACGAACCCACCGCTGCGGCGCTGGCGTATGGTCTTGATAGCGGCCAAGAAGGCGTCATTGCTGTGTACGACTTGGGCGGCGGCACCTTCGATATTTCGATTTTACGCCTGCAACGTGGCGTGTTCGAAGTGCTGGCTACCGGCGGCGATTCGGCACTTGGTGGTGATGATTTTGACCATGCGTTATTGGCCCACTTGCAAAGCCTCACCGGCGAAGCCGAACTAGACCATCATCAGCTGCGCCAGTACCTGCAAACCGCCCGTGCGGTCAAAGAGCAGTTATCCAGCCAATCTGAGGTGAGTGTCGAACTTGCCGGCAGCACCATCTCGGTCAGCCGTGCCACCTTTGAAGCTTTAATTGACCCGCTGGTGCGCAAAACCATGCGCGCTTGCCGGCAAACCCTACGCGATGCCAATTTAGATCCCAGCGACATCGCGACCGTGGTGATGGTGGGTGGCTCGACCCGTGTGCCGTTAGTTCGCCAACAGGTGAAAGATTTCTTTGATGCAGAACCGCTGACCTCGATTGACCCCGACAAAGTGGTGGCAATTGGTGCGGCGATCCAGGCCAACGTGTTAGTCGGCAACAAATCGGGTAATGACACCTTGCTGCTGGATGTGATCCCGTTGTCGCTGGGTATCGAGACGATGGGCGGCCTGGTCGAAAAAATTATTCCGCGCAATACCGTGATTCCGGTTGCTCGCGCGCAAGAATTTACCACCTTTAAAGATGGTCAAACCGCGATGGCTATTCATGTGCTGCAAGGTGAGCGTGAACTGGTCAGCGATTGTCGTTCGTTGGCTCGTTTTGAACTGCGTGGTATTCCACCCATGCCAGCTGGCGGTGCGCATATTCGAGTGACGTTCCAAGTGGATGCGGACGGCTTATTAAGCGTCACGGCGATGGAAAAATCCACCGGCGTTAGCAGCAGTATTCAGGTCAAGCCGTCCTATGGGTTGTCCGACGAGCAAGTGATGACGATGATCCAAAGCTCGATGCAATATGCCAAACAAGATATGCAGTCGCGCTTATTGCGCGAGCAACAGGTGGAAGCCGCGCGGGTGCATGAAGCCGTCACTGTGGCGATTTCAGCCGATGCGCATCTGCTGTCAGCCACCGAATTACGCGACATCGAAGCCGCTTTGCACCAATTAAAAACGTTGGCTGAAGGCGCGGACACCGCAGCCATCAAGGCTGCGATTGAACACACTAATCAACTGACCGATGAGTTTGCGGCGCGTCGCATGGATAACTCCATCCGTGCGGCGTTGCAAGGTCACAAAGTCGACGAGGTTTAACATGCCACAAATTATTTTCCTGCCGCATGCCGAGTTATGCCCAGAAGGTGCCGCTGTTGAAGCCAAGCAAGGCGAAACCATTTTGGATGTTGCGCTGCGCAATGGCATCAGTATCGAACATGCTTGCGAAAAGTCTTGCGCATGCACTACCTGCCATGTCGTGGTGCGTGAAGGTTTTTATTCACTGAATGAAAGTGATGAGCTAGAAGAAGACATGCTCGATAAAGCGTGGGGTTTAGAGCCTGAATCTCGCCTTGGCTGCCAAGCGCGCATTCGCGATGAAGACTTGGTGGTCGAAATTCCAAAATATACCCTGAATATGGTCAGCGAAGGCCATTGATCTGAATCAATTCAGTTGAGAAAAGCCAGCTTATGCTGGCTTTTTTTATTGTCAATTTAAAACCACCTCCTATGGAGGTGGTGATCGGCCAGTCG
>CAYTIQ010000044.1:0-34602 GCA_964437935.1 uncultured Rheinheimera sp.
ACACTCTCAGCTTAGTCGCTGAGGAAAGAGGCGGACCATCTAATTAAACCGGCGCCAGCGCCGGTTTTTTCTAAGCAGACGATACGTTTAAGCCAAGGTCACTTTGGCAAATTTACGTTTGCCGACTTGGAAAATCGTGCTGCTGCCTTTAGCGAACTCTTGTTTGCTGTCTTCCACTTTGGTGTCACCGTTAAGCTTCACCGCGCCTTGTTTGATCATGCGCAGTGCCTCAGAAGTGCTTTCAACTAAACCAGCTTCTTTTAACAACGCCGCAATTGGCAGCGAGTCACCGGCAAGGGTCAAGGTCACTTCAGGGATCTCATCCGGCAGCGCTTTGTTGGAGAAGCGCTGGATGAAGTCCTGATGCGCAGCTTCTGCAGCGTCTTGGCCGTGGAAACGAGCAATCAATTCTTTCGCCAGTTCAATCTTGATATCGCGTGGGTTGCGGCCGCTTTGCGCTTGTAGTTTCAACTCGGCCACGTCGGCGAGCGGGCGGAAACTGAGCAAATCAAAATAACGCCACATTAAATCATCGCTAATCGACATGATTTTACCGAACATCTCGGTTGGCGCATCCGTAATACCAATGTAGTTACCAAGTGACTTCGACATCTTCTGCACGCCATCTAAACCTTCGAGCAGCGGCATCATGATGATGGTTTGTGGGCGCTGACCTTCATCTTTTTGCAGCTCGCGGCCCATCAGCAAGTTAAAGCGCTGGTCGGTACCACCTAACTCCACATCGGCTTGCAGTGCGACCGAGTCCCAACCTTGGACTAATGGGTACAAAAACTCATGAATCGCAATCGATTGGTTGTTGGCATAGCGTTTTTTAAAGTCATCGCGCTCTAACATGCGAGCCACGGTTTGCCGAGCCGCCAGTTTGATCATGCCGGCAGCGCCTAATTTCTCCATCCATTCGGAGTTAAAGGCAATACGGGTCTTGGCCGGATCCAAAATCTTGAACACTTGATCCTGATAAGTTTGAGCATTTGCCAACACATCTTCGCGAGTCAGCGGCTTACGCGTGACATTCTTGCCAGTTGGGTCGCCGATCATCCCGGTAAAGTCACCAATCAAAAAGATCACTTCATGACCCAGTTGTTGGAAGGTGCGCATTTTGTTGATTAACACTGTGTGGCCTAAGTGCAGATCGGGCGCTGTCGGGTCAAAACCCGCTTTGATTTTAAGCGGTTTGCCTTCTTTTAACTTTTCAATCAGATCCTCTTCGAGCAGGATCTCTTCGCAGCCTCGTTTTATCTCTGCGAGCGCCTGTTGCCAATCGGCCATGCTTGTCTCCGAATAATTTTTGCACGTCTTAAATAGAACCCGCATTCTACTGCAACATTTGGCGCGATTAAACGCACAAAAGTCTTGGATCTTGGAAAAAATCAATATATGCTGCCTTTTTAAGGGTCAGACGTCCCGCTGGCCCAATAATAATAAGAGATGCGCTGCTTATGTTTGCTTCCTTGCCAGTCAAACATCGCTTTCTAATCGCAGGTTTAGTAACCAGTTTAAGCATTTTGTTACTGATCCCGTCCGATCCAGCTGAAGCGTCAAAAGATACTGAAAAAACGGCCCTTGAAGTCGGAAAACGTTACAGCCTTGCTGTGCCTATCACTACCGACTCACTGCCGCAACACGCCGACACCACCTTGCCCAAAGAAGATAACTCCTTGGATTGGATCCAAGTTGAAGTGAAAAAGGGCGATAACTTAGGTGCGATTTTCAAACGTGCTAAATCCGACACCACCACAATGCAAGCCATTTTGGATTCGGATAAAGCCGCCAAAAATTTAACGCGGTTGTTTCCGGGTGAAGTGGTCGAGTTTGGTTATAACAGCAACAACCAATTACAAGAGTTGCGCTATAACGTTAGCAATTTGAAAACCTTGGTGATCAGCCGTAAAGACGATGGCTTTGTCGCCAAGCAACTGCAAAAAGAAATTGAAACGCGCACCGAAGTGGTCAGCGGAATTATCAGCGGCAGTTTCTGGGCCTCGGCAGTCGCTGCCGGTTTAAATGAAAACCAAATCATCGATTTAGCCAACATTTTCGGTTATGACATCGACTTTGCCTTAGATATCCGCTCGGGTGATACGTTCAGCGTGATGTTCGAGCGTCAATACGCCGAAGGTCAATTTGTCGGCAATGGCGCTATTTTGGCGGCTCAATTCCAAAACCAAGGCCAAACCTATCAAGCAGTGCGTCACAAAGACGGCAATTATTTCAAAGCTGACGGTGGCTCAATGCGTCAAGCCTTCTTGCGTGCACCGGTGAACTTCCGTTATGTCAGCTCTAATTTTAACCCACGTCGTTTGCATCCTGTGCTTGGGACTATTAAGGCGCACAACGGTGTCGACTATGTGGCGCCTATGGGCACTCCAATTATGGCGGCAGGTGACGGCAAGGTCATTGAGTCTGCAATGAAAGGTGCTAACGGTAACTATGTGGTGATCCAGCACTCCAACGGTATTGTGACGAAGTACTTACACCTGTCCAAACGCGATGTGAAAAAAGGCGATAAAGTTAAACAAGGCGATATCGTTGGTCGTTTAGGGGCCACAGGTCGAGTGACAGGCGCGCACTTGCATTATGAATTTGTGGTCGGTGGTGTGCACCGTGATCCGCGTACCGTCAAATTACCGCAAGCCGAGCCACTGCAAGGTGTTGCTCGTGTCGAGTTTACCAAACAAGCCAAGCAATACATTGCGCAACTCAAAGCGCACGAACGTGTTGCGTTGGCTGCCAATACTAACTAAGGCGTGACGGACTCCGCTGCCTTGCTCTACATCGGTATCATGTCAGGCACCAGCCTGGATGGTATCGATGTGGCTTTAGTTGATTTTGCTGAAAGCAAACCAAGACTTCTAGCCAGTCTCATCCTCCCCTACCCTGCAGAACTACGCCATGATTTGGCGCGCTTAGCCCAACCCGGTGCCAATGAGATTGAGTTGATGGGCGTGGTGGAAGCCAAGCTTGCTTATTGTTATGCCGAGGCGGTCCAAACGCTGTTAAGCCAAGTGCAGTTGCCAGCCAGTGCCATTACCGCCATTGGTTGCCATGGTCAGACGATACGCCACCGTCCCAATGGGGCGCATGCCTTTACTTTGCAGATCGGCGATATGCATCGCTTGAGCGTCCTGACGGGGATCCGGGTGATTGCCGATTTTAGACGCAAAGATGTTGCACTCGGTGGGCAAGGTGCTCCGCTGGTGCCAGCGTTTCATCAGGCGATATTCGCCAGCGAGCAAGGGCGCTGTATCTTAAATATTGGCGGGATCGCTAACGTGACCTTGTTGTTACCCCATCAGGATATCCAAGGCTTTGATACCGGCCCTGGGAATTGTTTGCTGGATAGTTGGATCGAGCGACACCAAGGAACCACCTATGATGCAGCAGGCCGATTTGCCGCCAGTGGCCGCTTACAGCCCAGCTTATTAGCCAGTTTGTTTAGCGACCCCTATTTCAGCCAAACCGGCCCCAAAAGCACCGGACGTGAATATTTTCAGCTGGCATGGCTTGATAGCCATCTTGCCGATTTTGCACTCGAGCCCGCTGACGTACAACGCACCTTAAGCCGGTTTAGCGCCGGTACCATGGCGCTGGCGATTAGCCGTTTTCATGTCAACGAGGTGTTTGTTTGCGGTGGTGGCGCCCATAATCCGGTGCTGTTGCAAGATCTGGCCGAATTATTACCAACCTGTCGTATCAGCACCACAGCTGAATTGGGGGTCGACGCGGACTGGGTGGAAGCGATGGCGTTTGCTTGGCTGGCATATGCCTACGATGCTCGCATCCCCGGCAATGTGCCCGCGGTCACCGGCGCCAAGCATGCTACTGTACTTGGCGTTTGTTTCGACCCAAGCTAAAGCAAGCCTTACCAATCCATCCGCCAACGCTTAAAGCAACGGCTGGACGCGTTGACTGATCTCCGTGGCGACCGTCTGCCAACCTGTGCTTAAGCTTTGCACCAGTGACGCGTAGCCATCTTCTGGCTGTGCTTGTTGCCACTGATAATCAAATTGCTGGATCTGCCCATTGTGCATTAGGCTATAGCGCACTTTGATCAAGACTTGGCCCGCTTCACTGCCATGAAATTGCTCCACTTGCACCAGTAACCGGGCATGAGGACTGGCTGGCGCTTGGCTGGCGATGCGTACCGCAGGCAGCTGCTGCTGGATGCTAGCGCGTAAATTGCGCGATAACTGGCTGCCTAACGGCTCGACCCATAAATTCTGTTGTGCCCGCACCAATTCAACATCGGATCGCTGCAGTACCAACGCATTGCTATCTAAAAAATCAGCCACCATGACATTTTCAACCACCAGCACCGGGGCATCGGCGGCGTTGGGCGCATTGACCGCCGGCACTTGCGCCAACTGATAATAATGCAACGAAGGCGAGTCGCTGCAGCCAGTGAGTGTCATCAACGCCAACACCAGGGCTGTTACAGAAGTTTTCATGGTTGCTGTCCTTGTTGCGGTTCAACATCTTTTGGCAACTCAGCGCCAAACACTAAGGCATTACTTTGCTGATTTAAGGTCTGAAGCACAGGTTGCAAGTCACGTAACACCTTATCCAGCGACTGTAAATTGCCATTCAGACGTTCATAAGCAGGAGAGCCGGGGCTAAAGCCAGACAGGGTTTGCCGCAGCTCTTGCATGGTTTTTTGCAATTCAGCAGGCAGTTGTTTGGTCGTCGGTTGTGCCGCGATGGCATCTAAACTGGCTAATAACTGTTTCGCCTGTTGCATCATTTGTTGCGCTTCGTTCATGGTGATAGTGGCTTGTCCAAGCGCTTGCTCCACCGGCAAGTTATTGATTTTATCCAACAGCTTTAACACTTTTTGCTCGATATGACCCAGACCACTGCGGCCCGTCGGCAAAACGCGGTATCCCATGAACTGATGATCGTCCAACGGCGCCAGTGGCGGAGTCATCACTCCAACATCGGTTGCCGACGCAGGCTCAGCGGCGGCAACTTGCGTCGGTGTCGCTGCACCCGTGACTTTGTCTTCATCATTGATATTTAAATCAACATACAAGCCACCCGTTAACAAGTTACCGGTTTTAAGCACGGCTTTGAGGCCTTGGGCGATGGCATCGTCGATTTCTTGTTGCAGCTGTGGCAAAGTTAACTTGTCATACAAGCGACCCGATTCAATCCGGATCAGCACCGGAATACCTTTCTCCAGCGCCAGTTGCAGCGGATTTTTCACATTAAAGAAATACGGCGCAGCCGCGACAGTACCAATGCGAATACCACGGTATTCCACCGGGGCACCAGGGTTGAGACCGCGGATCGACTCGTCAAAAAAGACGATAAACTCGAGATACTCATTGTATAAACCGTCTTGAATGCTCTTTTTATTAGCAAACAATTGGAACACACTGTTATTGCTGGCTTTGTTACCTTGCGGCCAGCCATCTAGCACATCAAAAGTTACGCCACCGCCAAGCAGCGTCGACACAGACGCCATCTCAACACGGACCCCTTCGGCAGACATATCCAGCGCCATACCGCTGGCTTTCCAAAAGCGTACGTTTTCCGTGACTAAGGCATCATAAGGTGCCCGCACAAACAGCTGATAACGCATGGTGCGTTGCTTGGTATCAAATTCGCTGCGTTCAACCGACCCTACATCGTAGCCATGAAATAACACGGGATCCCCAACAGCAAGGGCAGATGCATCATTGCTAGTTAAATACACGCGGATCCCCGGCGCATCCGCCGGAGCGACCGGTGGGGACTCCAGCAATTCAAAAAAGACTTTGTTGTTTTTGCCTTTCCCTGGCTGTAACTCAATATAAGCTCCTGACAGCAAGGTACTTAAACCGGTGACCCCGCCGCGACCGACCGCAGGTTTCACCACCCACAACTGAGATTCATCATTGAGCAGGCTGTCAGTGCCCGGGTTCATCTGCGCTTTGATCACGACTTGTTTTAAATCTTGGGATAGCTCCACCGAGACGACTTTGCCAATATCCACGCTGCGACTTTTGATTTGGGTTTTGCCGGCAATCACGCCTTCCGCGTTGCTGGCTAATAACGTCAACGTGGCTCCTCGATTGCTGAAGGTGTGGAACAACATCCAACACCCAATCAAGACGGCAATGACTGGAACTATCCAGATCGGTGACCACTGACTAATTTTTCGAACCTTGGCTTGTATTGCCGAATTACTCACGCTGCTGCTCCAATTCCTTGGGACTTGGGTCCCATAACAAACGCGGATCAAAACTCATCGCTGCGAGCATGGTGATAATCACCACGCTCGCAAACACAAAGGTCGCATTCCCCGGGTAGACCCCGACCAATGCATCAAATCTGACTAACGCCGCTAAAATTGCGACCACTAACACATCGACCATCGACCAACGGCCGATCCAATCCACCACAGGGTATAACCACTGACCGTGCTGGCTGCGCTCAGCGCGGCTTAACTGGGTCAGATAACACAACCACAACATGATTAAAATTTTGGCCACAGGCACGATAACACTGGCCACTAACACAATGATGGCCACCGGATAGGCACCATCATGCCACATCAGAATAATGCCACTGATAATAGTGGAGTGAATAGACTCGCCCAGAGACACGGTTTCCATCATCACCAAGGTATTGGCCGGGATATACAGCACCGCCGCAGTGACCAGCAAAGCCATGGTTTTTTGAATACTAAACGGAATACGTTGTCGCACTTTACTTTGACAGCGACTGCAGCGCAGCTGCGACACAGGCACGATGGCGGTGCAACATTGACAGACCTTTAGACCTGCTTCCAAGCCGGTTGAACCATGGACAGATCCTTCCAATGGCTGCGGTGCCGGCGCAATACGGGACCAGAGTTCATGCCGGTCAACCACCTGAAATGTGCGTAAGTGCAATAAACAAAAACAACAGAACGCCCAAAAGCTCATGCCGAGGGTGATCTCAAAATGACTGAGCAGCTTCACGAAACTAACCAGCAGCCCCATCAAAAAGATGTCCACCATACTCCATGGTTTTAAGGTGTATAACAAACGAGCGACTTGAACGAGCGCAGGCAATCGATAAAACATGCCTAATTTCAGATAGATAATTGCACACATGCAAAAACAAGGAATGGCTTGAATAAACAGCCAGACCAACATACCAAGCCACGGGTAGTCTTCATCAACCAACACCGCAGAGGTATCCCAGAAGGTCATGTCACGATGACTACCAGCAGCGTCCATCCCAACGAAGGGAAACAGGTTGGTCAGCAGCAACATAAACAAAGCCGACAATGCGTATAAAATGGGGCGTAATGCCGACTCGCGTTGTCGGGCATCTAACTCATGGCCACAGCGTGCACAATGCGCTTCTTCGCCATCTTGCAAATCAGGCAGCTGCTGCAGCAAATCACAAAAACGACAAAGCACCAGCTCGTGGGACGATGCGGGTGCTAAGTGCTGTGGATGAGTTGAGACTAAATCGCTCAGATGGCTTCCTCGTCTTCTTCACCGGTGCGGATGCGGATCACCCGCTCCACGTCAAACACAAAGATTTTACCGTCACCAATCCGACCGGTTTGTGCGGTTTTCATAATGGCGTCGACACAGCGATCTACTTCACTGTCCGGAACCACGATATCAAGTTTGACCTTGGGTAAAAAATCGACCATGTATTCGGCACCACGGTACAACTCGGTATGCCCTTTTTGCCGACCAAAACCTTTGACCTCCGTCACAGTCATGCCTGTGATGTTGATATCTGCCAGCGCTTCGCGCACATCGTCGAGTTTGAAGGGTTTGATAATTGCTTCGATTTTTTTCATGGCGATTGTTACCTCTGTTTGCGCAGTGCAGACGTAATGGGGTTACGGCGATCTTTCCCAAAATTCCGCAGGGTGATTTTTGGGCCTACCGCCGATTGTCGGCGTTTATATTCATTCAAATCAATAAGATTGAGTACGCGTCGCACGGTGGCTTCAGCATAGCCCATCTCGACTATCTCTGGCAGCGATTTGTCTTGCTCCACGTACGCCTCAATCATCGCGTCCAAGTCGTCGTAGGGCGGCAGGTTATCTTGGTCCGTTTGGCCTGGTGCCAACTCTGCCGATGGCGGACGGTCAATCACCCGTTGCGGAATGATCGGGCTTATGGTGTTGCGATACGCCGCTAAGCGGTACACCAAGGTTTTGGGCACGTCTTTAATCACCGCAAAACCACCACACATGTCACCGTACAAGGTGCAATAACCAACTGCATTTTCGCTCTTGTTGCCGGTGGTTAAAAGAATACGGCCCGTTTTGTTAGAGAGCGCCATCAGCAGAACGCCACGCAGTCGCGCTTGCAAGTTCTCTTCGGTGGTATCGGCGTTGCGCCCAGCAAAAATTGGCGCAAGTTGCTGCATAAAGCTGTCGTACATGGGTTCTATCGATACCACATCAAACGTTATGCCCATCAGCCGTGCTTGCTCGGTCGCATCTTCAACACTCATGCCTGAGGTGTAGCGAAATGGCAGCATCAAGGCTTGCACCTTGTCCACACCAATGGCATCGGCAGCGATGGCTAAGGTCAACGCGGAGTCAATACCGCCGGATAGACCTAACACCGCACCCGGAAAACCGTTTTGTTGGATATAGTCACGAGTGGCCACCACTAAGGCTTGATACACTTCTGCTTCCATACTTTGGGGGGGCGTAGCAGCATAGGCATGTTCCACAGCCCAGCCTTGGCTTTGATGACGTAAGGTCGCTTGGTAAACACCGCTTTCAAAGGCTGGCGCTTGGAAGGCGATATCACCCGTTGGGCTGACAATCATCGAGCTGCCATCAAACACTAATTCATCTTGGCCTTGCATTTGGTTGACGTAGACAAAGCCGATACGCAGATGCTTGGCTAAATTTTGCAGCAATTCTTGGCGCTGCTCGCGTTTACCTATTTCATAAGGGGAGGCGTTGAGGACCAGCGCCCAATCCGCACCAGCGTCTTTGGCATCTGCCACCGGATAGCCTTGCCACACGTCTTCACAAATCAGTACCGCCAGCTTTTGGCCATGGATCTCAATCACCAGCGGCTCACTGCCTGGCGTGAAATAACGTAACTCGTCAAACACCCCATAATTGGGTAAAGCTTGCTTGAAATAACGGCCAACCACGTGGCCCTGTTGGATCACCGAGGCCGCATTGTATAACTCACCATTATCAAACCATGGATGCCCAACAATCACGGTACTGCGAATGTTGGCGTGGCAAATCTGTGCCAAGCCTTGCTCAACGGCCGCTAATAAGTCTGGCCGCACCACTAAATCTTCTGGCGGGTAGCCCGTCAATGTCATTTCTGGAAACAGGATCAGATCTGTCGTTGCGGCGCTTGCCAACTCAATCACGCGTTGCGTGTTTTCAGAAATAGCACCCACAGTGAAACGGTGCTGGACGAGACTGACAGAAATGGTATGTGACATAGGGATCTCAGAAACAAAGGACAACAGCATCAATGCCTATGGTATCGATTTTCCGAACGTTTCTCAAACCGACAACGCTTGCAGATCTAGCAATTGCCGCTAAATTTACATTTTATTTACCAAGGATTGGTGATGTTGGTGAAAGCACAGGGGTTTAGTTTATTGGAAATGCTGGTGGTGCTGTGTGTCAGCGCTTGGATCGCCACCTCAGGCACTGCCGCGTGGCAAGCTTGGCATAACCAACAGCAAGCACGTCGTTACATGGAGAGCTTGTTGTTGGTGCTACAAACCGCCCGCGTGCATGCGATCGCCAAACAACGATTAGTTCGCGTCTGCCCTGGTGTTGCCTGCGATGGCAAATGGGGCCAAGATCCGACGGTGTTGCTCGATTTTGACGTCAACCAAAACGCTTGGTCGTTGTGGCAGAGCAGTCCGCAAGCCCTTTCATTACATCGCCTTAGTTATAATCGACCATGGATAGAGTTTCGTGCCGATGGTGGCTTAAACGCCTTACAAAACGGCACCTTTATCTATTGCGTGCCCGAGCAAGATTGGCATATTTCGATCACGCTGAGTCAAGCAGGGCGGCTGCAACATCAATGGCAACCCCAGCCCTGCCCGCTTCGTTAACGCCCTTGCCAACAGTCGTCGGCAGGGGCACTGCCACGACGCCCCTGACTGTCTAGCCAAAATTTTAAGCAATTCCGGTCAACCTGTTGTGACCCAATCGCCTCGGCCTGCAGAACTATCGTTTGTGGCTGTTGGATCAGACGAATTTGATATCGACCCGATGGTAACAGCCATGTTGGCCTTGCTGCTACATCCTCCTCTGCTGTAGCTAGCAGCTCTTGCATCTGTTCATACAAGTGATGGCGTGCTTCGCTGCGAAACCCGATGGCATAGATTTCACGTAACGGCGGCCCAATCGAAGCAACCAAGAATGCACTAATCGCCAGCACCAACATCAACTCAATCAGTGATTGTCCCCGCTGCATCAATAGGCTCCTTGCTCTTTGCTAAACCAAGCCAAGGTCCGCCAGCGATTTAACCGGCTGAGATTGATTGGCTGCGTGCAACTGCTGCAGCGACCATCCAATTGCGCTAAGGCATCCACCACCACGGTCTCATCAAACAGCAATTGCAACTGATCACCCCGGCGACGCAGTTGCCATGTCGGGATCACCGCCTTTGGTAAATCAAGCAATGCCGTTGGATAAATGGCGGCACCGCTATAAAGATGCAATGCCAGTAACTGATGGGCGCTGTTGCTGGCATCACAACGTGACGTATCATGCTGCAACGCCTGATAAAACACCCCACCCATCACCTTTCCTTCATTCAACGGCTTTGCACCAAGCAAGAAAAACCAGCCTTGATTCGGTGCCGCATGGCCGGCATTGGCTAAAGCCGACCAGGTGAACAGGTCACGGTGCTGGTCGCTGATTGGCAGAACCACCAGACCATAAGGACTGGCCCGAGCGGTCAGCATCAGCATATCGCCATACACCCATTGACCGTCGGCATCGGGCCAACGCCCGCGTACAGCATTCACCGCACCATCAAATTGCCAACCACTTGCCGATAAGTCGGCGATATCACGTCGCACAACGCCCTGCCGGCTTAACTGCACCTGCCACAGATGCCCAGCAACATCGACTTGGTAAAACCTGTCCCATTGGCCATCACGATCGCTATCTACTGCGGCGGGAGCCGCGACTATCTCACGATCGCTACGCTCGCTTTGCCATAACGCTCGTCCAGACTGCACTTCGATCAGCTGAAATCCGTCTTGCGCATTGGCAGGCACCAACAGTACAGAGTGTTGCTGATACACACCAAGCATTGGAGATGCGGCCAGCCAGCTTGCTGTCGTGGCAGCAACCTCGGTTTGCCACGCCACTTGGTGCAAACGCCCCTGTAGCAAGGTGATCGCCCGCCACAGACCGGGTTGCACATCTTGCCAGATCAACCGTGTGCCTTGTGCAGTCTCCAATTGGCGAGAGGCTAATCGCAGCTCCCCCTGCTCAGTGAGCTGACGTTGCATTCGTTGCGATAAAAATCGCTGATGAGTACCCGAGCTGGCGTCAAACCATTGCAAACCATAGCGCCCGGCGAGCATAGCGCTGGGTTGTCCTTTGCTTGGCAACTGCAGGCTGTGGCAATCATTCGTGAGTTGATCCTGCAACAGCGACTGCCATTGCGGCCGAACATCTTGCGCTAGTCGGGTATACCATGGTTGCAACGCCTGTGGAGGCGTGGGCAGATCCATGCTATTTTCCACGCCACGATAAGTCTCGGTCCAAACCGTCTGCGCCCAAGTCGCCGCAGTCACACAGCATAGGCAAATCGTTAAAATGAAGCCTTGAATACTCATGGCCACACCTCGGCCACCTGCAATGTGGTCAATTGTTGACGGTAGACGATCCGTCCAGCCGAGTTTGATGTGGTCATGTCCCGTTGGCACAACACCAAATCATTGTGCCAACTGGCATAGAGTTCTGGGCAGGCGATCCGTGGGGCATTGGCATTGCCAACCCCCCCTTGATTGATAAACTCAGCCATTCGCTGTAGTTGTTGCCGCTGTAAATCAGGCGCTTGCGCCAGTACACGGTTCAAACCACTCCATTGCAATAACGCGATAGACATCACCGCTGCAACTGTTAATGCGATCAACGCCAAACTTAAGCTAAATCCTTTTGCATTCATTCCATTTCCTTCCTTGCTGGGATTAAAAAGGCGACAGAACTGTGCACCACCACCCGGCGAAAATGATCTGCCGGCGCTACATACTGCCGTTGCCCTAACGAAAATACTTGCCGGTTGACATAGCGTGGGTCAGCCAGTTTGCTTCGGATCACCGCAAAATACCGAAGTTGCCTGACGACGCCGCGTTGTTGCCGCCAGACGGTCGCTGGCACTGCAGAAGGCAACAGATACCGATCAACGGCGCCATCATTGTCATCATCGACTCCAACTTCAAAGACCAACATATCGATGCCGTCCATCAGGCTATCCGTATCCATTTGCAACGATTGATTCGCTTGCCGTATCAAGCGTTTTCGCATCAGTACCCCCGTTCCTGACTGTGGACTGAGGTAATACACTTCGTGGACATAAGGCCAAAACTCACTGCCTGTCCCGGCTGGGGTATCATCCAGCCAGCCGCGCTGCCACGGCGTTTGCCAGAACAACACTCGATTGCCTCGAATTGGACTATCGAGTGGTTCGCCAGCAAAACGCTTGATTTGCAACACATCACTGCCGCGCACTACGGTTGCTATGCAGCTAGGTAACGATTGACGTCCTTGGCTTGCAATATAGAGCGCCGCCCATGGCGCTTGCGAGGTTGGGAAACTGCCACCGGCGTCAGAACTGCGACAATCCGCTGTCACGTCCATCGTTTGTTGCGGTTGAAGTTGGCTGGGTGACAATCCGGCGAAAAATTGACCCAGCGGCAATTGTTGTTGCAACAAACTATGCAGCATCACAGTGCTTTGCAGCATCGACTGATACTGCGACACCAGCGCCAGGCCTCGATGCAGCATCACTAAGGCATGGCAGACACACAACAGCAACACCGTGTTAAGCAGCAAGCCGACCAACAACTGCACCAAACTAAAACCGCGCGGCATCACGAAGCTCCACGCCTTGGTTATGATTGCTCTGACAGACAGGACCACGACGAAACTGAGTCAATGGGTGCGCACTGAACCAGCTGATCACGCGACCTTGCTGGCACTGCTGAAATTGAGAGGAGGGATTGGCCTGTTGCAATCGGCTGATCGCTTCAGCCGTGGCGGGACTTACCAACGGGCTATCCTGCAAGCCCACCGCTTGGCTATGCCAAACGTCTGTGAATGCCAGTTGCAACTGGACTTGCAGCATCGCGTGTTGACTTTGTTGCAGCCCTTTGAGTACGCCACTGCAGGCGAACAACAGGCCGCAACTTAAAATAAGCAACGCCAACAAGGCTTCAATCAAACTTAATCCTTGGGTCATATCCAACGCTTCCTTGCGAAGATTAACCTAAGGCTTACAACTTATTTTCTAAACTTTCAAATCAACATCAAGCAAAATGATGGAACTCGTTGTTTACCAACATTTTTTAACGATATCCGCCGTACTTTCACCATTCGCAGTTCGAGTGCCACTTTGGTTAATGCTTAACGCCCCACAACCAGTGTCCCCAGCTTGGCTGCCACGCGGCGTGGCGACCACCAAATAGGTGGATTCATCTGCGGTCATCGAAAAGGTGTATTCATCAAGCAAATCGGTACGGCATTGCATGGTCGGCAATTGCGTTGCACTGCCGTTGAAGCTGTTGTAGGCCATCGAGCTGGTGTAAACCCGCTCCATAAATTGCGACATTTGTACTAAACACGCCGACGCCATCCCACGGTTGGTCGAGCGAATATGCGATTGATAGCTTGGGATCGCCACCGCCAACAGGATCCCCGCGACAGCGATGGTCACCATCATTTCCGTTAAACTAAAACCATAGTGCTTTTTCATATCATCCTCTTAGTTGTTGATCACACGCCACGATTGCATCCCTGAATTACGGGTTGGATCTATGGTGCGCTCCTCGACCCCTGCCCCCTCGCGATTGTAATAACTCTTAATCAGCGGCCCGACTTTGGCGAACGTGGTCACAGAATTGGTTGAGCGAACTTTAATGCCACTGACCACGGTCGATTGACCACCGACGGTCACGGTGTCTTCTGCATCAAAATCGTCATCATCGTTTAAATCAAAGAATGACTTTTTCAATCGACTGCCAGTAAATGGCGACACCGCCATGACATAACCTGAACCACTTGGATTACACACATTGCTGTCCGGGATCACGGTATTCATCAGCAATTCTGCCCCCAAAATAATCGGCATATCGACCACACGCTCACGGCTGTTGGGTAAATCCATGTACCAGCCTTTTTTACCAATCTCTAAGGCTGCGACATCGGTGACTACTCGTTGTTCACCGACATTGCTAATCACGCGCACCGCCAATTCGCTGCGACCGCTGATCACCGAGCCATCAATAATGCCATACCAAGTTTGCGCATTGGTGTTGCTTGGATCATTGACGTTTAGATAACGACCTGTCCCAAAAAACAGCCACACTTTGCCCGTTTTTGGATCTAATGCCGACAACACACCGCCGGTGATCATTTGCCGATTATTCAAACTGTCTTTGGCTTGGAACAACGGTGCGCCAGAGTAGGCGACAGCCCAGGATGAACTATTGCTGGAGGATAAATCAAACTTCCAGACATTGCCGTGCATATCGCCGCCATACACCCAATCGGTGTTGCCATCGGCATCGACATCCAACAGATTCAACTCGGACATGCCGTTTGGATCGGCACTACTGCCCGCCGTGGTTTCAATTTTCCGCAAAATGCTGCCATCGAGCAGATTGATCACCAACACGCCGGCTTTGTTGGTCGAGTTGTTATAGCCATAGCCGACAATCAATACCCAATCCCCTGTTTCAGCGCGAGTGACTTGCGGTTTCCCCAAGAAAACGCCAAGTTCAGCAAAGGTTTTATCCCACAACACTGCACTGCTGTTCAGCGCTGCAGGATTTGTCACATCAATGGCAAAAATACTGTTGCCGCCGCGTCCTTGGGTACCCACTAAAATACTCTTCCAAGCACCATTGAGGTAGACATCGTTGACGGCCGGTGAACCATCCACTGAATAGACGTGGCTGTAGGTGGGTTCAGAGTATTTCTTCAGCACGTTGACGGTATCACCCGAAATAGGCGCCATCACGCTGCGTGGAATATAGGCCATCACTTCCACCCCCGTGTCGGCATTAAAGCCATGCAACATGCCATCATTACCACCGACATAGATCATTTTGGCGCGAGTCTTCGCAGCACCGTCGATAAACGCTCGATAACTATTAGCGCCCGCCCAGCTGTAGCGATGGAAACTCAGATCATAAGGTTCTGCCACTAGCTCAGGAGAGGAATTGACCAAATCACCTAACAGCTTGGTTCTGTTCCGTAAGGCTCCACCGTTGCGCTTTTCTTTGCTGGTATCGCCACGAACGTAATCGAGCACATCGCTGCTATTGCCCAGCGCAGTTTTTTCGCTGCTGGATAAATTAGCCCAGGTCAAGGCTTTGGCGGTCGATGCATCCGAGCCGTACAAAATATTACGCGAGGCCGGTGTGGGGAGCATGTCACTGGCTTTCCACACTGGATTCACCACATCATTGGCGGCATATGACCACAGGTCACCACTCCATTCACCCGAGATATAGCGAGCTTGATACAAATTGGACTCGGTTTGCAGAGAGTTAATCGCAGTGGCGGCAATATTTGACGCCGAGCCAACGCGCTCAGCAATGGCGTTCAGGGTGTTGGCAAGACCATCAGAAAAACTGGCTGGGTCGGCCGCACTAAAAAAGCTACCCCGTGAATTGACTGATGCGTGCAGTAAATCATTGATTTTATTTTGGTTGGTGGTGCCGCTCCACCAGGATACGGCGTTACCTCCTGTCACAGCAGACTGGGCTGTCGCTGTCGAGACACTACCCGACACACCAAACCCAACGCCAAAGGTCACCATATGTTGCCAAAATGCAGGGTTGGCGGCCGACGTTGGCACTGTGTTATCTAATTTTTCAGACGATGGCCAACCCGCATCTAACTCATTTTTCCAATACTTCATGGCAACATCGGCCAAGGTGTCGCTGTTACTGTCGCGATACGGATCGTTGGCCGTGTAGGTGTAGCTGCGGCCACTTGGGCCGGTGATGGCACTGCTGCTGGTACCGTCTTGGTTACCAACGCTCGACAATGATTCCGTGCCATCGTAATAGCCGTCGGTCATTAATATCGTGTAATTTTGCCGGCATTCCAATAACGCGCTATTGGAGTCCGATGGATTGGTCCGCCAAGGTGTTTTGGTTTGTAAATAGGTGCCTGCGGCTTGCAAGGCCGAGCGCAGTGGCGTACCGCCGTTTGGTGTTAAACCATGCAACCAGTTGAAAAAACCTTGCCGGCTGGTGGAGCTAAAGGATGCCACACCATTGGCAATGGTTTGGCTATTCTTGGCCGTGTTAATACCATCATATCCGACGCGCATTTTGGTGCCTTGTTGATGAAAGGCTGCGGTAACACCGGCTTTGGCCGCCATGATCCGCGTGCGATAAAACGAATACCAAATGGCAAAATTGGTTTGTTGGGCCGTAGGAACTGTGACGATTGAATAGCAACTATCGCTTCGCGGTGATGAGAGACATGAACTGGTGCCACTGAAATTACTATAAAACGCGGCACCTGCGGCCGTGGAACTAGTACTGCTTGAGACTGTAAAGCCAGTGTTACCATCTGGATAGAAAAAATCGGCAATCAACGCTCGATAATTGGTACTTAAGTTAATGGTCGCGGATGAAGCGTTATAACCATTGATTGGCGCGGCTGTAAAACTGGGCGTGGCAAAGGGCGTCACGCCATCGGCTTTTAGTGGCACTGTGTAGGTGATTGCAGGGTTGTAATAGACTTTGTTCAGGTAACTAGAGGTTAAATACATCCGGCCAGTGGCATTACAGGGTTTTACCGAGACCCCAGCGTAGGTGATGGTCGAACCACAGGCACCCACGTTAAAGTTAGAATCTAAGTCATCCGGCATAAAGCCCCAGCGCATTGAGCCCGAATCATCTAACAAAAAAATGATATTCGGATCGACCGTCGTGCCGGTTTCTAATGGCGCTTGGGCGATATCAATCGCCGCAAAGGCGCTACTTGCTCCAAATACACTGCTCAATGCCAGAACTGACAGCGTTCGTTGCCATGTTTTCATTGTCACATCCTCTCCTACAATCGCCAAACGACTTGCATCATCACACCAGCGCGGCCAGTAACCGGCAGATTACGGGCGGTGATCCGATAGGTTTGTCGCTCGCACAAGGGGTTCTCCTTTGGCTTGCAACTTGGATCTTGCTTACTACTCCAATACCCTAAGTTTTCCACAATGAATTGTCCGGTGTAGTTACGGCCATTGATATTGACGGTGATTTGGCCGGCATTGGCCCAAAAAGCACTGTTGTGCCACACATCCACCGTGCCTTGGACGGGTGCCGGCAATGCGGCGACGTACCATGCAGTGCCAGGCGCCGGCGGCAATAGCGTCGCCACTTGCCGCAAGGTGGTCTCGGCGATTTGATGCGAAATTTCGGCATCGGTGAGATTTCCGGCCATTTTTTCTTGCAACACGGAGTTACGCATCGCGCTTACCGCCAGCAACGTGATGGCAACCAGCATCAATAAACTGATCACTAATGCTACGCCACGTTGTCGAATCATTCCTCGCATGGCAACTCCTTAGTGATTACGCAAGTTGACCACCATACTTTGCGTACGGAGGTTGGCAGCAACCTCAACGCCAGTAGGTTGGGCCATGGTTAATACGATCTTGATAGCGACCACGTCTTCCCAATTGGCAATGGCCGACGCATTGACATAACTGGCTGCGTTGGCGACCAAATAGGTCAATTGCATATTGCTGACGTTTTCTAATACTTTTTCCGTGCGCATTGAATTGTTCCAAAGGCTCACCCGGTACAGCGACGTGCTGGCACCGTCTGCGCCGATGTACCAGCCAACCGATTCCAATGGGATCACCGTGCCACCGTCTGGGTTCAAACTTTGCTGGAAATTCACGCCATTGGCGCCAAAGCCAAAATTTAACGAGGCATTGCCAGGCGTACCAGCCCCGACCCCATGGCTAATCACCGTGCCTGCCACGGCGGTCGCTTGGAAAATCACCGCCATTTTGGAATCACAGCCCAATAAGATATCACCGGCGCGGATCACACCATTGTTGCTGTTGACCGTGAGTGGCGGGCTGGCCGCGACGTTATGCGCAACCACCGAGGTGCTATTGCCACGGCCGTACATCACTTGCACACCATCGGTTCCTGCCACGGCTGGAATGCCATCACCAAAGGTTGGCACCGCCCCTGCTTCGTAACCTTGCAAACCACCATTCCAGCGCCGCCACCAAGGTTGCACACCGGCAACGGGGTTCAGCACATTGACCACCCGGCTCGCAATCATATTGGCGCAGCCTGAATATCCCGCATGTTGCATGTCGTAATTAAATAACTGAAAGCTGATTTGGCTGGCTTGTTGCATTTGCGCCAACACGCTGTGGGCGCGGGAGGTTTGCTTGTTACTGACATACACGCTGACCACGCCACCAATCATAAAGGCCGACAACATCATGCCAATCATCAATTCCGTTAAAGTAAATCCTCGTGCAGAAAGTCGCCGCATTACAACCTCACCACATAGTTAAAGCTGGTATTGGTCGAGCCAGCTAATGCTCGGGAATCATCCCAAAACACGGTGACGGTGTATGTACGCGCCGCCGCGTTATAAGTCACTTGGCCACAGGACGTGCTGTCTGTCGTGCGCCCCAAGCCTGCTTTGATTTCACTAAGCCAGGCGTTCATTTCATACGACACCAAGGAACCACTCGCCGATGGCACGCTGCAGGTTTTGGACAATACATAGCTGCCGCTGAGGGCTTGCGTCGCATTAGCGCGGATCCGCTCCGCCATGTTAGTAGCAAGAGTGACGGCCACCACGCGTTGTTGCGAGCTTTGACTGCTGCGAATGGTGGTGGTTTGCAGCGCGGCAACGCCGAGCAAACCGACGGATAACACCAGCATCGCCAGCATCAATTCAATCAGCGAAATGCCTCGTTGACGTTGAAAGCCCATCATCTCCCCCTACTCACAAAGACCGCTGATCTCAACCAGCTTGGAAAGCCCACCGGAGTTAAACTGCACTTGCTGAACTTTGTTTGAACCATCTCGGATACAAAACTGTACGCCGGAGGACATCGGCGCATTGGCGGTGAAACTGCGCACCAAGCCTTGCGGATTAAAACGGATGGCGTGGCCAGACGTTGCCAAGGCAAAGGCTGCAGTCACCACCACTTGGGAATTTTGAAACTGCATTGCGCGCAGCACCGGCCCCGTTTCGGCGCCCAAGGTCGCCCCTGAAGCTCGAACCAACCAGCCATTCCAGCGACCCGAGCTTGGCGCAGCACAGACGGTACCATCGTTACTTTGGCACAACACCACAAAACGATTCAGCCGGATCGCTTCGCTCCGTGCGTAGTTATAGGCGGCCTGAAATTCTTGAGCTTGTGTCTCTAACCGATTGCGGTCGAGTAAGCCTTGATACGCTGGCAACGCAATCATCATGCCGATACCAACAATCGCCAATGTCACCATCAACTCTAATAAGCTGATCCCTTTCGCCTGATGCAAGCTGCGCATGCGTGGGGTTCCTTTTACTGATTTTTTTACAGGTTTAGCTATAAATCATGCCATCAGACAACTCAATCAATCGCCGATTAGCGGTCATTTTTGCCGACTAACGGTGGGACGGAACAGGCATCGGCGCCCTTAGGGGCAGGACCCTTGCTGCAAGATCGCTCGCAAGGTTGCAAGCTCGCGACGACTCACGTCAGCGGTCATCGCACCATCAGCCAGCACCACGTGATGCTTGCCATCGGCGGTCTGTCGCAGTTGCTGAATTTGCTCGCGCGCCACTAAGGTATGGCGGTGCACGCGAACAAAATGGTCGGGGAACATTTGTTCCAGTTGTTTTAAGCTTTGGTCAAGTAGCACCGACGAATGCTGGGTGTAGGCTCGCACATATTTATCATCGGCGCTTAACAGCAGAATATCTCGCACCAACAAGCGCTGCGTCGCGCTACCTTGGCGATACAACAACACCGGCTCCACCGCCCACCTGCGGCAGCCGCGCTAAGGCCTCCATCAACCGCTCTCGGCTGACAGGCTTGAGTAAATAATCCAATGGCGCCACGCGGTAGGCATCCAACGCATGTTCGGCGTGCGCGGTGACAAAAATCACCGACAGCTGCGGATACAGCGGTTTCACCGTGTGCGCAAACGCTAAGCCAGACAGCCCTGGCATCGCCATATCCAAGAACATCAAGTCCACGCGTTGTTGTTGCAAAAACACAGCTGCCTGCTGACTATCTCCAGCTTCTAGGATCTGCGCATCCGGCAGCAAGGGTTCTAACAGCCGGCGCAGTCGAGACCGAGCGAGCGGTTCATCATCGACTAACAACAGTTTCATACCATCCCTTTGGGTACTACGATTTTGACTCGATACGTCTGCTCCACGGCAGCAACGCTACAACTGGCGCGCTCGGCAAACATCAATTCTAAGCGCCGGCGAATATTATCAAGCGCCATGCCATGGCCGGTGTGATGACTTTTCGCCTCACCGACACTATTTTCAACCAATATAGTGACTGTGTGCTGCTGCGCCAACACGGTCAGACGCAACCAGCCAGTGCTTGCATTGGGTTCGATGCCATGCCTGATGGCATTTTCTAACAAAGGTTGGATGGTCAAACACGGCAGCTGTACCATCGCCATGTCGGTTGCAATATCTGTCGGCACCTGCCACTCAATCTGCAAGCGATCGCCTAAACGCCAGCGTTCTAGTGCTAAGTATTGCTGACCAAGATGCAACTCGTCTTGCAAACGAACGGCGGCACCGGCTTGCATCGCCGCACGAAACAAACTGCTTAAATCCAGCAGCGCAGTTTCCGCTGCATACGGATCGGTGTGGATCAGCTCGGCCGCGGTATTGAGACTGTTAAACAGAAAATGTGGCTGAATACGGGCCTGCAGCGCATCAAACTCGGCGCGTGATTGCGCATCCAAGCGCCAGGAATGTTGCACATACAAACTAAACATTAACACGCCGATCCCGCCTAAAATCAGCGCCATCAACATGGTTTGTAGCAAAAAAGCCGGCAGGGATAAGTCGGTGTTGGGTAACCAACGATAGGCGACATTGGACACCGCAAAGGTAAGCAACAACAAGATAAGTAGCACCAGATACCCCAGCAAGCTGGGCTTCACCTTGGACAATGGCCGACGAAACCAGCACAACACCGCCGCTAACAGCAGTAAAATCCAATGCAAAAATAATGAGATAAAACCAAGACGGGACCAAAAATCGTCGTGCGTACCCGGCACCAGGGCCAGCACAATAGCAATGGCTTGGGCTAGCATCACCAAGCGCACGACGGTTTCGGTTTTACAAAACTCCGGGATCAGCGGAGTCAAGGATGGGCTGCGGTTAGGCATCTGCAGCCCTTGCCATTAACGTAGCTCTGCCGGGACAGCAAATACCACGTTTTCTTCACGGCCTGGGTGTTCAATCACTTGCTTGCCGCCCCAGGTAGTAAGTTGTTGCACCACTTGTTGCACCAACACTTCCGGCGCCGAAGCACCTGCCGTGACGCCAACGGCGCTAACGCCCTCCAGCCAGCTTTGTTGAATGTCAGCCGAGGTATCAATCAAGTACGCTGTGCAGCCCATTTTTTCAGCCAGCTCACGCAAACGATTGGAGTTACTACTGTTTTTCGCTCCCACCACCAACAACAAGTCGACTTTGGCGGACAGTTCACGCACCGCGTCTTGGCGATTTTGCGTGGCGTAACAGATATCATCTTTACGCGGCCCTTCAATATCTGGGAATTTTAATCGCAGCGCGTCAATCACATCCGCCGTGTCATCCACCGACAAGGTCGTTTGGCTAGAAAAACACAACTGTTTGGGGTTCTTCACGGACAGTTTGGCCACATCGTCCACCGATTCCACCAGATAAATACCGCCTTCTGGGTTGTCGTATTGGCCCATGGTGCCTTCCACTTCTGGATGGCCAGCATGACCAATCAGAATACACTCCACGCCCTTGCGGCTGGCGCGAGTCACTTCCATATGCACTTTGGTGACTAACGGGCAGGTAGCGTCAAACACTTTTAAACCGCGTTGTTTGGCGGTTTCACGCACGGCTTGCGACACACCATGCGCCGAGAAAATCACGATATTACCATCAGGTACTTCGTGCAGCTCATCAACAAACACCGCACCAGCGCGGCGCAGCCCATCCACCACAAACTTGTTATGTACCACTTCGTGACGCACATAAATAGGTGGTTCGTACAACTCTAACGCGCGCGAAACTATGCTGATCGCGCGGTCAACACCGGCGCAAAAGCCACGTGGATTGGCGAGAAAAATATCCATAATTAGTTGATCACCTGAACAATTTCAACATTGAAGGTCAAGGTTTGACCGGCCAGCGGGTGGTTAAAATCAATAGTTACCGAGTCACCAACCACGTCACGCACTAAGCCTGGCAATTCCGAACCATCTGGCATGGCAAAACCGATAATCATGCCGACTTGCGCTGGCGCTTCTAGTGAGAAGCGGCTGCGATCGACATAATAAATGTTATCTGGGTTTGGCATACCGAAGGCGTCTTGCGGCTCCAGCGTGAAGGTTTTGCTATCGCCCGCGGTTAATCCCATTAACTGCGCTTCAAAGGCTGGTGACAACGAGCCATCGCCCATTTGGCTCTTGGCTGGTTTGTTGTGCACGCGAGTGCTTTCGGCGGCGCTGCCATCGGCAAGTTTAATATCAAAATGAAAAATGACAGTACTGCTTGCACCTATCATGCTTTGCTCTCCGCGGCATTGTTCTGCTCGGTAAAGCTATCCCAGATTAACAACGCAGCACCGATACAGATAGCACAGTCGGCGATGTTAAACACTGGGTAACTCCACTCTTGATAATACACATGTAAAAAATCAACGACATAACCATAGCTAAGACGGTCGATTAAGTTGCCAACAGCACCAGCCACAATGGAAACCAGCGCTAAGCCCAGCTTCCATTGGCTCTTGTGCAACCGGCTTAACCAGACACTGAGTACCACCACCGCGATCACCGCGATGGCCGTAAACAACCAGCGCTGCCAGCCATCGGCATCACCTAAAAACGAGAAGGCAGCGCCGTAGTTACGCACATAAGTAAAATTGAACACCGGCAACAGTTGGATGGATTCGCCTAATTGAAAGCGCTCCAGCACCCAGAGTTTACTTAGCTGATCCGAGACCAGCCACAGCAACGCCAGCCACCAGTAGCGCCAGCCTGTTTCTTTAAATAACTGCATTATGCAAATACCCGGCTTTCGCCTTCGCCTTCGACGTTATCGACACAGCGCACACAGATGCTTGGATGCGCCGCATTGGCGCCCACGTCGTGGCGGTGATGCCAGCAGCGGTCACACTTAGGCGCCGTCGACGCTTGCACCTTCACGCTCAAGCCAGCAATCCCGGTCGCTACAGCATCTGCTGGTGCAACGTCTTGTACGACAGCGGCGGTGGAGGTGATCAACACAAAACGTAATTCATCGCCAAGCTGCGCCAATTGCGCGCCAAGTTCGCCTTGGGCAAACAAGGTCACTTCGGCTTGTAACGACGCACCAATAGCACCTTCTTTCCGCACGCCTTCCAGTACTTTGTTCACTTCAGCGCGCACGTCGAGCAATTGACGCCAGAACGCATCGCTGACTTTACCCGCTGGCACATCAGCAAAACCGTTGTACCAAGTGCCGGTAAAGACAAACGGCTCCTGCCGTGCTGGCAATGCTTGCCAAATTTCTTGGGCGGTAAAGCTCATCACCGGCGCCATCCAACGCACCATCGCTTCGATGATGTGGAACAGTGCGGTTTGGCACGAGCGACGCGCCAAGCCATCGGTTTTGGCGGTGTATTGACGGTCTTTAATCACGTCTAAGTAGAAGCTGCCAAGTTCGACGGTACAGAAGTTCATCAGTTTTTGGCTAACCAAGTGGAACTGATAATCATCGTAATCGGCCGCGATCTCTTGTTGCAGCTCTGCGGCGCGTTGCACCATCCACAGGTCCAATTCCACCAGCTGATCCAGCGGCACTAAATCGGTGGCTGGGTTAAAGCCGTTTAAGTTCGCCAGAATAAAACGGGCAGTGTTACGAATACGGCGGTATTTGTCGGCGGCGCGGTTTAAGATCTCATCGGACACCGTCATTTCCGAGGTGTAATCGGTGGTGGCAACCCACAGGCGCAAAATGTCTGCACCGAGTTTATTCATCACGTCTTGTGGCGACACCACGTTGCCAAGCGACTTGGACATCTTGCGGCCTTCGCCATCGACGGTAAAACCGTGCGTCAGCACTTGCTTGTAAGGCGCGTGGCCTTTGATCGACACGCCGGTCATTAACGATGACATAAACCAGCCGCGGTGTTGATCTGAGCCTTCTAAATACAAATCAGCTTGGGTTGCGCCGTTAAACTCTGGCCGTGGGTCGATGACGCAGGCGTGCGTGACACCCGAGTCAAACCAGACGTCCAAGGTATCGGTCACTTTGACGTACTGCGCGGCATCAGCGCCCAGCAGTTCCGCTGCGTCTAAATCAAACCAAGCTTGAATGCCGGCTTTTTCCACGCGCTCTGCCACTTGTTCCATCAACTCTTGGCTTTGTGGATGCAAAGCGCCAGTGTCTTTGTCGACAAACAAGGCAATCGGCACACCCCAGGTCCGCTGACGTGAGATACACCAATCTGGGCGGCCGGCGACCATGTTTTCAATCCGTTGTTGACCCCAATCTGGGATCCAACGGGTTTTTTCGATTTCGTTTAACGAGGTGCTACGCAGACCGGCTTGCTCCATGCTGACGAACCATTGTGGCGTCGCACGGAAAATGATCGGCGTTTTGTGGCGCCAGCAATGTGGGTAGCTGTGTTTGTAGGCTTTATGCACCAACAAGGCACCACGCTCTTTGAGCGCTTCTACGACTGAGTCATTGGCTTTAAACACATGTTGGCCGGCAAACAGCGGCGTATCTGGCAGATACACACCATTACCACCGACTGGATTTGCTACTTCTAAACCGTATTTTAAGCCGACTTCAAAGTCTTCTTGACCATGGCCAGGTGCGGTATGCACGGCGCCAGTACCTGAATCGGTTGTGACGTGATCGCCAAGCACCACTGGCACTTCAAAGTCATACAGTGGGTGTTTCAGTTTCACCAGCTCCAGCGCTTCGCCTTTGGCAAAACCCAGCGCGTGGTATTTTTCAATGCCAGCGCGTGCCATCACATCGGCGACTAAGTCGGTAGCCAAAATCAAGCGCTCGGCGCCATTTGGGCCTTCTTCGACTTGCACCAAGCTGTATTGCAAGGCGGCGTTTAATGCCACTGCGCGGTTGGCTGGAATGGTCCATGGCGTGGTGGTCCAGATGACAATCGACAGCGGGCCAGTGCCGGCATGACCGGCTGGATGGTCGAATTTATCGGCGACCGCGGCATCAACCACGGCAAAACGCACGTCAATGGCTGGAGATACTTTGTCTTGGTATTCCACTTCCGCTTCAGCTAACGCCGAGCCGCAATCGGTACACCAATGCACAGGTTTAAAGCCTTGATGCAAATGGCCATTTTTAACAATTCGGCCCAGTGAGCGGATGATATTGGCTTCAAACGCGAAGTCCATGGTGCGGTATGGATTGTTCCAATCGCCTAAAACGCCTAAGCGGATAAAATCAGTTTTTTGCGCGTCGATTTGCGTTAAGGCGTACTCGCGGCATTTTTCGCGAAATTCCGCAGCCGAGAGTTTTACCCCTGGCTTGCCGTATTTTTTCTCGACTACCAGTTCAATTGGCAGGCCGTGACAGTCCCAACCTGGCACATAAGGCGCGTCAAAATCGGCTAAGGTTTTGGCTTTGACGATGATGTCTTTGAGGATTTTATTTACCGCGTGACCGATATGAATGTTGCCGTTGGCATACGGAGGGCCATCGTGCAAAATAAAGGTCTTTTTGCCCTTTTTCGCGGCGCGAATTTGGCCGTACAGATCAGCGTCTGTCCACGCAGCCAACATTTGCGGTTCACGTTGTGCCAGATTCGCTTTCATCGCAAAGGCGGTATCTGGCAGGTTCAGGGTGTGTTTGTAATCACTCATGTCCGGATTTCCGTTTATTTTCAGTCGCTTAACTTAGCGAATGCATCATCAATGTGTCTGTAATCATCGTTCTACTCGCCAAGCGAGCATAGAAATAGCTTTATCGCCTGCGCGCCCCTCATATTGACCTACAGCGAGGTGGCGACCAGCACCAACGCAGGCGTTAGACGCTTGCCGTTGCAGCAAACCAGGCGCGCGCCGCCGCGGCATCACGCTGGATTTGAGCTTGTAATTCATCGACCGACGCGAACTTTTGCTCGGCGCGGATTTTGTGTTTTAGCACCACTTCAATTTGCTGGCCGTACAAATCGCCTTGAAAATCAAAGAAGTGGGCTTCTAATTGCTCTACTCGCCCGGCCACAGTCGGCCGTGAGCCGATATTGGCCACGCCATGCCAACGCCCGTCGTTGGTGATGGCTTCTACGGCATAGACCCCTTGCAGTGGCAAGGTTTTGCGGTATAGCCAAACGTTAGCCGTTGGGAACCCCAATTGTCGGCCGAGTTTGGCGCCATGGCGCACTCGGCCCATCAACGAAAACTCGCGCCCCAACATATCGGTTGCGCGCTCAAACTGATCTTGCGCCAAGGCTTCACGAATTAACGTGCTGCTGACGCGCTGATTGTGTTTCACCAGACTGGCCGTTGAGGTTAAGCCAAAACCATGCTGGACGGACGCTTGCTGCAACATAGCAAAGTTGCCCGCGCGGTTTTTACCAAAACAAAAATCATCCCCGACGATCAGGTGCTGCACGCCGAGACGGTTAAGCAGCAAGTCTTCGATAAATTCGCTCGGTTGTTGACTGGCAAAAGCCCGATTAAATTTCACGCACAACAGCCGGTCAATGCCTTGCTGTTTTAACCAATGGTATTTTTCCCGAAAACGCGTCAGGCGAGCCGGCGCCGCTTCTGGGTTAAATAGCTCCAAAGGTTGTGGTTCAAACACCATCACCACTGATGGTAAATTCAGCTCGGAAGCACGTTGGCGCAACTGCGCCAACACCGCTTGATGCCCGACGTGAACGCCATCAAAATTGCCGATCGTCAGCACACAACCTTGATGCTGTGCTCGGATATTTTGCAGTCCGCGGATTAACTCCATGCCTGATGCGTTCTCTGTCTTGCTGTCTAAACGGCCGATTATAACGACATCAGGCCAGACTTTCAGCAATTGAATGCCGTTTAAAATCAGCAATTCGCACGCCAAGTAGCCACAACATAGCTAAATAAGCCGGCACAGCCGCGCCAATGCCAATACCAACCCACAACGCACGCTGGCTAAAACCGGCCTGTTGGAACTGGGCAATACTCGGAATACTGACATAAATCGCCACCGCCATCACCATAGCGGCCAGTACCGCTTTGACAATCACCACTTTGCTATGCGGGCTTAACTGATAAATGCCTTGTGATTTAAGGCCGCGGTACAACAACCAGCAATTCAGTGCCCCCGACATCGAGGTCGCGAGCGCCAAGCCAACATAAGAAATAAATGGTGCCAGCATTAAGTTAAATACCATGTTCGCCACCATGGCGATGATGCCTATTTTCACCGGTGTTTTCACATCTTGCCGAGCATAAAACGCCGGCGCTAACACCTTAATCAGCATCAAATGCACCAGACCGGCGCAATAAGCCATCAAAGCCAACGCCGATTGTGTAGCATCGTGAGTGGTAAAGCGGCCGTGGCCAAACACAGTCAGTAGAATGGGTTCTGCCAGTACCGCCAAACCAAACATCGATGGGATACCCAGCACGCAAATCAGCAGCACCGCCCAATCCACCGTGCCTTGAAACGCTTTCTGGTCGTCTAGCGCATGCTGACGTGACAAATTCGGTAAAATCACCGTGGCAATGGCGATACCAAACATACCGAGGGGGAATTCCAGCAAGCGGTCAGAGTAATACAACCAACTGACCGAACCGTTTTGTAAAAAGGACGCGATAATGGCATCTAACAACAAGTTGATTTGACTGACCGACACACCAAACAGCGCCGGTAGCATTAGCGTGCGAATACTTGAGACATACGGGTCGCGCCAGCCCCATTTGGGCCACACCAATAAGTTGGCGCGTTTTAAAAACGGCAGCTGAAACACAAACTGCAAAAAACCACCGAGAAACACGCCCCACGCCAATGCTTCGGCGGGGTTGTCGGTATGCGGTGATAAAAACAACGCACAACCAATCATCGCGATATTCAAAAACACCGGGCTAAATGCCGCCACGGCAAACTGGTTGTAAATGTTAAGCACCGCGCCTGATAGAGCAACGAAGGTAATAAACCACAGATACGGGAAGGTAATTTTTAATAAATCACTGGCTTGCAGATATTTTTCGCCATCGGGGCCGCCATTGAGGTAATCCTCAAACCAGCCCATACCAAACAACGCCATAATCACCGGCGAACCAATCATCGCCAGGACGGTGACAATAGTCACAATAAACCCTAAGGTGCCCGAAGCGCGTGCGACCAACAAACGCACTTCGTCATCGCCATGTTTGGCGCGCACTTCGGATAACACAGGCACAAACGCTTGTGAAAATGCGCCTTCGGCAAACAGACGCCGTAAAAAATTTGGAATGCGATTGACCATCAAAAATACGTCAGCCATCGCGCCGGCACCCAGTACATTGGCGGTTACCACATCGCGGATTAATCCAAGCACACGGGAAATAAGCGTCATGGCGCTTACAATGGCGCCTGATTTTAATAACTTTGCTGACACACTCTGACTCCAAAAGCAAATTCATGCTATTGTCACCAAAGGCCGCCGCGATTACCAGCTTTTCGCAGCAAGGCTGCGGATTTCATGGCTGAACAATGTGCAATTAGCCGGGAAAATAGTTTGACACAGGGCCAGAAAATAGGCATATTATGCCGCCTTTATAAGTCCCAGATTAGTTTTTAGGAGTGTTACCTTGGCTAACATCAAGTCTGCTAAGAAACGCGCGATTCAATCAGAAAAGCGTCGTCAGCAAAACGCAAGTCAGCGCTCAATGATGCGTACTTTCATCAAGAAAACCTACGCCGCTGTATTAACTACTGATGTAGTTGCAGCGCAAGAAGCGTTCAAGAAAATGGTTCCAGTTTTGGACCGTATGGCAGACAAAGGTCTGATCCATAAAAACAAAGCAGCTCGTCATAAGTCACGTCTGAATGCCCATGTTAAGGCATTAGCGACTGCAGCTTAAGCGATTGCTTGCAAAGAAAACGCCGAAAGGCGTTTTTTTTGTGCCTAAATTTTGCCCCACGCGTTAAACACGCCGCTTGTCATGGCTGAAAGTGCTTTGTTTTCAAGCCTCTGATATCTTTTCATTGCATGTGAAGTCGTTGCTTGATTACGAAGTGCAACATCGAGCTGGGCCATCTTTCGCCAGCACGCTGCGCTATGTAGCGATCCCCTTTGCACCGAAGCGCTTTAAACAATTCGACGCTGCAAAAGAAAAGAGCCAGTAAAACTGGCTCTTGTGATTGGCTATTACGTGGTAGCTTTTATTATTTTTATTAGGCGGCTTGCGCAGCTTTTTGTGGATTGCAGTACAACGTGTGCATCAAATCGATTAACGCCTCTGCTTCTTTACTGTTCATGCTGTAATAGACTGTCTGTGCTTCTTTGCGGGTTTTCACCAGTTTATTGCGACGCAATAACGCTAAGTGCTGTGATAACGCCGATTGGCTTAAACCCAACCGATCATTCATCTCCCCCACCGATAACTCACCGTCTAACAGATGACACAGGATCAACAAACGTCGTTCGTTTGAAACAGCTTTCAGCAATCGCACCGCTTTTGCTGAGTTGTTTAACATATCTTGTAAGTTCATTTTTATAGCACCCTGTATGTCTAGACGTCCCATTATCGCTTAGCGATTAAGCGGTATACAATAGATTTTTTGTTAAACAAGAACAATTATTGCTAAATAGTTAACTTTTAAAGTGTTTATTTTTTCTTTCGTTTACGTATTTATACAGATGAAAAATATACAGCGCTACAGGTCAGAGCAGCTGATATACAAGCCTTTTCGCCAAGTTCAGCGTATTCTAGCGGACTAAAACAGAAAATACGAATACACAAATAATTAACTTTTATTTGGTTTCACTTCGTTCGCTGAGTTTAAATGCCAAATAAAACAGACCAGTTGCACCGCTGCTGCTTTGGACAGTAAAAATGGCATGATAGATTGACCGATTGTGCAAAAAACTTTCCAGGAATCGCGATGAAAAAAATTACTTTGTTTGCACTAAGCCTTTTGAGCAGCAGTCTGCTGCACGCCGCCAGCTTAGATCATCAACTTGCTTATCAATTGACTGAAAGCTTAACCACAGAAGTGGGACCTCGACTTGCGGGGAGTCCCGGCGATCAGCGGGCGGTGGAGTGGGCGGTAAAAAACTTCAAACAACTCGGATTTGACAAGGTATGGACTGAAGAATTCACCACACCTTATTGGCAACGTGGTATGGCTCGGCTGGAGATCACCCAGCCCTTTCCGCAGTCCCTCGTGCTAACGGCTTTAGGTGGGTCTGTCGGCACCTCAGAACAAGGCATTCACGCCAGTGTGGTGATGTTTGCCGACTTAGATGCATTAATGGCGGCCAAACCCGAACAAGTCCGCGGCAAAATAGTGTTTATTAATAAACCCATGGTTAAAGATAAAAAAGGCTCGGATTATGGCAAAGTTGTCGGCGCTCGCTCCAAGGGAGCTATCGAGGCGGCCAAACTTGGGGCGCAAGCCATCATTATCCGTTCCGTTGGAACGAGTCAGAACCGTTTTGCCCACACCGGCAAAATGACCTACGACGAATCCGTGACAAAAATTCCTGCGGTGGCAATTTCAGTTCCTGATGCCGAACAACTTGCCCGCGTGTTATCCAAGGCCCCTGAAGCGCAATTAAAACTGGTGATGCATAACCAGACCGAAGATGCGGTTAGCCATAATGTGGTCGCCGAAATCAAAGGCAGTGAACGCCCAGATGAAGTGGTTTTGATCGCAGCTCACTTAGATTCTTGGGATCAAGGCACCGGTGCCTTAGATGACGGCGCAGGTGTTGGCCTGGTGATGGCAACCGCAGCACTCATCAAACAACAAGGTCAACCCAAGCGTACCATCCGGGTGGTGCTGTACGGCAATGAAGAAGGGGGGTTAGTCGGTGCTCGTGCTTATGCCGCTGCCCACAGTAAAGAGCTCAATTCAATTGTACTGGCGTCAGAATCAGACTTCGGTGCAGGGCGGATTTGGCAATTTTCTACCGCCTTTGGCACAAATGCCTTGGCTTATGGTGACCACATGGCCAACGCATTGGCCAAACTAAACATCGAAAAAGGTGACAACAAAGCGTATGGCGGTCCCGATGTCTCGGTGTTGCATGCAATGGGCGTCCCTGTGGTCTCTTTAGAGCAAGATGGCACGGACTATTTTGACTATCATCACACGCCGAATGATACCTTCGATAAAATTGACCCGGCGGCCTTGCAGCAAAACTTAGAAGCGTGGATTATGATGACGTCTATGGCCGCAAACACAAGTACAGATTTCCGGAAATAATGAGTCAAAACAAGAAAGTAAAACTACTTGGTGACGCGGATAAAAAAGCTGGGCAAAAACGCCCAGCAACGTCTGCAGCAGCACCATCACCCGCACAATCGAATCAACCGGTGTTTGCGCAAATTCCAGCTCAACCTGCGCATTCGGCGGCTCAAGGTTCATCCCGTTGGGGATTAAAACTCGGCTTAGCACTGGTGGTCATTGTGTTGACCTTGCTGATCCTGTTTCCAAAACCTATGGTACTGCACTACCAAAAAAATGGGGTTGCTACACAAAGTGTCTATTGGAGCGGTGTGCTGCACTATCCAGCGCAGTTGCTTGATTCTGATCTCAGCCCAGCCATCGATGATGATCGAAAAGAATTGACGCTGTGTGATGGTCAAGTGATCAAAGACGGCAATGCGACCTGCACCTTGTATCAAATCGAAAAAACCGAAGGTCTATTTGCCGCTTGGCGTCTTTATCGGCAAACCCATTAAACGCCAATCATCAGTCGGCCTTTGGGCCGACTGAGTCGTTGATGGCGCCGTACCCACAATGCCATCCCACCCGCAGACAAAAATAAGACTACCGAGGGGGCAAACCAGGGGTCACTTTGGCTACGCCATACTAAAAGCCCTACGCCATAATAGGTAAAAGGCAATAATTCATACCACCAAAATGGCCATGGACCACGAAATCGTCGATAACGTTGCAGATCTCGACGCTGTTGTTCAATCAGGCAAACCCAAGCTATCGCCGCTGCCACATAGATACAGGCAAATCCTAAACACAACAACGACGGGGCATAAATTGTGGCAGAGCCACTGGCCAGCCACACCAATAACACTAGTTTTTCGTTAATCAACATCACACACTCCTTGTGCACTTTGACTGAGCTTACAACCATAGACGGCAGTTATAGCCTGTGCAACCTGGCGATCCAATTGTGGTGTAGCCATGTATAATGCTGCCAAGCAAGACGAGGGTGATGTATGCAAAACGACGATTTAGACATCTTTATGCGCGAAATGGCGGGCGTCCGCAAACTCGAGCAAGACGTACTGATGGCTGAAAATGGTGGTTCCGCACCAACATTGGCGCAGTTAGCGCGTCGTAAAGCGGCCGAACAAGAACCCGACTATGATCCCGATTACCTCAGCATGGAATATGTTGACTTGGTAAAACCAGACGATGTGTTGGCCTACAAAAAAGATGGTGTGCAAGACGGCGTGTACAAAAATTTACGTCTTGGTCAGTACCAAATTGATGTGACGTTGATGCTGTTAGGCAAAACCTTGGTCGAAGCGCGAAGTGCCTTAGCGCATTTTGTGGAGGATTGTCACCAACGCGGCATCCGCACTCTGCTTATCCATCATGGGATGGGCCGTGACAGCAAGCCTCACCCGGCGATTTTAAAAAGCTATACCTACAAATGGTTGCTACAAATGCCGCCCATTTTGGCGTTGCACACGGCGCAAAAACACCACGGCGGTTATGCCGCGACTTATGTGTTATTAAGCAAAAACGCAGAACAAAAACGCGTCAACCGCGAAATGCACCAAAAACGTTAAGCAGTTGATGTGTTTAGACCTGCCCAAGCAGCATCACCGCTGCTTCAGCGCTCGTCCACATGGCAGATACGGCCATTAACAGCACAAAAAGGGCAATAAAAGAAAAACCAAAACCACGACCGGATGCCTTATGCATAGCAGCTCCTGTTCTTATTGTTTGACACTAACGGGCGTTAGCGACATATGTTGGTTATCCGCTGCAAAAAAAGCTGATTACACATCAGTTTTACAGCATTATCACATCACTGCGCAGGCAACCCCCGCGCAAAAACTGGTCACAGAATAAAGCGAAAAAAGTCGCTCGACAAGCGCTTGGAGCGACTATTTCCGATTATTTTTTAAACAACTCTACCCTTGAGCAAACCGCGTCAATCGACTGTGCACATAGGGCGCACACAACGCTAATTCTTGGTAGTTTTCAGGCACGTCATTTGGTTCTACCTCACTGAATTCAATGACAAATCCTGCTTTCTGGTAGGTTGCAAGCGCCGCGGGGTGATCGGCACTGCAGGTATGGACCCAAACCTTTTTAGCCGGCTGCCATTGCTGGGCTAAGGCGATAGCGGCTTGGGCGAGCAATTTGCCTAAACCTTGGCCGGCAAACGCTGGCATTAAACCAAAAAATTTTAGCTCGACACTGCAATCATCCCCAGGATGACACCAGAGTTCGACATAACCTGCCGGCGTCCCTTTGACGTACAGCACAAAGGTGCGTAGTTGCTGCTGCGTTAAAAAGTCCAGCCACTGCTGATAATCCCAACTCAAACGAGAAAACCAGTGCCAAGGTGTGCCAACCGCAGTGAATAAAAACTGGCTCAGCTCAGGCGATGGAATTTCCGCTTCCATCAGCATGACCTGCGCTGGCCATTGTGGCAGCGCGAGCGTCGCCCCCTGATAGGTCAAAAACCACGTCGTGACCTCTTTGGATTGGACTGCTGGGACCTGAGGCTTAGGGTGAGAAGTCATTGCGACATCCTTTTGATTAATGTTGCTTCGAAATGCGTGCAAGCAAATCCGCAATGCGCTGCTTGGCGGTGTCAGTTTGTAAACTGGCGAATTGGCGCTGGTATTCAAGCTCTACCGCGGCGGCGATATCGGCTTTACCAGCACATTGCTGCATGCTGAGTTTGGTTTGCCGCAATAAGGCGGTTGGCACATCGGCCAATTGGCGTGCGTAGTGTTTGGCGTGTGTGACGAGCTCCTCTGCG
>CAYTIQ010000045.1:0-8929 GCA_964437935.1 uncultured Rheinheimera sp.
AACAAAAAATAATGCCAGTCAGCTTAACTGACTAGCATTAGATTGTGCTTGCCTTGTTTTTTTCACTACCGCTACACTGGGTCTAGGACAACTGTGGGACAAGGAGCTGCTGTGCCACGCGTTAGACAACTTTTTCGATGCACTCTGCGCTGGCTAGCCTGTGTCAGCCTGCTGTGGGGTTCGTTTGGCCTAGCAAGTTCAGAGTTGCCACTGCGCCTGATCACGGTCGATGAAGCGCCGGCGAATTTTGTGGTTAATGGCCAATTGCAAGGTTATGCCACCGACATAGTCCATGCCATCCAACAGCAGTTGGGTGATAACACCAGCATCGAAGTTCTGCCAGAAGATCAAGCGCTGCATGTCGCAGATACCCGCCCAAATGTGTTGCTGTTTAGCTTTTCTCGAACCCATGCGCGCGAACACCAATACATCTGGTTGTTACCCGTGCTGCGGAAAAAATGGCAATTGTTTATGCCGATGCAACGCCAAGGCAACGAGACGAGCCGTATCCGCAGCGAAACGGACTTTGCCAGCTTAACTCGGCTGGGGGTGGTTCGCGGTGACGTGCGAGAAGCCTATCTAAAAAACTTGGGCTTAACCAACTTGGTGGCTGCATCTTCCCCTCAGCAGATGCTGACACTGCTGCAACAGCAGCAACTCGACGCTATAGTGTCGAGCCAAATGGAAATCGACATGTTGTGGAATCAATTTGAGTTTGCAGGGGTAAAACCGGCGGCGCGGCTGTCGTTTGGTCACTCCGATGCTTATTTATTATTTTCCAAACACACCGACCCCGCTCTGGTAGCAAAGTGGCAAAAAGCCTTAAGCCAACTTCGTCAACAAGGGGTGTTGCGTAAAATTGCCATGCGTTGGCAAGACAAACTGACCCAGTATTCAGGCCAAACCCCGCGGTTATTGCCAGGCGACTGGTTGGAATATTAAGGTCAATTCGGCAGAACCTTGCGAGAATTCAGCCTGTTAGTCAGCGTCGCACCCGCCGTTGCTTTGCGGTATACTGAGTTCTTTTGCCAAAGGTCTGACAACTGATGCCCAACGCCCCGACTATCTTGATGATCCCGGTCTCGAGCCCCAGCGGCATCGGCGAGTACATGCGTTGTTTGATCATTGCCGAAGCGCTAAAAGCCCAGCACCCCGACTACAACATTCGATTTGTGCTCAATCGCCACGCGCCGTCTAGCCAGCTGTGCCCGTTTCCCGTGCATTTGCTGGATAACTCCGCTACCAAAGAAAAAGCCGCCGTCAAAGCCATTCTCGATGAGACTCAGCCTGATTTAGTGATTTTTGACTGCTCTGGCCGCGCGTCGCAGGCGCGTTACGCCAAAAAGCTCGGTGCCAAAGTGGTGTTTGTGTCGCAGCACAAGAAAAAACGCGCCAAAGGCTTTGCGCTAAACCGGTTAGTCGCGCTCGATGCGCATTGGATCACCCAGTTTAAGTTTATTGACGGCGATGTAAGCCCGTTGGAGCGTTTTAAACTGCGCTTACTGAAAAAACCGGCGCCGCTGTTTACCGGCCCGGTGTTTGCCGAACCTGCTGGTCACTTGCCAGCGCATGTCGATGGGCTTGAAGGCCCACATTTTAGTTTATGGGCAGCCGGTGGCGGCGGTCATACCTTACAGGGTTTAAGCGCCACCGAGGTGTTTTATCAAGCGGCACTAAAAGTCGCCACGCCCGAGCAACCGGCGGTGTTTATCACCGGCGGCAACTTCAAAGGTGAACTGCCATCGACACCACAAATCACCGTACTGCGTAGCGTGCCGAATCGCGATTTGATGACCCTCATCGCCAACGCCAACTTGGTGGTGTCCGGTGGTGGCGATATGATGGGCCAAGCCATAGTTCTGGGGCGCAATATCGTCGCGGTGCCGGTCGCTAAAGATCAACCAGACCGCGTCTTTGCCTGTGCGACCGAAGGTTTAGTCCGCCCAGCCACGTTTAGCGTCGATGACCTCGCGCAGCAATGCCAAAAGGCACTCGAGCAGCCGCTTTCACCCAATTTACAGCAACAACCAGGCCTTGCCTTGGTGCTACAAGATATTCAACGGTTATTGGCTTTGGCCAACCGCGCTCAACGAGGATAGACAATGAGTCAAGCTGCTAGTTTTTTCCAAGCCTTAGAACGCCACCGCCAGGCCTTTGCCACGGTGGAACACTATGCCGATGACTGCCAAACGCTGCTTAATCAAGTAGTGGCTTGTATCAAAGCCGGTGGCAAAGTGGTGTGGATGGGCAATGGCGGCAGTGCAGCCGACAGTCAGCACTTAGCGGCCGAATTTATGGTGCGTTACAAAGCTGAACGTGGCCCACTGGCGTCGATCGCGCTGACCACCGACACCTCGATTTTAACGGCGCACGCCAACGACTATCACTTTGACACCGTATTTGAACGCCAAGTGCGTGGCATAGTGCGGCCACAAGACGTGGTGATTGGCCTCACCACGTCTGGCAAAAGCCCCAACATCAATTTAGCGCTGCAAGCCGCCAACGAACTGGGTGCTTACACGGTCGCGCTGACCGGTCGCGACGGCGGCTTGGTCAAAGACATCGCGCGGTTACCGATCATCGTCAAAAACGATGAAACCGCGCGCATTCAAGAAGTGCATATGTTTATCGGCCATTGGTTGTGCGAAGCGCTGGACCACGTGCTGGCCGGCTAACTCGCGCCACGCAGCCAGACAGCACCAACGAATAAAGTACAAAAAACAAGTACGAAAGTAAAAGTACGGAAATAAAAAGTACGGAAGTAAATCATGATTGATATCAGCCGCTTAAACCATTTGTCCGACGCCCGCGTGCTGGTGGTCGGTGACGTGATGCTCGACCGTTATTACCAAGGCGATACCCAGCGCATTTCGCCAGAAGCGCCGGTGCCGGTGGTGCGCGTCAACAAGGTGGAAGACAAAGCCGGTGGCGCCGCCAACGTCGCGCGCAACATTGCGCACCTAGACGCCCGCGTCGGTTTGTTGGGCTTGATCGGTCGTGACAGCAATGGCGAAAGTTTAAAAGCCATTTTGGCGCAAGACGGCATCGCCTCTGAGCTGCTTGAGCAAGACGTGCAACCGACTATTGCCAAAATGCGCGTGATCTCCCGCCATCAACAAGTGGTGCGGCTGGATATCGAACAAAATTTTGCCCCTGCCCAAGCGCAAGCCTTGGCCGAGCGAGTGCAGCATGTGCTGGCCGATTATGACTTTGTACTGATCTCCGATTATGCCAAAGGTTCACTCGCCGCGGTTGGTCAGATCATTAGCACCGCCAAAGCCGCCGGCAAAACTGTGTTGGTCGACCCGAAACAAGCCGATTTAAGCGTCTATCGCGGCGCCGATGTGATCACGCCGAATTTGTCCGAATTCCGCTTAGCCGGTGGCGACACCTCAAGCGAAGAGGCCATGTTTGCCAGTGCGCGCCTGATGTTAAGCCGCTGCGGCATTGGCGCTATGTTGTTGACGCGCTCCGAACACGGCATGACGCTGATCACCCCCACCGAGACGCATCATTTCCCAGCGCAAGTACTGGAAGTCAGCGACGTCACCGGCGCCGGTGATACCGTCATTGCTACCCTCGCCGTGATGCTCGGTGCTGGCATGGCACTGCCGCAAGCGGTGGAAGTGGCCAATTTAGCGGCCGGCCTAGTGGTGGCCAAGTTAGGCGCGGCCACTGTGTCGCCGCAAGAACTAGCCGCCAAACTGAATTCGCATTTGTTCTCGCAAGGCGATGTGTATTTGACGCCGTTTGACAAAGTGCTACAACACATTGAATTTGCAAAACAAAATGGCGAACGTATCGTCTTTACCAACGGCTGTTTTGATATCTTACACGCCGGTCACGTGCGGTATTTAGCGCAGGCCAAAGCACTGGGCGATCGCCTCGTGGTCGGCTTGAACAGTGACGCTTCCATTAAACGCCTGAAAGGCGAAACGCGGCCGGTCAACCCGTTGGATGAACGCGCCACCGTGCTTGCATCCTTGGCCTCAGTCGATTGGGTGCTGCCGTTTGGCGATGATCTCAGCGAAAACGACACGCCACTGCAGCTGATTTTAAAGGTCAAACCGGACGTGTTGGTCAAGGGCGGCGATTACACCATTGCTGGCATCGTTGGGGCGAACGAAGTGTTAGCCGCCGGTGGCGAGGTCAAAGTGCTGCAGTTTGTCGATGGCTGCTCGACCAGCAATATCATTAGTAAAATCAAAGGTTAAGCATGGCAAGCGCTCCTCAGTCGATTTGCATTTTACGCTTATCCGCCATTGGCGACGTCTGCCATGCGGTTGCTGCGGTGCAAGCGCTACAACGGCATTTTCCGGGCGTGCCGATCACCTGGATCATCGGCAAGGTCGAAGCCATGTTGCTTGATGGCTTGCCGGGCGTTGACTTGGTGGTGTTTGATAAAAAACTCGGCCGCAAGGCCTACAGCGATTTAGCGAACAAGCTCGGTGGCCGCGAATTTGACGTGCTGCTGCATATGCAAGTGGCGTTTCGCGCCAATGTGGCGTCGCTGTTTATCAACGCCAAACGCAAAATTGGTTTTAACTGGACGCTGGCCAAAGAATTACACGCGCTGTTTATGCGCGAACGGATTGCCCCGCAGCACCAGCCGCATGTGCTGGATGGCTTTGCCGGGTTTGTCCGCCATTTAGGCGTGCCGTTTTTACAACAGCCCGGCGATGTGCCAGTGTGGCAAATGCCAATCACCGACGAGCATCGTGCATGGGCAAAATCGGAGTTACAAAAAGCGCATGCTGGTAGTACTGACAGCCCTGCGCACAGAGACATCCCAGCCCTGCGTGGCCATCTGGTGATAAGCCCTGCCGCATCCAAAGCCGAGCGTAACTGGCTGCCCGAGCGTTACGCTGCGCTGGCCGACCATGCCTATCAACAAGGCTTTGCTGTGTTGATCTGCGGTGGCCCAACGCCGCTCGAGCGTGACTTGGCGGCGGCGATTGAACAATACGCCAGCGCGCCGCTGCATAATCTGGTCGGCAAAACCAACTTAAAGCAGCTGCTGGCGCTACTCGAGCAAGCCACGCTAGTCGTCGCCCCCGACACTGGCCCTGCACATATGGCGGTGACGGTCGGCACGCCGGTGATTGGGCTGTATGGCCACAGCAACCCAGCGCGCACCGGCCCGTATTTGTCGCGTGACTATGTGGTTGAGGTGTATCACGACGAACTGAAGCGTCAAACCGGCAAAACCGCCGCTGAGCTGCCATGGGGCACTCGCGTCAAAGGCGCGCATATTATGGCGCTGATTAGCACCGAGCGCGTGATCGCCATGTTTGACCGCGTAGTCACAGAGATTGAAACAGGGTATCGAGCAACAGCTCGCCAACAGGAGCCGTCGGCATGAGCACCACCTTACGCAAAGCCGCCTTTTTAGACCGCGATGGCGTGATTAACATCGACCACGGATACACCTACCAAAGCGAGCAGTTCGACTTTATCGACGGCGTGTTTGACGCCTGCGCCCACCTGCAACGGTTAGGTTATTTGCTGATCGTGGTCACCAACCAATCCGGCATCGCCCGCGGTTATTACAGCGAACATGACTTCGCGCTACTCACCAGCTGGATGAAACAACAATTCGCCGCCAAAGGCGTGAAAATCGACGGCGTTTATTATTGCCCGCATCATGTCGAAAAAGGCCAAGCGCCTTACAACATCGATTGTGATTGCCGCAAACCCAACCCCGGCATGTTGCAACAAGCAATGCGTGAATTTGGCATCGACCCTGCGCAAAGCCTAATGGTTGGCGATAAAGCCGCCGACATGCAAGCCGCCGCCGCGGCTGGCGTTACTCGCAAAATTCTGGTGCGCTCCGGCCAAACCCTCAGCGACGACGACCTTGCTAGCGCCGATGAAGTATGGGACTCGCTGGCTGATGTGGTGAAAGTAACAGCTTAAGGGGACATAAAAGCCTTGGCCGCGACAAGTTAACAAGCCAACCAATGTTGGTTGTTCGTGGCCGCAGGATAAATACTCCAAATTGGCACCCCACGGCAGTACTAATCGGGGGCGGTTTGGCAACTGAATCGCCAAGCTTGGGTACAGTTTATTCAGCACTTGCTCTGTCACCACACTGAGCTGCGCGCTTGGGCAATTGCCCAGCAGCGGTGATACCATATTCTTCGTAAGGGAATGCTCCCCCGCCGCCTTGGGCACACTTGCCAACAACGCCTCATTTTGTGCTCGCACTGTGCGGACATAGTCCAGCGTAAAGGTCTTTGCCACAGTCGCCACCGGCACCCGCTGGACACTTAATTGTGGCTGCAGCTGTCCTTGTGCATCCCGTTGGTAGTCGACCGACACATGGCCGAGCAACTGCGTTGTCGCGGCCACTTTATGTAGCGCAACCTGCCCCGCTTGATACGACAAATAGTTGCTGTCGTGACCGGGGCGCACGCCTTGAGCAAACTGCAACGCAGCCCCGTTACCAGGTCCGCTATTGCTTAGCCGACCTTGACTGACTCCGCTCTGACGGGCACCGATCACTACCCCTGAAGGCACCGTCAGCAACGTGTCGCGCTGCTCGCGAATGGCACTGGATAAATTAAGGTACAGATACTCACGCCACCATGGCGACTGGTACAACGCATTTTCAAGCTGACTTAAAAATAAAGCGCCTGCGGCCTTAAGTTGCTCAGCCGGTTGGCTGGGTTGTGTGGACGCGCCGCCAGCGCCTCGCACCGCAGGAGCATTGGCTGTGCTGCTTCGCACCAGCGTCTGGGCTTGGGCGAAATGACCGGCGGTGGCCAATTTCAACGCAGTCCACATCAATGCATCAGGCAAAACGCCGTAGGTCATTTCTTCACTGGCTTTAAAGGCCTGCACCTGCTGCTGCAATCCGGCCGCACTGAGCGGCGGTTCTGGCAAAGAACTAGTCTCCAGCTCAAAGTGATCGCCGACCGGCTGCCATACGGACGAACGTGCAAAGGAGTTGGCAAAACTGCCAAATTTATAGGCATAGGACCAATCGGCAAGTTCGGTGAGTTCGAGCGCAGCATCGTTATCAATATTACGCAGCTGCACACCGTCACTGTGCGCCAGCGCCAACGTTTGCACCTGACGCACCTCATGGCCAAGTTGCACCAGATAGAGGGTCCAGCAACAATGCGCGCCACCTGTGTAGCTGCTAAAGATTAAATCGGGAATTTGATCGCCAGTGACATCGCCGATGCTGTTCAGTTCAGTACCGGGCGTGCCAAGCGTCAGGCGGCCTTCGCACTGTCGATACAGCTCGCGCCCCTTGCTCGCCACGCTTATGCAATCAGGGTCGTCACTCGCATCCTCGTTGGGCCTTTGCAGTTGCACCTGATAGTCGCCAACCTGCCAGCGTTGAACGGGCTCTGCCGCCACCCATGTTGGGAAAAAACTCACAAACAGCAAACACGCAATTGGCCAGCACCGCATCTGTTCATCCTTGGGGTCTCGCGGTTAATACTGCGGCAAGGATAACAACGACTTATCGGCTGCACAACCGAGTTAAATGCTTGTTTTCAAATCAAATCTGGTTGAATTTCAATGCCTAACGCCACGGCGCCAAGTAACAGCGTCAAACCAATCAGCCCGATAAATAGGCTGCTGACGAGCAGTTGTTTAGCGACGCTGTAGGTGCGGGTAAACCAGCCAAGCAGCAGACTGCACAAGGCCCACTGCACAATCGCCACCAATAGCGACCAATGGCCGGGCCACAACGCGACAAACCCATGCTCAGCGCGCAGCACCAGCCAATCATGCGGAAACACCAGACCTTTCCAAATCAGCAAGACATACCACATCACTGTCGGCGGCTCGGACCACAGCAGCGTCAACAGCGGCAACAGCAGCAGTGCGATGCACAACAAAGTGCCGCGGCCCGCGTGATGCCATGTTCGATCGTTCGACACCCCGTACTTGCGAAGCATAGTGTCAAAAGACTCACAAGTGTTGTTGGAAAAACGCCAGCACCGATTTGTTGAGTGTTTGGTGGAGTTGCGCGCGGTCCACTCCTGCGGGATCTTGGCAAATGTCACTAGCATCTTGCTGCAGCTCAGTAGGACAAGGCGCTAAAAACACAAAATGGCCCGCGCCTTTTGCCACGTTAAAATCGCGCAGCGCCGGCAATTGGCGACGAATAGCCTCGATGTGCGACAACTCAACAGCATCGCCGCCCAATTCCGACGCCCATAACAACACCGGCGCTTGCACGGCTTTAAAGCTGTCGGAACCAAACAAATTTAATGGGTCAATCACTGCGGCGGCTTTAATTCGTGGGTCGGCTACAGGATGCAGATCCGATGTATCGTCAGCTAATTGCCGACACAACGAGATCACAAACGACCACCAAGGCGCACAAAAGCGCTGCGCACTGGCGGTTTTGTTAGGCTCCGCGCCAAGTAACGCCAATGCCGTATAGCCGCCTCGTGAAAAACCAAACATGCCAATTCGCGCTGGGTCTAACTGGCTGTGCGCGGGCCATTGTTGGGTTAAATAATCGATGGTTCTGCTGATGTGCCGCGGCCGCTGCTCAAAAATGCTGAGCTCATTTTGTTGGCTATTGTCAGTAAAGTTGTTGCCGGGGTGAAGCACGGCCGCCACCACAAACCCAGCATCGGCCAGAGCTGCCGCCGTGTCATGATGCCCAAGGTACGACCCTGAATCGCCATGTGAAATCAGAACTAATGGCAATTTGTCGCCCGCAACGGCGCAATTGCGTGTGGCATTTAGGCGATAAGGACCAAGGCTCTGCTCCGTTGCGGCCTCCTGACATGGCGTCCACAGCAGCACCTTGATTTCAGGCTCTGCGCCTCCAGCTGGCACCGTGACTTGCGCAATGCCAGCCGCCCAACTGACCGTGGTACTAACACAGGCGATCACTAACAACAGATTGCGCAGCTGCCGCGCTCGATGCAAGCCCCGGGCGCTAACTGTTTGATCT
>CAYTIQ010000045.1:9052-33654 GCA_964437935.1 uncultured Rheinheimera sp.
TATTCAAAAAGCGCTATCGCAGCGCTAAACCATTAGAGATTAACAAATAAATTACACCTTTAGCTACCGCTAATATCCGAGGCGAATGGACAGGCAGTTAGCAATTCCATCGTGCCGGTGTGGCGTTGTTCTCGAAATGCAAGGACCTGGTAATCATGCGGAGCAGCCCTGCACGCTCGGACTTTTAATGGGTGTGCGTTATCAACGCTAAACTAACGCTAGACTGCCGGTCACAAAGATTCTGTATGGCAAGCTTACTTCTAGCTTTCACCTCGGCATGTTTTACGGCAGGCCTACGTTTTATGGGCTAGCACGTCCATGGTTGTATGCAATGAGCTCAGGCAAAGACGGCCTTGTGACCTAAAATCCGACTCTGCACACGATTTACTAGCAATTAAAGTGTTAACAGATGTAAACAACAACTGTACATCGTTTGCAGGATTGCGTAGTGTCAGGGTCATGCTTTGACACGGAGTCTTTATGTTACACATCCAAGCGACCTCGCTGCGCAAGTCCTACAGCACTGTGCTTGCTGTACGCGACTTGAGTTTTGAACTAACAACGGGGCAAATCTTAGCGATTTTAGGGCCAAACGGTGCTGGTAAATCATCGCTGATCCGTATGCTAGTCGGACTGACTCACCCCGATGCCGGTCAACTCGACATCGATATCGACGGTGTCCGTTACTCACAGCTACCCAATGCCAGTTATGGCTACTTGCCCGAAGATCGCGGCTTGTATTTAGACCGATCCGTGCGGCAAAACCTTACTTACGTCGGCCAATTACGCGGCCTTGATCTGAGCGTGATCAAGCAACGCATTGACAGTTGGACTGAGCGCTTTGATTTGGTCGAAAAACGAGATGATCAACTCAAGCAGCTATCCAAGGGTAACCAGCAAAAAGTGCAATTAATCAGCTGCTTATTACATGAACCGCAGCTGCTGATTTTGGATGAGCCTTTTTCAGGCCTTGATCCCATCAACCAAGAATTAGTGGTCACTGTGCTACGTGAATTGCAAGCCCGCGGCATGACCATTGTGTTAAGCGCGCATCAAATGGCCTTGGTTGAACGCTTGGCCGATCAGATGTTGCTGGTCAACAAAGGCCAATGCATCGCCACAGGTACAGTGCAACACATCATGCACCAGCTGTCGCCGCATCGGTTGCTGGAGCTGCGCCTCACGCCGCTGTTAAGCCCATCGCAGTTGACGCAATTGCCGGGAGTGCAAAGCGCCACCATGCAGGATGATCATTGCTTAGTCCAGCTTAACGCCGATGCCTCGCTGAATACTCTGCTACCAGCGCTACTGCCGCTATGTACCATCGAGCGCATTAGCGAGCAGCAACCGAGTTTGCATCAGCTGTATCTCAGTGCCATCGAGCAGCACAACCTGCATCTGCAGTCACCATCCACTTCGCCCTCGTCACCGCAGGAGGCTTAAGATGACGCGTTGGACTATTGCCAAGTTTGAATTTTTACGTTTTTTCAAATGGAAACAAGAACTGATTGGCCTGGGCTTGATGCTGTTTTTTATGCTGCTCACCAGCAGTTGGCCATTGCTAAAAAACCTGATGGACAACGATTATCGAGTCGCGGTATTGGCCGATGGCAGCTTGCCGAGCATGAGCGGCTATCAATTCAGCCAACTCGATCCCAAGCAAACCGACACCGTCAAGCAAGGCCTCGGTGAGGTGTGGGACTTGGTGGTCGAAGTGCGCGACAATCAACTGCAATTAACCGCCGAAAAAAGTGCTAGCTGGGTGGATGCGGTGCAACCGACACTGCGGCAATGGCAACAAAAACGCGTGATCAATGCCTTGCCACTGACCGCCGAACAACATCAGGTGTTACAGCAATTACCGAAGGTTGAACTGTATTACACCAAACAACAACAGACCGACGATAACCGTAAACTGCGTAAGTTGATCAATATCGCCATGGTTGGCTTGTTGATGATTGGTTTTTTTGCTGGTTTTGGTTACATGTTTACCGCTATTACCACCGAAAAGCAGCAACGCGTCACCGAGCAGCTGCTGACCATGATCACGCCGCGGCAATGGATGGATGGCAAAATCATCGGTATTTCGTTGTTTGCGTTAAAGAGCATGCTGACCTATGCGGTGTTTGGCTTGATTGCGATGCAAGCATTCTCATTGATGCAAGGCAAAGGTTGGGCCGCGCTGCCAATCAGCCCTCTCGATGGGTTGTTTACGCTGAGTTATGTCTTGCTGGGGTTAGTGATCCTCAATAGCTTTTTGGCGGGTTTTGCCGCCACCATCGATGACCCCAACCACTCCGGTCGCACCAGTATTATGTTGTTACCAGCACTGCCACTGGGCTTGGTCTTTACTGCCATTAACAATGTCGAGGGCAGTATGATGCAAGTGCTCAGCTGGATCCCGCTGACCTCCTTTGCCGCCATGCCGCTGCGTTTGACCAATAGTGACGTGCCTTGGTGGGAATTTGCCGGATCCTTTGTCTTGTTGCTGGTGTTTATGTATTGGCTGCGTGGTGCGGCAGCGCGGTTGTTTGCGCTGGGCATTCAAATGTATGGCAAAGAACCGGATTGGCGCGATATTCGTGCCGCCTTGTTTGGGCTGCGGGGGTAAGCGATTGCAGTGATGAAAAGCCGGTGTCGCTGACACCGGCTGTGTTTTGCCGCTTAGTCCTTGTGCTTGTTTTTCACCTTGCTTTGCATCTCTTTGCAATCCCCAATCAGCGGTAACTGACGTAAGATCCACATCTCTGGGTCAATGGAGAGCTCCGACAACTGGCCTTTGAGCACCACGGGGCCTTTGCTGAAATCCAAGGTTTGCGCTTTACCTTGAAACACCACCGGCACTGGCATCGGGAACGGCTTATTGCCTGGAGTCTGCCACGACAGCGTGATCAGTCCGTCTTTGGCTACCGTTTTCAGCTCAGGCAGCGGCGCTTGGTATAGGTATACATCAAACAACCATTGATAGTCTTTGCCTGATAAGCGATTGACGATACTGATAAATTCTTCGGTGGTGCGATAGCGAGGCGCGATCGGATACGGCAGGGTTTGGCTCTCAGCCGTGCCGTATAACAACTCACGGGTTGCTTGCCAGAATACCTGCTCTCCAACTAAATAACGCAAGGTGTGCAAGGTCCAGCCGCCTTTGCCATAAATATCTGGATTAAAGGCTTCATCGGACGTGACCTTACCCACGCGCACCACCGGTTCGCAGTTAATCAGACCTAAATACGACTTGTACATTTGATAGTGATAGGCCGCGATGCCCAGCTTGTCACGGGCATAGGCCGGTTGCATATACAGACCAAAACCTTCATGCAACCATGCATGATTCAGTTGCTGATGCGTCATCAAATTGCCAAACCATTCATGAGACAACTCGTGTTGCAGCAACCAATCAAAACCGTATTCGTCACGCTTATAGCCTTTGCCGTAGGCATTGACCGTTTGGTGTTCCATGCCCAAATGTGGCGTTTCGACAATGCCAAGTTTTTCTTTGCCCCAGGGGTACGGGCCGAGTTTTTGCTCAAACCACGCCACTTGGCCTTTCACATCTTCTTTGAGCAAGGTGCGGGCTTTATCGGCATTGGCGCTCAGCGCCCAGAATTCAATCGGCACGGTTTCGCCATTGACCGCGCGGTAGCTGTCTTGAATGCGCGTGTAGGGGCCAATATTGAGCGCGATGTTGTAATCACTGGCCGGCACCGTCAGCACCCAATCAAACTGTTGTTTATCAGGTCCAACATCCGTCACGCCTTGCAACACGCCGTTGGTCACCGCCGACAAGCCTTTTGGCACTGTTAAGCGGATACGCATACGGTCGGCTTTATCGGCGAAGTGATCTTTGCACGGCCAAAACAAATCACAGCCTTCGCCTTGCACCGCCGTAGCAATCCATGGCTGACCCTCTGGTGTTTTACTCCAGACTGTGCCACCAGCCCATGGCGCGTTTTTCGCCACATGCGGCTGGCCTTGATACGCCACATCGACCGTGACCTTGCTGCCTGCGGCTTTGGTCGCGGCCATGTCAATGGTCAAGATGCCACCTTGGCGTTGGTACGATGCGCTGACACCATCCACTTGCACCCTGTCGATCTGAAAGCGAGCATCGAGTTTTAGTTCCAGCTGTGAACTGGCCTTCAGCAACACAAACTCAGTGCGGCCAACCCCTTGGATACTCTGGCTTTGCGGCATAATTTCCAGTTGCAAATCATAGGCTTTGACATCTGCCGCTTGCGCCACCTCCGACAGCGGCTGGCCAGTATCACCAATCACGGGGTCCAGTGGCGCAGGCCCAGGTGTGGCAGGTGGTGGTGACGATTGGCACGCAGCAAGTAACACCGCCAACGGCGCAAGACGAACAGAATGGGACATAACGGATCACCTAAATTGTATACAATCGACTGATTGTGCCACGCTTGGCACAAAAAACCGCCCCCAATTATCGACTGACAGGCTCCGTTGGTCGCTTGCGACTTGGCAGTCTTCCGACGATAGCAGTAGTTTCAGTCACCTAGTTGCAAAAATTCGCATACAAGCAAGGTTGCTGCTGCGCCACTTTATCGTCAGACGACGAGCCCATGGGAGCCTTTATGTCGACTCAGTTAAATCCTAGTGCGGTGTTACTCACCGCATCACTTGCCGTGATTGCGCCGCTTAGTCACGGTTACGATCGCGTCACCGGCGCCGAATTTGCCAGCCGCTCCGAAGTGATTGCCCCGCACGCCATGGCGGCAACCAGCCAACCGCTGGCCACGCAAATTGCACTGGATGTGATGAAACAAGGCGGCAGCGCCGTCGATGCAGCGATTGCCGCCAATGCTGCGCTGGGCTTAATGGAGCCGACCGGCTGTGGCGTTGGTGGCGACTTGTACGCCATTGTCTGGTCCGCCAACGAGCAAAAACTGTATGGCTTAAACGCCTCGGGCCGCTCGCCCAAAGGCTTAAGCTTGGCGCAGCTGCAAGCGGAGGTAAAAAAACTTGGCCGCAGCGACATTCCGCCGCTGGGCATGTTACCGATCAGCGTGCCAGGGGCAGTGGATGGTTGGTTCGAATTGCATGGCAAATTCGGCAAATTGCCGATGGACAAAGTGCTGGCGCCGGCCATTGCTTATGCTGAACAAGGTTTTCCGGTCTCCGAGTTAATTGCTTATTACTGGAACGCCTCGGTGCCGAAGCTCTCCAGCCAACCGGGCGATTTTAAAGGCACCTTTACCATCAATGGCCAAGGCCCAAAAACCGGCGACCTCTTTAAAAACCCAGCGTTAGCAACTACCTACAAAGCCATCGCCCAAGGCGGCCGCGAGGCGTTTTATAAAGGCGATATTGCCCGCCGCATTGATGCCTTTATGCAAAAAAACGGCGGCTATTTACGCTACGACGACTTTGCCAGCCATCAGTCAACCTGGGTTGAGCCGGTCTCGGTCAACTACCGTGGTTACGACGTGTGGGAATTACCGCCCAACGGCCAAGGGATTGCCGCGCTGCAAATGCTGCAAATCCTGAAAAACTTCGACTTAAAAGGCATGGGGTTTAACAGCCCAGACAGCTTACACACCTTGATTGAAGCGAAAAAACTAGCGTTTGAAGACCGTGCCAAGTTCTACGCCGATATGGATTTTGCCAAGGTACCGGTCAAAGAGCTGATTTCTGAGCAGTATGGCCGCGAGCGCGCCAAGTTAATTGGCCCGAAAGCCGCGCAGCGCGTCGATGCCGGGAACCCGCATCTGTATCACGGCGATACTATCTATTTAACCACAGCCGACCGCGACGGCAACATGGTGTCGCTGATCCAAAGTAACTACCGTGGCATGGGCTCGGGCGTGGTGGTGCCAGGGCTTGGTTTTGGCTTCCAAGACCGTGGCCAGATGTTCTCGCTCGACCCGAAACACCACAACGCCTATGCCCCTGGCAAACGACCATTTCAAACCATTATTCCGGCCTTTATCACTAAAGATGGCAAACCTTATGTCAGTTTTGGCGTGATGGGTGGCGCCATGCAGCCGCAAGGTCATGTGCAAATCGTCGTGAACATGATCGACTACGGCATGAACCTGCAAGAAGCCGGTGACGCCGCACGCTGGCAGCATTTGGGCAGTACCGAGCCAACCGATGGCAGCGACATGTACCTGCAAAATGGCGGTTACACCGAAGTCGAGCGGGGCGTGCCTTGGCAAACTATTCAGCAATTGATGCAACGCGGCCACGATATTCGTTACGGTTTTGGCGGGTACGGCGGTTATCAAGCGATTAAACGTGACCCGAAAACTGGCGTCTATTACGGCGCATCCGAGTCGCGCAAAGACGGTCAAGCGGCGGGGTATTAACCCCATCCGATAACAGCGCTATGTGCGGCGGGGTTTGGCGTGAGGCCGCCGCCGCTAAAAACCGAGGATGTTCATAACCACAGGCTAAAAACACAAAGCCGGCGATTGCCGGCTTTGTTCATTGATAACAGCGTGAGGCGAGGATTAGTCTTCACCCATCCGAGCACGCACGTCGTTGATCAGCGGCGACTCACCAAAGCCATTGGCCTTGGCCCAGTTTTCGATATCTTCGTCTTTTAACGCTTTAGCAGGCATCTGTTTGACAAAAAACGCACCCACTTCATAGGCATCGCTGCGCATCGCGAACTTAATCAAGGTGTCTTGGTTGCATTGCACCGAGCCATAAATTTTACGCAAGTTGATTTTGTTATCGCTTAACAGTTTACGAATGCGGTTTTTATCGTCGGCTTTGGTGAACTCACACAAGGAAACTAACCACTGTTCTTGAGCTTGTACAGTTGGTACGTGAACGGCGAGGAAAGACGCACCTAACAAAAATCCTAAAACTTTCTTTTGCATAACAACCCCTTGGAGCATTCGATTTGAAATGTCCATGGCCATTTTTTGCCATGGTGTGCTTCAAGTATTGGCTTTTATCATCGGATCGCAAGTGTTCGTGCTTTAAAAATCAGCAACTTGCGGTCAACTGCTGAAAATTCCTTCTAATTTCATGAATATACAGCAGCAACGCAACAATTTTTTTACTGCGTTGCTGCGCTAGGTCATGCCGTCAGCGTCAGCGCGCTGCTGCTGCTGGCCGTCATCGCGGCAGTCGCGCCGTAACTTTTCATCAGCTGCATTAAGGTGTGCTGCAACTGCTGTTGCGACGTGCTCGTTGTTGAAGCCGAACTGTCGTTGGTCTGTTGCGACTGTTTAAACGCCATCGCTTCATCCCGCGTCACCTTGCCATCGCGATCGGTGTCAGCACTATCGAACTGCTCAATCAACTGCTGTAAATCAGCCGCCATACGACTATCTGTGTCACTGGCTTGCTGCAGCATCTCACTGAGTTCATCGACGGTTTTTCCGCTATCTTCTGCAGGCGGCGGTGGGGGTGGCATGCCTTGCATTCCACCCACCGGGGGCTGCCCTTGCCCCATCATGCCACACGCATTGTACAACTGCTCCGATACGCCGGTGGCAAACTCGTCCGACGTTAACTTGCCATCGGCATCGGCGTCGAGTTGGCTAAACCATTCTGACGATTGACTGTCACTGGTATCTTGCTGCACCGACTGTAATGCATTACTAAAATCGGCCTGATCGAGGTATCCCTTCGAATTGCTGTCTAACGTCGAGAACAACTCGGATGCTTGGGTTTTAAGTTGCTGTTGTGTTGGGGGGGTACGCTGCCAACTGCTGATTGAGGTACTGGCTTGAATATGCATTGTGAACTCCTTGCTAGGCGACATGCCTAGTCAGGGTACAGCAAGCAACACTCCGATTTTGGCTTAGATAGGTGGCGAAAAGGTAAAGTTTAGCAAGCGATGTTTAGCAAACATTGTCGACATAAGCATCTAACGTCGGTAATTGTTCGATATTTTATGAAAAACCCAGCCCGCACCAAGCAGATGGCAACTTACTGCCGAGGACGAGTATCCAGTGGCAATTTTATGCGAATACGAAAACCGCACTGTTGGCCGTCCGGCGCATAGCGGTTGTGCGCTTCAATCTGCCCTTTGGCGGCCGCGATGGCACGCTGGGCAATACTTAACCCAAGTCCCACGCCATCGTGGCTACTTTGGCCGCGGAAAAACGGTAAAAACAACCGCTCCAGCATCTCTGGCGGAACGCCATCGCCATCATCATCCACATCAATGATCAACCAGGCCTGTTGCACTTCGGCATGCACCTGCACCTTGGCGCCTTGCGGCGTATACTTCAGCGCGTTTCGCACCACATTTTCAAAGGCGCGGTACAATAATTCCGCATCGGCCTGCACCACAGCGTCGGGCAGCGGTGATAACAACAAGGTTTTATGCGCCGCATCGGCTTCGAGCTGGGCATCATCACAAATACTCTCCAGCAGTTCATGCACATAGACATCCTGCTGCTGGCCTTGCAACTCACCACTTTCCAGTCGAGAAAAGGTCAGAATTTCCCCCACTAAGCGATCCAGTTTCTGCGTTTCGGCCTCAACTCGGTCCAAGGCATTGGCCAGCTCCGCCGGATCTTGCCGGGCCAAACCAATCAAGATCTGCAACCGTGCCAGGGGGGATCGCAGCTCGTGCGACACATCATGCAACAAGCGCCGCTGGGACAAGATGGCCAGGTAGACGTTTTGCGACATTTGGTTAAAACTGCGACCGAGAGCGCCAAATTCATCCTGACGCGACGTGACATCGGCCCCCAGTTGCACTCGCCATTGTTGCTCCGCCAATCGATCCAATGCCTGTTGCAGCTTGCGGACAGGGGCGGCGAAATACCACGCTAAACCAAAACTGGCCACGGCACTGGTGGTTAACACCACCGCCAGCCAAAACGCAGGTCCAAACCAAAACGGCGGTTTGCCACCTGGCATAGGTTTGGCCGGTCCATTGCCTGACCAACCTTTCAGCGCCTCGTTTCGAGGTTGATGCAATCCAGGCGGTGGCTGAGGCTCACGCGCCACCGGCAACAATTGCCACAACTGGCCACTGGCATCACGAAAACTCAAATCCACCACGCCGGCAAATTCAGCCATTTGCGCCGGCCAATCCGCTGGCACCTGCCGCGCTAAAATGTCCTGTCCTTGGTCGTTGAGTACCAACAAGCGCTCTCGGCTCATCGGGTCGTCTTCCCATTGCTCAACCACAGCTTTTAGCAACTCAATGCCGCCATGAGCCACCACACTGCGTGCCGTTTGGCTTAACAAGCGCACCTGTGGACTGTGTAATAAACGATTTTTAAATTGGTTGGATTCGTAGTGATTGACGGCCGAGATCAGGCCAAACGCTAAGGCCAAGGCGCCCCAAAAAGCCAATAAGAATTTGACAAACAACGAGCCAAAATTGCTTGTTAGGGATGGCGTAGCCATTGATATCCTTTGCCGCGAACGGCTTCAATCCACGCGCCACCATCGGGCCTTGGCCCCAGTTTTTGTCGAATATTGGAAATATGCACATCGATGCTGCGATCATATTGCGTCAGCGTTTTACCAAGCCCTTGCGATGACAAATCTGCTTTGCTAACGATACGCCCGGCTTGGCTAACCAAAAGCCATAACAAGCTAAATTCCGCCCCGGTCAGCGCCAACTCGCGGCCATCACAGCTGGCATGCCGATTGGCCGGCGTTAATACCAACGAGCCTTCGCGTAGCTCTAATTCTGGGGTTTGTTGCATCTGCACTCGGCGCAAAATGGCGCGAATACGTGCCACCAATTCCCGTGGCAAACAAGGTTTAGGGACATAGTCGTCAGCCCCGAGTTCAAGACCAAGCACCCGATCAATATCATCGCCACGAGCCGTCAGCATCAAGACGGGTTTGTCCGAGACTTGCCGCAACCGCTTTAAAATGGTGACGCCATCCAGCAATGGCATCATCACATCCAGCACTAACAAGTCATAATGTTGCTGCAACGCCACGTTCAGGCCTTGCTGACCATCATTGACCACCGTGACCTCAAAGCCTTCACGCTCTAGGTATGTCGCCAACATGGCCGTAAGTTGTTTGTCGTCGTCAATTAACAAAAGGTGAGTCACGAATGCAGGTCCTCGAATCAGCTGGGTTCCTTGCTTGGACTCAGTGTAACGAATTTGGTGCCCTCGTTTGGCCAAGCTTTACAAAACTATACCCTTCTTGGGTATTTATTGACGGTTACGACGCATCAACCAATGCTCTAGTTCCTCCGCCGGCACGGGTTTACTGAAGAAATAGCCTTGGCCTTGATCGATCTGCAAGTGACGCAGTTCTGCCAATTGAGCGGCGTCTTCGATGCCTTCAGCGACCACTTGCATGCCAAGGCTATGCCCCAGCACTACCATCGCATGCATGATGGCGCGGTCATCAGGGTCAGACAGCATATCTTGCACAAAACTGCGGTCGATCTTCAGTTTGTCCATCGGAAAGCTTTTTAAATACGCCAAACTTGAATAGCCAGTACCAAAATCATCCAGCGCCAGCGACACCCCTAAATTGCGAATTTGCTGTAACAACACCCGACTCGCGCCGACTTCTTGTGCCATCACCGACTCGGTTAGCTCCAGCTCCAGCTGACTGGCGGGTAAACCCGTTTGCTCCAGCGTCGAGGTCAGCATCGATAAAAAATTAGCCTGTGTCAGTTGCACCGTGGAGATGTTGACGGCGATGCGCAGCGGGTTGCCTTGCTGCAACCAGCGTGCGGCTTGCTGACAAGCCTGCTGCAACACCCACGCGCCTAAGGTATTAATAAATCCGCTTTGCTCCGCCAGCGGAATAAAGCGCACCGGTGAGACCGCACCCAATTGTGGATGATGCCAACGCAGTAACACCTCAACCAATGCCACCTGCTGCGTGTCCAAATGCAAAATCGGTTGAAAATGCAGTGAAAATTGCCCCTGTGCTAACCCCGCTCGCATGCCATGCTCCAGTTGCAAGCGCTCATGCAACTGCTCTGACATTTGGTGTGAATACACGCTATGACAGTGTCGACCTGCATCTTTGGCGGCGTATAACGCCACGTCGGCAGCGCGCAGCAATTCGGCAAAGGTCAAGCCATGCTGCGGAAACATCGCCACGCCAATACTGGGACTAATTTGCAAACGACGTTCACCGATCACAAAACTTTCGTTCATACAATTGGTCAGTTGCAACGCGGTGTTCGCCACATCCCCCGCCAGCTGACTTTCGCGGATCAACAGAAATTCATCGCCGCCCAACCGTCCCAACACATCGCTGCCGTGTAAAACGGCGCGCAAGCGGGTCGCCACTTGCTGTAATAATTCATCCCCGGTGTGATGACCCATGGTGTCGTTGATATGCTGGAAGTGGTCTAAATCGATGTAAAACATCGCCAAGCTGCGTTGATGCTGGATGGCTTGCAAAAACAGTTCACGACTTTGCTCCGCTAAACCCGCCCTATTGGGCAATTGCGTCAGTTGGTCGGTAAACGCCAGCTCGCGCATTTGTTGCTCAAGCACACGCTGCTGCGTCATATCATCGATGGTGCCAATCATGCCATCGTAGTGGCCGTCCTTTAGCAGTGGCACTAACCAACCACTGATGTACAAGGTACGATCCCGAATTTGCAGTGAGATATTGTCAAATCGTACCGGCGTTAATGCTTGTTGGGCGCGGTAATAATGCGGGCGAAATTGCTCCAAGGCGACTTGCGGAAAATCGTTGAGCAAGTGACGCCCGAGCAGATAGTCTTGGCTTTGTTGCAACAAATGGCACAAGCCACTATTTGCATAAATGACCTTATGCGATGCATCCCCCACCCATACGCCCGTCACGACCTTGCTCAGGATGGTGGCGTAGAAATCGCGCAGGTCAGCCACCGCTAAATCGGCTTGTTTTAAACGACTGATGTCGGCGTTGCTACCCACCAACCGCAGCGCTTTGTTGCTGAAATCACGTTCAATGACTCTGCCTTGGCTGAAGATCCAGCGATAGCCGCCATCTTTGTGCTGCAGCCGGAACTCGCATTGATACAACGGCGTTTCGCCTTTGAGGTGCTGCACCAGCGCATGGCGCGCGGATTCACGGTCCGCCGGATGCAACAAGTCACTCCAGATGGTAAAACGCGCCCCGAGCTCGCCTGGTTCATACCCCAACATCTGTTCGGCTTGGCCATAAAATTGCACCCGGCCGACTTGCAGATCTAAATCCCAAATACCCAGTGCGGAGCCTTCCAACGCCGAATTAATCCGGCCACGGGTATTTTGGGTGTTTTGCAGCAAAAAGATCAGCAGGTAACTTAACGTGCTGATCACGAGCACATAACTCGCGATGCCAAACAACGCTTCCAGCGGGTCGTAGCCGGCAAACATGCCAAGACCTGCGACAGTGCCAAGCACTGCTGTGCACGCGATGATCGCCACCGCGACCGCTGTCGCCCACAAATTCAAATGAAACACCGACCACAGCAACACCAGCAAAGGTAAAAACAACAAGCTCGGTGACCAATTACTCGCATCCGGCGAGGTGAACAACACTACGGCACTTAACCATGCCGCCAGCTGTGCCTGAACAAACAACCACAGTGGCATGTCTTGCCAGCTTTTTCGATTAAAACACAGCAGTGGAATGCCAAAGACAATCACGCCAAAGCCATCGCCAAACCACCAGCCCACCGCCGTGCTGAGCAGGTCATCGCCAGCAATAATCCCTAAGCTCCACAGCTGGCAAGCGCCATTTAACGCTGAGAGCACTGTACCCAAACCGAGGGCATAGACCAAAAACCAAACCATGTCGTGCGGGGAGTCTAACTGAAAACGTAAACGACGCCTGTTCATCATCCAGACGGCAAGCGCAGGCCCTAAGGTGTTTCCCAGTGCCACGCCAATCGAGGTTGCCAGCGGCATGTGCTGCAGTTGTGTGACTAAAACCACCCCAACGGCAATCGCGGTGCCGTACCACATGCCCAAACGCCACAACACGGCGATCACAAAGCCAGTTGCCGGCCAAATTAAGCTAACATGGCCATTTAATGGCGGTACTTGCAGACCAATCCATGCCAACAAGGCATAGCCAAACACGACCAATAGCCACGACAACCACGAGTGTCGTTGCAATAATGGGTGCTGAAAGTAAGGAGGGATTTGCAAATTGACGTCCATCTCGGCGTTACTGCGACCTATGTTTGCAGTATAGACCTATTCTCGAAAAAGAAGGACGCCAAGTGCACCCGACCAAGGCGCGACTAGCACGCCTTAGCGAGCGCTTTTTTAGCGCTTAACGACGCTGCTGAATTTGCGCCAGTAGCACCTCAGCTTTGGACACTTCAAAGGTTTTTGGCGCATCAACGTTCAGCAACTGCACCACGCCATCCTGCACCAACATGCTGTAACGCAAGGAACGCACACCACCAAAGTCACCACTGTCGATGGCCAACCCGAGGCTGCTGGCAAACTTGCCCGCGCCATCGGCAATCATCTGCACATCCCCTGCCTGCTGCGCTTTGGCCCAAGCCTCCAGCACATACGCATCATTCACTGCGGTGCATAAAATACGGTCAACGCCGGCTTGAAAGAACTGCTCGGCCAAGGCAACAAACCCCGGCAAATGCGACGCACTGCACGTTGGGGTGAATGCGCCAGGCACCGCAAATACCACCACGGTATCCCCAGCAAATAACTCCTCGCTGCTGAGCGTAATGACACCATTCTCGGTCAAACGTTGAAAACTAGCCGCTGGTAAGCGGTCATTTACGGCAATCGCCATCGAACTACTCCTCAAAATCCGGCAATGACATAGACGTCAAAACGGTTATTTTTACCTTCAATACTCATGCTGGGTTTTTGTCCGGCTAAAAATCCGGCATAGCCAGGGCGTTTGACCACCACACGTTTGTGCGCCAAGGCTAAAGCGGGGGCGAGCAACGCATCGGCATCGGTATCATTGCCGACCACGTCATGAAACGCCCGCATTTCTTTTTTCACCAACGCCGACTTTTCACGCTCAGGAAACATCGGGTCCAAATACACCACGTCCGGTGCGGGCAAGTCCGTTAACGCTTGCAGTGCCGCTTGATGCACCAGTTGCATACGACTGGGTAGCCAGGATGCCAACTGTGGGTCTTGCGCAGCTCGCCGCAAGCCGTCGGTTAACAACGCGGCCACGGCCGGATTACGCTCCACCATCGTCACTTGTGCCCCTAAACTGGCCAACACAAAGGCATCTCGGCCAAGACCGGCAGTGGCATCAATCACGGTTAAATCCGGCTTTTTATTCAGTCCCACCGCTTTGGCGATCCCCTCGCCTTTGCCGCCGCCAAACTTACGCCGATAGGTCGCGGCACCCGAGCCAAAATCAACCAAGATATCGCCTTGCTTGGGCAAATCGACACAACGCAGTACCAAGGCCCCGTCTTGCTCTGTCAGGTACCAACCGCTGGCACTGTCAACATGTGGTAATGCAAACGGCGCGCACAACGCTTGCAACTCGGCCGATAACGAGCCAAGCCAAAGGTTTGCCACGGGTAAACTCATGCCATCTCCTCTGCGTCATCGGCGAACGCTGCGCCGGTCAACCCCACGACATTGTCACCGGTTGAAAACGCAATCAATCGGCTAATTTGTTGCAAGCTCCACCCAGACTGTTGCTGCCACTGGTTAAACTGCGCCTGAATGCGTTTTAAATTACCAAGGCCATGGATACTGCTGCCTTCAACAATTTGATAGGCGCGCAAATACGCTTCGACGTCGCGGCTAAATAAAAAGGTGTCTTTGCCCATAGCTCGCAAGGCATAAGGCCCGGTGTTGCCACCCAGCCGCTCGCCACGCTTTTTCAGCAAGGCCCATAAGCCAATAATGTCTTGCTCCGGCCATAAGGCGACCATCCGGGCAAAACTGCCATGCTCACGGGCGATATCTAACATGAACTGCGCGTTGTGACGGATGGTCATCACTTTATTGGCATTGCGGATGATGCGTGGGTCGCTGGCTTTTGCCGCCAACATCTCATCGCTCATCAACACCATTTTTTCCGGCACAAAATCAAAGAACAGCTCGCGAAAATTTGGCCATTTGTGTTCAACAACCCGCCAAACAAAGCCGCTTTGGAAGATTTTTTTGGTGAAGGCATCCAGCCAATCCGCATCGCTGTATGCCAACAGCTGAGCGGGTGAACGCGGGGCTCCCAGCATGGCATGCAGGAGCTCCGCCCCACCTTTGCGTTCTAATGCGCGTTGATAAATGCTATCAAAGTGCTCCACGGGTTGCGTCATTGCGCACACTCCCTACGTCTAACACAAAGCCAGCGCAACGGCTGGCTTTGTCAACTGAACGGCCACCGACACGCTAAAAAGCGTCTCCCGCAGCACCGGCTTTACACACCCCATCCGCCCAGTCGATGCCAGGTTCTGGGATCACTTCACAGGTCGACATCATGCCAGACGCTTGATGCTCCGCCTGCCGTAAGCTGCCATACTGCGCCACCAGCGCTAAAAGCTTGGGTTCATCGATACCCTCGGCGGAATAGACCAAATACGACTCAGGCCCGCCACAAGGACGGTGCCCCAATGGGACTTTCCGACAAAAACTGGCACTGCTGGCCTTGGCATCGCCAACCAACAGCCGAATTTGTTGATACACCTCTGCCGATTGCATCACCCCTCCTGCAGGTTGCTGAACCGTCTCGCGCACCGCCTCTGTCTGCGTGCTGACCATCGCGGGGTCGCTGCATGCTGCCAGCATGCCAAGACCGGTGGCGGCGCACAGCGCAACACCCACCCTGTGCAGCCAATGGCGGCGCAGGGCGTGGGCCATCACGCGACTCATGCGGCAATTCCCATATGCCGCAACAAGGCGGCATTGGATGGCTCGCGACCACGGAACGCTTTAAACAGCTCCATGGGTTCGGCACTACCGCCACGCTCGAGCACACAATGCAAGAAGTCACGGCCGGTGGCTTGGTTAAAAATACCGTCTTCTTCAAAACGGCTAAAGGCGTCGGCTGATAACACTTCGGCCCATAAGTAGCTGTAATAACCGGCGGCATAACCGCCGGCAAAGATGTGGCTGAAGCTGTGTTGGAAACGGTTAAAACTAGGCGGCAACATCACCGACACTTCGCTGCGGACCGCATCCAGCACCTGTTGCACGCGCGCCCCCAATGCCGGGTCATAGTTGGCATGCAAGCGGAAATCAAACAACGCGAATTCGAGTTGGCGCACCAAAAACATCGCGCTTTGGAAGTTTTTCGCCGCCAGCATTTTATCAAGCAGATGGTGCGGCAGCGGCTCGCCTGTTTCGAAATGGCCGGAAATAATCTGCAGCGCTTCGGGGGCCCAGCACCAGTTTTCCATAAATTGGCTCGGCAGTTCGACCGCATCCCATGGCACCCCTGCAATCCCTGCCACCGCAGCGGCGTCGACTTGCGTCAACATATGGTGAATACCATGGCCAAATTCGTGGAACAAGGTGACCACTTCATCATGGGTAAACAGCGCCGGCTTGCCGCCGACTGGTTTATTGAAGTTGCAGGTTAAATAAGCCACTGGCGTTTGCAGGCTGCCGTCTAAACGCCAGCGGCGGCCTTGGCAGTCGTCCATCCAAGCGCCGCCCCGTTTTTTGGCGCGCGCATACAAGTCTAAATAGAAACTGCCGCGCAGCACGCCCTGCTCGTCGGTGATATCAAAAAACTTCACATCGCTGTGCCAGACATCGACGCCTGGGCGCTCGGTGACGGTCACGCCAAACAAGCGGTTTAGCACGGTAAACAAACCGGATAACACTTTGGGTTCTGGGAAATACGGCCGCAACAACTCGTCGTTGATGCTGTATTTGGCCATCTTCAGTTTTTCTGAAAAATATGTCACATCCCAGCTGTTTAGCTGGTCAACGCCGAAGTCGGCCTTGGCAAAGGCGCGCAGTTCAGCCAAGTCTTGCTCGGCTTGCGGCTTGGCGCGACGGGCTAGATCCGTTAAGAAATCCAGCACTTGGCTGGGTGATTCGGCCATTTTAGTGGCCAGTGATTCTTCGGCGGCGTTGTTAAAATCGAGCAGCTGCGCCAATTCGTGGCGCAGCGCCATGGTTTCTTCGATGATGGCACTGTTGTCAAATTCACCGGCCGTTGGGCCTTGATCGGATGCCCGCGTGCAATACGCGCTGTACATTTCACGGCGCAGCTCGCTGTTATCGGCATAGGTTAACACGGCGATATACGATGGGAATTCCAAGGTAAACACCCAGCCATCCAGTTCACGCGCGGTTGCCGCTTCAGCCGCGGCCAGTTTGGCGTCTTCGGGCAAACCGGCTAACAGGCTTTCGTCGGTGATGTGTTTAAACCACGCTTGGGTGGCATCTAAACAATGGTTGGAAAAGGTCGAACCTAAATCGGACAAGCGGCTTTGAATATCACCGTAGCGTTGCTTTTTCTCATCAGGCAAACCAATACCCGACAGTTTGAAATCACGCAGCGCGTTTTGAATGACTTTTTGCTGTGCCGGCGTCAGCGTCTGGTACTCGGCACTTTGCGCTAGCTCGACATACGCTTGGTACAAACCTTCGTGTTGGCCAACCCAGGTGCTGTAATCGGACAGCAGCGGCAAGCAGCTTTCATAGGCTTCACGCAGTTCTGGGCTTGAAACCACCGAGTTCATGTGCGAGACCGGCGACCATAACCGGCTTAACTGATCGCCCACCTCTTCGCTGTCGGCCACCAAGCTTTGCCACGTCACTGGGCGCGCAGCCAAGGCTCGCTCAATCGCCTCACGGCAGGCCGTTAATGCGTGTTCGACTGCAGGTTTGACTTGGTCAGCGGTGATGGCGGAAAAAGGCGGCAGACCGGTAAAGTTCAACAATGTATTCATAACGATTCCAGAAAAAGCAGGCAATGAACAAAATAATGGGGCAGTCGACGGACTATCTCAAGGGGCGCACCGAAATTGCCGCTCCACCAGTTAAGACTGCGCCTGTTGCGGTAATTGCTGCTGGCGCAGATACTCAAGCACAGCCGCGGCGGCCATCGGCTTGGCCAGCACAGAGCCTTGCGCCGCGTCCACTTGCTGTAACATCAGAAAATTCAGTTGTTGTTGCGTTTCAACCCCTTTGCACAGCACTTGCAGCCCAAGTTCGCGCGCCAGCTGCACCGCCCCCGCGAATATCTGTTCTTTTTGCGGCCCAAGGTGACTGAGCATGGTCATATCAAGTTTGATAGCGCGCAGTGGCAAGCTACCTAGCTTCGTTAGCATCGATTGACCCGCGCCAAAGTCATCCAAGATGACATCGAACGCGGCCTTTTTCAGCATATCGACACTGCGCTGCACCGCTGGCGATGTGGTATCCACGGCGTTTTCGGCGAACTCTAACCATAAACGCTGCGCTGCTGGATATTGCAATTCATGTTGCACCAACTGACCGAGCAAGCGACTGTTTTCAATATCTTTGCCGGATAAATTAATCGACACAGGCACGGCAAGCCCTTGCTGCCGCCAAGCATTGGCGGTGCGACGCGCTTCTTTATACACCCACGCTGAAATCATATTCATCAAACCGGCGTCTTCCGCCAGCGGAATAAACAACGACGGCGCAATCAAGCCCAGCGTCGGGTGCGGCCAGCGCAACAAGGCTTCGACCGCAATACAACTTTGGCTATTTAAATCGATGATCGGCTGGTACACCAGTTCAAACTGGTCACCGCTAATGGCTTTGGTTAGGTCCGTCAGCAACTGCACGCGGTTGCGATTGTCATCGCTAAAGGATGGTTGATAACTCAAATGCCCTGCATCACGTTGCAAATAATTCAGCGCTAAACTGGCGTGTGCGATCAGCTCTTCGGCATCATCGCAATACGCATCGTTGATCAAGATAGAACCATACCGTGGCCGAAAATCTGGCGCTAAGCCATCGATCCGATACTTTTGATGCAATAACTTACGGATTGCATTCAGAATTTTGGCAAATTCTTGCTCTAGCACCACCATAGCAATTTTATCTTGGCTTAGCGCATACAAGGTGTGATGCATGTCGGGGCCAAGGCTGACTAATCCCTGCCCTTGTCGTAAACAATACTGATGCAAATGGCTGAGATAGGTTTGCAGAATATGTTGCGTTTTTTGTCGCCCAAGCACGGCTTCAATGCGATCGTACGACTGCCATTGCACCACCAATAACCGATATTTTTGCAGTCCTGTCGCCATCTGTTGCGTCAACAATTCGGTTAGCGCCAAGCGCGAACCAAGCCCATAAAACGGTGAGATCTTGCTGCGCGCTAATTCGGCTTGTTGCAGCTGGCTCAGTTGCAGATTTCGCTCCAGCAAGGCTTTTTGGGTCCGCGCCAAGGTGTCTTTCGCCAAGTACTCATTGGTCACTAAATTCACCGCCATCAACAACGCAGCCAAGGTGGTGCCCAACTCTAATGACACCAAGGTCACGCCATTTTCTGGAATGTAACCCAGCACCCGCGCCACCGACACTAAGATACTGCCCAGCAACACCAACATCGGTAGCAAAAAATGCCAAGCCCGTTGGCGCTGACTCGACAATTGCCAAATGCCTATGACTAAACACAGCACGGCATAGCCTTGTAACAGCAGGATCGCGCCATGCTTGAGCTGGCTTTGCAGCTGGGTCAGTTCCAACACCATCGTCGCGACCATGCTCAGCAGCAACAACAGCGCGAGCCCTTGCATCGCACGCAACAGCCGTGCCCAGCCGGTGCCTGCGTCAAAGCGGAAATAACGCAGCACAAAACTGGCCGCCGCCAATAACGCCAGTGGCATGCCAATATCAATCAAATGGTTCCAGTGCGGTAGATCTGGCCACAACCACTGCTGACTAAAGCCTTGCAGTTCGGCTTGGACGGCGGTAATGGCGAGGATTAACAGCGCAAACCAGGCCAAACTGTCGTCGCGCGCGACCACGCCAAACACCAAGGTGACAAATGCGGCACACATTAAAATGCCGTAGAACAAGCCTTGGAACAGTTGTTGGCGACGATTGTGAGCCTCTTGCTGCTGTGTCTCACTGTAGCGAATGGGAAAGTACAAACCACCGATGTTTTGCACCTGCACCAACACGGTATCGCCGGCTGTTGGCGTGAAGACAAAACTACCGGTGCCGTCGGTGTCTGCCGACCAAGGCAAGGCATCTCCGGTAGCCAGATGTTGCAACACCCGCCCCTTGGCATCGAGTTGATAAAAATTGACTTGATCTAAAAACGGCGCGGCGAGCTCTAGCCGATGACCGGCCCGATAATCAAATTGCAGCTTGAACCAAACCGGACCTAACCCATACCCAAGCAAAGCGTCTGGGTTGAGCAACGGCAGAAAATTGCTGGCGCGCAAGGCCTGCTCAGGTGTTTGTACCGCGGCATCATGCAGATAACTGACCGCGATCGGAGAGCGCTGTACCTGCTGCTTGGCACTTTGTAAGGTGATGTTGATCAGCACGCTTGCCAACACCACCAGTAACAAAACGAGCCAAACGAGGGTGGAACGACGGTGGCTAGGGGCAGAATTTTCTTGCGGCATTAAGTCACTGCGGTGCTTTTTTCCAAACACAGGGTTTGCGAACTATACCGATATTTGCCGTAAGAGGAACATTTCTTAAAGCCTTTTGCTAAAAAGAAATTCACGGCTTTGCTATTGATGATCCGCACAGCTGCCAGCACTTTTGGATAACCCCGCGCAGCCGCAGCATGCAATAAGTAGTTAAAAATGGCCGTACCAACACCCGCTTGCGATGAATATAAACGTTTGATCTCTGCCCGTTCAGCATCTTCTTGGCGTAACAAGCCACAGCCGACGGCTTTGCCGTCATGCCAGGCAATCACCGCCAGTTGCAGCCCACTTTGGGTAAAACTGGCTTTGTGTTGTTCTTCTTCTTTGCTATGCCCCAATGACGCAGACAATTGGCCAAAGAGCGCCACCAGAGCCGGGTTCGTTAACTCAACTTCGGTAATGGTATACATAGGCGCACTCGCTCCTTCTACTTGGAATAACTACTCGACACTCTGCGTCGCTACTTTCTCCAGCATAGGTCGAGATTTGCAAGTTCGCACCTTGTTGAAAAATTTTCTCTAGTGTTTTATATCCCCATAAGTTACACAACTACGAGGCTTTGCTGCGCAATCCTGTCACTTCAGTGTGATACTGTTGCAATTTAACGCGCTAAACCTGCGCTTGATAGCAAATAAATCGAGACTAAAAAATTGCCTTGGCATACTCCAGAATGATTAGAACACCTGAATAAAGGACCCTTGCGATGAAAAAAACCATGGTTGCCACGACCATCGCCGCTGCTTTAACTCTGGCGGCGTGTAGCGATAACAAACCTGCGACTGAAGCGGCACAAGCCCAAGCCGCTGCTCCCGCTGCAAGCGACACCAAACCAGCGGTGACGGCAGACAACCCACTGTTCAAAGCAAGCTCGCTGCAATACCAAGCGCCTGAGTTTGACAAGATCAAAACCGAGCATTTCCAGCCAGCGATGGAACAAGGCATTATCGAACACGATAAAGAAATCCAAGCCATTGCCAACAACCCAGAAGCGCCAACCTTTGAAAATACCATCGCTGCGATGGAAAAAACTGGCGCCTTGTTGGACCGCGCTTCCAGCGTGTTCTTCAACTTAACCGGCACCATGAGCACGCCGGAAATCATGAAAATTCAGTCTGAGATGGCGCCAAAATTGTCAGCGCACAGCGACAATATCAACTTAAACCCACAATTGTTTGCTCGCGTTAAAGCGGTGTATGACGCACGCGCTACAGCGAACTTAGATGCCGAAGCGCTGCGGTTAACCGAAGTGACCTATGAAGGTTTTGTCCGCGCCGGTGCCATGCTGACCGATGAGCAAAAAACCAAGATCCGCGCGCTGAACGAAGAAAGCGCCAAGTTAAGCAACCAATTCAGTCAAAACCTGCTGAAGCTCAACAAAGAGATCGCAGTGTTTGTCAAAGACAAAGCTGAATTAAAAGGCATGTCTGATGCTGAAATCGCTTCCGCTGCTGAACAAGCCAAAGCCATGGGCAAAGACGGCGAGTATGTGATTCAAATTACCAACACCACGCGTCAGCCAGTATTAGCCGTACTGGAAAACCGCGCTTTACGTCAAAAAGTGTGGGAAGCCTCCGCCTACCGCGGTACTAAAGGTGAATTGGATAACCGTCCACTGGTGGCTCGCTTGGCTCAAATTCGCGCTGAACGCGCCAAGTTATTAGGTTTTGATAGCTTTGCGGACTACTCGTTAGGCCGCAGCATGGCGAAAAAACCACAAGCGGTGTTTGATATGTTAGGCAGCATGGTGCCGGCCGTTGTGGCCAACACCAAAAAAGAAGCGGCTGATATTCAAGAGGTGATCAAAAAAGAAGGTGGTAACTTCGAGGTTCAACCGTGGGATTGGGAATTCTACGCCGAGAAAGTTCGCAAAGCGAAATACGACCTCGACGAAAGCCAAGTCAAACCTTATTTTGAGTTTAATCGCGTGTTACACGACGGTGTATTCTTCACGATGAACAAGCTGTTTGGTATCACCATGAAAAAACGCACCGACTTGCCGGTGTACCATCCAGATGTTGAAGTGTACGAAGTGTTTGATGCTGACGGTTCAAGCATTGCCTTGTTCTATGCCGACTACTTTGCACGCGAAGGCAAACGTGGTGGTGCTTGGATGAGCTCGTTCGTCAATCAAAACGACTTAGCGGGCGATAAACCTGTGGTTGTCAACGTGATGAACATTCCAAAAGGCCCAGCCGGCGAACCTACGCTGGTTAGCTATGACAACGTCACCACCATGTTCCACGAGTTTGGTCATGGTTTACATGGCATTTTCTCCAAAGTGAAATACCCAAGCCTGTCAGGCACCGCGGTATCGCGTGACTTCGTTGAATTCCCATCGACCTTCCAAGAAGATTGGGCAGAAAAACCAGAAGTGCTGGCTAACTACGCGAAACACTACAAAACAGGTGAAGCCATCCCGGCCGACTTGTTAGAAAAAGTCTTAAAATCGCGTAAGTTCAACCAAGGTTATGACACTTTAGAGTACATGGCTGCGGCATTAGTGGACATGGAATGGCATTCATTGCCAGCTGATGCACCACTGCAAGACGTGGAAAAATTTGAAGCCGACGCGCTGAAAAAACACGGTGTGGACTTGTCGTTCGTGCCACCACGTTACAAATCAACCTTCTTCAGCCACTCGATGGGCGGCGGTTATTCCGCTGGCTATTACGCCTACATGTGGTCTGAAATCCTGGCCGCCGATGCCTTTGCCTTCGTGCAACAACAAGGCGGTTTAACCCGTGAAAACGGCAGCAACTACCGTAAAAACATCCTGTCGGTGGGTAACACCAAAGACCCAATGGAAGCTTACAAAGCCTTCCGTGGTCAAGAACCAACCACAGATGCCTTGTTGATCCGCCGCGGCTTAAAAGAGCCAGTGAAGTAATACTGTCACTGAGTTTGCCCTGACCAACCCCCAGCATGCTGGGGGTTGTTTTTTGAGGGTGCCGTGCTGGCGCCACATGCGATAACCCGCCCCTGCGCGCAGAACCTAGTCGCAAGCCCGTCACTGGAGTGGCTTTCAGCGGATTGGGCTAGAACCGGATGAGCTAGAGTCGGATTGAACCCAGCCATCACCGAACCTTTGATCGATATCAAAGACTCCCGCTGCAGCTGGCCTCGGTAGGGTTGGCACTTGATCTACCGCAAGCTTTGTCCAGCGCTAGCCACCTACACTGACCACAATTGCTGACATGACACCACGCGCTTTATTGCCTTTGGTTGAAGTCACTTGCGTTGTACCACGTTGTATTTCCTGTGTTGCATTAACAGTGTTGCATTTCCTGTGAGGGTACCTTTCTTTCTCGGACAGGTATCAGTTAGCCCAGTGCCAAGCGCTGGGCTTTTTTTTGGTGAATTCAGAGTGTGGTGGGCTTGCGGCACAAGCCGATTGGATACTTATCTGCTGGTACGGATGTGTAGGGAGTCCATAACACGAATCTTCGCAAGGGGGATCTCCCCCTGCCTTGCCCCCTCGCGTACTTCTAAGAATGAAGCCATCGACGACTTAGTCGTCAGGCCAACGCTAGGACTGCACACTGCCAGACTTGCCTTTTGCCAGCCTTGACGTCGTTTCGGAGACGGAAACTAACATTCCTTTTTTATCATAAATTTTTATGATGTTGACCACTATCATCTCCGCCTCATTCTCATAGGCATGAGTCATGTACTCAGGACGAAATTCTGCAGATACCGGATCGGCAGCATTCCCGAATGCATCGGTGAATCTCCTCTTGGTCTCCGAGGTCACTAGTGGCACTTCCACCGCATGGTGAGGCAAATCAACATAAAACGTCTTCAGCGCAGCGCCATTTTCAGAGTGCCAAACATAAATCAGAGATGACCCCAATTTTTGAGCCGAGACACAGTTCATTTTACAGGATGGCCCAACATCCACAGCCTGGCTTTGAGCGGTAAATGCCAACATGCAGGTACCAAACAACATGTATTTTGTTATTAACATCACATAATCCCTTATCGATAGGTGTCGCAGCTTTGCTAAGTCTTATTTAGTAGCACAAAGAACACTGAGAAAACATATCAGAATCAACAAAATGCAACATTAAAATCACATGTCATCACCAATCAAGGATTAACCCTGAGGTATCCCCAGAAGTTGTATAGATAAAACAATAATTTAGGTGAAGACGGG
>CAYTIQ010000046.1:0-33595 GCA_964437935.1 uncultured Rheinheimera sp.
CCGTTATCGGTTTTTTGTACTTGCAACAACGGGGCGGACCATACATTTTTATGGGTGAAATGAACTAGCTTGGGATCTCAATATCGATGTCTGTTACAGGAACTGAACAACAGGGTAAAAATTCACCTTTGCGCACAAATGCCAACGGCTCTTCTAAATAACTGACTTGACCTTGGATTAACTTACAGCGACAAGCCCCACAGAAGCCTGCACGACAATGAAAATTTACCTCAAACTGCTGTTGTTCCAAGCTGACCAGCAAGTTGGGGCTTGCTGTGTCAAACTCGAAACTGCGGCCATCCTGCAGCCGAACCTTGAACATTAGAGATCGAAGTCGCCAAAGTCAGAACCATCAACCTCGTTATCAATTTGCCCGACTAAGTAGGAGCTGATCTCTGATTCTTGTGGGGCGACTTGCACGTTGTCAGACACCAACCAGGCATTGATCCATGGAATTGGGTTCTGAGTGGTGCTGAACACAGGTTTCAAGCCAATCGCTTGCATGCGGTTATTAGTAATGTATTCAACGTATTGGCATAAGATATCTTTGTTTAAACCAATCATCGAACCATCTTTGAATAAATATTCCGCCCACTCTTTTTCTTGCTCTGCGGCCCGTCGGAAAATCTCATAGGCTTGTGCTTCACATTCTTTGGCGATTTCACCCATTTCTGCATCATCGTCACCACTGGCCATGATATTGAGCATGTGTTGGGTACCGGTCAGATGCAGTGCTTCATCACGTGCAATCAGCTTGATGATTTTGGCATTGCCTTCCATCAATTCACGTTCAGCAAAAGCGAATGAGCAGGCAAAAGAGACATAAAACCGAATAGCCTCCAGCACATTGACTGACATGATGCACAGATACAGTTTTTTCTTCAGGTCACGCAATGTGACTGATTTTGACTCGCCATTGATGGTATGCGTGCCTTCACCACAGAGATGGTAAAGGGTAGTGAATTCAATGAGATCGTCATAATAACGCGTCACTTCATCAGCACGTTCGATGATTTTTTGATTCAACAAAATATCATCGAATACCTTATGTGGTTCGGTGGTGATGTTACGGACGATATGGGTGTAGCTTCGGCTATGAATAGTTTCGGAGAACGCCCACGTTTCGATCCAAGTTTCAAGTTCAGGTAACGATACTAATGGCAGCAGTGCCACGTTAGGTGAGCGGCCTTGCACGGAATCCAGCAAGGTTTGATACTTTAAGTTACTGATAAAAATATGCTTTTCGTGATCTGGCAGTTGCTGGAAGTCGATACGGTCTTTACTAACATCCACTTCTTCAGGACGCCAGAAAAAACTCAATTGTTTTTCAATGAGTTTTTCAAAAATACCATACTTCTGCTGGTCATAACGTGACACGTTCACAGAGTTACCGAAAAACATCGGTTCTTTGAGTTGATCGTTATTTTTCCGGTTAAACGTGGTGTAAGTCATACTGATCTCTTAGGAAATTTTTATCACAAAACGCCAAAAAGCGGAGACCAGCTCCGCTATTTTGATGCTCGATTATCAAATCTTGCAAGCACCGCCGGCACAGCCGTCATCTTCTTCTACCATCACCTCGGTCGCGGCCGGCTTGATGTCTTCTTGCACATCAGACGCACCGTCTCGGGTATTGTGGTAATACATGGTCTTGACGCCAAGTTTGTAAGCATTTAACAAATCTTTCAGCAACACCTTCATTGGCACCTTACCACCGTCGAATTTGGCAGGGTCGTAGTTGGTGTTGGCCGAAATAGTTTGATCCACAAACTTTTGCATGATCGCGACAAGTGCTAAGTAACCGTCGTTGTTTGGCATGTCCCATAACAACTCGTACTGGCCTTTCAAGCGCTCATACTCCGGCACAACTTGCTTTAAAATACCATCTTTACTGGCTTTAATACTGATATGACCGCGTGGTGGTTCAATACCATTGGTCGCATTGCTGATCTGGGACGATGTCTCAGATGGCATTAATGCAGACAGGGTCGAGTTGCGTAGACCATAGTACACAATGGACTGGCGTAACGCATCCCAGTCTAATTGCAACGGTTCATTACATACCTTATCAAGGTCTTTTTTGTAGGTATCAATCGGCATGATGCCTTCGGCGTACGTTGTTTCTTTAAACAACGGGCAAGGTCCAAACTCACGCGCTAACTTATTCGATGCCTTCATTAAATAGTATTGAATGGCTTCGAAGGTGCGATGGGTTAAACCATTGGCTGAACCGTCGGAATATTTCACGCCATTTTTCGCCAAGTAATACGCGAAGTTAATCACACCAACGCCGAGGGTACGACGGTTCATCGAGGCGTGGAATGCTGCTGGAATAGGGTAGTCTTGGTAATCCAACAGACTATCTAATGCACGAACCGCCAGTTCAGCAAGCTCTTCTAGTTCACTCAGATGTTCAATTGCGCCTAGGTTAAAGGCAGATAACGTACACAACGCAATTTCACCATTGGGATCATTAACATCATTCAGTGGTTTCGTTGGCAGCGCAATTTCTAGACATAAGTTGCTTTGACGAACCGGGGCAAACTTAGGATTAAACGGGCTGTGTGTGTTGCAGTGATCGACGTTTTGCAAATAAATACGGCCCGTTGAAGCACGCTCTTGCATGAACAAGGTGAAAAGTTCGAGCGCTTTCATCCGCTTTTTGCGGATCGCGCCGTCGTTCTCGTATTTAACATATAACTGTTCAAATAAGTCTTGATCTTCAAAGAACGCATCATACAAACCAGGTACGTCTGAAGGACTAAACAGTGTGATCATCTCGTCCTTGATTAAACGTTGATACATCAAACGGTTAAATTGCACACCGTAATCTAAGTGACGTACACGGTTCTCTTCAACACCACGGTTGTTCTTCAGTACCAGCAGAGATTCCACTTCCAAATGCCAAAGCGGGTAAAACAAGGTTGCAGCGCCACCGCGAACACCGCCTTGTGAGCAGCTTTTCACGGCCGTTTGGAAATGTTTGTAGAATGGGATACAACCCGTGTGAAATGCTTCGCCGTTACGGATCGGGCTGCCCAGGGCGCGAATTCGACCAGCATTAATGCCGATACCTGCACGCTGAGAAACATATTTTACAATGGCACTGGATGTGGCATTGATAGAATCAAGGCTGTCACCACACTCGATTAGCACACAAGAACTGAATTGACGGGTTGGGGTGCGCACGCCAGACATAATAGGTGTTGGCAACGAGATCTTAAATAACGAGACCGCATCGTAAAAACGGCGGATGTAATCTAGCCGTGTTGCTTTTGGATAATTGGCAAATAAACAGGCTGCAACTAATACATATAAGAATTGAGCGCTTTCATAGATCTGTCCGGTAATACGGTTTTGAACCAGATACTTACCTTCGAGTTGTTTGACCGCGGCATAGCTGAAGTTTAGGTCACGATTGTGATCAATATAGGTATCAATAATATCCAGCTCTTCTTTGCTGTAATCGGTCAAAATATGTTGATCGTAGCGCTGGTCTTCTACCATTTTCACTACATGATCATAAAGCTTCGGTGGGTCAAAACGACCGTAAGCTTTCTTGCGCAGATGGAATACGGCCAAACGCGCCGCCATATATTGATAGTCTGGCGTTTCTTTAGAGATCAGATCTGCTGCAGCTTTAATAATAGTTTCATGAATGTCTTCGGTTTTGATGCCATCGTAGAACTGGATGTGTGAGCGTAATTCGACCTGTGATACCGACACATTGTCCAGACCATCAGCGGCCCATTCAATGACACGGTGAATTTTATCCAAGTTCAGGGGCTCACGATGGCCGTCGCGTTTGGTTACGTATAGTGGCTGATTCATAACTGAAGAGTTCCGTGTCAATTATTGTTATTCGTAAAGACAGCTGACGATGTCAACTGTCATCGCTCCCCGAAGACACTGTTATCTTGGCAGACATCGGTTACGCGTCACTGCTAGATATGGGGGGAGAGTTGCTTCGGATCACAAGATAAGGTGGTTAGTGGGGCTTTGCAACCCCCGAGCTGCGTCTACTTTTTAGTCATGTTAGTGCTTGCTCACGTGTCGGGAACGATGTTCACTGAGGGCACAACAAAGCAATGCTTTTTAATTTTTTTTTCAAAAAATATCGACCGCTTAAAATTTAAATTAACTGCTTTTTTAAGCATCAATCCGTATGTCTAATCGTCTAGATAGCTTGTTACATTGGTGATGAATTCTGATCGATAAATTTACAATTGGGTCTTCGTCCATTCCAATAAAAAAACCTGCCTTACAGCAGGTTTTCTAATGACTGGCATCCTCTCCACAAGCAGTGTTAACTCAAGGAACGCAGCAGTTCTTCTAGCTCAGCTACACTGGCAACGCGCAAATCCGCTTGCCAACTTTCAGGTTCGTCAGTTGGGCCAAGATAGCCATACTCGGCGATGATGGATGTCATGCCAGCGCGGTTAGCCGCTTCAATATCACGCTGCGCATCGCCCACGTACCAACATTCGCTAGGTTTTACAGCGAGTTGCTGACAGCATAACCAAAGTGGGGCTGGATGCGGCTTTCGAACAGGCAGACTATCGCCACCTAGCAACAGAGCACAGGAAGACAGTGTGGTTAACCGTTTCACTAAAGCATTTGCTAACGACCAAGGTTTATTGGTCACGATACCAAATCGAATTTGCTGCTGCTCACAATAAGCCAACAGCTCAGTCACGCCAGGGAAGGCGCAGCTATGATCTGCAATATGCTCGGCATAGTGGTTTAGTAACGCGTTACGAAGTTCGGTGAAGTCAAATTCCACTAATCGCTCAGCAAAACCAAGCTCAAGTAATCCTTTCGCGCCATGCGAGGCAACAGGTCGATATTGCGCTGCAGTGACCTCAAGTAAGCCCTTTTGTTGCAACACATGATTTAATGCAGCACCCAGATCATCGGCAGTGTCGACCAAGGTTCCATCGAGATCAAATAACACGACTTTGGGTTTTGTTAGTGTCCACTCACTTCCTTTGCTAAAATGGCGATGTTTCATAAAGGCTTCTTCGCGACCACCATGTAATTGACATCCACTCCAGCTCCGATGCGGAAGGATTCTGTGATTGGGTTAAAGTGCAAGCCGGTACAATCCACCACGTCCAAACCAGCTTTTTCAAGACAACGCATGAGTTGGGAAGGTTTAATGAACTTGTCGAATTCATGTGTGCCCTTTGGCACCAGCTTAAGAACCTTCTCGGCACCAACAATGGCTAACAAATATGATTTCCATGTTTTGTTTAAGGTAGAGAATACTAACGTAGCGCCAGGCTTAGCTAAATCTGCACAGGATTGAACAACCGAGGCAGGGTTTGGTACGTGCTCAAGCATCTCCATGCAGGTGACCAAATCAAACTGGCCTGGATACAACGACGCAAATTGTTCAGCTGTGCTTTGTTGATAGTGGATGTTCACTCCAGCCTCCAACGCATGCAACTTGGCAACGCCTAACGCGTCTTCAGCCATGTCGATACCGGTGACGATAGCGCCCATACGAGCCATGCTTTCCGCCAAAATACCACCACCACATCCAACATCCACGGCATGTTTGCCGAACAACCCTTGAATTTGATCTGAGATAAAACTGAGGCGAACCGGGTTTAACAAATGCAGTGGTTTAAATTCACCATCTAAATCCCACCAACGCGATGCAATCGCATTAAACTTTTGGATTTCGGCGCTATCGACGTTGCTCGAATGCAGTGCTGTTGAAATTTCAGTCATATCAAGATCCTTTCTGTGCTGAGCGCATTATAGGGAGCAAAAAGCCTTTGCCAAAACATTATTTTTGCAGCATGGCAAGAGCCAATAGTTGTGATAGAATCGAGGATTCTCGCGGCAACACACAACAACGAATGCGAGACAACCTTATGATTTTAAAGGGATAAAGCGTTATCTATGACGAATCTGGCCAAAGAAATCCTTCCGATTACCATTGAAGAAGAACTGAAGAATTCCTACCTCGATTACGCAATGAGCGTTATTGTCGGCCGTGCGTTGCCGGATGTTCGAGATGGTTTAAAGCCAGTACACCGCCGCGTCTTGTTCGCAATGAAAGAACTCGGCAACGACTGGAACAAAGCATATAAAAAATCAGCCCGTGTCGTCGGTGACGTTATTGGTAAATACCATCCCCATGGTGATATTGCCGTTTACGACACCATAGTCCGGATGGCGCAACCTTTTTCACTGCGCTACATGCTGGTCGATGGCCAAGGTAACTTTGGCTCGATTGACGGCGATTCTGCAGCGGCAATGCGTTATACCGAAGTCCGCATGGCTAAGATCACCCAAGAGTTATTGGCTGATTTGGACAAAGAGACCGTCGATTACGTGCCAAACTATGACGGCACCGAATTAATTCCTGCGGTACTACCCACCAAGATCCCAAATTTGTTGATCAACGGTTCAAGTGGTATAGCCGTTGGTATGGCGACCAATATTCCGCCACACAACATCACGGAAGTGATCAACGGTTGCTTGGCGCTGATCAAAAACCCAGAGATCACCGTCCCTGAGTTAATGGAATACATTCCAGGCCCAGATTTCCCGACCTCGGCCATTATCAATGGTCGCCGTGGCATCGAAGAAGCCTACCGCACAGGCCGTGGCAAGGTGTATATCCGCGCCAAAACCCACATCGAAACCGATGAAAAAACCGGTCGTGAATCGATCATCGTCACCGAAATTCCATATCAAGTGAACAAAGCTCGCTTGATTGAAAAGATCGCTGAATTGGTCAAAGACAAACGGATTGAAGGTATCTCCGCACTACGCGACGAGTCTGATAAAGACGGTATGCGTATTGTGATTGAAGTCAAACGCGGCGAATCAAGCGACGTGTTAGTCAACCATTTGTATGCCAACACCCAAATGCAAACTGTGTTCGGGATCAACATGGTGGCACTGGACCAAGGCCAACCGAAACTGTTAAGCCTCAAAGAGATGCTGGAATGTTTCGTGTTGCACCGTCGTGAAGTAGTGACTCGCCGGACAGTGTACGATTTGCGTAAAGCTCGCGACCGCGCGCACATCTTGGAAGGCCTCGCGATAGCGCTGACCAACATCGATGAAATCATTGAACTGATCAAGACATCACCAAGCCCAAGTGAAGCAAAAAATGGCTTGGTGTCACGTGGCTGGCGTTTAGGTAATGTGCAAGAGATGCTGGAACGTGCTGGTGAAAGTGCTGCACGCCCAGAATGGTTAGAAGCACATTTTGGTATTCGCGACGGTATGTATTACCTGACCGAACAACAAGCGCAAGCCATCCTTGACCTGCGTCTGCATAAATTAACTGGCCTTGAGCACGAGAAAATCCTCGCTGAATACCGCGAGCTGTTGGATTTGATCGCCGAGTTGTTACACATTTTGGCAAGCCCTGCACGGTTGATGGAAGTGATTTGCGAAGAGCTGGTTGCTGCAAAAGAAACTTATGGCGATGCACGCCGTACTGAGATCCAAGCCGACGCGCTGGATATCAATATGGAAGACTTAATTGCCGAAGAAGACGTCGTTGTGACCTTATCGCATTTAGGTTACGCCAAGTATCAACCGTTGACCGATTACGAAGCGCAGCGTCGCGGTGGCCGTGGTAAAGCCGCCACCACCGTCAAAGACGAAGACTTCGTGGATCAACTGCTGATTGCCAGCACCCACGATACTATTCTGTGCTTCTCGAACCGCGGTCGTATGTACTGGTTGAAGGTGTACCAGTTACCACAAGCATCACGCCAAGCGCGCGGCAAACCAATCATCAACTTGTTACCGCTGGAAGACAACGAGCGGATCACCGCTATTTTACCAGTGCGTGAGTATGAAGAAGGCAAGTTTGTATTTATGGCAACTACCAACGGTACTGTGAAGAAGACGGCGTTGACCGAATACTCACGTCCGCGAGCCAACGGTATTATTGCGGTGAACCTCAATGACGGTGATCAGCTAATCGGTGTCGATATCACAGATGGCAGCAATCAAATCATGCTGTTCTCCGATGACGGTAAAGTGGTGCGTTTCCCTGAAGACCAAGTACGTCCGATGGGCCGTGGCGCCACCGGCGTTCGTGGTATCAAAATGCGCAATGGCGGCCATGTTGTCTCATTGATTGTTCCTAAATCTGACGGTGCAATTTTAACAGTGACCGAAAATGGCTACGGCAAACGCACTTTATTACAAGAGTACCCAGAAAAGAGCCGTGCGACACAAGGCGTGGTGTCTATCAAGGTCTCTGAGCGTAATGGCATGGTGGTCGGTGCGGTGCAAGTGAATGCACTGGATGAAATCATGCTGATCTCAGATAAAGGCACCTTGGTACGTACCCGAGTCAAAGAAGTCTCGACAGTAGGGCGTAACACCGCCGGGGTCATTTTGATCCGTACCCAAGAAGGCGAAAAAGTGGTTGGAGTACAACGCATCAACGAGATCCAAGATGCGGATGAACTGGCTGCGGCTGAAGCCGAACTGCAAGCAACGGCAGTTGAAGGAACTGATGCTGAAGAATAATTCAGCATTAAACACAGGCACCTACGGGTGCCTGTTGTTTTTCTAAGGTTCTTTGGAAAAAGCGGTTTCGCGATTTAGCAAAATGCGATACAGTAAAGTCACTAAGCCGTCCAGATGTCTCTGCAATTGTTTAACTCGCGCACCACAGTGACGGCACGACCAACGGCACGTCTACAATCATAAAATAAGCCGCTTTACCAAGGTCCCACGATTCATTTTTCGTTTTGAAATTAATCTAATGAGGTTCTACATGACCACTTTTAATTTTTGTGCCGGCCCTGCGATGTTGCCTGTTGAAGTCATGCAACAAGCCAAAGAAGAGTTGATCGATTGGCACGGCCGTGGTTGTTCCATCATGGAAATGAGTCATCGTGGCAAAGACTTTATGAACGTGGCAGCGCAAGCAGAGCAAGATTTGCGTGACTTGCTCAAGGTACCATCGAATTACAAAGTGTTGTTTATGCACGGTGGTGGTCGTGGCCAATTTGCAGCAGTGCCGCTGAATTTGTTTGCAAACTCATCCGACAAAGCTGATTACATAGTCTCAGGTGCATGGTCCAAAGCGGCCGCCGAAGAAGCGCATAAATTTGGCACTGTCGCTGTGCAAGGAATTCAACAGAAAGTCGATGGCTTGCGAACCCTGACAGCTGCAGCGGATTGGAATATTGACCCCAGCTCTAAATTTGTTCATTTTTGTCCAAATGAGACGGTGGATGGTCTGGAATTTACTGATCTGCCAAGCACTCAGGTGCCGTTAGTGGCTGATTTATCATCGACCATTTTATCTCGTCCCATCGATGTTCATCGTTATGGTGTTATTTATGCAGGCGCGCAGAAAAATATCGGACCGTCAGGTCTGACGGTCGTGCTAGTCCGGGATGATTTATTGCCTGCCAGCGGTGCTGCGATCCCAGCGATTTTAGATTACCGCTTAGCAGCAGAAAACGATTCCATGTTCAATACACCACCAACCTATGCATGGTACTTAGCGGGGTTAGTGTTCCAGTGGTTGAAACGACAAGGCGGTGTGCAAGCCATGGCGGAACTTAATCGCCAAAAAGCAGAGACCTTATACGGCTACATCGATCAAAGTGATTTTTATCGCAATGATGTCGATACGCGTTACCGCTCGTGGATGAATGTCCCATTTTTACTCGCTGATGAACGGCTGAACGATAAGTTTGTCGCTGACGCTGAACATCATGGCTTGTTGGCATTAAAAGGACATCGGATGGTCGGGGGCATGCGTGCCAGTATTTATAACGCGATGCCACTGGAAGGTGTGCAAACCCTCGTGACCTTTATGCGTGAGTTCGAGCGAGTACACGGCTAATGAAGACTTTAACTTTATCGCAAATTCCGTTGGTCAGCGGCACCGTCCATTTGCCAGGCTCGAAAAGTATTTCTAACCGCGTGCTTTTATTGGCAGCTTTAGCGAAGGGTGAAACGACTATTACCAATCTGCTGCATAGCGATGACATCGAACATATGTTAAACGCACTCAATCATCTGGGGGTGACATGTGTGCTATCTGCAGATAAAACTCAGTGCCGCGTAACCGGTCAAGGTGGGTTATTTCAGCACGCAGGCAACTTAGAGCTGTTTTTAGGCAATGCCGGCACAGCGATGCGGCCTTTAGCGGCAGCTTTGGCCGCCTCTGAGGTGGAAGTCACATTGACCGGTGAGCCACGTATGTATGAGCGGCCTATTGGTCACTTGGTCGATGCCCTTAAGCAATGGGGTGCTGATATCCAATACCTCAAAGACGACGGATTTCCGCCGTTAGCTATTCATGGTAAAGCCTTGCAAGGTGGATCTGTGACTGTGGATGGCAGCATTTCAAGTCAGTTTTTGACTGCATTACTGATGGTTGCCCCCTTGCTTAAGCAAGATAGCGTGATTGAGATCACAGGCGAATTGGTGTCTAAACCCTACATTGACATTACGTTGGCCTTGATGGCTCGATTCGGTGTCTCGGTCGAGAATCATCAGTATCAACAATTTATAGTTAAAGGGGGTCAAAGTTACCAATCACCAGGGCACTGGTTGGTAGAAGGTGATGCATCTTCGGCCAGCTATTTCTTGGCGGCAGCTGCCATTGGTGGTGGAACTGTGACGGTCACCGGGATTGGGCGTAAAGCGGTACAAGGGGATATCTACTTTGCCGATGCTCTAGAGGCGATGGGGGCGAACGTCACATGGACGGATGACTCCATTTCTGTTACGCGTAACGAACTTCATGGTGTCGATCGCGATTACAATGCCATCCCAGATGCAGCAATGACGATTGCGACCACGGCGCTCTTTGCTAAAGGTCCAACGGTGATCCGTAATATCTACAATTGGCGGGTCAAAGAAACGGACCGTTTGCATGCCATGGCAACTGAGCTTCGTAAAGTCGGCGCCACGGTGGAAGAAGGTTATGACTTTATCAAAATTGAGCCTCCAGCGGTGATCAACCACGCCAGTATCGCTACCTATAACGATCATCGGATGGCGATGTGCTTCTCCTTGGTCGCATTTGCCCCTTGTGGCATCACAATCGAAGATCCTGATTGCACTCGAAAAACCTTCCCAAATTATTTCGAAGTACTTAACAGTCTGGTTCAAAGTAACGCGTAACATCGCTATCTTTATGAAATCTGCGCGGTTTTTCCACGGAAAAGCCGCGCTTTTTATTTTTTGCGACTGTATAATGCCGCGGTATTTGTCGTATTTTTTTGTGGAGGCGCTATGCAACAGTCCCCGGTGATTACAATTGACGGTCCAGGCGGCTCAGGCAAAGGAACCGTATGCCGTTTAATCGCGCAGAAACTTGGTTGGCATTTACTTGATAGCGGAGCTATTTATCGCGTGTTAGCACTTGCCGCTATTCATCATCAAATCGCTCCCGAAGACGAAGAAGCGCTACAACCTTTGGCGGCGCACCTCGATGTACAATTCACGGCAGATGATCATGGTGGCACGCGTATCACCTTAGAAGGCGAAAACGTTACGCATACCATCCGGACTGAAGATGTTGGTTCCGTTGCCTCTAAAATTGCCTCTTTACCGCGTGTCCGAGAAGCATTATTGCGTCGTCAACGTGCCTTTCGTGAAGCGCCAGGTCTGGTTGCGGATGGCCGTGATATGGGAACTGTGGTTTTCCCTACAGCGGACGTAAAAATTTACTTAACAGCGGATGCCAGCGAACGCGCTCGTCGCCGTTACTTAGAGTTGAAAGAAAAGGGACACGATGTTAATATCGACGACCTTTTGAGCGAAATCCAAGCACGTGATGAGCGTGATATGAATCGTGCGGTGGCGCCGTTAAAGCCTGCCGATGATGCCTACCTGTTGGATTCGACCCATAAATCAATTAATCAAGTGTTGGATGAAGTGCTCAGCGTTGTTAAATCACGTCTGAACCAGGCCTGAAAACACATTGGTAGCTTTGGCCAAGGATGACCGAAGTTAACTTAGCAACCCCATCTAATACGGACTATAGGTGGAGCACTAAACTGAAATAGTGAAAATGACTGAAAATTTTGCACAATTATTTGAGGAAAGCCTCAAGACTATCGAAACTCGTCCAGGTGCCATCGTTAAAGGTACTGTTGTTGCAGTACAAAAAGACGTCGTACTGGTTGACGCTGGTTTAAAATCAGAAGCTGCCATCCCAGTAGAACAGTTCAAAAACGCTGCTGGCGAAATCGAAGTTAATGTTGGTGACATCATCGACGTAGCTCTGGATGCAGTTGAAGATGGTTTCGGTGAGACTCTGCTGTCTCGCGAAAAAGCCAAACGTCATGAAGCTTGGGTACGCCTGGAAAAAGCTTGTGAAGACAAAGTTACTGTTATCGGTGTTATCACTGGTAAAGTTAAAGGTGGCTTCACAGTTGAAGTTGACGGTATTCGTGCATTCCTGCCTGGTTCACTGGTAGACGTACGTCCAGTTCGTGACACTCTGCACCTGGAACAAAAGCCTCTGGAATTCAAAGTTATCAAACTGGACCAGAAGCGTAACAACGTTGTTGTATCACGTCGTGCAGTGATCGAATCTGAAAGCTCAGCTGAACGTGACACTCTGTTACAAAACCTGGAAGAAGGCATGGAAGTCAAAGGTATCGTTAAGAACCTGACTGACTACGGTGCATTCGTTGACTTAGGTGGCGTTGACGGTCTGTTACACATCACTGACATGGCTTGGAAACGTGTTAAACACCCAAGCGAAATCGTCAATGTTGGCGACGAGATCCCAGTAAAAGTTCTGAAGTTCGACCGTGAGAAGCAACGTGTTTCTCTGGGTCTGAAACAGATGGGCGAAGATCCATGGGCAGCTATCGCTTCACGTTACCCAGAAGGTGCTCGCATCACTGGTCGCGTAACAAACCTGACAGACTACGGCTGCTTCGTTGAAATCGAAGAAGGCGTTGAAGGTTTAGTACACGTGTCAGAAATGGACTGGACCAACAAAAACATCCACCCATCAAAAGTTGTCAACCTGGGCGACTCAGTGGAAGTTATGGTTCTGGAAATCGACGAAGAACGTCGTCGTATTTCATTAGGCCTGAAACAATGCAAAGCTAACCCTTGGGAAGAGTTTGCAAAAGGCTTCAACAAAGGTGATCGCGTCAGCGGTAAGATCAAGTCAATCACTGACTTCGGTATCTTCATCGGCTTGGATGGCGGCATCGATGGCTTGGTTCACCTGTCAGACATCAGCTGGAACTCAACTGGCGAAGACGCAGTTCGTGAATTCAAGAAAGGCGACGAAGTCTCTGCAGTTGTACTGCAAGTTGACCCAGAGCGCGAGCGTATCTCTTTAGGCATCAAGCAATTAGACGAAGATCCGTTCAACGGCTACCTTGCTGATAACAAAAAAGGTGCTATCGTTAAGGGTAACGTAACTGCTGTTGACGCGAAAGGCGCTACAGTATTACTGGAAGGCGGTGTAGAAGGTTACATCCGCGTATCTGATATCGCTCGTGAGCGTGTTGAAGATGCGACCACTGCTCTGAAAGTTGGCGAAGAAGTTGAAGCTCGTTTGATGGGCGTTGATCGCAAAAACCGCGTAATCAGCCTGTCAATCAAAGCGAAATTCGAAGCTGAAGAGAAAGAAGCGTTAGAATCTATCAAGCAAGATGATAGCTTCGGTGGCAACGCAATGGCTGAAGCATTCAAAGCAGCTCAAAAAGCTGACTAATTAATGCTCTAGTCGTCGGTTGGGGGAAACCCCAACCGATTTCCCATATCCTAGGAAAGCGGAGTTTGTATGACTAAATCAGAGTTGATCGAAAAGCTGGCTAGCGATTTCCCACACATTCAACTGAAAGATGTTGAAACTGCGGTTAAAGAAATCCTTGAACAGATGGCAGGTTCGTTGGCAAATAATGAACGCATCGAGATCCGTGGTTTTGGTAGTTTTTCCTTGCATTTCCGTGCACCTCGTGTTGGACGTAATCCAAAGACTGGTGATAAAGTCGAACTCGATGGCAAATATGTTCCTCATTTTAAACCTGGTAAAGAATTGCGCGACCGCGTCAAAGAAAATACCTGATCTCTAACAATTCAACGGAGACTAGCTTGCGTAAGGTTCTGATAGTTATTGGCTTTATCGCATTGGTTTTGCTGGGTGTTTTTTTTGGCTCTATTAACCAACAAGCTGCCGAGCTGAATTATTTTATTGCCAAAGCCCAATTACGAGTTGTCGATATCGCGTTGTTATTTATGATATTGGGCTTTGCTGTCGGCATCAGTTTATCGTTATCTATCCTTATTAAGCTACGCGCGAAACGTTGGTTTTCTAGGACTATGAGTAAGTCCTGACCTTATGCTAGAGCTTTTGTTTCTGTTATTACCTGTAGCCGCTGCATATGGCTGGTTCATGGCGTTATATACCCAGAAACAAAAAGAACTTAAAGAAAAAGCCTCCGTTACTAAAAATTTCTCCTCCGGCTTGAATTTCCTGTTAACTGATCAAGAAGACAAGGCGATTGAACAGTTACTAGCCTTGCTTGACATCGAAGCGGCAACTATCGATACCTACTTAGCCCTAGCAAATTTATTTAGACGGCGTGGTGATTGGGATAAAGCCATTCGTATCCACGAAAAACTTAATCAACTTAAATTACCCAAGTCGCAAGCATTGCAAATCCGCTTTGAACTCGCGAAAGATTATTTCTCCGCAGGCTTGTATGATCGCGCCGAACCCTTACTTTCAGGTTTAGTCGAGCACGAACCGCTGCGTGAACCAGCGTTAAAACAAATTTTTGCATTATTTGTCGCAACACATGAGTGGGCCAAAGCACGGCAATTTGCCGACGCTGTGAATGCTACAGATTCACGTTCACTGCGGATCGCTATGGCAAATATGTTATGTGAAGCTGAAAAAAATCCTTCGATCCCTCAGTTAGAGCAGTTATCCGCCAACTATCCAACCGCCATACGGCCACGATTATTATTAGCGAAGTCGTATGTTGACGAAGGCAAGACAGAGCAGGGCAAGGACTTGTTCATCCAACTGATCAAACAAAAACCACAGTGGGCTGCAGAAATACTCCCTCATTTGGCGCAGTGCCAAATGGATGACCAACAGTGGTATCAACTGCTCAGTGGTTTAAGCCATCAGCAAAAAAATATAAGCGCAATAATTGCCTTGTCCGACTGGTATTTGGCGACTGGAGCTGCTCAGGCATCAGAGCAATTATTACTTGAAAAACTGCAGCATCAGCCAAATATTCGTATATTCAAACAGTTATTAAAAATACGCCAACAGCTTACTCCAGATCATGCGGATGCGCTGTTGTCCATTGAACAACTTATTCAAGCGTACTTGGATACAAAAGTTTTGTTTAGTTGCAAAAATTGCGGTTTTAAAACAAAACAAAAATATTGGCTTTGTCCATCCTGTCAACAGTGGGAAACGCTTGAACCCGCGGCAGGCATTGACGGCCGCTAACAAGGTAGACCTATGAACAAGAGCCCAGTCGTTGTTGCACTTGATTATGAAAATCAAAAAGATGCGCTTAATTTAGTCTCTAAACTTGACCCTTCCTTATGCCGATTAAAAGTTGGCAAAGAGATGTTTACGCATTTTGGCCCGTCGTTTGTCACTGAGCTGCAACAACGCAACTTTGATGTGTTCTTGGATTTAAAGTTTCATGACATCCCAAACACAACGGCAAAAGCTGTTAAAGCCGCTGCAGATCTAGGCGTTTGGATGGTGAATGTGCATGCCAGCGGTGGTCGACGCATGATGGAAGCAGCACGGGATATATTAACTCCCTTTGGCGAACAGCGTCCCTTGTTAATTGCTGTCACTGTTCTTACTTCCATGGAACAAGCAGACTTAGTTGATTTAGGCCTAAACGTGACCCCTGAACAGCAAGTGGAACGTTTAGCCACTTTGGCCAAACAAGCCAACATGGATGGTGTCGTCTGTTCAGCTCAAGAAGCGGCTATGTTAAAACAACGTTGTGGCAAAGAATTTAAATTGGTTACTCCAGGTATTCGCCCAAGTTTTGCGGCTGCAGACGACCAGAAACGAATTATGAGCCCGGCGGAGGCGTTAGCCGTCGGCGTCGATTTCATGGTGATTGGACGCCCCATAACTAAGGCCGCAGATCCGCTTGATGCATTGACCAAAATCTATCAAGAGTTAGCCTGCTAATAAGGAGCTTGTCGACATTGGATGCTGTAAATTTCTGGATATTGTTGATCGGCCTGGTGCTATCAGCCAGTCTGGTCGCCACCTTGATCTCGGCGAAGTTTGGCGCTCCTTTACTGTTAATTTTTCTCGGTATGGGTATGCTGGCTGGTGAAGATGGCCTGTTACAGATCCAATTTTCCAATCCCAATGCGGCATTACTCATCGGTTCCATAGCACTGGTCATTATTTTGTTTGATGGGGGTATGCGAACGCATCCAGATCGGGTGAGGGTGGTGATCGCCCCCTCAGCGGTACTGGCTACGTTAGGTGTTCTAATTACCTGTCTTATCATTGGCCTTGCAGCGATGTGGTTGTTTAATTTGTCGCTGTTACAAGGTTTACTTCTCGGCGCAATTTTAAGTTCCACCGATGCAGCAGCCGTTTTCTCTATATTCCAGTCCGCAGGCTTAAACATAAAAGAGCGCGTTTCGGCGACGTTGGAAGTAGAGTCGGGAAGCAATGACCCAATGGCCGTGATGTTGACCTTCACCCTAGTCGCCGTTGTTGCGGGACAAGCTGATTTAAGTTGGAATACCTTGTTGGTGTTCTTACAGCAAGCTATCGTGGGTGGCCTTGCAGGTTGGCTCGGTGGCCGAAGCATGATTTGGCTATTTCGCAAATTACCGTTGAGCTCTGCGTTTTTGCCATTGTTTGCTGTGTTTATGGCGATGGGTTTGTACGGGATCACCAACGTGTTTGGTGGTAGTGGCTTTATAGCTGTCTATTTAGCAGGTTTTTTACTGGGCAATGCTCGATTGCCACAGGTGCCACAAATTCTCCGTATGCAAGATGGCTTGGCTTGGCTTAGTCAAATCATCATGTTTGTTATGCTTGGTTTGTTAGTTACACCTTCAAAACTGCTCGATTATGCGCTACCAGCCTTGATGTTGGCCTTGGTGATGATTTTTATAGCAAGACCAATAGCCGTCATCGTTAGTTTATTACCATTCCATTTTCCCAAAAGGGACCAAATTTTTATAAGCTGGGTTGGCTTACGCGGTGCTGTGCCGATCATTCTGGCCTTGATCCCATGGATTTCAGGTGTGGAGAATCAACAGTTATATTTTAACGTTGCGTTTTTCGTGGTGATTGTGTCGTTATTGATCCAAGGCTGGTCGATTGCGCCCGTCGCACGCTGGCTAAAATTAGAGGTACCTAAAGAAGCAGGGCCTGATCACGTAATGCCATTGGAAGCCATTCAAAGTAACGAGGTGTTACAAGTCATGGCTTACCATGTGAATAAGGAGTCGGTTATCTATCAACAAAGCTGGCAAATCACCGATCCAAACGTCATGCTACTAGGCGTTGTGCGTGCAGGGGAATGGAAACCTGCTGCTGATATTGGTGTATTCCAAAATCAAGACACATTGATGGTTTTGGGTTACGCATCCTCTGCTAAAACACTAAGTGAATCGTTGTCATGCCAGGCCAGTGAAGTCAATTTGGATAAATTCGATTTCTTTGGTGAATTTGTTTTAAATGCGCAAATTAGTTTGGCCGAGTTAGGCGCATTTTATACCATCGATTTTTCCGATACCGATCCAACGCAATCGATTGCGAATTACATCAACGCCAAGTTTTTCCGCCGTGTTGTCGTCGGCGACAGCGTACAGTTGGACCAATTGTTGTTGACTGTGCGACAAGTCGATGAAACAGGACAAGTGCAGCAGGTTGGTATAAAAGCAGCGCTTTAGAGATCGAACAACAGGAGGCAATGGTAGTGCCATAGCCTTATGGCATTACTGTTATCTTGATTGCCATATATTAAATTTAACATAATATACATTATGGGATATCTTGTGCGCTGTATTTTTTATCTTACAACACACGCATTAACCTGATGTAACCTATTGGATTATATTGATTTTACTTCGCTTTTAGCGTCGCTTTTTTAAAGCTCCATTCTGGCATGCTACAGGTAACCGGACAACCACGTTATCCAATAATCGACAGACTGATTGGCATGGTATCGTCCAGCGTAAAACCAGTGCTTGCTGACTAGTCGTCAATTACCAGATAATCATGATGAATTTCTATTGGTAAATGAGCTGCTGGAACTAATTGCACGAAGTGCCCACCGAGCTCTGTTAACTCAATGCAATCGTCAATATCCGCCAGGAAATCCGTATGCGGTTTGATCCAGTGTGGATTACGGCGAGTTTTGGCGATCTCTTTAGCAAGTTGTGCATTTGGCGCTACTACTAGCTCGTAACTATGCTCTTCGCCAAAATTTCCTGGGAAGTAGCCGCCAAAATTCACAAAATACAATTTCGGATCTTGTGCTGCAGCGCGTTGTGAATGTTTGCGAACTTGGTAGCCATCTACACCGTCAACAATCAGCCAACTATCGATATGTAAACCTTTGTTTTGTCCAAACCAATGTTGTTGCAATGCAGGTATGGTTTGTTGCAAATGTTCAGCAAAAACGAAGGCGACATCATGTAATTCGATAAATGCACGAGGATGACGGCCGCCTAACATAACAATATAAAGCTTTTCCATATTTCGAACCCTAAACATCAGAGCTCGCATAGTATCACGACTATAAATGGATGGATTTATTAAAAAATATACCTTTATCGCAACTCGTGTTGGTTTGACCGGGTTGCTGAATACGGATCTGGTCAAACGAGTCTTGTGCCATGTCTTTTATGACTAAATCACTAAAATGATTAGCCTTTTTCTCAAGTTCACCCGAAAATTCAGTCACGCGATCAATATCTTTTTGATAGATAGCAACAAGGCTATTGAGTTCTTCAGCTGACTGCTGCTGTTCGTCGCGTAGCGAGGCATCCAACTCTCCTCGCCTTGCTTGTACTTCCAGTTTCGTACTTAGTTGCTGCATCGCTTCTGAATGAGGTTTCATTTTGGCCTGCATTTCAGCCAGTGGTTGCTGCAAAAATTCCATTCGTGCTTCAGCAGCTTGCAATTGTTGTAGTGCAATGGATTCTTCCGCCGTCATATCGCGCTGTTTGATAATTTTACAATCTTTTAAATACTGCAATGTCGGAGCAGTTGCAGCCAATACGGCGTCGCCATTTAACACAGTCAATAACATGATTACACGCAGGTACGTTGTTTTCATCGAATATTCCAAGTTTGGGATTGATGTGAATTGGTCGTTGAGGAAGACAAAATAGTTGGTCAAGAAAAAAAATAAGCCGGCAAATGCCGGCTTATGGGAAAACGTCAGTTCGTTATATCTAAGACAATCAGTTACTTGTACGTTTGTATTGTCGATATTCCGGACGCCAAAAATTACTATTGATTTTTGCCGTTAAGTGGTCGTCGTCCATTTCAAGTGCGTGACCTTCCTGCATGGCCATTTTAGCAACAGCAAAAGCAATTTTCTTTGATAATTCAGCAAGTTGGGTTAAAGGAGGCAGTAAACCACCCTCGCCTGTGTTGGCCAACGGTGAAGCTGCAGCTAAGGTTTCACTAGCGACTCGTAACATGTCATCCGTGATGCGACGTGCTTTTGATGCTAAGACACCAAGCCCAATACCAGGGAAGATGTAACTGTTGTTACACTGCGCGATGGGATAGGTTTTCCCTTTATATTCAATAGGTTTAAATGGGCTACCTGTCGCAATAATGACCTTGCCATCCGTCCATTCAAGAATCTTTTCAGGCCGAGCTTCAATTTGTTTTATCGGGTTGCTCAGTGGCATGATGATGGGGAGTTCACAATGCTTTTTCATAGCGCGAACAACAGGCTCTGTAAACAGACCTGGCACGCCAGAGACACCAATCAAAATATCAGGTTTTGCGCAGTTCATTACATCACGTAAGGAGGCGTGATCACCGGAAAACTTCCATTTGGCTATTGCTGCTTTCGATTGTACTAATGCTTGTTGGAAATCACGTAATTCTGTCATGCCTTCGGTGAGAAGGCCAAAACGGTCGACCATAAACACCTGACTACGCGCTTGCTCATCTGAGATCCCTTCAGTTCTCATTTGTGAAATCACTTGTTCGGCAATACCACACCCAGCCGATCCAGCACCAACAAAAACAACTTTTTGCGCAGATAACTTCACACCCTTGGAACGACAGGCCGCAAGCAATGTACCTACAGTAACCGCTGCTGTGCCTTGAATATCATCATTAAAACAACAAATTTGGTCTCGATAACGTTTTAACAATGGCATAGCATTGGGCTGGGCAAAGTCTTCAAATTGCACCATCACATCCGGCCAACGACGTTTCACGGCTTTGATAAATTTATCAACAAATTCGTAGTACTCATCGCCGGTGATACGACGATGGCGATTGCCCATGTAGAATGGGTCATTGAGTAATTTTTCGTTGTTGGTTCCTACATCCAGACACACCGGTAATGTATACGCTGGGCTAATACCACCACAGCCGGTATACAGAGATAGTTTACCAATCGAGATGCCCATGCCACCAATACCTTGATCGCCAAGACCGAGCACACGCTCACCATCGGTGACCACAATTACTTTGACTTTTTTCTTGGTGGCACTGCGGATCACATCATCCAAGTGATCACGATCGCTATAGGAGATAAACAAGCCACGAGCACTGCGATAAATATCAGAAAAGCGCTCACAAGCATCACCGACGGTCGGGGTGTAGATAATAGGTAACATCTCTTCGATGTGATTTTGCAATAATCGATGAAACAAGGTTTCGTTGTTGTCTTGCACCACACGCAAATAAATATGTTTGTTGATAGGCTCTGAGAACGATGAATATTGCATGTAAGCGCGAGCGGCTTGCTCTTCAATAGTTTCGTAACGAGGAGGTAGCAGACCCATCAGGTTAAATGCAGCCCTTTCTTCACGGGTGAATGCACTGCCCTTGTTCAATAACGGCGTTTCTAATAAGGCAGGGCCAGCATAAGGGATATATAACGGGGTATTGTCAACTTGACTCATAGGTATTCCAGCTAAGTGGGATCAGGGGTAACTCGTTAAAGTGTAACGTGACTTACGCGTTGTCGTAAAATTTCATACAACTGGTCGGACTATATGAAAAACCAGCCAATTTGCGTAATTATACGATCATCGACGAAATTTGGTTTCTAGAATCACCGATGAATTTGTGCGTTCTACCCCATCAAGATTGCCTATCTCATCCAGCAGATGACTGAGTTGTTCAGTGCTTTGAGCTTGCACCACAGCAATAAGATCGTATTCGCCACTAATGGCATACAGTTCACTGATTTGCGGGATTTGTCGTAATTCACTATTTGTTTTTGTGGTAAGTTTTTGGCGAACCTTAATTGACACATGTGCCGACACTAAAGACTTCATATAGCTGTCGCCATATTCCACGACATAACCGCGGATCACCCCTGTTTGCTCTAAACGTTGGATCCGCGTTTGTACCGTAGAACGTGACAGGTCTAGCTCTCGCGCTAAATCAGAAACACTGGCTCGAGCGTTGGTTCGAAGTAATCCTAGCAGTCGTTCATCTTCTTTACTTAGCATTTTGATAAATCCCCTCGCCAAACTGTCAAAACAAAATTCAAATTTGACAATAATGATACTGCAGATTGTCAGCGCTAGCCAATATAATGAAGGAATTACCAAAAAATACGTTTGTTACAACAAACGAATAATGAATACTCACGAGGAAGTTCCGATGCAAGTTACCCGCGCCTTATTTGATGAAGTTATGGTTCCAAACTATGCGCCTTCACCCATCATCCCTGTAAAAGGTTTAGGTTCACGCCTGTGGGACCAACAAGGCCGCGAGTTTATCGACTTCGCGGGTGGTATTGCGGTGAACTGCTTAGGTCACTGCCACCCTGTGCTCGTCAATGCATTAACCGAACAAGCCAACAAATTGTGGCATTTGTCGAACACCATGACCAACGAACCGGCCTTGTTATTGGCAAAAAAATTAGTCGATCACACTTTCGCCGAAAAAGTGTATTTCGCCAACTCAGGTGCAGAAGCCAACGAAGCAGCGTTAAAACTGGTACGTCGTGCTGCATTAAATCTGCACGGTGCTGAGAAGAACCAAATTATCGCCTTCAAAATGGGTTTCCACGGCCGTACTTTGTTTACGGTGTCGGTTGGTGGTCAAGCCGCCTACTCGGATGGTTTTGGTCCAAAACCAGAAGGCATTGTGCACGCCGAATACAACAACTTAGACAGCGTGAAAGCGTTAATCAGCGACAAAACCTGCGCCGTGGTGTTAGAGCCGCTGCAAGGCGAAGGCGGCATCATCAGCCCAACGCCAGAATTTGTGAAAGGCGTGCGTGAACTCTGTGATCAATACAACGCATTTTTAGTGTTTGATGAAGTGCAATCAGGTGTCGGCCGCACCGGCGAGCTGTATGCGTACATGGGCTTGGGTGTCACACCGGACGTATTAACTACAGCAAAAGCTCTGGGTGGCGGTTTCCCGATCGGCGCTATGCTGACGACAACCGAACTTGCCAAACATTTAGTAGTGGGTACACACGGTAGTACCTACGGTGGTAACCCATTGGCATGTGCTGTCGCCCTTGCCGCCTTTGATACCGTGAATACCCCTGAAGTGTTAAATGGCGTTAAAGAGCGCGAGCAGCTGTTTAAAGACGCGCTTCACCGCATCAACGAAAAATACCATGTATTTAGCGAAATCCGCGGCAAAGGCTTGTTAGTTGGCGCGGCGCTGTCGACTGAATGGCAAGGTAAATCGCGCGACTTTATGTTGGCAGCAGCGGAACAAGGTTTGTTAGTGCTGATGGCGGGTTACAACGTGGTGCGTTTTGCGCCGTCGTTGGTGATCGCCAAAGAAGATATCGCAGTCGGGATGGAGCGCTTTGAAGCGGCTATCGCCAAGTTGGTTGCAGCACGCGGCTAATTTGCCGACCAAATCTCAAAACATAAACCCGGCACTGCCGGGTTTTGCTTGGAGTTAAGCCATGTTATTGATCCGCCCTATTACACAAGCTGATTACCCGGCGCTGATGCAAATCGCCGTCGAGTCCGGTGCAGGTTTTACCTCGCTGCCGGTCAATGAGCAAAAGTTAAAACAAAAGATTGCCCATTCGGAACACAGTTTTGCGATTGATACGGATAAACCTGGCAATCAAGGTTATCTGTTTGTGCTGGAAGACACCGAAACCGGTGAAATTCTCGGAACCAGTGGCATTGAAGCTTCTGTGGGCTTGTCGACGCCGTTGTACCATTTCCACAAGAGCACGGTGATCCACCATTCCAATGAGTTAAACGTGTTTAATCCAGTGGAAGTCTTAACCATGTGTAACGATTACACCGGTGTGTCGGAAATTTGCACCTTGTTTTTACGTGAACCGTTTCGCAGCGGCATGAACGGACGCTTTTTATCCAAAGTGCGTTTTATGTTTATGGCCGAGCATCCGAAGCGTTTTTCAAAAATCGTTATTGCCGAAATGCGTGGCGTGGCCGATGAAAACTCGCTGCCGCCGTTCTGGCAATGGTTGCAAAGCTACTTCTTTAGCATCGACTTCCCGACCGCCGACCACATGATTGGCATCGGTAACAAGGGCTTTATTGCCGATTTGATGCCACGTCACCCGATTTATGTATCCTTGCTGCCGCAATCGGCGCAAGAAGTGATTGGCGAAGTACACGTTAATACCAAGCCTGCACTGAAACTGTTGGAAAACGAAGGGTTTATCCACCGCGGTTATGTCGATTTGTTCGATGCTGGACCGACGGTTGAAGCGCAGCTAAAACAAATTAAATCGGTTCGGCAAAGTCATAAAGTCAAAGTCATCGTTGGTCAAACGGCCGAACAAGGCACCCATTTAGCGATTTGTACCGCGGAATTAAGCCAATTCCGCGCGGTGATCAGTACAACAGCCCAACTGACAGACGAAGGCCTGTTGATCGATGCCGCCACTGCAAAAGCGTTGCAGGTGCAACACGGTGATGAAGTTCGCTATTTAAATCTAGACAAGGGGGCAAAATGAGCCAAGTGCAACTGATTAACGGCCAGTGGTTCGAAGGCCAAGGCCCATTGTTTCAATCGATTGACCCTGCAACCAATCAAGTGATTTGGCAAGGTCAAGGCGCCGATGCACAACAAGTGGACGCAGCCGTGCATGCGGCGCGTCAGGCGTTTTACCTGTGGGCAAATCGGCCACTGGCTGAGCGCATTGCGATTGTTGAAGCCTTTGCTGCGCAATTACAGCAACACAGTGACGAGATGGCGCGTTGTATTGCACTGGATACCGGTAAATCCTACTGGGAAAGTAAAACTGAAGTCGCGGCGATGGTTGGTAAGATTGCTATCTCGGTGCGTGCTCACGCTGAACGAACTGGCACTGTTGAAAATAGCATGCCGGGCGCCCGCGCTTTTATCCGCCATAAACCGCATGGCGTGGTGGCGGTATTTGGCCCGTACAACTTCCCTGGTCATTTGCCAAACGGCCATATTGTACCGGCCTTGATCGCAGGCAATACGGTGTTGTTCAAGCCGTCGGAGCTGACGCCCAAAGTGGCTGAGTACACGCTGCAATTGTGGCAACAAGCGGGTTTGCCATCGGGCGTCATCAACTTACTGCAAGGTGAGATCGCCACTGGTAAAGCCATTGCCGCACATCCTGGCATCGATGGCTTGTTCTTTACTGGCAGTTCGAACACAGGTCACTATTTACACCAACAGTTTGCCGGCCAGCCAGGCAAAATTCTGGCGCTGGAAATGGGTGGCAATAACCCGCTGATCATCAATAACGTCGCGAACATCAAAGCCGCAGTGCATGACATTATCCAATCGGCGTTTATCTCCAGCGGTCAACGTTGTACCTGTGCACGCCGTTTGTTTATTAAACGCGATGCCAATGGCGATGCTATTTTGGCTGCGCTGGTGAGCGCAACCAAAGCCATCAAAGTTGGGATGCCGTTTGCGGATGAACAGCCGTTTTACGCCTCGATGATCAGCGCCAAAGCCGCCGTTGGCATGGTCAAAGCGCAAGCGGAGATCCAAGCGTTAGGCGGCGTGTCGCTGGTTGAGTTAACTCAACTCGATGCCAACTTAGGCTTTGTGACACCAGGCATTATTGATGTCACCGACGCGCGTCCACTGCCCGACGAAGAACACTTTGGTCCACTGTTAAAAGTCTATCGTTTTGATGATTTTGATGCAGCGATCGCAGAAGCCAACAACACCCGTTTTGGTTTATCGGCGGGGTTACTGGCGGATAACGCCGCGGACTACGAGCACTTTTTCAGCCGGATTCGTGCAGGCATTGTTAACTGGAACAAACCGATCACCGGAGCCTCCAGTGCGGCGCCCTTTGGTGGCATTGGTGCCAGTGGCAACCATCGTGCCAGCGCCTATTACGCTGCGGATTATTGCGCCTACCCCGTATCGTCGGTGGAAGCGGAGCAAGTGTCATTACCCGCAGCGCTAAGCCCAGGTTTAACCTTGTAATTAGATGGCGCAGAACTGCGCTTGATCAAAGAATATCGCCGGCATTTCGCGTACGATGCCGGCACGTTTTACAGTAGTAACAGGAACTATCATGCATACCACTTACCAAGATTTATTCCAGCAACTGTGGCTTGATTATGTCAAAGTCACGCCGTCCGCCGACAAGATCCATGCCCTGCTCGGCTCAAGCCAACAGGATGACGTGATCAACGATCACATCGCTCTGCGTACCTTCAATCTGGAAAAAATTGGTCTGGAAAAATTAGCTGCTCACTTCAAAGCCGTTGGTTATGAAGAAAAAGGCGAATATCACTTTGAAGCGAAAAAACTGTATGCCAAGCATTTTGAACATGCAGATCCAAAAGCGCCAAAGGTGTTTATTTCTGAATTAAAACTCGAAGAGATGTCAGCCGACGTGCAACGCATCATCAAGGGCTTGGTTGATCAAATGGACACGAGCGACGTGAACGCCACCAACTTCTTGTATTCAGGCCGCCACTGGACTTTGGATAAAGCCAGTTATGAAATTCTGCGCGCTGAAAGTGAATACGCCGCATGGATGGCGGTGTGGGGTTTCCGCGCCAACCATTTCACAGTGTCAGTCAATGAGTTACAAAACTTTGACACGCTGCAAGCAGTCAACGAAGCGCTGAAAAACGCCGGTTTCCCACTCAATACCTCAGGTGGCGAGATCAAAGGTTCTCCAGAGGTCTTGTTGGAGCAATCGTCGACGTTAGCGGATGAAGCTGAAGTTGAGTTCACCGACGGCAAAGCGATGATCCCAAGCTGCTTCTATGAATTTGCGCTGCGTTACGCCATGCCAAATGGCCAATTGTATTCCGGCTTTGTGGCGGCATCCGCGGATAAGATTTTCGAAAGCACAAACGCCCGCTAAGAGGCGCTCTAGACCGAACTTCGGTTCTTGTACCTGCCTTTTGCAGGAGCTCGTTGAGCCGGATGGGGGTCTGGTTCAACGCGTTAGGATAAATCAGAGTGTGTCACAACGGTTTGTCCCAAAGGGGCGCTATGGTAGCGCCCTTTGTTTTTAACTGATGACGGCTACTGACTTTTTAACCAACAGTGCACTTGTGCTGTTAATTTTAAAAGCGCCTGCGCAGTAAAGCCTTGCGAGCGTGTATTGGCAAAACCATGTGGATAACGCCAATGCTCTGCGTTGATCAACGCCTGCTGGCCCAGTGTGGCAACCAAGGTCGGTACGTCAAAATGATGCTCATCACTAAAGACTAATTGCGTCGGACACTGCACCAAACGCTGCGCTAGGCGATGAATTTGTCCCGCATAGACGCCAAAGATAGCCTTGGGATGTCTGTCATCGCAGGCAAGTTGATAAGCCACAGCGCCGCCTGCACTAAAGCCAAGCACCATGACGGGGTCAGTCTGCTGTGCCATCCAATCCCGAGCAAAGGTTGTATATTGGTCAAGACCACCATGCTGCGTGAAAAAACTATAGGCGTGCTGGTCGTCACTAAAATGCGGTAATTCTGTGTCACAACGTTGTGGATATGGGCTGAGTAACTCCAGCTGGTCGGCGCACGGTAAAGAATTCGCCCAGCTTGCTAAGGTGGGATCTATCCCCCAAATATCGGTAAAAATGGCAAGTTTCATCGCTTGCAACTTCCTTGTTGTCTCTTTTCAGAGTCTTAGCGGTTCCTTGAAGTTAGCGTCAGAGTTGATTCAAGGGTAACTTTAAATAACTAACACCATTGGTGTCCGGCTCAGGAAAGTGGCCTGCGCGCATATTGATTTGCACGGACGGTAACAGCAGTTTTGGCATGGCGAGTGTCGCATCACGTGCTTGGCGCATGGCAACGAAGTCATCCCTAGTTTTACCTGCTCCGACGTGGATGTTACCGTACTTTTGCGCTGCGACCGTCGTCTGAAACGCTAACTCTTTGCGGCTTGTTGTACCATAATCGTGACACATCCACATGATGGTATCGTCGGGTAAGCTAAATAACCGTTGAATAGATTGATACAACACCTCGGCACTGCCTCCCGGGAAATCACAGCGTGCCGTTCCAAAATCTGGCATAAACAAGGTATCGCCAACAAAGACATGTTGACCAATCACATAACTGACACACGCCGGTGTATGCCCTGGTGTATGCATGACGCGAATTGGATAGTCACCGAATGGCAGTTGCACGTTATCTTCAAGCAACAGATCAAATTGCCGACCGTCACGCGCAAAGCGTTCATCACAGTGAAACAGCTCAGCAAACACCTGTTGCACGTCTGTGATGAAAGCACCTATGCCAACTTGGCCCCCTAACGTTGATTTTAGATACGCCGACGCCGTTAGATGATCCGCGTGCACATGGGTTTCTAATATGTAACTTAGTTGGGCGCCCGATTGTCGGATCAAATCAATGATCGCGTCGGCATTCGTGGTACTGGTGGTACCTGAGGCCATGTCAAAATTCAAAACAGGATCGATCACAACACAGCTATTTGTACGAGTATCGGTTACTAAATAACTGAAAGTATTTGAATCTTTTTCAAGGAAGTGTTGAATAGTAAGTGACATGTCGTTCTCCTCCAATCCAAGTCACTATACCAGTGTTTTTGATAACCAAAAAGAAGCAGTTTATAACAATATGTAATATACGGTCTTTTTGAGCAGTTAGCCGTCTAGATTTCTTATTGTCATATCATTGTCATAATTGGCGATTAGGCTCAGCCCAACTTATCCATGGAGTTGCGGACTGATATGAAAATTGCAAAAAAATTATTGCTTTCGATTGGCGGCGCTGCATTAGCGGCATCCTTGGTGGCCGTTGCAGTGACCAGCATCGTGGCACAATATCAAGCAAAGGACAGCTTACAACAAAGTATCAGCCAGCGATTTGATGCCGTATCTTCTGGCCGAGCGCAAGCCCTTAGTCAATACATCAAACAGCAGCACGATACCTTGCTAGGTTTAGCCGGTAATCGTATGACCAGCGAGGCGCTGCAAGCGCTGAAAAATCCGTTTGCTTCGTACCGCTACGAAGTTGCAAATCCAGGCGATGCGGCACTTAGAGACGCCGTCCTTAACTATTTAACAACCCAATGGTTACCCAGCCAACCGTATGCAGAGAAAGCACAACTTAGCGCGTGGGTGGCTGCCAGCAGTGTCGAAACCTTGTTATTGCAACAACGATTTATGGCACAAAGCGGCCAAAAAATTGGCCATGAAGATCAGTTAATTGATGCAGCCGATGGCTCTGTCTATGCGCAGCAACATAAACGGTTCCATCAAAGCTTTCGTCACATCGCCAATTTACAAGGCTACCGCGATTTAATGTTAGTCGATGCACAAACGATGTCCGTGGTGTATTCAGTACGAAAAACCCCGGCGTTTGCCACCGACCTGAATAAAGGCCCTTTTAAGAGCAGTCAATTAGCGTCAACGGTGCAATTGGCATTAAAACGGGGGGTTGGAAGCTGGATTGTGGCGCAACCGGCATTTTTCGCAGCAGATCCACAGGAGCCGCAAATTTGGATCGCATCAGCAGTGCGATCTCCGCTCAATGAGCAAGTCTCAGGGGTGTTAGTCGCTTCATTGCCGGTGTCGAGACTGACAGCACTGATGACGAACGAGCGTCATTGGTCACAGATTGGCTTGGGCAACACCGGGGATAGCTTTTTAGTCGATGAGCAAGGCACGTATCTCACGGAGCCTCGGTTGTTTCTGGAACAACCGGAGCAATTTACCAAGCAATATCCAACACTCGTAAAAGATGGACGTTTGGCCGGCGTGGGTCAGCTGATAGCACCCTTACCTGCAGATAGTCAAGGCTCGGATGTTGTTACCACCAACGATGGTACATGGTCACGTGTTTGGCAACAGGTCAACATGGGCGACTACAACTTACGAATAGTCACGCAACAACAAGTGGACGAGCTGTATGGTCCTCTGACGTCTTTAACCCAACAAATGGTGTTTAGTGGCCTGTTGGTACTGATTTGTTTAACGCTAGTGTTCAGTGGGGTCGCTTTGCTGATTGGCCGAAACGTCGCAGCTCCGTTGGAATTATTAGCGCAAGATATCCATCTGGCCGCCAAAGACTACCGGGTTGGCCAACAGTTCCAACTTCGTGGTGATGACGAAATTAAACTGATCGCCAGCGCTTTAAATAGTTTATTCGCCAGTTTAAAACAGTTACTGCAAGGGGTTCATCAACAAGCGGAACTCAACGAACGCAGTGCCGTCGACAATCAATCGATTGGTGTCGAATGTAAAACCGCGGTCTATCAACAAAAAGCCGCGCTGGTGCAACTCGACCATGAGGCCACCAGCGCACAACAATCGATGGCACAAATGGGTCAATTATTAAACAATGCATCAGCCCAAATCCATGACGCACATCAGCAAGCAGACCAAGGTTCCAGCTTAGTGCAACAAATGAATGAGCAAATGCATCAACTCGCGGCTCAAGTTCAACAATCCGCAGATTCGATGACGGTCTTGGACAAAGCCGCGAATGACATAATGCAAGTCCTTGATACTATTCGAGGTGTTGCAGAACAAACCAACCTGTTAGCCTTAAATGCGGCGATTGAAGCCGCTCGCGCAGGCGAACATGGCCGTGGATTTGCGGTGGTTGCTGACGAAGTTCGACGACTATCGGCCAATACCCAACAAGCCACTGGCGAGATCCAAACCATGCTGAACCGACTGACGGCCTCGGTACGAACGACTCACTCTGGGCTTGAACACGAACAACAGACTGCCCTGCTCTGTTTACAAAGCGCCGAGTCCGCGGGGCAAGCGCTGGTGCAAATCCAGCAGGCCATGCGACAAGTGGCCAAAGCTGGTGAACTTTCGGTTGAATTAAGCCGCACCGAATTGCAGCGAAGTGGCCAAATTGCCAGTGCAGTTGCTGAAATCAATCAGTCAGCCAGTTCGACAGATAGCGCAATGACCGAGTTAGTCAACCTTGCGCAAGCACAACAACATCAGGCAATCTCGTTAAAACAACAACTCTCGCAGTTAAATTTTAACTAGGACTTGACGATGAAATGGATGCTCGGTCATCAAATAATGGCAGTTGCCATGCTGCTTGCACTGCCCGCTCAGGCGGGACTGTATGCCGAGGTACGGACCAGTGCGGGTAGCATGTGGTTTGAGTTAGATACACAAAACACACCCAACACGGTGGCAAACTTCAGCCGGCTGGCCAAGCAACATTGGTATGAACACAAAGCCTTTTATCGAGTGGTGGCTGGGCATGTCATTCAGGCCGGTTTGAATGATGACAATCATCCGGATATGCAAAAGTATGCCGTCGTTGGTGAGTTTCATGGCAAATTCAGCCATCAACGCGGCTGTTTAGGCTTAGCCCGTGGTGATTCACCAGACAGTGGCAGCACCGAAATTTATATCTGCCATGCAAACCGGCCACATTTGGATGGCCGTTATGCGGTGTTTGGACGGTTAATCCATGGTCAACAGGTGTTAGACGCTATTGCTAAGGCGCCGGTTGATGAAGTGTGGCTCGACAATTCTGGTGGTCAACCTATTGCGTTTCATCACCCCAAGTCACCGGTTGAGATTTTAAACATGACGGTGCTGCATGATTAACGCTGCACTTGTTGTTGTAATTCTGAAATCGCTTGGGTGACTTGTTGGCTGGCAGTTTCCATTTGCTGCAACGCTTGAAGTAGTGATGATTTATCGCCACTGGCTGCATGTTTCAATGCCATCCGACCAGCCTGATGCACAATTTTATGCGGCGCATCCATCATCTGAAATGCTCGATGCTGGCTATATCGTGCTTTTCCCTCACCTTCAAAATACCATTTACCTAATCGACATTCTGTATGGGCATTGACATGCTCATTGAAACGACCTGACTGCAAATGACTATATATTTGATGTTTCCAAACCGCGTGGTCAAGTTTGACCGTATTTAGAAACGCCATTGTTGCACTGGCATCAATAACGTCTTGCATATGAGCTGAACTGTCAATGACCTTATTGACCACTGCATCTATTTGTTCAGACGAACTGGCTACGTCCAACGCACTCTGTTGACTTTGTTGGACCATGTGGCGAATTTGTGCTGTTTGATCAATGATCAGCCGAATCGTCTGTTCAATTTGATCACTCGCTTGGTGTGCTTTGTTCGCCAATTGTCGGACTTCATCTGCAACCACTGCAAAGCCACGTCCCGCTTCGCCTGCACGCGCAGCCTCGATCGCCGCATTTAACGCCAGTAAATTTGTTTGATTCGAGATCTCTTGAATGCTTGAGATTAGACGGCTAATGGTACTTGCCGAGTGATCTAACTGTGAGGTGATTTGTGCACTGGCCGAGGCATCTTGGGTAATTTGACCGGCTCGGGTTTGTAAGTTGGCAACAGCCTGTTTGGTATCACCGAACAAGTCACCTAAAGTTTCAAGGTTGATTTTTTCTGCGGTTAAAGACTGCGCGTTGGTGGCTAAATCCTCACGTATCTTACCGAGCATCTCTCCTCCTTGCAGCATGATATGGCAAACTTCCACTTGATCATGTTGTTTTTCGTTTTCTGCAAGGATTTGTTGCAACTCAGACTGATGACGTTGCTTGAGTTCTTCATACTCCTGGCGTTGTTTGACTTCTAATTGCTGGATCTGTAGCTCAAGCTGTCGGATCTGCTCCCGATTTTTCGCATTAAAAAACATTCATTACCTCTCAACGTAGATGTGCGCAGCAAGTCCAGTATGCCAGTTAGCAACTTGGGATGAGTTGCGCTACATCAACACGGTATTAGTGATTTTTTACATCTTGCTGCAATCGTTCCAGCAGTTGAGCGATGGTAAAGCATTGTTCGTCCAGCGTTTGTAAACTTGACGATAACTGGCTGATTTGATTTGCTTTTGCAGCATTTACAGCATCACGGGCTGCTTGATGGAAAGTTTTGTGATGTCTATCCAGGGCTTGAAAGCTGGCTAAACTGCCATAATGGCGATGACCATAATTCCCCGCAGTAAACCACTGATTAAATTTGCTATCAGCGGCAGAGTCTGGCAACTCTTCTTTTAAGGCTGCGGCTTTCACCACTGCAGACTTAAAGCTTAGATAATCCACTTTCAGCGCATCTAAATAGGTCATCGTCGTGGTGAGCCGGATCAGTTTTTTCATGGACTCAGAGCGCTGGATCACTTCAGCGACAACACTGTCAATTTGGTTGGATGATGCCGACACATCAGCCGCACTGTCTTGACTCAGCGACACCATCGCTTTGATATTATTGGTTTGCTCAATGACTTTGCGGATCAAACTTTCAATCTGTTTACTGGCATCATTGGCTTTGCCGGCCAATTGCCGTACTTCGTCGGCTACCACTGCAAAGCCGCGGCCCGCTTCGCCGGCTCGTGCAGCTTCAATAGCGGCATTCAACGCCAATAAATTGGTTTGATCGGAGATCTCTTGAATACTTGAAATCAATTGGTTAATTGAGCTGGCTGTGCCATCCAGCACTTGAGCTGTCGCGGCACTTTGATTGGCATGTTCAGTGATTTGTAACGCACGGTTTTCCAACATCCGGATAGCCGTTGTTGTTCTGCCAAACACATCTTCAAGTTTGGCCAATTGTGTGCGTTCCTCAATTAGGCTATTTGCATGACTACTGATGCCTTGTTGCACCACCTGACACGCTGGCAGAAATTGTTCGGCAGTACGTTGCCAGAGTTGCAGGGTTTGTGCCTGTTGTTGCCATTGAGCACGCTCGGCATCAAGTGCAGCGATACGTTGGTTCAAAGCCAATTGTTCAGATTGGGCGTCGCGTTGTTGATCTTTAAGTTGTTGTTTTAGTTGCTCTATCTCTTGCTTTAACGCGCCTGAAAAAAACATGTCACCCGCTCCTTTTTTTGTAATGAATCCATCCTATGCCATTCGATCTCCGATGAAAAGAGCTTGTATTGTAATTTACTGCATAGAAAGCAAGGTTTTACCAAAGGGCTGGTTCTCAAGTAAAAATCCACCTCCATAGGAGGTGGCTTTGCTTTAGGCCCCCTAGAAGG
>CAYTIQ010000047.1:0-33294 GCA_964437935.1 uncultured Rheinheimera sp.
AACGGTGCTCAAAAAAACAAACCCCAGAAAAACTGGGGTTTGTCATTAATCTGAGAGTTGCCAAAGGCAACTCTTTCTTTTTGCAAATGGCCCTCAGTGGACCATTTCAGATGCGTTCCAACTCAGAGTAACTTACGCACTACCAATTCGAGAACGTGGTTTACCACCGCCGGTCTTTGGTTTCGCCGGCCGTTTTTGACTCTCTGACTTGGCCGGACGCGGCTCAGGCTTTGCTGCGGGCGCTTTTTCTGCCAGTTTGCTGGTCACTTGATGCTTGCGCACAGCACGTTTAATCGAGGCCATGCGGCGACGGCGCTCATCCCGGTCCTCAGGTTTGGCTAACGTTTCGGTTTCAAGCGGCAAATGCACCATCTTGCGCAGATAGTTCACCTCATCCAGTGGGTACTCGGCATACCCACCAGCTGGCAGATGCTTCGGCAGCAACAAATCACCATACCGCACGCGGATCAGGCGGTTGACGACTGTGCCTTGCGACTCCCACATCCGACGGACTTCACGGTTACGGCCTTCGGTCAACACCACGTTGTACCAACGGTTGATCCCTTCACCGCCACCGGCTTTGATTTTTTTGAACGAAGCTTTGCCGTCTTCTAACTCCACGCCGGTGCGCAGTTTTTGCAAGATGGCATCGGTGACATCGCCAAACACCCGCACGGCGTATTCACGCTCTACTTCAAATTTCGGGTGCATCAAACGGTTGGCTAATTCACCGTCTGTGGTAAACAACAATAAACCTGAGGTATTGATGTCCAGCCGGCCAATGGCAATCCAACGCGCCCCTTTGATTTTTGGTAAGCGGTCAAACACCGTCGGACGACCATCCGGATCGGTCCGCGAACAAATTTCACCTTCAGGTTTGTGGTACGCAATAACACGGCAGACTTGTTCCGTTTCGGTGGCCACTTTCACCACATGACCATCCACACGGATCACTTGATGTTCGGTCACGCGATCGCCTAAACGCGCCACTTTACCGTCCACGTTAACACGACCTGCGCTGATATAGTCTTCCATCTCGCGGCGTGAACCAACACCGCTGCGGGCTAGAACTTTTTGTAACTTTTCACTCATGTGAGCTCTCCTCAGTCATCGCGACTGTGTGTAAAGGAATGGGCGCAACCTCTGGCAAGGATGGCAGATCCGCCAGCGATTTCACGCCAAAATAATCTAAAAACTCCGAGGTTGTGGCATAAAGGCCAGGCCGCCCCGGAACCTCTTTATGTCCCACCACTTTCACCCAGCCCCGATCTTGCAGGGTGCGCATGATCTGGCTTGACACGGAAACGCCTCGGATCTGTTCAATCTCGCCGCGGGTAATAGGTTGACGATAGGCGATTAATGCCAGCGTCTCCAACACCGCCCGTGAATAACGCGGTGAGCGCTCGGGCCATAATCGCGCTAAAAACGAGCTCAATTCTGGCCGAGTTTGAAAGCGCCAGCCGCTTGCCGTTTCAACCAGCTGGACGCCACGGCCGCTGTAATCGCTTTGCAATTGCTTGATGGTTTTATCCAAGCGCGTGCGTGAGACCTTAAGGTCAACCAGCACAGAATCCAGTAACTCGGCTTTGGTCAGTGGTTTCTCACTGGCAAACAGGCTGGCTTCTATCAGTTGTAATAACTGTTCATCACTGATTTTTAACGACATTTTATCCAGCTCGCATATAAACGCGCATCCGTCAAAAGGCAAAGCCAGCAAAGGGGCGCATTATGCCAGACGCAGGTGGATCTGACCATAAACTTCCAGTTGGGTGATCACCACCAATTTTTCTTTTACCAACTCCAGCATAGCCAAAAACGTCACAACGACACCGGCTCGGCCTTCGCTGAAGTCGAAACAATCCGAAAACTCCAGCACCGTATGCCTGCGCAGGAGTTCCAATAACCGGCTCATCCGCTCGCGCGTCGAGAGCTGCTCCCGTTGGATCTGATGATGAGTAAAGTCGCGAGCCCGTTTGGCAACATCTTGCAGCGCCAACACCAACTCTTCGAGGCTGACATCCGGTAAAATCACAAAGGGTTCAAAATTATCCGGCACGCTGGCATGGCTTTGGAAGAAATCTCGCTCAAACCGCGGTACCGCATCCAAATTGGTCGCCGCTTGTTTGAATTGTTCATATTCTTGCAAGCGGCGAACTAACTCGGCACGTGGGTCCAGTTCGTCTTCAAGCGCGGTTTCTGTGCGGGGTAGAAGCAAACGCGATTTTATTTCCGCCAGCATCGCCGCCATCACCAAGTACTCCGCCGCTAATTCGAAATTCATCTCCTGCATCAGGTTGATGTATTCCATGTACTGCAGGGTGATTTCATTGACTGGCAAATCGACAATATCAAACTTATGGCGGCGTATTAAATACAGCAAAAAATCCAGAGGGCCTTCAAAGGCTTCCAGCAGAATCTCTAAGGCGTCCGGCGGAATAAACAAGTCTTCTGGCCGCTCCAGCACCGCTTCGCCGCGCACAAACGCCAGTGGCAATGGCTGCTGGACGGTCAGAGGCGCAAACGTATCAGGTTGAACCTCAGTCTGGGCATCGATAGTGCTGGGCATGGTTGCCATCACCACTTAGACAAAAGGCGCGACATCACCAGCACCTTCACGCACGATCACCGGAAAATCGTCAGATAAATCAATCACAGTGGTTGGATGCGACGCTAACACGCCACCGTGCATGATCAAATCCACTTGCCGCTCTAGTTGGTCACGCATCTCTTCAGGGTCCGACTCGGCAAAATCATTTCCGGGCAGAATCAACGAGCTGGACATCAAGGGCTCACCCAATTCCGCCAGCAGCGCCTGCGCAATTTTTTGCTCCGGAATTCGCAAACCGACGGTTTTCTTTTTCTCATTGAGTAAACGCCGCGGCACTTCTTTGGTACCACGCAAAATAAAGGTGTAAGGCCCAGGTGTGTTGTTTTTAATCAAGCGAAAGGCGGTGTTTTCGACTTTGGCGTAAATCGACAATTCACTTAAGTCTTTGCACATCAAGCTAAAATGATGCTCACCACTAATTTGCCGAATTTGCAAAATGCGCTCGAGTGCGGTTTTGTTTTCCAAACAGCAGCCCAGGGCATACCCCGAATCGGTGGGGTAAATAATCACCCCGCCCTCGCGCAAGATATGCACGGCTTGTTTTATCAACCGCAGCTGCGGTGTCTCCGGGTGGATGTAAAAAAACTGGCTCATGCTATCTCCTTGATGCAAGGTACTTTTTTATAGCCTATGCGCAACCGCGCAAAGTGGCAAGCCAACCCCCCTTCAGACCTCGCTCAGGGGAGCCTGCGGCGGCGGGTCTTGAGTGCGAAGCGACTGCTGCGGGAACTTTTCGGCAAATGCTTGCCAGACGGTGTTGATATCATCCGTCATATACAAGCCACGGCCTAAATCATTCCAGGTGGTGACTTGATGAAAATCACTGCCTTGCGATGCAACCAACCCCAGCGGTTGCGCCAACGCCCAAACCTCTCGTTTTTGCACTGGGGTCATTTGACACGACACCACTTCGATGGCATCGCCACCCGCTTCCCGAAATTCAGTCGCCAGCCGGCGCAGCCATTTGCCTGATAAATTGTATTTCAACGGGTGCGCCAACACCGCGATGCCCCCGGCGTCATGGATCCACTGCACGGCTTGCACCATATCGACCCAATTGTTGGGAACATAACCGGCTTTGCCGCGGGCTAAATAATGTTTGAACACTTGGCCAACGTTGGCGGCTTTGCCGATGGAGACAAGGTGTCTGGCAAAGTGATTGCGGGTGACCGCGCCACCGTCGGCCAGTTTAAGCACGGCATCAAAACAATCAGGGACTTGATGTTTGGTCAGGCGTCGTGCCATCTCACGAGCACGCTCTAACCGACGTTCCTGTTGGGATTGCAGCCGCTGAAGTAGTTGCGGGCACTGGTCTTGGATAGCTAACCCGACCACATGAATTTCAAAATCATGCCAAGCCGTTGAGATCTCAACACCGGCAACCAGCTGCAGCGGCAACTGTTCAGCATCGATGGTTTGACGCGCCAGCGCCAAGCCATCGACGGTATCGTGATCGGTTAATGCCAACACATCAATTCGGCGCGACGCCGCATGGCGCATCAGTTCGGCTGGAGTTAACACCCCGTCAGAGACGGTACTGTGGCAATGTAAATCGTATTTCATAGCAAGCTTCATCACGGTCAATCGCGCATTGTGACATAGAACAGACGTCAGCCCAACCAACCGCAAACAGGAAAACGCCTACATTTTGTTCCTGTTTTCTTGATTTTTTGCCACGCTGAGTTATTTATTGATGGTAGCAAGGTGCATAGGTGAAGAAAAATCAGCTTGGATGTTTCACCTTTTTTGTTCAGTGCGACCTACCTTAGTTAGTCCAAGAATTAAACCAAGAGTTAAACCAAGTACGGATCCGTTGCCAAGGAGTGCGTTATGTCATGGTTATCAACCATTCGAGCTCGTTACACCCTCGCGTTCACCAGCTTGAGCCTGGTGTTTTTTATCGTGGTCCTCGCCTCTTATTTATTGGTGAACTTCATCCAACACAATGCCGGACGATACAGTGACGGTACCTCCTTGATCCAAAATGCCGATCGTGATTTATATCAATCCCGCTTAGCCCTAACTAATTTGTTGACGATGCCCGAGGTCGCGCCAGAAACCACCGCGAGATGGAATGAGGACGTGCACAGCAATGCCAAACAAGCGCTAGAACGGATGAATGAATTCCGCCAGATGACCGCTGACAATGCCGAAATCATGCAATATCTGGCTAATTTCGATACCGCCTATCAGCAATGGCAACAAGAGACCATTGCGCTGTTAGACCAAACCGCCCCCACGGACGCTGCGCGCCAACAGCAATTGACGCAATCCGAAGCCAAGTTTCATCATTTACGCGGACTCTACGATGGCGCTGAAGCATTGATAGCCAAATACGCCAGTCAAGAGCGCGCGAGTATCGCGACCCTGACCCAACGATTTGAAGTGGCTGTTGCACTGTTTTCTGCCTTGGTACTGGCAGTTAGCGCGGTGTTGGCCTATGTCGCGCCGAAGCGCATCTCCAGCGCGATTAAAACCGTCAGCGCCGGTGTCGCTGCATTAAGTCATGGCGATGGCGATTTGACGCGCCGCTTACACTCCAACAAATCGGATGAAACCGGCGATTTGAGCCGAGAGTTAGACGGGTTTATTGGGAAGTTGGCGTCGCTGGTCAGTGAAGTCAAACGCGGCTGCTTGCTGGTGCAACAGCAAATGCAACATGTTGACAACGCTGCCGGCAGTGCCAGTGAACTAAGCAAGCAACAAGATGCAGCGTTAGATTTAATTGTCACCGCCATCGAAGAAATGAGTGGCGCGACCCGCGATGTAGCGCGCAATGCCGCCGATACGGTCGGTCAGGTGCAACAACTGGGTCAAGTCTCGCTGCAAGGGCAACAAGCGTTGTCGGTGTCCACCGAACGTTTGCATCTGTTATCCCAACAGGTTCAACAAGCATCGGAGGTGATCCGAGCCCTCTCCAATCACTCAGCTCAGATCGCATCGGTCACGCAAGTGATTGAAACCATTGCGCAACAAACCAACTTATTAGCACTGAATGCCGCGATTGAGGCCGCCCGTGCTGGCGAGCAAGGCCGTGGTTTTGCAGTGGTCGCGGATGAAGTTCGAACACTCGCTAGCAAAACGCAAGCCTCGACCGAGCACATCCGCGTTATGATTGAACAGCTGCAACACGGGGTGGCGGCAGCAGTCGATAGTATCAGTCAGGGCGTTAGTTTGGCTGAAAATACCGAAGTGTTAAATGAGCAAGTCAGTCAAGCCTTTGATCAAGTGCAGCAGGTTGCAACACTCATCCAAGACCATAGTATTCAAACCGCAAGCGCCACGGAGCAGCAGAGCCAAGTGGCGCAAGAGATCACCCAAAATTTAACCCAACTGTCTGATTTATCCAAACAACTCAACGGTATTGCCAGTCAAGTGCGACAAGCCGTGCAGCACACCCTTGGCAATAGCGCCGACTTAGCCAACCAAGTCAAACGTTTTAAAACCTGTTAGCCCAAGGCTCGGTTCTCCCAGTGAACCCAGCGGTGCACCTTTGCTGCTGGGTTCTTTTTTATCGGCTCACGCCGTGACCTTTGGATGTGTTTTTGTTGCTGTCGTCTGTATTCCGTGAAATATTAAGACTTTATCTAGCAACTGCGGCCTGTTGTATGTCGGCAAGGTGAACAGGAACTGCAAAGGAGGAAGCTTAATGACGCATCAATGGCGTTTTTTCCGCTCGGGCGGCTTTGATCAAGTTCGACTCGATCGTATCGAAGATTGGCAACATTTAGACCAACTCGATCCAAAGTTATGGGCTGCACTGAGTTGTCCTGTCAAAGGGCTGGAATTTGACAGCCGTACCTTAAGTTATTTAGACGCCGACCACGACGGTCGTGTGCGGATTGATGATGTCAAAGCAGCAGTGCGTTGGTCCTTGCACTTGCTCAAGCATAAAGAAGTGTTGTTATCCGGTTTGGAATTACCGCTGGCGGCCATCGATACCCACACCGTGGAAGGGCAAACGCTGTTAAACTCGGCCAAACGAATTTTGGTCAATCTTGGTAAAGCCGATGCCCACAGCTTAAGTTGTGCAGACACAGCGGATTTATCCAAAGTGTTCCCAGCAGACCAGCTCAATGGCGATGGCATCATCACGCCAGAGTTAGCACAGACACAACAGGATGTCGGTGAAGCCTTGGTGCAGTTGATTCAAACGGTGCTTGCAACTGGCGTCAGTTGTGTCGATCGCAGCGGTGTGCTGGGTATCGACGCGGCACAACTCGACGCCTTTGTGGCGCAGGCCACTGCGCATCAAGCATGGCTGAATCAATCCAGCGACGCGGCCAAAACCTTGGGTGCCGTCACCGAAGAGCTGTATCAGCTCGTGCAAAGTCTGGATGCGAAGGTCACTGATTATTTCACGCGCTGCCAATTGGCGTCGTATGACAACAACGCCATTGTTGCCTTAAACGCGGCCCTTGACGATTACAGCGCGTTATCTCGAGAGCTACTAACCTCCGATAAAAGCGATGCCGCGCATTTGCCGCTGGCACGCATCAGCGCCAACGCTACCTTGCCACTGCGCCGTGGCGTGCACCCGCATTGGGCCGCAGCGGTTGCTTGTGTTGCCGATCTAGCAGGGAGCTTGTGGGGCGATAAAGACACCATCAGCAGCGCCGATTGGGCCGCGCTCAAAACCGCATTGCAACCCTATGCACAGTGGAAGGCCGCGGAGCCACAAGGCCCTGTCGCTACACTGGCACCTGAATTGTTAGAGCAATGTTTAAAAGCCGAAACCTTAGCCGCCGCACGGGCGCTTATTGCAGATGATTTATCGCAACACGCTGAAGCGGCGTCGGTGCTCGATGTCGATAAACTGGTGCGTTATCAAGCCAATTTACGCGATTTGCTGCGCAACTTTGTCAACTTAGAGAACTTCTACAGCCCAGAGAAGCCGGCTATTTTCCAAAATGGTCGCCTGTACATCGATGGCCGTAGCTGTGAGTTGTGCTTGGAAGTGATCGATGCTGGCAAACATGGCAAATTAGCTTCGTTAAGTGGCATGTACTTGTTATATCTCGATTGCGTCCGTGCTGGCAGTGCAGAGAAAAAATCCATCGTCGCCGCCATGACCGCGGGCGATGCTGGCAATCTGATGGTCGGTCGTAATGGGGTGTATTACGATGCCCAAGGCCAAGATTGGGATGCTAATGTCACCAAACTGGTGGAAAATCCAATCAGCATTCGTGAGGCGTTTTTTACACCCTACCAACGTATTGGCCGCATGATCTCCGAGCAAATCCAAAAATTTGCCGCGTCCAAAGATAAAGAGCTTGAGAGCAAAAGTGCCACGGGCGTGGGCGATGCCGCTAAAGTGGCTGAAAGCGGCGGTAAGCCACCTGCCCCGTTTGATGCGGCCAAATTCGCCGGTATTTTTGCGGCGATCGGTTTAGCCTTAGGGGCGATTGGTACTGCCATCGCCACGATGGTCAGCTCGTTCTTGGCACTATCGTGGTGGCAAATGCCGCTGGCATTGGCTGGGATCTTATTGTTTATTTCTGGCCCATCGATGTTGTTAGCTTGGTTTAAGCTTCGCACCCGAAACTTAGCCCCGTTGCTTGATGCCAATGGCTGGGCAGTCAACACCAACGCCAAACTCAGTATTAGTTTTGGTTCGAAATTGACCTCCATGGCAGCCATTCCTGCAGGCTCTAGCCGCAGTTTAATTGACCCGTATGAGCACAAATCAGCCGCTCGTTGGTATTTCTTACTGGCACTGGTTGCTGGTGCTTTGTTGTGGTTGTGGCAAAGCGGATTCTTGAAGAAGTGGCTTGGCTAAAGCGTTTTTTGAGTGTGTTACGCAAAAGCCCGACCATTCGTCGGGCTTTTTGTTACTGGTGAGTTCACCATGCTATGCCATGTTAATGTGCACAGTGCTGACAATGGGTGGCAAAGGGTAAAATCTTTAAACGCGCCGAAGCAATATCATCGCCACAGCCGATGCAAACACCATAGTTGCCTTGGGCTTCGCGCTCTAGGGCGATGTGCAGTTGCAATAGTTCTTTTTGTAGATGAGCGGCTAAATCCTGCAGCACTTCGTCATTCTCGCGCTGCTGCGCTTGCTCAGTGCTGTCAGCGTCTTTTAACGATTGTAAGTCCAATTGCACCTTTGCTAAGCGTTGTTGCAATTGGTGTTGTAGTCCCAGCAGCTGTTCGCGTTGTTGTGTCATCTCAACCTCCATTTTTTTCAGTCACTGTACGACGTTTTTGCCAGAGCACCTTTGATCTGGCGCATGAAGATGACTTGCATTAATCCTCAGATGGACAAATAATGATTTAAAGTCCTCCTGCGGAGTAGGTACTTATGACGATGCAAGTGCAAGAAGCCACCCACACGTGGCCAGCAGCCAATGTCGCTGCTATCGGCTTAAAAACCGTGTTTATTATCCTCGAACGTTGGCAGATGCCCGCAGAGCAACAAATGCACGTGTTACAGCTGTCTCGCTCCGCCTATTACAAACATAAAAAAGATCCAAGCGGTGCCAGCCTTAGTCGCGATCAACTGCTGCGCATTAGCTATCTGCTGAACATGCATGCAGCGCTTCGCACCTTGTTTGATAACCCCGAAAACCAACAAGGGTTTATGGCCATGCCAAATCAGCATGCTTTTTTTAACGGTGCGACGCCGCTGCAACTGATTGGAACTGGTGATTTTGGCGCCTTGTATGAGGTGCATAAACACATCGACGGTTTGCGCGGAGGCTTGTGGTAATGACGTTGCCGCTGTGCGAATTGCGCGACCAACAAGGGGTTCGGTTGGTGAATTCCAAGTTTCCGCCCATTTCATTGTTTGAAGACGTGGCCACTGCGGACGAGTTCGATGCCTTGTATGCATTACAGGCCTTGACCAACCCCCGCTTACTTAATGAGATGGGGGTGTTAAATGTACTCCCTGTCGCCGAGCGGCCATTTGGTATTGTCGGCGCAGGGTATGCAGTCGCGCCTTTTACCCATGTCAACCCACAAGGCAGTCGCTTTTCAAACGGGGATTTTGGCGTGTTATACATAGCTGATACCCTTGAAACGGCCATCGCTGAAGTGCGTTACCACCAACAGCGCTATTGGCAAGGTGTGCAAGGCTTGCATTATGACCGCTTGGTGTTTCGAGCCCTCGTCTGCCGCTATGATGCATTGCCCTGTGCTGACGCCAGTGCATTGCCGTTGGATGATGCTATTTATCACCCAACAGACTACCACGCAGCACAGCAACTCGGCGCGCAGTTACGCCAAATGGGCATGGTGGGGTTGCGTTATCGCTCGGTGCGCCAGTTCAACGCGCTGTGTGTCGCACTTTTTACCCCAAGGCAACTGCATAGCCTATTGCAAAGTTGCCATCTTGAGATGATTTGGGATGGTCAGCAGATCTGCGGCGTTCATCAATTATCCAGCCAGCAGCCAGCGATTTAACAACAACCGCCCCCCCACGTTGTCTTCGAAAATCCTAGGTTGAGCCATCAGACGGACACAAGCGACAACGGCCCATCACTCGGGCGTGTTTGTGTCACGCAATACCTGCAAGCTCTGCGACCTGTGGCTAAGGCGCGGTTCACCAGCAGCATTTAGCCATCTATACGGATTTATTTTCGCGTTTCGTCGTATTTAGGCTTGACCGCAACGGCAAAACAGGGTTTATTGACACCATCGATTGACCAAAAGTTACAGATTTTGGCAAACCACAGGAATTTTAGATGCGTCGTGTTCACACCCCACAGTCAGTTGTTTCGTCTGCGCTTCAGGGCTCAGCCGTGCTGACTGTTTGGTGGTGGCATACTCCTTAACGGGCGTGTGTTGCGACTGTGCATCGCAAAAACTAACAGGCCCGTTCTTTGAAACGGGCCTTTTTTTTAGCAGTTTTTAGTACAACATCGTTGAATTTAACCGGAGTTTTTCATGAGTAAACAAGCACTTGTCAGCTGGCGCTGGTGGCAATTTTCAAAGGGCAATTGTGGCCCAGCCTTGGATTATTGTCGCTTTATCTAGGTCAAAGACCGCCCGCGCTGCGGGATTAAGGAAACCAGTTCGATGATTTTTAGTCATATCACGCACCAAATCGGTGACGTAGCCTCGATTGCGATGGCCAGCCCCTATCAAAGTGATGCGCTGGGCTGCTATCAAGCGCTTGACGCGCTAAGCCCTTATAGCCTTTTGCTCGAATCAGCCGAGATTGACAGCAAAGACAACTTAAAAACCTTGCTGCTGATTGATGCGGCACTGCGGCTTGAATGCCTAGGCCAACGCGTGACCGTCAACGTCACCTCCGACAACGGCGCGCCGCTGCTGCAGTTTTTAGCCGATGCCTTTGCCAACATGCAAGGCGTGACGCTACAGTCAGCCACCGGCACACTGACGCTTGAGTTTTCACGGCCTGACCCGCTGCTCGATGAAGCCAGCCGCTTGCTAGTGCCCACGCCACTGTCGGTGCTTCGCGCCTTGCAGCAAGGCTTAACCAGCCAAAATGACGAACCTTTTGCGGTGTTTTTAGGTGGTGTGATTGGTTATGACTATGTCGCGACCGCCGAAGCCTTGCCCGAAGTGCCACAAGGCGCCAACCAATGCCCGGATTATTTGTTTTATGTCGCAGAAACCTTGTTGGTGATTGACCATCAACAACATGCGGCGCGCCTGGTTGGCAACGTGTTTTGCGGCGACAACGCCATGACCAGCTGCTTTGCCATCGGCAAACGATTGGAGCAAATCAGCGCGGTGCTAAAAACTGCCAACGGTTTTGTCGCCCCTACGGTGACGGCGGTGTCGCCAGCGGAATTGAACGTCGATATCAGTGATGCGGATTTTGTCGCGCAAGTCGAAGCGCTAAAACACAATATCGTCGCTGGTGATGTGTTCCAAGTGGTCCCCAGTCGCTGCTTTAGCTTGCCCTGCCCATCGCCGCTTGCGGCCTATGCGCGCTTAAAGCAACAAAACCCAAGTCCGTACATGTTTTTGTTAAAAGATCCGGCCTTTTGCTTGTTTGGCGCCTCGCCAGAATCGGCACTCAAATTTAACCATGCCGATCGCCAAGTGGAAATTTACCCAATCGCCGGCACCCGCCGCCGTGGCTTTAACGCCCAAGGTGGCTTAGATCGCGACTTAGACAGCCGTATCGAACTGGAACTGCGCCAAGACGACAAAGAAAAGGCCGAGCATTTGATGCTGGTCGATTTAGCGCGCAATGACGTGGCGCGGATTAGTGTCCCTGGCAGCCGTTATGTCAAAGAACTCCTAAAAGTTGATCGTTATTCCTACGTGATGCATCTCGTGTCGCGCGTAGTTGGCACCTTAAAGGCCGATTTGGACGCGCTGCACGCCTATCAAGCCTGTATGAACATGGGCACCTTGGTCGGCGCACCGAAAGTACGCGCTGCTGAGCTCATTCGCCAGGTCGAAGGCAAACGGCGTGGCAGTTACGGTGGTGCTGTCGGCTATTTGGCCGGCAACGGTGATTTTGACTCCTGTATTGTCATTCGAAGCGCGTATTGCCAAGACGGTATGGCCTATGTGCAAGCCGGTGCGGGTGTGGTGTTTGACTCGGTCGCACAAGCCGAAGCCGAAGAAACGCGCAGCAAAGCGCAAGCGGTGTTATCAGCCATTTTAGCGGCGCACGCGGTGCCGAACCAGTCAGCAACACAAGGAGCGCGCCCATGAGCCTAGTCTACATGCTGGATAACAAAGACTCCTTCACCTACAACCTGGTGGATGAATTAGCGCAGCTGGGTTGCGAGTTAAAGTTGTACCGCAATACGGTGCCGGCGGCGTTTATTTTTGAAAAAATGAGCCAAGAACAAGAGCCGGTAGTGCTGTTGTTATCACCAGGCCCAGGCGCCCCTAAGGACGCCGGCTCGATGCCGGAATTAATCGACTTGTGCGCCGGTAAATTCCCGATGCTCGGCATTTGTTTGGGCCATCAAGCGCTGGTTGAACACTACGGTGGCGTGGTCGGTCGCGCTGGCGAAACGGTGCACGGTAAAACCTCGTTGATTGAACTGGATGAGCATTCGGTATTTCAAGGCTTGGCACGGCCCTTTGCCGTGGCACGTTATCATTCGTTGATGGCGACACAAGTGCCTGACAGCTTGCAGGTGATTGCGCGTTATCAGCATATTCCAATGGCCATTGTGCATGAATCACATCGCGCGCTGGGCTTTCAATTCCACCCCGAGTCGATTCTCACCACCCATGGCAAGCCGCTACTGGCAAATGCTTTGGCGTATTTGACAGGCACCACACCTGCCAAGGAGGCGTTATGAGCGACGTAGCGGTTCATGCCACGGTAAAAACCACGGCCCATACCACAGCCCAATCAACGGCGCGCGCGTTAGAACTGACCACCTTGCAGCACGTCCTGACAGGCCAGTCCCTGTCACCAGCGCACAGCGAAGATTTTTTCCAAGCGGTGGCGGAAGGTTTGATTGACCCGATCGTGCTGTCGTCAGTGCTAACCGCCCTAAAACTTCGTGGTGAAACCGCCGCAGAAATCACCGGCGCCGCCAAAGCGTTTCGCGGCCAAGCGACGCCGTTTCCGGTGCTGTCGCGCCCGACCATCGATTGTTGCGGCACCGGCGGTGATGGCAGCAATACCATCAACATCTCCACTACGGCCGCGATTGTCGCCGCTAGCATGGGGCTGTGCGTGGCCAAACACGGCAATCGCAGCGTGTCGTCACAAAGTGGCTCGGCAGACTTGTTTGAGCAGTTGGGCGTGAATATTCAGCTGACTCCCGCACAAGCTGCAGAGTGCCTTGAAGCCTGTGGTTTAGCCTTTTTATTTGCGCCAACGTATCACGCCGGTATTCGCCACGCGATGCCAGTGCGCCAAGCGTTGAAAACTCGTACGTTGTTTAACGTGCTTGGGCCACTGTTAAACCCAACCGCGCCACGGTTTCAGCTGCTGGGCGTCTATGACCAACGCTTGTTGCCGCTGATGGCGCAAAGCCTCGCCAATTTGGGCGTTTGCCGCGCCATGGTGGTGCATGGCGTGACGGCAAGTAGCCAAGCCTGCGATGAAATTGTGCTCGATGGTATCACCCACGTCTGTGAGGTGCAGGATGGCGTGCTGTCACAGTACACGTTGACCGCCGCGGATTTTGGCCTTGCGCCAGTGTCATTGGCGGACTTAGCCGGTGGTGATGCCAAAACCAATGCCTTGGCCACCCAAGCCATTTTAAAGGGCCAAGGGCCGGCGGCGCATAACGCCGCCATTGCGGTCAACGTCGCAGCCATGCTGAAAATCGCCGGCGATAACGCCAGCCTTGCCGATTTAACCGCACGGGTGCTGGCGCACCTGGCAACGGGTGCCGCCTTTGACACCTTGGCACAACTGATCGCGCTATCCCAGCCGCAACGTGAGGAGTAAACGGTGGCCAATATTTTAGAAACCATTATTGCGCACAAACGCATCGAAGTGGCCGAGCTTAAAGCCAAGCGGCCACTGGAAACCTTTCTCGAGCAAGTCCAACCAACCGCGCGTAGTTTTTTAAAGGCGCTGCAACAACCTGGCGCGCGCTTTATCTTGGAATGTAAAAAAGCCTCGCCATCTAAAGGCTTAATTCGCGCTAAGTTTGACCTTGGTGAAATTGCCGACGTTTACGGTCGCTATGCCGATTGTATTTCGGTATTAACCGACACCAAGTTTTTCCAAGGCAGCTACGAGTACTTGCAAACCATGCGAGGCTTGGTTGAACAACCGCTGCTGCACAAAGACTTTATCATCGACAGTTACCAGATTTACCTCGGCCGCTTATGTGGCGCCGATGGCGTGCTGTTGATGTTGTCCGTGCTCGATGACGCGCAGTACCGCGAGCTTGCAGCCCTCGCGCACAAACTCAACATGACAGTGCTGACTGAAGTGTCCAACGAAGACGAAACACGTCGCGCCGTGGCACTCAATGCTGAACTGATTGGCATTAATAACCGTAACCTGCGTACACTCGAAACTGATCTAGACACCAGCTTCCGTTTAGCGCGACTGATTCCGCCTGGCACGCCGATTGTGTCCGAATCAGGCATTTACCATAACTATCAAGTGCGGCATTTAGCCAAAGTGGCCAAGGCGTTTTTGGTGGGGAGTTCCTTGATGGCGCAAGCCGACTTAGCCCATGCGGTGCATGCACTGACTCGCGGGGAGCACAAAGTCTGCGGCATCACCAGCGCCGAACAAGCGCAGATGATAGCCCAGCAAGGCGCCTTGTTTGGCGGTTTGATTTTCTACCCCAAATCACCCCGTTTTGTCACGCGTGAGCAAGCGCTCGACGTAGCCAAGCGCCAATCCGGCTTAAAGCTGGTGGGCGTGTTTGTGGATGAGCCGCTGGCAAGCGTCGCACTGCTGGCCAAAGAGCTTGGCCTGTACGCTGTGCAATTACACGGCGCGGAAGATGATTTATACATCAGTGAGTTACGCGGTCTCCTTGGCCCACAATGCCAAATTTGGAAAGCGTATCGCGTCAAGGACCAGCTGCCGGCGTTTAGCCCGCTGGCAGATCGCATCGTGCTAGACGCCTTTCAACCCGGTGTGCCCGGCGGTACCGGTTTGACCTTTGATTGGTCGCTGCTGTCGAGCAAAATTTTACACAAGCCGGTGATGCTGGCCGGTGGTTTAAACCCGGACAATGTCACGCAGGCGTTAACCACGGCCGCCCATGGCCTGGATTTGAATTCCGGCCTGGAGCAAAGCCCAGGTGTTAAAGATCCGGCCAAAGTGGCCCGCGCATTTCAACAGATCAGAGAGTTTCATTATGAACGCACCCCTGCTTAGTCCATATTTTGGTGATTACGGCGGCATGTTTGTGCCGGAGTTGTTAGTCCCGGCGTTGTTGCAACTGGAAAAAGCCTTTGTCGATGCCCAACAAGACCCAGAGTTTCACGCCGAGTTTAAACGCTTGCTCGATGAATACGCCGGACGGCCCACGCCATTGACCTTAACCCGCAATATTTCGCCAAACCCCTTGGTGAAAATTTATTTAAAACGCGAAGACTTGTTGCACGGCGGCGCGCATAAAACCAACCAAGTGCTAGGACAAGCACTGCTGGCGAAACGCATGGGCAAAACCGACATCATTGCCGAAACCGGTGCTGGCCAACACGGCGTCGCCACAGCGCTGGCCTGTGCGCTGCTTGGCCTGAACTGTAAAATTTACATGGGCGCCAAAGATATCGAACGCCAGCAGCCAAACGTGTTTCGGATGAAGCTGATGGGCGCGACCGTCATTCCGGTGACCGCAGGTTCTGGTACCTTAAAAGATGCGGTGAACGAAGCGATGCGCGACTGGTCTGCCAGTTACGCCACCAGCCATTATTTACTTGGCACCGCTGCAGGCCCGCACCCCTTCCCGACCATAGTGCGCGAGTTCCAAAAAATGATTGGCGAAGAAGCGCGTCAGCAAATTCTGGCAGCCGAAGGTAAATTACCCGATGCAGTGCTGGCGTGTGTCGGTGGCGGCTCCAATGCCATTGGTATGTTTGCCGACTTTATCCCCCATGAATCGGTGCGCTTAATTGGCGTGGAGCCAGGCGGCTTGGGCATTGATACGCACCAACACGGCGCGGCACTGTCAACCGGCAGCTACGGCATTTTGCACGGCGCTTACACCGCCATTATGCAAACGGCCGATGGCCAAATCGAAGAGTCTTATTCGATTTCCGCAGGCCTTGATTACCCGGCGGTCGGCCCACAACACACCTATTTAAAATCGATTGGCCGCGCTGAATACGTGGCGATTAACGATGACGAAGCGCTGGAAGCGTTCCAGCTACTCGCCAAATCTGAAGGCATTATCCCGGCGCTAGAGAGCTCGCATGCACTCGCGCATGCGCTGAAAATGGCCAAGGTGGCCACCGAACCTATGGTGCTGCTGGTGAACTTATCTGGCCGCGGTGATAAAGATTTAGGCCACGTGATGTCGGTGCTTGCTGCACGTCAACAAGGTGAAGGCCAAGGGAGAGCTCGCTAATGCAACGTTATGATTTGATGTTTGAACGCCTACACGCCGCTAAGCAAGGTGCTTTTGTGCCGTTCGTCACTTTAGGCGACCCAACGCCCGACTTATCCTTTGACATCATCAAAGCGCTGATTGACGGCGGCGCCGATGCGCTAGAGCTGGGTATTCCGTTTTCGGACCCCATCGCCGACGGCCCGACCATTCAAGGCGCCAATATCCGCGCCTTAGCAGCGGGAGTCACGCCTGCGATGGCATTTGAACTGATCGCCAAAGTACGGGCGTATGCACCGCAGATCCCCATCGGTTTGCTGCTGTACTCCAACCTCGTGATGGCGCGTGGCATCAGCCAGTTCTACCAACAAGCCAAAGCCGCCGGTGTCGATTCGGTGTTAATCGCCGACGTGCCGCTGCTGGAAAGCAAGTTGTTCCGCCAAGCCGCCCAAGCGGTCGACATTGCACCTATTTTTATCGCCACGCCCAACGCGCCGGATGACACCTTGCGCGAACTCGCATCGTATGGCCGCGGTTACACCTACTTGCTCAGTCGTGCTGGCGTCACCGGCACCGAAACCGCGGCGGCGATGCCAGCCGATGCCATGCTGCAAAAGTTGCGGGATTACCACGCGGCCCCGGCGCTGCTTGGCTTTGGTATTTCCACGCCTGAGCATGTCAAAGCGGCACTGGCGAGCGGTGCTGCCGGTGCTATTTCCGGCTCGGCGGTGGTGCGGTTGATTGAGCAGCATCTGCATGAACCGGCAGTGCTTTGCACAGAGCTCAAAGCCTTTGTGCAGCAGATGAAAGCGGCGACCCAGCTCTAACGGTTCACCGCCCTGGCTGGTTCATCCGTTGCGGTTGGACCAAGCCGAAGTACGCATAAGCAGTACCTATACGTATGACCTAACACAAAGGGCGCCTTCGGCGCCCTTCGTGTTAGCTTTGTAGAATTTTCAGTGGCAAGCCTAACACTTCATCACTGTGACCTGCCAAATACCAAATTATGGCGACAAAAGCGCCCAGCGTTAACACATACCAAACCGTGGAAAACAGTTGGCCGTAGCGTGTCAGCGGTAACAGGTGGCTTTGATGACGCATCCGCCATTCAAACACGATCTCCAAACTGCCGATCAGCAATAACAAGCCCAATAACGTCAGCCCAAAGCTGTAACTCAGGATCACGCCAAAGGCCACACCACCGATACACAACGCCAACCCTGTTTGGCTATTCATGGAAAAACTAATACTTTTAATGATATGGCCACCATCCAGCGGCACTATCGGCAACAAATTAAACAAATTGAGTAAGGCATTAAAGCCCGCTAACCCGGCAAACAGTGGGTTGTCGGTCAGCCACCACGCCACCAGACACAGCAGCGACATCCCCAGACCAAACACCGGCCCCATAATAGAGATCACCACATCTTGCCAACGCGTGTTGATTTTATCCTCAGTTAACGCCATGCCCCCTAAAAACGGGATGAGATAAAAGCCCTTAGTTTTCATACCAAAATACTGCATGGCTCGCACATGGCCATATTCGTGCACCACTAAACAGAGGATCAGCGCCAGCGCAAATTGGAACGAAAACAACCAGCTATACGCGGCTAAGCTGGCACCCGCCAGCACGACTTTGATCACTTTTGCGCTTTTAAACAACTTCAGACCAAGCGACGCAAGACCAAGCACGCTGAGTTTCTGATGGGCTTGACGGGGAACTTCAGGCACCTGCTGTTCGATATCGCGCTCATTGCGTTGGCCTTGCGCCTGCAATTGTTGTTGCACATACAAGCGATATTCAAAGGCAAAGGGCTGCCAAGATGTTTGGCATTCAAGTCGGATATCGATGATGTCTTGGTCGTGCCCATCCAGCGACGGCGCGTGCAAACGAAACTCATGCACTTTGGTGTCATGATCATCGGCGCTGGCTGCGATCTGAGAGACCAACTGCTGGTCCCAATACAATTCTTGCCAACCGGCCATTGAGCCTTCCAGCCTTAACGTTTTCCCAAGGCAGACTATTTTCAACAATTCCACAGCGATCCCCTACCACAAACGTCGTACGCGTCAGACGCACCAAGTCAGCACAAAAGGCCTGCATCATAATCAATCTGCAGGCATTTTTCATCGCAAAGCATGTCAACTGTCGCAACAAGGAGGCTTATCTGGCAAAAGTTTCGACAACAAGGTCAATAAACGCGGATATCGGCTGCATCGCTCCATGCCGTCTTGGCATTAGAACCGCAACGAAAACTCAACACCGGCAAACCATTGGTGCACATCCGCGTTGCCCAAAGGCTCACGACTCGCGTACGACATCCGCTGCCATTGGTCTTGATAACTGGGTAAATAGCGATATTGACCAAACGCGGTCAATGACCAATGCTGTTGGTCAAAACCTGCCGCGATGCCAACAAATGGGTCTGGTAAGTTCGAGGTGTCATCTTGCTGGCCATAAGAAGTATCGTCGTGGTGTTTTAGGTTATCCATGAGTAACTCATCCAGCGCCAACCCAACCTCGCCATAGAAACTAAATTCATCAAATTTACCAAAGCGAACCGACACATCGAGGTTTGTAAAATCAAGCGACCTTGTAGCGGTAGTCATCGGTTTGGTTGAGCCATCAAAAAACGCCACACCCGAAGCAAAACGTACCGCATCATCCCCGAGAACAAGCCCAACCGTGGTCAAAGAACCTTGCTTACTTTGACCATAAGCAACGTAGGGAGCCCATGGGATCGTTGCCGATGCAGCTGTGGCAATAGGGCTGACACTGAATAACAGCAAAGCAATTCCAGAGATCAATAATTGAGGTAAAGCAGGCATAAGCACAACTCCATTTAGATGCCGAATAAAACTGTGTTGTTTGTGAGGCACTGCCGGTTGCGAGCGCAACAGATGACAGCAAAAAAAACCATAAGCATCTGAAAATTAACGCGAAATGAATACTTCCGATGTTGTCATGTCCGCCATTTACTTGTGCAGTCGTGGGCTAAAGTCAGCCCCCGAACTCAAACAACGCAATCACCTCCCATCTACCACGCCTGAGGATGTGAAACACTTGGATTGAAAAAGGCGGGTTGATTCGCCTTTTCGTTCTGAAAAAAAACCAGCGAATAACGCTGGTTTTAAAGGCTGGCAGAGGATTTTCTGCATCAACGACAGGCTAATTTGCCGGACGTTAGCCTAACAAACGGCTTCGAAACGACTTGCCTTTAATGCCGGCACTGATTTGTTGTTGCGCGGTTTTCCATTGCGCACGGGCCACAGCAACATAAGCCACGTTTTCTAACACCGAGATCTTACCAATCTGCTCTTTAGTCAACTTACCATCCGCCGTTAAGGCACCGACGATATCCCCTGCCCGTAATTTTTGCTTTTTACCCCCATCAATCAATAAACAAGCCATCCGGGCAACGGGCGGTGTTTGCTGGTTAACTGGCGGTACACTGCTGAGTTGTTGGGCGGCAGGATACAGATCAGCCAGCAACGCCAGCTTATAGTCATCCCCAGGCCCCACCAAACTCAAGGCCAGGCCCGAAGCGGCGGCGCGGCCTGTTCGGCCAATGCGATGGACATGGGTTTCCGTGTCATGGGCAAGTTCTGCGTTGATGACTAAATCCAGCGCATCGATATCTAAACCCCGGGCGGCGACATCGGTCGCCACTAGAATGGCGGCGGCTTTACTGGCAAAACGGATCAAGGTTTGTTCGCGATCGCGCTGCTCAAAATCCCCATGCAACGCCAAGGCGCTAAAGCCGCGATCGACCAACGCATCGGTCAGCGCTTGAGTTTCACGGCGCGTATTACAAAACACGATGCTGGACTCTGCAGGATGTGCCAGTAACAACCGACTGACCGCATCGACACGTTCAGCCGACGAGCTGACCGAGTAAAACCGCTGTTCGATCTGCGTTGTCGTTGGGGTTTTCTCAATGGTCACCCGTTGTGGATTGTTTAAATAACGCGCCGCCATTTGGCTAATTTGGGCAGGGTACGTCGCGCTGAACAACAGCGTTAAGCGCTGCTGTGGCACAAAGCTCATTAAGCTATCCAGTGCCGGCGCAAAGCCCATGTCCAGCATCCGATCGGCTTCATCAAGCACCAAGGTATTGAGTTCTTCGAGTTTTAACGAGCCTTTTTCTAAGTGCTCCAGTACCCGACCTGGCGTGCCGACAATAATATGAGCGCCATGTTCGAGGCTGCCCAATTGGGGGCCAAATGGCACACCGCCACATAAGGTCAACACTTTGATGTTATGCACGCCACGACCGAGTCGTCGAACTTCGTTCGCGACCTGATCTGCTAATTCGCGCGTCGGACACAACACTAAACTTTGCACGCGAAAACGTTGCACCTTTAAACGCGCTAACAGCCCCAAGGCAAAAGCAGCGGTTTTACCAGAGCCTGTTTGCGCCTGAGCAATTAAATCCTGCCCTTGTAACACGATGGGCAATGCAGCCGCCTGAATGGGCGTCATCTGGTGATAACCAAGCGAATTTAAGTTTTCAAGCAATGCCGCTGGCAACGCCAGCGAAGAAAAATCAACTGTAGACACACAAGTCCTTAATTTACCAAAACGCAGCAGCCGCGAAGGAGCCTCGGCTAAAAACCACGTAAAAAAACACAATAAAAAACGGGCAACTTGTCGAAGTTGCCCGTTTCTTTTGTCAGCAATAGCTCAGATTTTACGCTAAATGGCGCATAGGCGCAAACTCGGCTGCTCCGGATAAAAAAGCCACCTCAAAGCGGTGGCTTGGATGGATGGTGCAACACCATGCCAGCAACAATCCTCAGCACCCTCCTTGGTGCTTCTACAACGACGCTGAATGCGGAGTTCGTTGTAGCAGAGGATTAGTTTTGTGCTGGCGTGTTTTCTGCAAAATACTCGTGACTATCCGCGTTTTTCAGCGCCTTGGTTGGGCTTGATTTCGCCAAAGATTTTGCCGCGGTCTGTCCGTACGCCAAGTCATCCGTGCCTGCTACCACCGTGAAGTGGCTGGTTTCATGCACAATAGTACCGGCTTTGGAATCGGTGCCGGTATTCGGTGCAGACCAGAACGATTTGCATAAATAAATTTTGTACGGCTGGTTTAGATAGACATAGGCGTAATAGGAATCGGTGCAGCCACAGTCAAACACCACGGCTTGATTTACCAAAGCGCTATTGATTTTATTAAAGTTGCTGGTTGCGGTGCTCCAATTGCCGCTGCTGTAGGTACCAAACCACGTTTTGTAACGCGCTGAGTTGGCACGAGTCGCCGTTGGATAACTGCTGAGGTAGTTATAAGCGCCGGCGGCATAGGTTTTAGCAGAGCTAAAAGCGCTGGCAATGGTTGATTTTTGGGTGGCACTGCAGTTTGCACTGTACGATACCGACCCTGCCATCGTTTGCAGTAACGGCCGCTCCACCGCGCCTTGCAGGCGGGCATCGACGTCAATCTGCGCAAAGGCCGCATCAGACTTTAATTCCGTGGTCGGTGCCACGGGAATATTTTTGCTGACCTGTGCGCTGTTGACCAATGCCGGATTGGTCAAGCCTGACGTTTCCACATGGTATCGAATTTCATAGTTGCCACTGACCGGCAAGTTATACAAACTCGTTAATTCCACCTTGTAGGACACCGACTGGCCTGGTTGTAGCGTTAAATAGTCCGCGGCCGTTGGCGCGGCGCGTTTGATGTGAATACCGGTATACTCGGCCACATCATTGCCGGCTGTAATACTAAATAAGTTTTCTTTAACACCACCGGCTGGGGTGTACCACTTCAATAGCTTTTGTGGCGTGGTGTCTGGGTTGGTAAAGGTCAGACGAACCACCACGTCTTCGTTCGCCCGGAAACTGGCTTTATCGAGAGTGACCGTGGCTTTAATTCCTGCCATCGCCTGCGCGGCAAACAGCGCGCTTAGAAGCACACTGGCTTTTGTAAATTTAAACTGAGTCATACATGTTCCTGTGTAGTTGTTTTATGTCATCGTCACGGCTGAGCTGACTTGCACAGCATTAACGATGGTTTGGTGTACCACCAGACAGGTTTTAGTTACAACTTAAAACATTTGATATCACAAAAATATCAAATTTTTCTAATTCACTAGCACCAATCACCCCACTTTTGCAGCAATGTCAGCCACAACACGTTCGCCTTGATGCATCAACAAAAGGTAATAAATTAGTAAATTAGATGTCGCTTATTCGGGATTTTATAGCAATTTTGTTCAAAACAGCGGCAGGCCTGCACGCCAGACTAGAGTTTTAGGTCAGTTTTCGGTATAACGCAGCCAGTTTGCCGTCCAGAGGTCTATTCATGCGCGTGTTCTGCTTAGCGTTCCTGTTGACGTTTCCCGTATGGGCAACTGAGCCGACAAAAACGGTATTGGTGGATACTGTGCAACATCATGACACCGGAATGAGTTACAACCTGAACTGCAAAGTCACAGCCCCAGGCATTTATCGTGTTTCGTCGCACGCCGGCGCAGAACTTATCCAATTACTCCCTGTCGGTCGAATGGTAAAAAAAGGTGAACTTGTCGCCAAACAAGATGACGTGTATTTGACACGACAAATTGCCATCATTAAAACCGATATCGAATCGGCCAAAGCTGCCAAGCGTTATGCCGAAGATGAATTTAATCGGATGCAGCGACTGACCAAGTCCGGTATGACCGCGGCCAGTGAACTGAATAACTTAAAGCTGCAAGTGGACTCCTCCGTCTTTAAAATTCAGCGCTTGCAACAAGAGCTGGAGTTAGCGCAAGCACGTCTGAATCGGTTGAGCCATTTTGCCCCGTTTGATGCACAAGTGATGGCCGTCTCTGCTGAGCTGGGCTCGCAATTGGTAGAAGGTCAACCAATCATGCAGTTGTTATCCGTCCAAAATAAACAGTTAGAGTGTTTATTACCGGTGGAAAATTACCGCGGGCCGGATGTGCTCAAAACCAATAAATTCAGTTTTGAAACAACGGCCTTGACGCTTCGAGAAATTAGCCAAACGCTGGATAGCAATGGTGAAAATTTGACTTTGTATTTCGATCATCCCGCCAAAGACAAACGCAACTTGTTAGTCGGTCAAGCGCAAGCCATTGTGATGCGTGTGTATTCTGAACAAATCACGCGAGTACCGAATGACGCGATTGAATTGGATGGCAAAAATTATCGTGCATGGCGCGTCAATGACAATCAGAGCGCCGAACGTATCGACTTAAAAATATTAGAAAGCCAAGACAATTTTTATGTGGTTGAGTCCGTGTTACGTCCAGGTGATAAGCTGATCGTCCGTGGGCAACATGGTCTGCAAAATGGCCAAATCGTCTCTCCCGAGTTACGCGTCAACAATCATCGTACAGGCGGCCGTTATGAGTGATTTATTGCCATTGACGCTGCAGATCCGTGCCGCACGCCCGGGCGACTTAGCGGGCGTGTTAAACTTATATCGACGCATCAAGCCTAATGAAGCGCCAATTGAAGGCGTTCAGCAACGTTGGCGAGACATTCTGGCGCAAACAGACCGCGCCGTATTGATTGTCGATGACGGTGTCGAATTATTGGCGACCGCGCAACTGGGCTTTTTGCGGTTGCCAGATGGCCAGCGTGGCGCCGTTTTAATGGAATACGCCATGCGACAAGACATCGCCGGCCTGCAACAACTGCACCTATATCTGCTGCGCGGCGTGTTACGCGAAGCAAAACAAGCACAATGTGTCAGCATTTGGATCGCAGGGGCGGCGCAACAAACCGAGCGGGCAGATGACTACACCAGCCTTGGGTTCAGCGGCGACGCTGAAAATGGCTACCAACTTGGGCTTGAACCCTCAACCGGCCTATAACCGCCCTACTCCTTGCCAGCGCTCGTGTGTTCCAAACAGCCATGGTGCGAACCACCCATACCAGAATGAAAAAGCCCCTGCTGGGGCTTTTTTGCTATCTCTCAATGAACACGGGATATTTAAGGTAACTTTGATCATAAAACGGTGAGCGTTGATAAAACCAATCCAAGCGTTTCTTACCATCGGTTTGTAACGTTGCATCTTGTTGTTGCGCCAGCGCAAAGTCGTTGGCTAATTGCCGATTGTTCTGAAGTTGGTCATCAATCCACGGCAATAACACATAGGATTCAAAATACTCGGTCCGTTCAAACATGCTGGCAAAAAAGCCCCACTGAAAAAAACTGTCTGGGGATTGTGGTTCAAGCAACGCCACAGCTAAACGACCAAGAGGCTGATCTGTACTGATCCGAACGGCTCCGCGTGGTAACGTGGTATGCACCCACCCTGTGTTAAAGGTGGCTCGGATCGGGAATCGACCTTCCACCGGCTTGCTGGCAAATTCAACCTGATTGGCGGTGAGCTGCTGCAATTGCAGTGAGACGGCTTTGTCGTGACGTGTCATCACCACGCCATGCACCGCCAGTCGTTCAATCACATCCTGATACTGCGGTGGGATCCAATACGCTTTGGGCACAGTCACTTCCAGCGCAGGTATTTTTTCCCAATACACTGGTAGTTTGTCGTAGTTTTGCGGCTCCCCCAGCCACTTGACATAAGGTCCAAGGCTGATAGGGCTTTGCTCCACTTGATACCGCATCCCTTTGAACGCGATGTAACTGGGTTCAGCCGCTTGTTTATAGAGCAGAACTTGGGTCGCAGGCCGCGCTTGTTCATCGTCTTGTTTTGCCAGTTGTAACTCTGCGCCCTCTCGCGCCAGTAACTTCAGCGTTTCTTGTAAAAAGATATAAGTACCAAGCACGCGTTGTTTAAAAGGTTTTAGGCTGTGATTTTCCACCAGCACTGTCGGTAAATGTCGGGTGTCGCCATAGCCATTTGAAAATCGCACTGGCGCAGTCCAACCATTAAGCCCTTTGGCAAAATTGAGCGGATCAATACCAAACACCAAGGGGCCAGGGATATGACCTTGTACCGTCAGCGCCACGTCGATGGCGGGTCGAAACCGATTGGCGAGCCACTGCGCACTTTTGGGGCTGTGGCTGGCAAAGGGCTCGTTAAAACCATACGTGACGTCGTACTGATAATCTTCACCATCCGTGACATGGATATCAATGTATAAATCCGGGCGATAGGTGTTGATAGCCCCCACTAAAACGCGCAGTTCAGGAGTGTCTAACTTGCCATAATCACGGTTGATGTTCAGGTTTTGGCTGGTATTGCGCCAGCCTTGGATCTCAGGCCCACGTTGATTCATCCGACTGTGGGGGCTGCGTCGTTCATGCGCATCCACCGACAACATCGGTACAAACAGCACATCAACATGGTCTAACAACTCTGCTTTGCCCCCTTGGGTGATATCACGCAGCAACATCAGGCCGGCATCTTTGCCATCAATTTCACCGCTATGAATGCCCGCTTGGATGAGTACGACGGGCCGACCATGTTGACCAATATGCGCGGGCGTCTTGCTGGCTTTCACCAACCAAATATCACGCCCCTGTGGACTTTTACCTAAAGATTCCATGGCTAACATCGGACTGGCACTGACCAGTCGCTGTAAAAAGGCCACGGTGTCATCATAATTAGGAGATTGGGTCAGATCCGTCATCTCGGCGGGCGTCACCCAAGCTCCGTCGCGTTGGATCAAGGACACACTCTGGCCATCCCACGGCAGTAAAGGTGGCAAGGTGTCAGCGGCGTATAGAGAAACAGGAATAAACAAGGCGGTGGCTAAAACGAATGCTTTCATGAGAAACCCGCAAAAAAACCAACAATCTGACGAGCGAACACAGCTGTGTCAAGCGTTCTCTGGCCGAACCACAGGCCCATGCGACCCAAGACGCCCTAACAGAGCCAACGCTGTGGCAGGTTCTTGTCACTGATGAAGAATGCTCAGGTGGATTAGTTCCCAAAAGAACGCAAGTTTTTTCAAAACGACTATGGTTTTATCATAAGGCTAATTGTGTAAGGTTTTCTATGCATCTGAATGTCCGTCAACGCTTTTATAGTTTATTGGCTGTTTTTATCAGTAGTTTTGTCGTGCTAGGAATTGGCGCGTTTAACACCCTGTCTGAACTAAAAGTCAATGGCCCCTTGTATCACAACGTCGTGCAAGGCAAAGATTTGATCGCCGATATCTTGCCCCCACCAGTCTATATCATTGAAAGCTATCTGGCGGTGTTAGAAATGACCCGTCCTGATGCTGATCGCAACGCCTTGCTGACCAAGCTTTCTCGACTGCAGCAGGAATACCTGCAACGGCGAGAATTCTGGCAACAGCAGGACATTAGCAACACGACCAAACAAGCACTGCAGCAGGCGGATGATGCCGCCCGTGAGTTTTATCAAATTGCTGCAGATCAGCAACAAGTGCTGCAAAATATCGACCGATTGAGTGAAAGTTACCTTCGACATCGGCAAGCGATTGAACGTGTTGTCACGCTCGCGAATCAAACCGTGCAACAATCCGAACAGCAAGCAAAAACCTTGGTCAGTCGCAATACCATCGGCTTGGCAAGCTTGTTTTTATTAGCCTTTGTCGCGGTCACTTGGATCAGTTTACGGTTGCAACGTTCCATCCAACACCCCCTAGACAAGGTGCAACACACCTTACAGCAAATTGCCTCCACTCAAGATTTAACACTGCGCGTTCCGGTGCAAAAAAATGATGAGTTTGGCGCGATGGCGAGCGCCATGAATCAGTTGTTAGACCAAATCAATGCGTTGTTGCGTTTGGTGTATCAAGACAGTTGCCAGGTTAGCAGCGCCAGTCATGCGCTGCACCAACAAGCCGATGTCTTGGTTGAAAATGCCGCGCATGCGCAGCAATCGTCAGACCATATCCATCAAACCTTGCAACACAGCAATCACCACTTACAGCAATTGGCAGGACGAAGCCAACATGCCGCCGAATTATCCAATCACAGTGGCGATTTATCCGCGCAAGGCGCAGGCGTGGTACAACAAGCCAGTCACGCCTTGTTGGCGATCGCTGATAAGGTGAATTCAGCCGCCAGCATCATCCATACGTTGGATGGACAAACGCAAGCCATCAATCAAGTGGTGCAACTGATAGGTTCCGTTGCTGACCAAACCAATCTGCTGGCGCTAAACGCCGCGATTGAGGCCGCTCGTGCTGGGGAATCTGGACGAGGCTTTGCCGTTGTAGCCGATGAAGTACGTGCGCTTGCCGCGAAAACATCCCAAGCCACCACCCAAATTAATCAGTTGATTCACCAAGTGCAAAGCACTGCACACAACGCCAATTCGGGCATGCAACATGTGCTAGAACTGAGCCAGAACAGCAGCCTATTAGCCCACAAAGCCGCCGACTCCATGACAGCAATCCAACAGGAAGCGGTTGGCGTGGTAGGTGCCGTCGTGCAGATCCAACAGGAAATTCAACTTCAGCAACAAGCCGGCAGCGATATTTTGTCATCAGCAGATCAAGTGCAGAAAGTCGCGGCGAATACGGCTCAAGCGGCCAGCGCTACCGCCAGTGCCAGTAATCACCTGACGCAACTTGCACATGAATTGCAGCAGCAACTGAAGTTATGGACCTACAGTCGATAAAAAAAGCCCTGAGCGAGAACTCAGGGCTTTGTTGATAATGAAGGGCTTAGAACCGCAGGCTAGCACCGACGCTGTATTGATTGTCGGTTTCGTTCCCCACATCAACACGGGCAAAAGCGCCGCGTAACGCTACGCGATTCCACAGATAGTACTCGCTGCGGATCTCGGTGGCATCCCCCAGTTGCTGCCACCCTGGCGCGGCCTCACGTAACGCGACACCGACAGACCACCATGGCCGCATGTAATAATCGGCACTTAGGTTGTGGGCGGCACCTTGTTCAAAGTTCGCGATAGCCGCATTCAACACCACATAATCCCCACCCAACACCGGGACTATCAGCTTGGTGCTGACACCATAATCGGTTTGAGCGGTTTGACCGGTCATGTTGTGATGATAAACATCGGCTTTCACCAACCAGTTTTTCGCCAGGAAATAACCTACCGCGGCCTGACCGGCGAGAGAGTTATCGCCATTTAACATGCTGATAGTGCCCGCGGCATAAACATTATGGCCTTGGCTCATGTATTCAGTGCCTAACGACCAACTATTGGCATCGGAAGGACGACCGTCCAACTGCAACGAATTATGGTCCAGCGCAACACTGAAATTGCGACTGCGTTGTAAAAATGCCGCTTCAGCCCAAGGTTCCTCGTCACCGTGCAGTAACGGGTCGACAAACCAATGCAATTGCATAGACGTGGCATGGACGTCTGTATCTGCGGCGTTGACTTTGGTGTAATCCACATCCGCTTGATATTGATAACCGGCGTGGACATGGGTCGCGACAAGGACGGTGGCCCAGGTCAAAAATGGACGGAACAACTTCATACAAACTACCTTTTTTACGAACACCTTGCCTCACCCTAACGGGCAAGGCTGAATCACAGATGAAGGCGGTAGTTTACCATCAACCGAGCAAGCACTGCAGACCAGACGAGGTCAATTGACGACCGCCGCCGCGTGATTGCTGGTTTTGTCGTCATTCTTACAGTTCAAGCAACTGCGCTTTGAGTTGTTGCACCTGATCGCGTAGCACCGCGGCTTGTTCAAACTCCAAGTTTTTCGCATGCTGCAGCATTTGCGTTTCGAGTTTTTTGATCTCCGCCTGCAGTTGTTGCGGCGTCCTTGGCGTGTAGCGTGCAGATTGCTCCGCCACTTTCCGGCCAGAGGTGTCTTTCTGCTCTTGGCCTAAATCCATCACATCGGCAATTTTTTTCTTAATTTGTGTCGGAACAATGCCATTGGCGGTATTAAACGCCTGTTGCTTCACACGGCGACGTTCGGTCTCGTTGATCGCACGTTGCATCGACCCTGTGATGCTATCCGCATACAAAATCGCCTTGCCATGAACATTTCGCGCCGCGCGGCCAATGGTTTGGATCAATGACCGGTCAGAGCGTAAGAAGCCTTCTTTGTCGGCATCTAAAATGGCCACCAGCGATACCTCAGGAATATCCAAGCCTTCACGTAACAAGTTAATCCCCACAAGCACGTCAAACACACCCAGACGCAAGTCACGGATGATTTCAACGCGTTCCACCGTATCAATGTCCGAGTGCAAATAACGCACCCGCACGCCATGATTGGCGAGATAATCGGTTAAATCTTCGGCCATTTTTTTGGTTAATGTCGTCACCAGCACCCGCTCACCTGCACTGGCACAACGCAAAGCTTCCGACAACAAGTCATCCACTTGGGAGGCAATTGGCCGGATCTCAATGGTTGGGTCGACCAAGCCGGTAGGCCGCACCACTTGTTCGGCAATATCCGTACCCGACTTTTCTAATTCATAAGCAGCAGGCGTTGCCGACACATAAATACGTTGCGGGGCTATGGCTTCAAATTCTTCAAATTTCAGTGGGCGGTTGTCCAAGGCCGACGGCAATCGAAACCCATAATTGACCAAGTTTTCTTTGCGCGAGCGGTCGCCTCTAAACATCGCCCCAATTTGGCCAATGGTGACATGCGACTCATCGATAAACATCAAGCCATCGGCAGGAAAATAATCCAACAAGGTTGGCGGCGGTTCCCCTTCGGCACGGCCCGACAGGTAACGCGAGTAGTTTTCGATACCGGAACAATAGCCAAGTTCGACCATCATTTCTAAGTCAAACAAGGTTCGCTGCGCGATTCGTTGTTCTTCAATTAACTTATTTTCAGATAAAAATTGCTGACGACGCTGCGCTAATTCCAGCTTGATCCGATCCACGGCGTCTAATATCGTCTCACGGGGCGTCACATAGTGGGTTTTTGGATAAATGGTAAAACGTGCCACCGAGCGTTCGATGGCGCCGGTCAGTGGGTCAAACAGGCTGATGCGTTCAATTTCTTCATCAAATAACTCAAGGCGGACCGCTAATTCATCCGACTCCGCGGGATGGATGTCAATGACATCGCCACGCACCCGATACGTCGCTCGTTCAAACGCCATGTCGTTGCGTTGATATTGTAATTCTGCCAGACGCCTTAAAATAAAGCGCTGATCCACCGTGTCACCGACTCGCAGATGCAACAACATCTTCATGTAGGATTCGGGATCACCCAAACCATAAATAGCCGACACCGACGCAATGATCACCACGTCACGTCGCTCCATCAAGGCTTTGGTGGCCGACAAGCGCATTTGCTCGATATGTTCATTAATCGACGCATCTTTTTCAATAAAAGTATCACTGGCCGGCACATAAGCCTCAGGCTGGTAATAATCGTAATACGAAACAAAATACTCCACCGAGTTGTGCGGGAAGAACTCCTTCATTTCGCCATACAGTTGTGCGGCTAAGGTTTTGTTATGCGCCATGATCAGCGTCGGTCGATTGACCTTCGCAATCACATTTGCCATGGTGAACGTCTTGCCCGAGCCTGTCACCCCTAACAACGTTTGATGGGCTAAACCAGACTCAAGCCCGTCGACCAGTTGAGCGATAGCGGTGGGTTGGTCCCCTGCGGGTTGATAACTGCACACTAATTCAAAGGGTTTTGACATGGACAGCATCCTGCGTGTTGCTGGTTGGTAACGCGTTAATTTGATCGATTTTCAACCTGTTGATGGTGATGTGAAACCAGCGCCATGCAATAGCCGCGTTTAGCACATTGGCTAATAAACATCCGCCGTACACGCCAACAATGCCAAACAGCTGTCCTCCGACAAAGCCAAATGGCACATAAAATACGAATAAGCGAATGACGGAGAGCTTTAGCGCATTCATCGGTAGGTGCAACGCATTAAAACTGGAGTTGGTTAAAATCACCGTGCCTTGCAACGCATAACCAAGCGGCAATATCCAGATAAACCAGCAAATCAAGCGCTCGACCTCAGGGTCCGTGGCAAACACGTGGGCAATCCAAGGCGCGGTACTTGCCAGTACGACATAGACGGCCAGCTGCCACTTGAAGATAAAATCAATACAGATCCGATAGCCGGCATGAACCCGATCTAGCTGCCCTGCCCCCAAATTTTGGCTAACAAAAGGCGGCAAGGTCATCGACATCGCAAGGATCACCAGCGAGGCAATACTTTCAATACGGGCACCGACCCCAAAGGCCGCGACCGCATGCGCGCCGTAACGCGCCATAATCGCCGTTAAAATCGCTGTCGCAAGTGGTGTCAGCATATTGGCACCTGCGGCAGGCAACCCGATATGCAAAATGCGTCGACTGATGACTTTAAACTCTGACCAAGGCTGGATGCCGCGGTTCACCAGTTGGCGTTTAAACACAATCAGATAAAGAATCAAACTAAAGCTAACAGCCCATGAGATGACACTGGCAATCGATGCCCCTTCCACGCCCATCGCGGGGATTGGCCCCCAGCCAAAGATTAAGATCGGATCCAAGATGGCATTGATTACACCACTGCTGGCCATCATGATGCTGGGCGTTTTGGTATCGCCTGCAGCACGCAATATAGAGTTACCAATCATTGGCGTGATTAACAACACAGCCCCACCAAACCACCAATTCATGTACTGATGAATGAAAGGCAAGGTACTATCATCGGCGCCAAGTAGGCGAAACATCGGGTCAATCAATAAAAAACCGACCAAGGATAACGCTGCGACTAAATAAGCCGACAACCATAATGCCGCGAGGCCATCTGCTTTGGCGGCTTGATGATTGCCGCTGCCATAGGCCTTAGCGATCACCGCTGATGTGCCGATCCCAAGGCCAATGGCCAAGCTTATAACAGTAAAGGTCACCGGAAATGTAAAACTCACCGCGGCCAACTCGTGTGTGCCGAGCATACTGATAAAAAAGGTATCGACTAAATTAAACGACATTAAGGTGATCATGCCGAACAACATTGGAATGGTCATTCGCTTTAGCATGTCGCGAATGTCACCTTGGGTCATATCTATTTTTTGCAACTTGCAACCATCACTTGGTCGAACTGAGGAGTCTGCATTGTAGAGAAAAGCCAACAGGAGCTCTATCTTTTACGACAAAAAACCGACGACTGACTAATGTCTTCCTTTGATAAACGGCTGAAACCGGTCAGTACACTGGCTTGAGCCAAGCATAAAAATACCGAAAATGAGTCCATTACAAAGCAGACTGCTGCAAAAATAGTTCACAATTGACATCTGGCGAACATCTAACCAATTTTCGTTCGGTTACGCGGGCCAGCGTCGAAAAGAGGAAGTCTATCTAATTGATTTTTAAAGAATTAATTTTTACTCAAAATGTCTTGATCTCGCTGCAGGCCTTGAGATTCCTGAGGTTGCACAGGCATACCACGAGTCTTGCACAGAGTTATCCACAGTTTCTGTGCACAACTTTCGCTAAGCCACGCCGTTGCTGGCTTACAGAACATGTGCACAACTCCAAGGGCAAGCTGCATCCATCCAGAACAACGGCAACCCTGCTTGCAGAACGAAAGTGTCGAACTTGTCAGCAATTTGCGCAAACAATCAGCAAGTGAATCAGAAGCGTGATTTTCGACAGTGCAAAGTGTTGACAGCGTGCAACACCAGCATTAGTATTGCCCCCCGTTGCGAGACAGTTCCTCAGTAGCTCAGCCGGTTAGAGCGGCGGACTGTTAATCCGTAGGTCGTTGGTTCGAGTCCAACCTGGGGAGCCACATCACCTTCACTATCGTTCCTCAGTAGCTCAGCCGGTTAGAGCGGCGGACTGTTAATCCGTAGGTCGTTGGTTCGAGTCCAACCTGGGGAGCCACATCACCTTCACTATCGTTCCTCAGTAGCTCAGCCGGTTAGAGCGGCGGACTGTTAATCCGTAGGTCGTTG
>CAYTIQ010000048.1:0-1570 GCA_964437935.1 uncultured Rheinheimera sp.
AGGCAGTGCCGTCAGATTTACAGTCTGATCCCTTTGGCCGCTCGGGAACCCCTCCACGTGGCCGGCATCTTAACAAATTTTCCTACGCTGTAAAGCAAAAATCTAAAGTGTTTTGTTCAACTGCCGATAAAGTCAGCAATTCGTACCAAGAATGCTAACTATGATCATCAATGAGTGGCAATTAAACGGCCGTTTAAACCTTGCGTTGCAACATCAGTATTGGGCTGATTTTGCATTACATTTAGCGATGCTATCACCAGATGTGCGAGAGCAAGCGGCCTTTTGTTTTGAAGAGACGTCCAGTGCGAGTCCACAGCCGACCTTAGCGCAGCAGCTGGGATGCCGTTTAGAGCGAGACCCAGGCTGCCAAGTTCAAGACCTTGACTTGTTATCAGCCCAACAGCAGGCGTTTTTGGAAGGAGGGCTCACAAGTCTACGATTGCAAACATTATTACAACCTGTTCCAACCGTGATCCGACATGATGCGCAGAAGATTTCGGCAGATGTTGCTGATAATTTGGAACTTCATACCATCCGCCACCTGCAACAGTCGATGTCGGCAAAGCAAACGCCTGATCCAACCCTGTTATTTGATGTGCTTGAGCAGCTTAATCCGCCAGCTGAGCCGGAGCTTGCTGCGTAACGCCGTGTGGGTTTATGGTTGTATCTGTCGGCTCTGGTCAAAATTCGCGATATCAGGTTGTCGTATTGACGTTGATACCGCAGCTAGCTTTGCACGACATTAAGACCCCACACTAAAAGCATTAATGTGCGGCGAGATGAGGCAAGCAGTGCTTAAATTTTTTGCCACTTTGGCAAGGGCAGAGATCATTGCGACCGATTTTCTGCACCGTCAATGGCAAAAGCTCGCCATCAAGGTAATACCAGTTGCCTTGTTGTTGCACAAACCGTGAGATCTCGTGCAGTTGCTGCAGTTTTTCATCTTGTATAAAACACGCGATAAATTCGACAAAACCGACTTTATTATTTTTTGCTATCCCGTCGGACGCGAGTTTAAACAATGTTGGGGTTTGCTCTGAGCAGTGTTTTACCTGCAGCTTGATAAAATGTGCGCTAGTGGCAAACGCAGCGATATCGGCGTGACTGTTATTGCCACGCTGGCTTGGATGCCAGGTCGCCACCAGATAGTCGATATCCTTTAAACAATAGGCACTGAACCTTGAGCGCATCAATTGTTCCGGGGTTGTGGCGGATTGATCCGCTAACACTCCTTGGCAGCAGTCACTTAATGCACGGCGTGAACCACAAAAACAGCGCATATCCATGTTTCCTCATTCAAAACGGCTTTAGCAGCTGTTAGCAACCATAAGCCTAGACATTTTTTAGCGTCGGCATAGTAGCGTTTTATACAGCAAAAGTCTTTGTATCTGAGCGCATGGGGGGGCGATATCGATTAATGTGCGAGTTGCCGTTGCTCTGTGTGATTGACCCAGCGTGTTTGATACTTAGTTGCTAAGTAATCGTAGTCAGACAATTGCGCTTCTTCATCGACAAAGGTCAACACTGCTTGGCAGGTGCTGCAGGTCAGTGCGTCGCGAATGGTGCGATC
>CAYTIQ010000048.1:1580-32802 GCA_964437935.1 uncultured Rheinheimera sp.
GACGTTGGCCAGTTTTTGCGCAGGCAACACCAAAATTCGATGCGCAGCCAACCCCATCTTTTCAAGAGCTTGTTTGGTCAGCGGTACAGGTGAGCCAACGACTAACACCCAGCCTGGTTGATGCTCGGTCCGAACCAATTCGCGCTCCAAGCTCAGCAATAAATCCGTTAACCCATGCCCGTGACGTTGCTCTGAAAACGGTTTATTCAGCGTGGTGTGACGGCGACGATGATGAAAGGCCTGAACGGTCGTGGTAATGGACGTAGCTTGCATGATTCACCTTAATACTGGTTACATATACAGTGTATGTGTATACAGTAATCAAGCTTTGTATGTTTTGCAAGCAAATACTGATTAAATATACAGTATTATTTTCTTCGAGATTATTTCCTAGGTAAATCAGGATCTTATGTTATTGCGCTGTAAATGGTTGTCATACCGATGTCATATAACACGCTTAGCATGCTGGCTATAGCCTCTCGATGAATAACAAGTAATGACTAACTTTTGCCAAGAGTTGCAACGTATTGTTCAGCACAAGCTGTTGCAACCGTTGTATCAACCCATCGTCTCGATGCAAACCCAGCAAATCATTGGCTTTGAAGCACTGATCCGCGGGCCATCGGACTCACCGCTGCATTCGCCGCTGAAATTATTTGAAAGCGCCTATCAGTGCCATGCTCTGGAGTCGCTGGAGATGTTGTGCCGGGAAATCAGTATCCGTGAATTCACGCGACAACAAGGCAGCAGCTTGTTGTTTTTGAATGTCAATCCGCTACTGCTGTTACAAGCAGATCATCCGAGTGGTTTGACCCTCGCCTTATTGGAAACATATGGCTTAGATCCGTCTAATGTTGTGATCGAGTTATCGGAACAATATCAAGTGGATGACTCCGATTTGCTGTTAAAAGCCGTGCAGCATTATCGAGAGTTGGGGTTTCAAATTGCCATTGATGATTTGGGAAGCGGCTTTTCTGGTCTTAAACTGTGGTAGGAACTCAAGCCAGATATCATCAAAATTGACCGTTATTTTATCAGTCAGTTGGAGCAGGATGCGACCAAAAAAGCCTTTGTGCGAACCATTATCGAGCTGGCGAAAACAACGGGGGCTCGCGTCGTTGCCGAAGGTATTGAGACGCAAGCGGAATATTTAGTGTGTCGCGAGCTAGGTGCTGATTTTGCGCAAGGATACCTGCTGGCGCGCCCACACAGTCTGTTGTTGCAACAATCCGCGTTGCTGACGGCTGCCGTGGACATAACGGATCATTGGACGGCGATGGAATTGATGACAACGGCGCCGATTGTGCGTGCGGATCAAAAGGTGCGCGAAGTGTGGCGTCTTTTTGCAGAACATCCGACCATCGGTTGTTTTGCCGTGGTTCAGGACACTCGGTGCGTTGGGGTGGTGACGCGCGCTGCGCTGCAGCAGATTTACGCCGGCGCGTTTGGCCGAGCCTTGTATGACAACAAACATGTCAGCCAATTGATGCAGCGCCAATTTTTACAACTTGCTGCGGAATGTCCGATTGACGAGATCCCAGCGCGTTGGCCCAGTGCAGCTTCTGGTCAAGAGCAAGGCTTTTGCGTGGTAACAGCCGACGACCATTATGCAGGGATTTTGGCCTTGCAACAGGTGCTAGAGCATCAAACCGCGGCGAAATTGATGCATGCGCGTTACGCAAACCCATTGACACTGTTGCCTGGCAATGTTCCCTTGCATCGCGAAATTGATCGGATGCTGGCCAATGTTTGTTCTTTCCATATTGCCTATCTCGATTTGGACCATTTTAAAGCCTTTAACGATTTTTATGGCTATAGCCGAGGTGATCATGTGATCCAATTGCTGGCGAGTTTGCTGCAAGTGGAATCGCGTTTACCCAATCGTTTTCTGGCGCACATTGGTGGCGATGATTTTGTGATGTTATTTTGCGATGATACTTGGCAAGCAAGTTTGAAGAACGTGCAGCAACAGTTTAACCAACGTGTGAGCGCTTTATACGATGAACCGCAGCGTCGTGACGGTGGGATCCACACGTTAAGCCGCACTGGCGAACCCTGTTTTTTTCCATTGATGACGCTATCGATTGGGGTGGCAACACCCGACGTACAACGCTGTAGTTGTCACCATGATGTGGCGTCTTTGGCGGCCAGTGCAAAACAGCAAGCTAAACAATTGGCTGGCCGTGATATATTCGTCTGTAGGCGGCGCAGTCCACTGTCATTAGTGAGTTAATGACTGGTAAAACCATTTCTGATGGACGCATCGGGTACACTGCGCCTTTATATTGATGCAGGAAAGTTAGATGTTGATTGCTCAATTTGTTGACTTGTCGCAACAGACCTTATTGTTCAGTGCCGAGCAGGCGAGCCGATTTGCTAAGCAAATTGCCGAAGACTTCAACCCGATCCATGATGCAGGCAGCAAACGTTTTTGCGTGCCTGGCGATTTGTTGTTTGCAACGTTGCTCAGCAAATTTGGCCTTCGTCGTCATTTAACTTGCCGCTTTGAAGGCATGGTCGGGGATAGCGTTGCTCTGCATATCCAGCACGAGGGAGATGCGGTGAGTTTGGTCGATGACAGTGGCAAAAGTTACTTAACACTGACTAGCCAAGGCGACAAACATGCCGATTGTCAGTTTGTGGATCAGCTGATTTGTGACTACGTGCGCTTTTCTGGCCAGAATTTTCCTCATATCCTGCAACCGCTGATGCAACAACACCAGGTGATGATCAATCCGCAACGTCCCTTGGTGATTTACCAAAGTATGGCGCTGGAGTTTTTTGAATTTCCATCCACCTGCCCAGAGCTCCGTTTGTCGGCCAGCGAGCTTCACATTGACGGTAAACGCGGCAATGTGGTGTTGCGTTTTGAGTTTTTACACCAAGGTCAAGTCATTGGCACGGGTGAAAAACGCATGATCCTGAGCAATTTGGTGCCTTATGACAATGAGCAAATGCAAGCGTTAGTCGATTTGTATAACGAGCGCAAAGCCACGCTGGCTGTTGCAGCCTAAACAGTCATTGTTTGAAAAAGCCGCCATTGGGCGGCTTTTTGCTTTTTCACGGTCAGCACCTGCCTGCTTGGCTTGGAAAAGGCTCTTTCTATCTGTTATCTTGCAGTTATATCAACCAAGGCCTCATCATTATGATTTACATGATTTATTCTCAAGATGTCCCCAATTCATTGGCTCAACGCTTAGCGCACAGACCGGCGCATTTAGCGCGTTTGCAGCAACTGGCAGCAGAAAATCGTTTAGTGCTCGCCGGGCCATTACCGGCTATCGATAGCAATGAGCCAGGGGAGGCGGGATTTACCGGCTCCTTGGTGGTGGCGGAATTTGAGTCGTTAGCAGCCGCCCAAGCCTGGGCAGCTCAAGATCCATTTATCGAACATGGTGTCTATCAACAAAGCACCGTCAAACCGTTTAAAAAAGTATTACCCTAAGGAGTTGGGATGTCGTACGTATTACTGACAGGCGGCGCAGGTTACATTGCTAGCCATACCGCGATTGTGTTGCAGGAAGCGGGTTATAACGTGTTGGCGCTGGATAATTTATGCAATTCATCCGCTGAATCGTTGTTGCGGGTGGCCAAAATTACTGGCCAAACGGTACCGTTGATCCAAACGGATATTCGCGATGAGGTGGCGCTACGTCGTGTGTTTGCCGAGTATGACATCAGCGCTGTGGTGCATTTTGCCGGTTTAAAAGCCGTGGGCGAGTCCACTGAGTTGCCACTGAAATACTACGATTATAACGTTGCTGGGACAGTGACCTTGTGCCGTGTGATGGCAGAGGCGGGCTGCAAACGGCTGGTGTTTAGTTCGTCGGCGACCGTGTACGGCGCAGCCGCCGAAGTACCAATTCCTGAAACCGCTCCGCGTTCGGCCACCAATCCGTATGGCCAAAGCAAGTTGATGATTGAGCACATTTTGCAAGATTTAGCAGCGTCAGACCCGAGCTGGAGTGTGGCCTTGTTACGGTATTTCAATCCAGTGGGTGCCCATCCATCTGGCTTGATTGGTGAAGATCCAAACGGTATCCCTAACAATTTAATGCCGTTTATTAGTCAGGTGGCTGTGGGGAAGCGAGCGCAATTATCGGTATTTGGCAATGATTACCCAACGCATGATGGTACTGGCGTTCGTGACTATATCCATGTGGTCGATTTAGCACGGGGCCACTTAAAAGCCTTGCAATATTTACAGCAGCACACCGGCGTTGAGGCTATTAATTTAGGGACAGGCCAAGGCTACAGTGTGTTGGACATGGTGAAGGCGTTCGAACAAGAAAATGGTGTCGCAGTGCCATACCAAATTGCGCCACGTCGTCCGGGTGATGTGGCCTTGTGTTACGCGAACCCAAGCAAAGCTCGAACCTTATTAGGGTGGTCTGCACAGCTAGGCTTAGCCGACATGGTTCGCGATAGTTGGAATTGGCAACGGCAGAATCCGCAAGGATACGCCTCCAAATAATTGCTCAGGCAAGGGGTCTGCATGCATACGTCGGTTCGCTGGCTGGTGTTGGTGTTAGGCTGGGGATGCTCATTCCCCAGCATGGCCACGGCTGAACGGTTTGATCAGCTGGTGGCGGCCCTTGACCGCGGCGAGGTATTTTTGTCCGATACCAAGGCGGCCATGGACTATATTAGCCAGCTGCAAGCAGAACTTCCTGCCAATGATGCCAAACGGCAACTGCGCTTAGAGCGTGAAGCATGCCAATGGCGTTTTGATAAGGCTCCCGCTCAAGGCATTGCCTTTGCCAACCGTTACATCCAAGACGAAGCACTACGCACCGACTTTTTAAACTTGGCCTATTTTTATCAATGCCGAGCCTATTATCACGCCAGCTTAGGGCAACTTGCCGAGCAAGATGAAGATATCCGTCAGGCCAGTGCGCTTGCGGCAAAAAGCGAGGATCAACTGGCTCGTGCCAGTATTGCCTTGTTTGCCGCCGAAGCAAGTTCACTGCGTGGGCAACATGCCGATGCCTTGGTGCAATTGTTTCAAGCCTATGATTTGTTCAAACAGTTGCAACAACGGGCAGGCATTGGCTATTCGCTAGAGTCCATCGCGACCGCGTACCGGCGGATGGGCGAATATGACAAAGCGCTGGAATATTTAGAGCAAAGCGAAAAAGAATTTGTCTCCCCCGATGATAAATCGCGTCTATTGACGTTGTTGCAACAAAAAGCCTTTGTCTTTGCCGACCTTGGCCAAACGCCGGAAGCCCGACGATTATTTCACCGTGTCCGGCAAATGTTAGTGGATTTGGGCGAAGAGCAGTATGTGATCTCCACCGATATCGATTTGATGTGGATCGCCAATTTGGAAGGGAAATACGCCGATACCATCGAGTTGGCGAGCAGTGTACAACAACGTTTGGATGAACGCGCCCGCAACAACGAAGGCTTGGTGATTAATCAATCGCTGTTCCCCTTGTATTTGGCAGAAGCTCGCGCCGCTCTTGGCCAAATCGATCAAGCACTGATGTTGTTTCAACAAGCAGAACAATTACTACAACAGTCCCCCAATCCGCGCTACCTGTTGTTGCTCAATCGGTCGTGGGCCTTTGCACAAGCCAAAGCAGGGAACTACGAGCAGGCGTTTACTCGCTTGTCACAGGTCTTGCAATTGCAAGACGAGCTCAATTCGCAAATCAAACAGCAACGGGAAGCCTTGTTACGGTATCAATTCGACAGCGACTTGCAAAAAAGCAAAAATCACGAGTTAGAAGCCGAACAAAAACTGACTGAGCAGCAATTGCAAACCATGGCGGCAGCGCAACGTTGGCAATACACGGCAATTGTGTTGTTTGTGGTATTGGCGATCATCGCCTTGTTTTATGCGATCTCACAAATCTTGCGCAACAAACGGTTGCAACGCTTGGCATTGACCGATGAATTAACGCAAGTGGCGAATCGCCGCAGTATTTTGAGCTATATCCGCGAGGTGCAGCAGCGCTGTGACCAGCAAATGCAACCGTGGTCGTTATTGATTGCAGACATCGATCATTTTAAATTGTGCAACGACACCTATGGCCATGATGCCGGTGATGAGGTGTTGTGTTATGTCGCACAGGCCATGCAGCAATCGTTGCGGCATCAAGAGCAAGTGGGACGCAGTGGCGGTGAAGAATTCTTGTTAGTGCTGCCAGAAACCACGCAACATCAAGCCATGGAGATCGCCAATCGATTACGGCAACGTGTTGAGCAGTTGCGGTTTGAACGATACCCACAGATCCAAGTAACCATCAGTATCGGTGTGACCCAAGCGGCACGTCACGAAGAACTCCGCGAGACCATCGCCCGCGCTGATAAAGCGTTGTACGAAGCAAAAGACTCAGGTCGTAATCAAGTCGTTGCTCATTAACGCCATCGTTTTTGTAAGGAAACAACATGCACGCCAGTGGCTTTTCATTAAATCCTGGATTTTTAGTGGTTCACGCCAACCAAGCTGAACTGTTGCGTGAGTTAATTGTCGAGTGGTTAAAACGCTACCCATTGGCGGTGTTTGAGACTGAAACGTTATTGGTACAAAGTAATGGTATTGCACAGTGGTTAAAGCTAGCACTGGCTTCGGATCAGACGGGGCTGGGGATTGCGGCAGGCTTGAGTTTGCAGATGCCGGGGCGTTTTGTTTGGCAACTGTACCGGACTGTGTTGCCCGATGAAGCGATCCCAGAGCACTCGCCGCTGGATAAAACCCCGTTGCAATGGCGCTTATTTCGGTTGTTGCCAAGCCTTGCTAAACAGGCGGTGTATGCGCCGTTGCGTCGATATTTAGCCGATGATGAGCTCGGGCAAAAACGCAGTGAATTAGCCGCACGACTGGCGGATTTGTTTGACCAATATCAAGTCTACCGCGCAGATTGGCTGGCGGCGTGGGCCCGTGGTGAGGATGTGTTCATTGATGCCCGCGGTCAGCGCAGCCCATTGCCAGAGTCCAGTGCTTGGCAAGCGCAGTTATGGCGCGACCTGTTAGCCGATGTCGGCCCATCCTATCGTGAATTTAGTCGGGCAGATTTGCACCAACGGATGCTGGACGCGGCGCGCAGTTACACCGTAGAGAGGCGGCCTGCGGGGTTGCCACGTCGGTTGATCATCTTTGGCATCAGCTCGTTACCATTGCAAACCTTGGAAGCTTTGGCGGCCATCTCGCCTTACACCCAAATTTTGCTGGCGGTGCACAATCCCTGTCAGCATTATTGGGCCGATATCATCGCCGACCAAGATTTGTTAAAAGCCACCCATAAACGACAGCAGCAAAAGCCTGCCCAACTTGACAGTGTGCAGGGCAAAAATCCTGGCCATCCGTTGCTTGCCGCATGGGGGAAACAAGGCCGCGATTACATCCGTCTCTTAGATGAGTTTGATAATACAGCGGCGCATCGTCAGCTCTTTATGGGCCAACGGATCGATTTGTTTGAATCCTTACCGACAGATCACATACTCGGTCAGCTGCAGCAGGATATTCTAGAGCTTCGCACGCTGGCGGAAACCAAGGCCCATTGGCCGGCATTACATCACGAGCAATGTCGCAGTATTCAATTTGCCACGGCGCATTCAGTGATGCGCGAGGTCGAGGTGCTGCACAATGATTTGCTTGGGCAGTTTGCCGCCGACCCAAGCTTGCACTATCGCGACATTATGGTGATGGTGCCTGATATCCACCTGTACAGCGCGGCTATTCATGCCGTGTTTGGCCGTTTTGATAAACACGATAGCCGCTATATTCCCTTTACCATTGCCGACCAAGGGCAAGTGGCCGAGCAACCGGTGTTGCGCGTGTTGCGCTTTTTGTTGTCGATCCGCACGGCGCGTTTGGGGATCAGTGAGTTGTTGGATGTGTTGGATGTTGCAGCGGTATCTGCGCGTTATCAATTGTCGGAATCGTCGCTGGCGCTTTGTAAAGATTGGTTGCAACAAGCCGGCGCGCGACTTGGCTTGCATCAGGCACATCAACAGCAACAGGGGTTTGGCGCTTTGGCCGGCCAGCACAGCATGTGGTTTGCGTTACGGCGCATGTTACTTGGCTATGCGCTGGGTGAGTCGATGGTTTGGGGGCACGATGTGGGGTACGCCAAGGTGCGCGGCCTTGAAGCCGAAGCTGCTGGTAAATTAGCGGATTGTTTGGTGAATTTAGATGCGATCTGGCAGCACAGCGCGACGTTAAAAACCGCCAAAGCATGGCAAGACTATCTGCTGGCGCTGTTAGAACAGTGGTTTTTAGATGACAGTCCGGCAGGCAGTGAACTGCTGCATCAACTGCGTGTTGAGCTGACGAAATGGGCCGATCTGGTGCAAGCCGCGGCGGTGGATGAGCCTCTGGCGCTGGATGTTGTCGCTAGTGGTTGGTTAGACGCCTTTGATTCCGCCAGTCTGCAACAGCGATTTTTAGCCGGCGCAGTCAACTTTGCCACCTTGATGCCAATGCGGGCCATCCCGTTTCGACAAGTGCACTTATTGGGCATGAACGATGGTGCATTTCCACGACAAGTACAAAAGCAAGATTTTGACTTGATGGCGCAGTTTTACCGCCCAGGGGATCGCTCGCGTCGGGATGATGATCGGTATTTGTTATTAGAGGCGTTATTATCGGCCCGCGACCGCTTACGGATCAGTTGGTTGGGGCGAGATAAATTTGATAATTCGCCGCTAGAGCCATCGGTGTTTATTGCGCAATTACGTGAACATCTCGCGCAAGGTTGGCGATTGGCCTCGGGCGCTGATTTGCTGCAGACCCTCACGACTGAACATCCATTGCAGCCATTTAGCGCAAGCTATCTGCAACAATTAGATAGCTATCATTATGAATGGCAATCGTTTTTTACACCAAAGACGGCGAGTTCCGACTGGCCATTGCCTGAGCGTTTACCCGACAGCGCCTTAACCTTGGCCAATGTCGTGGACTTTGTAAAAGATCCAAGCCGCGCGTTTTTCAGGCAACGTCTACAAGTCTCCTTTGAGCTGCGTGAGCAAAGTATTGCCGATCATGAGGACTTCGATCTGGATGCATTGCAGCAGTGGCAAGCTCGTCAGCAAGCCGTGGACTACCTGTGGTTATGCGCCGAACAGGGGCAAGCTGCCGATATTGCCGGCTTGTTAGCACGTTGGCAACAAGCGGGTCAATTGCCACCAGGGCCGCAAGGCGTGGTGTTACAACATGAACTGTTACCGCAACTGCACTGGCAATGGCAGCAGTTACAACGGTTAAGGCCAAAGGGCAGCTCACAGCGTTTAGCGCTGACAGCGAGCCATGGTGCGTTGCAGCTGCGTGCTCAGCTCAGCCACGTGTGGCCACTAGCGGATGGCGGTTGGCAACAGCTGTTGCTACTTCCTGACGCCTTGCTGCGGAAAAAAGAGTTTCGCTGGCGGCCACTGCTGCAACCTTGGCTGCAGCTGGTGCTGGCGGGGTGTCAGCATCAGCTGCACCAAACCATTATTGCGGCTGATGGCATCTGGCAATGGCGATCTCCTGCACCAGCGCAGGCGCAAGCGCTGGCCGCGACGTATCTGCGGCACTGGCAACTGGGCATGACCCAGCCGCTGCCGCTGGAGTTGCAGCTTGCCCAGCAGTGGCTCACCGCCAAAAGTCGAGATGATGAGCAACGTACTAAACTGGCGAAACAGTTTTATGGGGATGGCTTTACCCAAGGGGTTTTGCAACGAAACGCCTATATTGCCCGGGTTTTTGCCGATTTCGAGACATTTTGGCAGCAAGGCTTTAGCGACTATGCAGAGCAACTCTATCAACCGTTGTTAGATCACATGAGTCATGCCTCATGGCAGGAGTTTGCAGAATGATGTCGTTAAATCCGCTGACGTTGCCATTGGATCATCGCGTGTTGATCGAAGCCAGTGCGGGCACCGGTAAAACCTTTACTATCGCCGCCTTGTACGTGCGATTAATTTTAGGGCATCAAGTACCGCGCCCCTTGCTGCCACACGAGATTTTAGTGGTGACCTTTACCGACGCGGCCACCAGTGAGCTCAAAAGCCGAATTCGCGCCCGTTTAAGCCAAGCGGCACGGTACTTTGCCGAAGAAACTGACGATGCCGATGTATTTTTGCAGCACTTAAGGACTGAGTTTACCAACGAGCAATGGCCGCGTTGTGCTGAGCGTCTGCAGTTAGCGGCGCAATCGATGGATGAAGCCTGCGTCTCGACCATCCATGGCTGGTGTAATCGGATGTTAACCGAACACGCCTTCGCCAGTGGTGCCGCATTTGGCCGGCGCTTGGTAACAGACGAGGCGAGTTTGTGGCTGGAGGTCTGCCAGGATTATTGGCGCAGTTTTGTCTATGGAATGGCGTTGAGCCATTACCCCCATTTTATCAAGCGATTTGCCTCGCCCGAGGCGTTATGTCAGGACGTGATGCGACTGCAGGATGTGCCGCTGGCTGAGGATCTGTTAAGCCAAGCACCTAGCTCTTTGATTCAGGCGGAGTTACAGCAACGCGCGCTGGCACTCGCTGCCATCAAAGCGCCATGGGCGCAATGGATCGATGAACTCGCCGCCTTAATCGACGACGGGCGACGCTTAGGATTGACCAATAACAATAAACTGCGTAGTGATATCGTGGCGAAATGGTGGGAGAAGTTGCGTCTTTGGCAGCAAAGTGAGGACGCAACGATGCCCGATATCGGCGCCGGTGTCAGTCGACTGACGCCAGATGGCATGGCCGAGGCCTGGAAAGGGGAGGTTCCACAGCATCCGGCCTTTACGGCGATGCTAGAGCTTCCCGCCCACTTGGCGGCGTTGCCAGATGCGGCGCCCGCGCTGCGCCAACATGCCGCCTGTTGGGTATTGACCACCATCAAGCAACGCAAGCAGCAGCAACGATTACTCGGATTTAATGATTTACTAGCAGGCTTGGACGAGGCATTAACTCAGTCTGCTGAGCTAGCAGGGATAATCCGAGCGCAGTTTCCACTGGCGCTGATTGATGAATTTCAAGACACAGATCCGTTGCAGTATCGGATCTTTCGGCACATTTACGGCACCGACGGCGCGTTGATTTTAATTGGCGATCCGAAACAAGCGATTTATGGCTTTCGTGGTGCTGATATTTACACCTATCTGCAAGCCAAGCTGGAATCTCCGGCTCAGTTTTCGTTAGGCACCAACTATCGTTCAACCCGCGATGTGGTCAAATCCGTCAATCACCTGTTTTTACACGCCGAGCAACGCGCCGCGGGCCGAGGCGCATTTCTGCTGCGTGATGCTCAGGATTTAGTGCCATTTTTGCCGGTAGACGCCCACGGCCGGTCGGAGCAACTGCGCTTAGGTGATGCGGTGTTACCGGCGATGCGCTTTCAACACTATGACAGTGAAAAAGAATTGTCTAAATCGAGTTGGTTGACGATCGCCGCCGAGCAAAGTGCCACCAGTATTGCCACGCTGTTAGCCGAGGCGGCTCAACAAGGTTGCGGTTTTTGGCGGGATAACCAGTGGCAGCGCCCGCTGCAAAGCCGCGATATTGCGGTGCTGGTAAACAATCAGCGCGAGGCGGACGCCATTCGCGCCAGTTTATTTGCCCGTGGCATTCGAAGTGTCTATTTATCGGACAAAGGCACGGTGTTTGAAAGTCCGATGGCCAGCCAATTGGCGTTGTGGTTAGAGGCGGTACTTGAGCCACGGCAAGCGAAGATCCGTAACGCCTTAGCCACCCCTGCATTGGGGCAAGCCCTCGCGTACCTGGATGCGTTGACGGATCAGCAGTGGGATCGATTGCAGCAACAGTTTGCCGACTATGCGCGAATTTGGCAGCGTCAAGGCGTGCAACCGATGCTAACGCAGCTGATGTTTGATTTTGCCGTGGTTGCCAATGTGGCGGCGCACGCCAACGCAGAGCGTTACCTAACCGATCTACTGCAACTGTCGGATCTGTTGCAACAAGCCAGTCGGCAATTGGATGGGGAACGAGCGCTGATTCGTTATTTGCACGAGCACTTGCAAGGTGAAGGGGAGTTATCCGCCGATGCAACGCGCTTGCAGTTGGAAAGTGACGATGCCTTGGTGCGTGTGGTGACTATCCATAAGTCCAAGGGGTTGGAATACCCCTGTGTGTTCTTGCCATTTTTATTATTAAGTCGCGAAGTCGATGCCAAGCAGACGCCACTTCGGTTGCATGATACGGCCGGCCAGCTGCAGTTTGAGTTTCGTCCATCCGCGTCGCATGTCGAACACGCCGAACGCGAGCGGCTGGCCGAAGACTTGCGCAAGTTATATGTCGCGCTCACGCGCGCTTGTTATTACTGCCAAATTGAAGTGGCGCCGTTAAAAGAACAAAGCGCGCTTGCCTATTTGTTGACCCCTGCGGCCGTGGTGGCGCCCAAGCAACTGCCAGAGTTGTGTCAGCCTTTGTTAGAGCCAGGAGTCATCGAATTACAGACCTTTAGTGAAAGTGCACAGCATGTCGCAAGTCAGCCGATCGCCTTGAATGCCGTTCGTGGTTTTTTAACCCATGGCCCAACAGCCCAGCCGCGTTGGTGGTTTGCAAGTTATAGTGCGCTTGCGATGGCAGATGACCACGCGTTGGAGAGCAAACGCAGCGAGCTGCAACTGGAATTGCAAACGGTGCTTGAACAGCCTGAGCTTGCCGCGGACAGTCAAGATGTGGCTAGTCAGCTGTTAAAAGGCGCGCATATTGGTACCTTTTTGCATGAACAGTTGGAGTGGGCGTCCAGCATCGGCTTTGCCACCGTGGTTCACGATCCCACGCTGTGGTGGCAGCAACTGCCAAATTCAGCCCTAAACGCTGGTTTATTAAAAGCGCAACAGCAGGCGGTACGTCGGTTGCTGTTTCAATCGGACTTAGAGGCTGACGTGGTGTTTGCCGATGCCGATACAGCCTTGTTGCCGCTCCAAACCTGGCTAGACCAATTGCTGCGCTGCCCGTTACCGCCGTTGCAGACGAGTTTAGCGCAGGTGGCACAAACGCTGGCAGAGCTAGAATTTTGGTTACCCGTGAGTCGTGTCAATATCCGTCAACTCGACCAACTGATCTGCCAGCATGTATGGCCGGATGAACCCCGTCCAGCATTAGCCGAAGGTCAGCTAAACGGCATGTTAAAAGGCTTTATCGATTTGTTGATTTGTCATGAGCAGCGTTATTTTGTGATGGATTTTAAAAGTAATTTCTTGCCCAGTTACGATGAACAGGCTTTACGGCAGGCCGTGCTGGCTAAGCGCTACGATGTGCAGGCGGTGCTGTATGTGTTTGCTTTGTATCGACTACTAAAAAGTCGCGGTGTCGCCAATGCCATGTCGCAGCTAGGTCCAGCCTTGTATTGGTTTTTACGCGGCGCCAGTGGTAGCAACGCTGGAGTGATTGAAATTGAGGTGCCAGCAATGGTGCTGCTTCGCTTAGACCAATGGTTTGTGGAGGCGACGGATGTTGCTTGAGATGCCATCATGTACGGCCATCAGTGATGTATTGAGCAAATTGGGCTTGTGCCGCGCCTTGGATAAGCATTTGGTCAGCACCTGTTTGGCTAGTTATCAAACACAATACCCCCATGCGATGTCGGAGCAGGATGAGCAGCAGCTGGCGCTTTGGCTGTTACTTGCCAGCGGTCAAGTGGCACAGGGGCACATTTGTTTAGATATCGCCGCAGCCCTGCAAACGCCGGCGAGTCTGTTACCTAGCAGTCAACAAGCCTATGGCGCTGCGTATGAGCAACTTCGACGCTGGCTTCGTGATGAACAAGTTTCCGATCCTATCTCGTCGTTAGTGCGCCATCCGCAGTTAATTGGCGAAGAGGCCCCGTTTGTGTTGCGTGGTCAGCGGCTGTATCTGCGGCGGTTTGCCCGGTTGGAACAGCTAATTGCGCAGCGAATTGCCTGCCGCGTGGCATTGGACGCCGCGCTGGATCGCGATGCGCTACGCCAAGCCATCGACAATTGGTTTGGTAGTGCCCCAACGGCGATTGACTGGCAACGGCAGGCCTGTGCGATGGCGGCTAGCCGAGCATTTGCCGTGATCACAGGCGGCCCTGGCACTGGCAAAACCACCACGGTGGTGCGCTTGGTTGGGGTGTTGTGTCAACTCAATCAACACCATCCATTGAGCATTGCGTTGGCAGCGCCCACCGGCAAAGCGGCGGCGCGGCTCAGTGAGTCCATTGAACAGGCGGTGTTAAAACTGCCTGAGTCGCAGCAACAGTTGCTGTCGCAGATCCCAAAACGGGCGCAGACGCTGCATCGCTTGTTGCAACGTCGTGCGGACGGGGAGTTTTTTTATCACGCAGGGCAACCCTTGCCGGTTGATGTGCTGATTATTGATGAAGCGTCCATGGTGGATGTCGAGTTACTGGCGAGTGTGATGCAAGCACTGCCTGCACATGCTCGGCTGATTTTGTTAGGCGATAAAGACCAATTAGCCTCGGTCGAAGCTGGGGCTGTGTTGGCGGAGCTGTGTCATCAGGCGGAACTCGCCCTGTATAGCGATGAAACGTTACAGGTGCTGGCGGATCTAACCGGTCAAGCCTTGCCGGCGCCAGCCGCGGTCGGTGGCCCGTTACAGCAAACGGTGGTGATGTTGCGGGAATCCAGACGGTTTGCCAAAGACAGCGGAATTGGGCAATTGGCGGCATGGGTGAATCGCGGCGATCGACGCGCTGTTGCGCAGTGGGTCGAGCAAACCCAGCAAGGCGCAGGCTTTGACGATTTGCAGTTGTTTGTCACCTCCAACCTCAAAGAATTATGGCCATGGCTGCGTGCACAATTGCGTCAACTTTGGAAAGATGTGCTGGCATTGCAACAGCAACAACTGAGTGAAGAGGCCGCCGCACAAGCGGCGTTACCGTTGCTAGCACGCCAAGCCCATTTGCAATTGTTATGTGCCGTGCGGCAAGGTCCGTGGGGTGTGCAACAGGTCAATCAGCAGTTGCAGCATTACCTTCGAAGCATGGGCGATATTACCACCGCAGCCGATTGGTATCCGGCGCGTCCGGTCATTGTGATGGAGAACGATTACAGTACGGCCTTGATGAATGGCGATATTGGTCTTTGTATTGGCTACCTCGATACCAACGGTCAGCCGGTGCTCAAAGTGGCGTTTGCCGATGGCCAAGGCGGGGTTCGGTTATTTTTACCCAGTCGTTTGCCGGCGGTTGAATCGGCGTTTGCCTTGACGGTGCATAAATCCCAAGGCTCGGAATATCAGCATGCGATGTTGTTATTGCCCGAGCATGATTCACCGGTGTTGACACGCGAATTGGTGTATACCGCCATTACCCGCGCCAAACAGCAATTCACCATGTTGTTGCCAGATCCATCCTTGTTATTGCGAGCTGTGGAGCGGCCGACCACCCGCCGTGGCGGTTTGCGCTACCAGCCTACCTAACGCTGCACCAGCCGAGTTTGCTGCCAGCAGTGTTGTAAAAAGGCCAGTAGCGTGCCGATGGCATGGCGGTGTTGTTCTAGGCGGTAGTGGCATTGATACTGACCCCAAGGCAATTGGTAGCTAAATTCGGTCAGTGCGACCAATTCGCCACGCGCCACGGCGTCATAGGCTAAGAAGCTATTGCTTAGGGCAAAACCATCGCCTTGGCTCACTGCTTTGGCCGCTAAGATCGCTAAGGTCACCTGCTGGTAGTGCTTGGCCGCAGGGGGTTGCACACCATGTTGTTGGCACCACAGCTGCCAATCGCTGCCTTGTTCAGAGGTGACCAAGGGCGATTGCAAAATGGCTGTGGCATCCCAGCGGATCCGCTGCTGCAACATCCGTGGATGACATACCGGGAACCACCACTCCACACCAAAAGGTTGTGACACAAAGCCAAGTGGGCAAGGCCAGGTGCCGATGATCACATCGGCTGTCGCCGTGTCGATGCTGGCAAGGCTCGACTCCATATGCAACAGGGTTTCGATATCGGCATGTTTGGCATTAAACTGCGCCAAGCGGGGCGCTAGCCATTCCACGGCAATGGAGGTTTGCGCGACGATGCGCAGCAGCTGCTTGCTCGGCGTACGCAGTTGCTGACAGACCGATTCAATCCGACTAAAACTTTCCAACACCACCCGGTACAAACTATCCCCAGATTGCGTTAATTGCAGCGGATGGCTGCTGCGATCAAATAAGCGACATCCCAACTGATGTTCTAACAATTTGATCTGATGACTGATCGCACTTTGGCTGACGCATAACTGCTGGGCGGCTTGGCTCATACTCAGGTGTTGCGCGGTCGCGGCAAAGGCCTGCAAAGCTTTGAGGGACGGTAATTGCTGCATGATGAATTCAATTCATGATTTTTTGAAAAAGTATCACTTTTGTTCATAAGGTCAAGTGGCCATACTGAAGACATTCTGCACTTTCGGTATTTTGCATTGGAGAGTTCAACATGCTGACCCAAAAACAGATTGGCGGTGCAACGCCAGAACAGGTTCTTGATACCTTATCGGTGATGACCGCCGGCATCGCGCCGATCGGTAAAGCCGATTACCAACAACGGATCGCCAAGGCGTGTGCGCTGATGCGTGAGCAAGGCATGGCGGCGCTCTATCTGAATGCGGGATCGAGTTTGCTTTATTTTACCGGCACCCGTTGGTATGCCAGTGAACGGTTAGTCGGTGCTTTGCTGACGGCAGATGGTCAGCTGCATTATCTCGCACCTGTGTTTGAAATTGGTACCTTGGCCAGTTTCCAAGTGATTGAGGGGCCGGTGCATGGCTGGGAAGAACACGAAAGTCCATATGCGTTGTTCTACAACGTATTGGATGCGTTGCAAGTTGCATCCGATGCCGTGATTGGCCTTGATGAGTCCACCGCATTTTTTATCGCCGATGCTCTACAACAGCGCGCAGGACAACGACGGATTGTCAATGGTAGCCAGGTGACCGCGTTATGCCGGCGGCAAAAATCCGCCAATGAGCTGGCCATTATGCAACGAGCCATGGACATGACCTTGGTAGTGCATCAAGCGGTGGCGCAGATTTTATACGAAGGCATTTCGACCGCAGAGGTGGAAGCCTTTATTGACGAAGCACACCGCCGCGTCGGGGCAAGCGCCGGCTCGTATTTTTGTATCGTGCTGTTTGGTCCCGACAGTGCCTTTCCGCATGGGGTAAAAACGCCCAAGGTATTAGCCAAAGGCGATATGGTACTGATAGACACCGGTTGTCGTTTGCATGATTACGTCTCAGACATCACCCGTTCGTATGTGTTTGGCACGCCGACTGCGCGTCAGCGGGCTATTTGGGACTTAGAAAAAGCCGCCCAAGCGGCCGCCTTTCACGCAGCCCAACTTGGTGAGGCGTGTGGGGCGGTTGATGATGCCGCGCGCGCCGTGCTCACAACCGCTGGCTTAGGACCTGATTATCAACTGCCAGGTTTACCGCATCGTACAGGCCATGGTATCGGGTTGGACATTCACGAATGGCCTTATTTAGTGCGAGGCAATACCACGCCATTGCAAGTTGGTATGTGCTTTAGCAATGAACCGATGATTTGTCTGCCAGGTGAGTTTGGGGTGCGTTTGGAAGACCACTTTTACATGACCGAGCAGGGGCCGCGTTGGTTTACTGAGCCGGCAGTTGCGGTGGATGATCCTTTCGGTTGGAGATGTTAATTTTTAAAGGCAAAGGGTTCATCTATAACGCTTTACCTTGCAAGGCCGCTGCTTATCGCCTGATAATAGCGGCTTTGCTGTTTTTAGGAGTGTCGCATGGAGTTGTGGGCGTTTTTCCAAGCTTTGATTATGGGCTTGGTGGAGGGGTTGACCGAGTTTTTACCAATCTCGAGTACCGGGCATTTGATTATCGTCGGCGATCTGATCGGTTTTGAGGACAAAGGCGAGACCTTTAAAATTGCGGTGCAGTTGGGGGCAATTTTAGCGGTGTTGTTTGAGTATCGTCAGCGCTTTGTTAGTGTCGCCGTGGGTGTTGTCAGCGATCAAAAAGCACAAAAGTTTGTGCTGAACCTGTTGATTGCGTTTTTACCGGCCGCCGTCATGGGGCTATTGTTTTTAAAAACCATTGAAACCTATCTGTTTAATCCTATTTCGGTGGCAGCCATGTTGGTGATTGGCGGTGTGCTGATTATCTGGGCTGAGCGCCGCGAGCATGCGATCCGGGTTAAAGATGTCGATGACATGACTCCGCTGGATGCAATTAAAGTCGGCTTGGCGCAAATGTTAGCGCTGGTGCCAGGCACGTCGCGCTCGGGTGCGACCATTATCGGTGGTTTGTTTATTGGCTTAGATCGCAAAGTGGCTGCCGAGTTCTCCTTCTTCCTTGCTGTGCCAACCATGGTGGCGGCAACCGGCTACAAACTTTACAAGGCGCGTGAATTCTTAAATTTAGATGACATGGCGTTGTTTGCGGTCGGCTTTGTGATGGCGTTTTTCTCAGGCTTGCTGGCGGTGCGGACGTTAGTGCGTTATGTGTCAAACCATAGTTTTGAGATCTTCGGCTGGTATCGCATCGTGTTTGGCGGTTTGATCTTGGCCAGTTGGTATTTTGGCTGGGTCAGTTGGGATGTGCCGGCATAAGGGCATCTTGCTGGAAAAAAAGCCGCAGTTGCGGCTTTTTTTACGTCACACCACCACCGGTGGAGTCGATAGCGACGGCTGCTGGTTACTTTGTTCTTAACATTTCAAAGAAATGCGCGCGCGTGGTCTTGGATAAGAAGATAAAGAAAAACGAGGCGTAGGCATAAGAAATCAACGTTGCCCAAGCGGCGCCTTCAAGGCCAAATCGAGGGATCAGCAAGTAATTCAACAGGATATTAAGTAAAGCGCCAACGCCATGGCTGAGCATCGACAGCGGCTCGTTACCGGTTAAAATCAAGTGCTGGCTAATCAACGAGCGCACAAACACAAAACAACCAGCCCAGACGTGAATTTGCAGCACCAAGGTTGAGCCTGTGAATTTCTCGCCATAGGCAACTAACATGATCCAATACGCGCCTGCAGTCATGCCTATAGAAATCACCAGTGCCATGCCAAAAAACAGCAAACCACGGCGTCGTAACACGCGCAAATAGCCAGGCCAACTCTGCTGATGCGCTTTTAGCATTTCTGGATAATAACGTGCCGCTAGCGTGACCGGGATCACATACCAAAGTTCGGAAATACGTGCCACCGCAGTATATTGGCCCGCGGCGGCTACGCCCATCATGGCTTCAATCATCACGGTATCAATTTTTAGGTAAATGACCGACAACACCGCCGCAAGCCACAACCAGCTGGCTCTCTTGAGCATTTCCTTGGCATGCGTCAGGCTAAAATAACCAAACCGTAGAGCAGGTTGCGCTTTGCAGTAGTTGCGATACCAGCCATATTGCATCAAACCTGTGGCAAGAAATTCCAGGCCTACGATTAAGAATAAGAACTCGACGCCAAGACAGCTCCATAACCCCCAGATTCGGGCAGCTAGCGTGACGGTTGAGATCAGTACCTTGCCAAGCGCTACGGCGCGAAAATGACCGGCGACGTTTTGTTCGTACTCAAACAAGATAAAGCTGAAAAACGTTTGTAATACAAACAACAGGCTGATGGACCAAGGCCCTTGCTGGAAATAATGCGGATAAAAGGTGACAAAACCCAGAATCATCAAGCCTGCACACAGCAATCCAGCCAGCAAGCGCAGCCAAACCGCGGTTTGAAGATACTGTTGGGTTTCCAAGGGGGTTGCGGCTTGGTGCGCCATCTTTTGCACCAAGTTGTTTAAGCCCAAGTTGGTCAGGGGCGCTAAAAACGCCAGCCATACCATCACAACGCCATAGGTACCGAGCGCCTCTTCGCCTAACAAGCGCGCCACCATAAAGGTAATGATGGCGCCGGCTCCTAACCGATAAAAACGCTCGACTAACAAAATCAGCGAGCGCGAGCTTAACAGCTTAACGATGTTTGGCACGATGTTTAGCTTTGTAGCGTTTAATAAAACGGGTAATACGCCAGATGTATTGCAAGGTCATCGAATACACGACAAAGGCCGCAAGGAACAATAGCAACATGACCCCATCCGGCACCATCAGGTATTCACCAATGACGCCAATGGTGGCTAGCATGGAGGCCAGCGTGGCAATCGCCACCAGCGCTTGGCGAGAGTTCAACCCCAAGCGTAAGAAGATATGGTGCAAATGCTCGCGGTCGGCCATAAAGGGCGACTGGCCTTTGCGAATGCGGCGGATCATAATCGCGACCATATCCATCAAGGGTACGGCGATGATCCAAAGCGCAGTGACAGGGCGGAAACTCGCCGATTCACTTTGTGTGCCGATGATAAGTAGCCAAATGACGGTCAGGCCAATGAGCATCGAGCCCGCATCCCCCATAAAGATTTTGCCTTTGCCTTTGCCGACTAAATCTAGGTTGAACAGCAAATAAGGGATTAACGCAAACACCAATACCATCGGCAACACAGCATAATCCAGCTGGCCACCGACACTCATCATTAACGTGACAGAAATAAAGGTGACAGCACTTAAACTGCCGGCCAAGCCGTCGATGCCATCAATCATGTTAAAGGCGTTGATGGCTGCGATCACCGCAATCACGGTAAATGGAATACCGATGTAATAACCAAGCGTTAAGTGACCGTGGCCAAACAGGTTCCCTAAATCACCGACGTACAATTTCAAGCCGTACATCATCACGCAGGCTATGATGGCTTGAACGACCAACCGCAGTTTGACGCTGAGATCAAAAAAATCGTCAAAGACTCCAAGCACCACAATGGTGCCACCACAGAGTAGGTAATACCAATGGGTATCATGGGGCAAGCCAAACACCGACAGGGTGAGCGCGACGCCACAATACACCGAAATACCACCGATCAGTGGTACGGCGCCGACATGTTGTTTGCGGCCGGCAGGTTTATCTAACAGACCGATTTTATGGGCGATCGGGATCATTAAATTGATCACCAACAAGGTGATCATAAAGGTGGTGCTAAATAACAAAATATGTTCGTACATAACCAATTGAGCTCTTGGGCGTGCTATCGGCCGATTATAGGAGGTTTTATAAAAGCTTACTATGTCAGATACTTGCATAACTAGCGCGGAAGTGTCTCAATTTGCTGATTCTTTAGGCAATCGGTCGCTGCGCTTTGGCTTCTGCAAGGCTTGCCGTTGTCGGTACCGCGTTAGATTGCGTATGATGGCTTTATACCCACGGTGGGCGTGGAGGAGAAAATCAGTGCGATTGTTGATTGTGACCAACATGGGGCCAAAGCCTTCGGCTCCATTTCAAGGGCAATTTGTGCGTAATCAAGTGGATGCGTTAAGTGCACTGCACCCAGATTATTTTTGCATGACATGGCACAATGACAGCACATTGAATCGACTGCTGAAGTATCCGGTGTTGTGGCTACAGTTTGTTTGGCGTTATGTGTTAAGTCGGCAAACCTTTGACATTATTCACGTGCATTATTATTACCCGACGATTTGGCTGGCCTTGACGTATCGTTGGTTGAGAAACCCCAAGGTTCAGATTGTGGTCACGTTTCACGGCAGTGATATTTATCTGTATAAACCCGAATCGCGTCTTTATAAGTTTGCGGCGAAGTTTGTTAATCACAGCATTTTTACCAGCGATAGTTTAAAAGCGAAGTTTTTCCGCTCCGATATTGCAAGCAGCGTGTTGCCCGCAGGTATTCATCCGGTGTTTGCCAATGTACAAGCCTTGGCCCCCTCAGAAAAACACTACGATCTGCTGTATGTCGGTACCATGGATCAGAATAAAGGGATGGATCGTCTGATTGAGTTACTCAAGCGTCAACCCTCGTTGCGAGTGGCGTTGGTGGGCGAAGGACCGTGGCGCGACAAAGTGCAGCAAGCCATCCTTGGTCGAGAAAACGTGCAATTTTTAGGGGGACAAAGTCCAGCCCAGTTGGCCGAGTTGTATCGCCACAGTCGTTGTTTTCTAAGTTTGTCCCGCAATGAATCCTTTGGCTTGGTGATGACCGAAGCGATGGCTTGCGGCACGCCCGTCATTGCGACTCTGACCGATGGCGCTAAGGCGCAGGTGCTCGATGGTGACAATGGTTACAAAGTGGCGCAGGATAATGAGCAAGCGGTCGTCAGTTTACTGGAGCAACGAATTCATCAGTTATTCAGTTTAAGCGACGCAGAGTACCAACAAATGCAACAAAGATGTCAGACCAGTGCCAAACCCTATTTGGTCACGTCTGTGGCATCTGTCCTGACTGAGTTGTATCAGTCGATTTCAGCCAAGGTGTAGGAGTACTTTCATGCAGCAACCCCCAATCGTGAATGTCGGTGGCATTGATGTCATGGCGTTTCGGGATATGCAGCAATTGGTCGAGTTTATTGTGCATGAGGATGGCAGCGTGTTTGCAGGCTCGGCCATCGCGATTAACCCAGAAAAGGTGATGAAAGCACAGCAAGACCCCGCCATCCGCAGCATGCTAAACGAGGCAGAAATTCGTTATGCCGACGGCATGGGTGTGGTCAAGGTGATGAAAAAGAAGTTAGGCCGAGATGTGCAGCGTGTTCCTGGGTGTGAGACCTGGGAGGCGATTATGTATCGTGCGGCGGCAAAACAAGTGCCGGTGTTTTTAATTGGCGCCAAACCTGAGGTGTTGGCGCAAACCAAAGCCAAGCTTGAAGCGGCGGGAGCGCTTGTCGTTGGTGCTCAAGATGGCTACTTCAAAGATGAAGACGCACTGATAGCCCAAGTCAAAGCCAGTGGCGCCAAGATTGTGACTGTGGCTATGGGCTCACCTCGACAAGAGAAATTCATCCAAAAAGCCAAACCGTCCTTACCCGACTGTTATTTTATGGGGGTGGGTGGCACCTATGATGTGTTTACCGGCAATGTTCAACGCGCTCCTGCGCTTTGGTGCAAATTAAACTTGGAATGGGCCTATCGGTTATTATCCCAGCCAAGCCGGATCGGTCGACAGTGGAGTTTGGTCGAATACTTGTGGTTATATTTACGCGGAAAACTCTAACCTGCGAGATGCACAGAAGGATGTTGTTGTGACGGAACTTGCGACTGGCGATGCATTACCGCTTATAAGCGTGTATATGCCAACTTATAACCGTAGTAGCATGATGCATCGAGCCATCGCGTCTGTGTTAGCTCAAGATTATGCCAATTTTGAATTGCTGATTGTCGATGATTGCTCCAGTGACGATACCTGGCAGGTGTTAAATCAAACTTATGCGGACCATCCGCAGATCCGGCTGTTTCGACAAGAACGCGGGCAGGGCGCTTGTGCCGCCCGTAATTTAGCCATCAAAGCGGCGCACGGTGAATTTGTCACTGGCATTGATGATGACGATGAATTTCTGCCGCATCGCTTATCCAGCATGATGGCAGCCTACGACGATCAATATTCATGCGTCTGTACCAGTTATTTTTGGGATTACGGTTCGGTACGTAAGCAGCTGTATGCTGAGTCGAAAATTGTTCGCTTACCCGAAGTGCTGGATGTGCACTGCTTGTCCAATCAGGCCTTGGTACGAACCAATCGCATGCTTGCACAAGGTGGCTTTGACGAAACGCTGGCGGCATTTCAAGATTACGATATGTGGTTGCGGATGGTGGCCGCCTATGGCCCGGCACTGCGTTTGGCGGATGCCAGTTATGTGGTGCATGTCGGTCATGAACTTGGTCGGATCACCACATCACCAAAACGCTTAAACGCCCAAGCGCAGTTTGTTGAAAAACATCGACCACTGATGAACGAACGCAATCTCAAAAACCAAGCGTTTTACCGTAAAACCATGCTGCAAGAGCCGATGTCGTTCGGCGAACTGCTGGTTGCGATGCGTTATGGCTTGGTCGAAACCAAGGTACGTTATTACCTAAAACACCGCATGCAATGGTTTATTCGTATTCGCAAGCAATTGCTCAACAAGGGTATTAAAGGGCTGTTCTCACAAAAATGACCAATGATTCTTACGCACACGATCCCGCAAACCCCGTTCACCAAGTATGGCTTGTGGTCAAACGCAGCTGGCTGTGGTTATTGGTCGCAGCGGCTTTAGGCGTTGTCCTTGCGCTGTACTTGCAAAAACAGCAGCAGCCACAAGCGTTTGCCAGTGCCAATTTCAGTTTGAATCCCGCCCGTGTGCAGTATCTGTCTAGTTTATATAGTCAAATGCCGGCGAATAGTACCTTGTTGCTGGGGGCGCTAGAGGTCGATGAAGTGTCACGGTTTACCGTGATGTTGGATACCGCCTCGCTTTGGCAGCAGGTATTTACGCAGCCGTCTATCTGTGAATTGGCGACCCTGTGCGCAAAAAATGCCGACGATATAGCACGCTTGACGACCTACTGGCGCCCACGGGTGCAGTTTGAGCATAAACGGCGTGGCAATTTAGTCTTTGTAAAGGTGCGAGCGGATGACGCCGAGCAGGCGAAACGCATGTTGTTAGCTGTGGTGCAACAGGCAGAGGCGCTTGAATTGGCTCAAAAACTTCAACAAAGCGAAGCTCAGATCGTCAGTCTTGAACAAAGCGTCGCCAAGGCATCGTCAGTCGGAGAACGCACCGAGTTAACCGCACTGCTGGATAAAGCGCAAGCGATAGCCAGTTTGTGGCGTCAGCAAACCTACCATGCCATGGTGTTGGTGGGGGAGGTGCAAGTCAAACCCGCCAAAGCGCGCTCTGGACTGTTTATCGGCGTGGTCGGTGGACTATTGGCTGGCTTGTTCGGGGTGATTGTGGCATTGGTGGTTGTGCGTCGATGAAATGGCTAAAGGCGGTCGATCCCGTCATTATGCTGATGTGCACCACGTATCTACTGGTGGATGCAATCAATGGTTTCTTGTTGCAAAAAGGCTTGCCTGGTGGTGGCCTTTCGGTGGCATTTAAAGGGCTATTATTGGTGCTGATGGGCTATCAATTGGCGCTTTATCAGCGATTGTCCTTGGTGGTGGCCTTGGCTCTGTTTCTGCTGTTTTTGCTTGGCCCTAGCTATAGTTTGTTGCTCACCGGTAACTCAGCCAGCTTTGGTTATGATCTGAGCATGGCATTGAAGTTGATTTCCCCGTTGATTGCGACTCTCTATTTTGCTGATTTAGTTCGACGTGACCGCTTATTGGCGATGACGGCGCTGCATTGGTGTATGGCGGTCGGTGCCAGTGTGATTGTGTTAAACATGGTGCTGGGACGGCTGGGCTTTGGTTTTACTGCGTATTTGCCGAACGACTTTTTTGATGATTTAAACCTAGGGACGAAAGGTTTTTTCAAAGCCACCAATGAAGTATCGGCGCTCTTGCTGGTGTATACCGCCTATTGGCTGGGCTATAGCTGGTTATGGCGTCGTCGCTGGTATCCAATCGTCCTTATCCTTGCGTTATTTTGCTCCTCGTCCATGTTAACCAAAACGGGAAATGCCGGTGTTGTGTTGTTAGTTGTGTTGGTGCCACTGCTGGCGAGTGCACAGTATTGGCAAACCAAAACGACCTTGTTGGCCAGCGCTGCGGTACTGGCCTTGGCCTGTGTGGTCGGCATCGTGTCGTTTTGGCCAACCATTGTGGCGCACTTTCCGGATAAACTGTGGTTGTCCTATCAGCAAAATGGCTTGTTAGGCTTGTTGTTATCAAGCCGTGATCTGTTCGTGGCGGATAATCTGTTGGTCGCTGAACGGCATTTTTCCGAGTGGCACCGGTTGTTTGGGATTGGAACCACCGGGCTTGATCTATACAGCAGCAAAGCCTTGGCTGAAATTGATCCTGCGGATGTATTCATCTGGTTTGGTCTGCCTGGTTTCGCTTGGTGTTTGTGTTGGTTTGCGGTGGTGCTTCGCAGTTCAGTCCAGTATTTTTGGCAACAACCCGCCACCATGTTGGCTGCGCTGGTGCCGCTAAATGGGTTGTTATTATTGGTGTCATTGTTGGCAGGGCATGTAATGACGTCGGGTATGTTGTGGATCCCATGGGGCTTACTCAACGGTAGTTTAATGTTGTGGTACGTGGAGAAACGGCATGTGGCGGGGTGATTTTGCGCAGAAGTTAATGAACAATACGGTTGCGCAGGCGCTTAATTTTGGTAGCCGATGGTTGTTAAATTTGGCGGTGGCTCGGCATTTGTCTGAGCATGAATTTGGCGTGTTTAGTCTGATTTACATGTTAGCAAACCTGTGGTTACCAACCTTGGCGTTTGGTGCCAATGTGTTTCTTATCCACGAAACGGCCAAAAAACGGGATATTGGCGAGCTGGTCCGCTCCTTTGTATTGACCTTTTGGGTCAGCGTGCTGGCGGCGGTCGCTTTACTGGTTTATCAAGCATTGGCCGTGGAACCTTTGCCGTTGCAGCTGTATCTGTTAGCGCTGCTGGTGGGCTTGTTGTGGGCATTATCGCAGCAAATTTATGCTTACCTCAAAGGCGCACAGCAATTCAAAGCGGAACTGTATGGCCAGTTGTTGTCGGCCTTCTTTATGATTTTGATGGCGGTAGTGGTCGTGGCGGGTATGCTCGAATCAACATCGACAGTGATGGCATGTATTGCTGCGGTATCGCTTATTCCGTTATGCCATGGGTTACATCTGATTGCGCCTGAGCTTAAACAGTGTGCCGCCAATACAAACAGCCGTCAGGTGTCATGGACCATGGTGAAACAACGGATTAGTTATGCGTGGCATGATGTTTTTGCGATTTATCTTACCAATATTCCGTTTGTGTTTTTGTCGATGTTCTCGACCTTGGCGGCCCTTGGGGCATTTCGAAAATCTTTTGTGTTGTTTATGCCGGTGACGTTATTGCCAGTGGTGTTTTCGCAAGTGTTATTATCGCGCCTTAGCAGTATTCGAGAGCCCCAGCAACGCTTAGTACAATTCAAACGTATATGTCTGCTGACCTTTCCTTTGCTGACATTACCTTATGTCGCATTGGCGCTGCTCAATCCATGGTTATATCCTTTCTTGCTCAATGAAGCACTGCAACCGCAGATGGCGATCATTTGTTATTTTGTGGTGGCGACGCTGTGGCTCACTTTAGTCAAAACTTATGCAGAAGTCTGGTTGACCTCGCTGGGCTTTAATTATTGGCGAGCCTTGGTGGTATCAAGCGTGGCGATAGCCAGCAGTGCGGTCTATTTGATGGTAAATCATGCGCTGACGGCCGAGGTTGCCGCATGGATTTTCTTTGGTGGTAATGCGGTTGCAGTGGTGGTGATGGCTGCCTGTGGTATTCCGGCTTACCGACGTTATGCGGCAAGCCAGCACGCTCAAAACAGCAGCCCATAATCACAGTCTGAGGTGCGTTCTGCTGGGCGGGCAAGTTCGCGCAGTCCTGCGGTACGGCGATTCAAAGACACAAAAAAGCCAGTCAGTAGACTGGCTTATTTACATTGGGCGTTTGGCCGCGTATCAATTAGCCAACCACATTGATGACAGTTTTGCCATCAAAGCTAAGGCCTGCAAAGGCTTTGTGCTTAACCAGAATCACGATGATATCGGCTTTGATCCCATCCTCGACGCTGACCAATTGTGCTTTGTTATTAAGCTTGTTGGTCGACTCCACGTTAGGTTCAACCGCCAACACTTTGCCATCATAAGCATCGGCCAGTTTATTGACGATATGCAAGGCTGGTGATTCGCGCAGGTCGTCGATATCCGGTTTAAACGCTAAACCAAAACAGGCGACCGTGGGTTTGTTCAGGTTGTGATTGGCCACCGCAGACAAAATCTTACTTAAGACCCACTCAGGTTTATGGTCGTTTACTTCGCGTGCGGTGCGAATGATTCGTGCTTGCTCTGGTGCGGAATGCACGATAAACCATGGGTCAACAGCAATACAGTGACCACCAACACCTGCACCCGGCGTGAGAATGTTGACGCGCGGATGGCGGTTTGCCATGCGGATCAATTCCCAAACATTGATGTTGAGCTTGTCACAAATCAAAGACAATTCATTGGCAAAGGCGATATTGACGTCACGGAATGAGTTTTCAGTCAATTTTGACATCTCGGCGGTGCGAGCATCCGTTTCTAACAATTCACCTTGCACGAAGGTACGGTACAATTCTTTGGCTTTTTCAGAGCATGATGGAGTTAAGCCGCCGATGATCCGGTCATTAGAAATTAATTCTTGCACAACTTTGCCGGGTAAAACACGCTCAGGGCAGTAGGCGACGTGGATATCAGGAGACGCGGAATCAGTTGGTAAGGTCAAATCTGGCCGAACTTCTTTAATCCACTTACACATCGCTTCCGTGGTGCCCACTGGGCTAGTGGATTCCAACACGACCAAATTGCCTTTGACCAACACTGGGGCAATCGATTTGGCAGCTGCTTCGACGTAAGTTAAATCGGGCGATAAATCGTCATGGAACGGTGTAGGGACTGCAATCATAAATGCATCAGCGGCTGTTGGCTTTAATTGCGCCGACAAATACCCATTGGTCACGGCCGCGTGCACCAGCGAATCGAGATCTGGTTCGATGATGTGAATTTTGCCTTGATTGATGGTATCGACCGCGTGTTGATTCACGTCGACACCGAGGACGCGAAGTTTTCTTGAAGCCAACATGGCTGCTGTAGGTAAACCGATATAACCTAAACCGATGACTGAAACAGTCTGAATCATAGCGTCACTCCAATTGCTTGCTATTTTTTTGATATAGTACCACAGCTTAGCCGAAGTTCAGCGGCCGCTGCATCATGTTTGGCATTTTTTACGACGTTAACTGAAGACTACCTGAATGTGGTCTGATGAGTGAACTGGATGAGTAAGGACTCCGTGTGAAAGATTTTATCGAACCCTTTTTGTATCCGCATAATTTGTTTTTGATTGGCTTGGTTATCGCGGCAATTCGATACAAAAAATGGGGCTTGTGGCTGTTAGTCGGTTGGTTTTATGCTTTTGGTAATGGCTGGGTGGCGAATCAAGTTCGTGCCTGGTACAGCTCGGAGATCAGTCAAGTGCAGGTGCCCACCGATTTTCATGGCGATTTTGTGGTACTGGGCTGCGGCGGGGATGCAGTAAGTTTGCCTGATTGCGCTAAAAGCCGCTTGGACCAAGTCGCAAATGCGGCCAGTGCAAGGTTAGACCCGCTGACGATCCATATGACAACCTTGTATTGTCAGCCATATTTGACGTACTTACGCAGCAAAGTGCCGGCGCATGTGCAACTGAATTGCTTGTACGGTGGTGAAACGACTTATCATGAGTTTTACAACTTGGATCAGCGGTTGGACCATGCCAAATCGTATGTGTTTGTTACCAGCGATTACCATGCGTTTCGGGTACATCAACTAGCGAAAGCCTATGGCTTTGAAGCAACCACAGTGGCCGCTTTGAGTTCGACCTTTCGCCCAGTCAATTGCCGAGCTAGCTGTTTTTTAACCGTCAATCTGTCGAATTTTGATTTGTTCGCTAAGTTAACCGCAGAGTTTTCGAGTTACGCGACCTACCAAGCGACTGCGCGGTGGACGAATTGGTATAAAACACCCCCGGTGTCGGCAAAATAAAACAGCCAGGCGATTGCCTGGCTGTCCTCGTCCATCACCTGTAGGCGAAAGGCATTACTTGCCGCCGCGGGCAATAATTTCTTGCGCCATTAAATCCGCCACTTCATTGGTCGGTTTGCCTTCGGCATCGGCGCGAGCAAACAAATCAATCAAGGTGTCATAGATAGCCAACACTTTTTGGGTGGATTCGTCTTTGTTGTAACCCTCAGGACGGATCTCTAAGGCGACGTTGATGATACCGCCCGCATTGATCACGTAGTCTGGAGCATACAAAATGCCTTTGTCACGCAGCAATGCGCCGTGACGGGCTTCTTTTAGTTGGTTATTGGCACAACCAGCAATAATTTTGACTTTAAACTGGTCAATGGTTTGATCATTCACCGTTGCACCTAAAGCACAAGGTGCATAAATATCAGCATTCACAGCGTAGATATCATCTAAGCCCACAGCCGTTGCACCAAATTGTTCGACCGCGCGTTGTACGGCCGCTTGGTTAATGTCGGTGACGATTAATTTGGCGCCGTCTTTGTGCAAATGTTCGCACAAATAAAATCCAACACTACCAAGACCTTGTACAGCAACCACTTTACCTGTTAAGTCGTCGCTGCCGAATTTGTGCTTCGCAGCAGCTTTAATGCCGCGATAGGTGCCTAGTGCTGTAAATGGACCTGGATTACCGCTTTTTCCCTCTAAACCCGCGACATAAGGCGTCTCTTGGCCAACAATTGAAATATCGTGGCAGGTGATGTTGACGTCTTCGGCTGAAATATAACGGCCGCTTAACGAATGAACATAGCGGCCAAATTGACGAAACAGCGCTTCAGATTTAATGGTCTTGGCATCGCCGATGATCACCGCTTTACCGCCACCAAGCGGTAAGCCTGCCATCGCATTTTTGTAGGTCATACCGCGGGATAAACGCAGTACGTCGACCAATGCATCTTCATCGGCTGCGTAGTCCCACATGCGGCAACCGCCACAGGCTGGACCTAATGCCGTGCTGTGGACCGCGATGATGGCTTTTAAGCCGGTTTCTTTGTCGCTGCAATAAACGACTTGTTCATGGTGGTCAAATTCTGGGTGATTGAAAAAAGCCACGTGTTGGTCTCCGATTTTTTTTGTAGGGCGTCAGCGGTGGACACGCTGCGATTGGGCATTTTTGGCGGGCGGAATTTATCAAATTCGCCACCGTGATGCCACAGCTTCGCTGAAATATTCAGAGGTCTGTCCAGTGAATTGTCGACAATTTAAGTTGATAGTTGCCTCACGGCGCAATGTCGCTTAGAGTGCTGTTTTTCTGTAAGAGGTAGTGATGACTCAACCAATTAACGCCATGGCGACAGCGCCAACTGACTGGGTGCGCCAGCAGTATTTAAAAGCCACGCAATTTTTAGCTGACATGGGCATTGTGACCGATAATGTCGCCCTCGAAGAGTCGCGTTATTTACCGGATACCTTGTCGATTTGGAAACTCAATAGCCTCGACAAATCCAGTTATTGGGTGTTGAGTTGTGATCAAGTGGTCGATGCTTTGCCTGCGTCGGTAGCAGCGGATGCTAAAGCCGCAGCCTTGAACTTTTCCATGCGTTGGCAGATGAAAGCCGCACAATTACAAGATGTTGCAACAGATGACAGCGCCAAGCAGCAAGCCATTGCGATGGCCGATTTCGCAGAGTTTGTCTATAGCCTGTGCCAACAAGAAAAATTGTGGGGATGAGCCAGAGCTGTTAGCTCTCGTACGCATTCATCGATAAAAAACGCAGCCGAAGCTGCGTTTTTTTATTGTCAATTTAAAACCACCTCCTATGGAGGTGGTGATCGGCCAG
>CAYTIQ010000049.1:0-30547 GCA_964437935.1 uncultured Rheinheimera sp.
TCATGCAAATCAGTATTTTAGTAAAACTGTTGCTTTGACCATTTGAATCTACAGTAGCCTTTTTTAGGATTTCTTTTTCCAGCTCTATCTGCTTGATCCGCTTCTCTAATTCGCGGATTTTAAGCTGGTCTGGCGTCATCGGTGTGGCTTTGGGCGTGACGCCTGCGCGCTCTTCACGCAACTGCCGAACCCATTTATCCATGGTAGATTTGCCAACATTCATCGCTGCGGCAGCTTTAGCAACCGAGTAACCTTGGTCAAGCACCAGTTGGGCGCATTCCAGACGAAATTCAGGGCTGAATGTGGGTCTTGTCTTTTTGTTCATCATGTCACCTAATTGCTTTCGAGGTGTAGCATAACACCTCTAATCAGGTGGCCAAATTCAGTGTGCCACTACAGGTGCAACTCGTGGCCAAAGGCGCGGATCAATGGGCCCCTGATATCGATTGGGCTTACGTCACCTATCAAGTCGGTGAAGACGGCTCCTTGATGGCCGGTCGGCGTATGTTGCCGATGTATTATTTTTCCGAATATATGGAAGTCGGCTATGCCTATCCATGGATCCGGCCACCAGCTAACTTGTACTGGTGGGAAATCACCCAATTTAATGGGGTCACCTACAGTCATAATTTCCATATCAAGGATTGGACTGTGGGAGCCAGTGTGTTTGGTGGTCGAGAAACCCAACGCGATATCAAATCCCATGATTTTTGGCGTAACCGCGGCGGTTATTATTTCCCGCCTGCAGGCACCTATATTGCCGGCACCGCCGATGTGACTTGGAGCAAAATTCTCGGCACCAATATCACTGCGACCAACGATTGGATTGATATTCGCGCCTCGTACTTTCGGACGCATTACAACACTACGGCCGACGTGATGTATTTCGACAATATCGACCTCAATGGCGATGGCGTCACCGATCAAGTGATCGAGCGACGTACCAATCCAGATGGTTCTCCGATCATTTCGGGCGATTGGCCATTAACCGATTTTGATTTGGATTTCTTTGGCTTAGGCGGCAGTTTCACCTTCCAATATGTCACCTTGTTGTTCGACTACAACTATGTGATGTATGACGATGGTTATGGTTCTAAATTCCCAACCTATTATGTCAGTGCCGTGTATAACCACGACACATGGCAGCCTTATGTTGGCCTGTCCAAAGCCAAGTTAAAATTGACCAAAGACTGGCAAGGTTTTGGCGTGGGTGATGCGGAAGAGCATCAAATTATGACGCTAGGCCTGCGCTATAACCTCGGTGGCAGTGCCGCGTTGAAAGTGGAATACAACAAGTTTTCCGACCAAGGCGATCGTCCAGGTTGGTACGACTTTAGCTACCACAATGATGCAGGCTTGCTCAGTGTCGCCTTAGACTTTGTGTTCTAAGCCATCGACTGCAGCCGAGAAAAAACCACCATCAGCGGCGGTGGTTTTAAGATGACAATACAAGGGCCACCACAGTGGCCCTTGCTCATACTTAGTGATGGTGATGATGCCCTTCATCCTGTTTGGGTTGTTCCGTCGCCGGCTTGGCAAACGGCGTAAACCGGGCATTTTGGCTTTCCCCCTTCAGCGTCAGCTGCACCACAGCCTTGAGCTCAGGTTGCGCTTTGTAGACCGCTTCACCGACCAGCATGTTCGGAGCTTTTTCCGTCAGCTGCACTTGCACTGGCTTGTTATTACTAATAATAGTGATTTTGCTGCTGGCACCTGTGGTCGCAATCGCATTATCGCCATGGTCGGTTAAATACACTGTGACCGGAGCAGGCTTTTGACCATCGGCCGTTTTGTCCAGCACCAACTCAAAATGCCAAGGCCCCGCCATCCTTAACTGCCCACCGTGCTTGCCGCCGACACTGTCCAGATACTCATCCGTATGCGCCTGCGCTGCAGTACTCAACACCATGCCAACCAAGGTTGCAGTGGCAATCATCGTGCGATAAACCATGTTCATAAACTCTCCTTAATACAATTCTTGCGCTGGCTTACTGGCCAGCAATCGAGCCAGCGGCTCACGACCAAAGGCTAAAAACAACAACGGTGTCACTAGCGTATCCAGTACCGTTGCACTAAACAGACCGCCAAAAATAACCACAGCGACCGGATGCAGCATTTCCTTGCCCGGTGCATCCGCCGACAACAGCAGTGGCACCAACGCAAATGCCGCGACCAAGGCGGTCATCAGTACCGGTGTTAACCGCTCTAACGCGCCTCGCACCATCAAGGCTTGCCCAAACGCCATCCCCTCATGCGCAGCGAGGTTCAAATAATGGCTGACTTTCAAAATGCCATTGCGCGTGGCGATGCCCGTTAAGGTGATAAAACCGACCAGCGCTGCGACCGATAAGGGTTGGCCACTGACATACAAGGCCACCGCGGCACCGCACAGGGCCAGTGGGATACTCGCCATAATGATCAGCGTCAACCGCACCGACTGATAACGGCTATAGAGCACGGCAAAAATCAGCAACAACGAAACAATCGCTAAACCACTCATCAACAGCTGTGCTTGTTCTTGCGCACGGAATTGACCATCGAGCTCTAAAAAATAGCCTTGCGGCAACTTTTGCTTGGCCATAATGGCACGAATATCCGTGACGACACTGGCCAAGGGCCGGCCTGCAACGTTCGCCGATACCACTAAACGCCGCCGATTATTTTCGCGATTGATTTGGTTCGGGCCGACATCATCCACCACGCTGGCTAACTGCGACAACGGCACCGCACCTTTGGGCGTTTCCAGCAACAATTGCGACAAGGCATAAGGCGTCCGCGCCGATTCGGATAATTTCAACACCACATCAAACCGACGATTGCCATCGATTAATTGGCTCACCACCTGGCCATCACTGTATTGCTGCAGCTGGGTTAATAACGCCGCAGGTTGGATGCCATACAGCGCGGCCTTTTGGTAATCGATACGGATGTGCTGTTGCGGGATCAACACTTGTTTTTCAATGGATAAATCAACCACCCCTTCCACTTGCGCCAACTGCTGACGCAACGACTGACCAAGCCCGCGCAAGGTGGTTAAATCATCACCGACAATTTTCAGTGCCAGTTGCGCGCGAACCCCACTTAACAAATGATCCAGACGATGCGAAATCGGTTGACCAACACTGACTTGGGCCGGCAACCCAGCCAACCGTTGCCGGATATCCGCCAGCACTTGCTGCCGCGGCCGCTCCAATTGCTGTAAATCGACATCCAACTCGGTGTAATGCACGCCTTCAGCATGCTCATCCAGTTCAGCTCGACCTGTGCGTCGCCCCACTTGGCTCACTTCAGGCACCGTCAGTAACAGTTGCTCGGCCAAGGTCCCCACTTGATTGGACATCGACAACGAGGAGCCCGGTTGCAGCAACACATTCACCGTCAAGGTGCCTTCATTAAAGGGCGGTAAGAAACTGCGCGGGATCTGACTTAATAACAAAGAGCTCACCGCGGTTAAGACAAAGGCCGCAGCAAACACTGCACGACGTTTAGGGGCGGCCCATAACAATAACCGCTCCGTGGCAGCCTTTAAGTGCTGAACCAACCAACTGTCATGCTGTTGCTTGGCCGCCAAACTTGGCAGCAAATAGTAACAAAGTACCGGGGTCAGCATCAGCGCAACTACCAGTGACGCCCCAATGGAGACCACGTAAGCAATGCCAAGCGGCGTAAAGAGCCGCCCTTCAATTCCTCCCAATGCAAACAGCGGTACGAATACCAACACCACAATCAGTGTGGCGTAGACCACGCCGCTGCGCACTTCGCTACTGGCATTGGCGATCACCTGTAGCGCCGGAAGCGGTACCGCGCGTTGGCTATTTTCTTTTAGACGACGCAGCACATTTTCGACATCCACCACCGCGTCATCGACCAGCTCGCCTAAGGCAATGGCCAAACCGCCGAGGGTCATGGTGTTGATCGACAAATCAAAATAACGAAACAGCAGCAAGGTCGCGAGCAAGGACAGCGGGATCGCCGTCAGAGAAATCAAGGTTGTACGACCATTGGCTAAAAACAGCAACAACACAATCGCTACCAGCACAGCACCATCGCGGAGCGCCTGCTCGACGTTATCAATCGACTGACTGATAAAATCAGCTTGGCGAAATAAAAAGCCTGGCTTTTCCACCCCGACCGGCAAGGTTTGGCTCAACTCCGCAATCGCCTGTTCGACACGTTCGGTCAGCACGATGCTGTCACCATCCGGTTGTTTTTGCACCGACACAACCACCGCCGGTTTGCCTTGGTAACTGGCGTCCCCACGTTTGACGCCCGCCGTGATTTGTACTTGCGCCACCATCGACAACAACACGCTTTGACCGTGGTTATCCAGTTTGACCACCAGTTGCTGTAAATCGTCGATGGCCAACGTTCGTCCCAGTCCTCGAACTAACCATTCCTGGCCTTGCGCTTCGACAAAACCTCCGACGCTGTTCTGACCAAAGCCGTGCAACGCTTGCTGCAACTCATCCAAGGTCACGCCATGCAGTTGCAGCAGCTTCGGATCGGGCATCACCCGATATTGCCGCACCTCGCCACCAATCGGGATCACCTGCGCCACCCCGGTGATACTGAGCAGTCGCGGCCGGACCACGTAATCAACATATTCGCGCACCGCCATCGGACTGGCGCCGTCGGCGATTGGAAATGCCAGTAATAAGATCTCACCCATGATGGAGGAGATCGGGCCTAGTTGCGGCGTCACCTCGGCAGGCAACTGCTCTCGGGCTTGCAATAATCGCTCATTGACTAACTGCCGATTGCGGTAAATGTCGCTGCCCCAGTCAAATTCGATGTACACCATCGATAAACCAACACCGGACACCGAACGCACGCGTGTCACGCCTGGCATCCCGTTGAGTTGCTGCTCTAGCGGCATGGTCACTAACTGTTCGACTTCCTCCGGCGCCATACCGCCAGCTTCGGTCAGTACAGTGACAGTGGGCTTGTTCAAATCGGGCAACACATCGACGGGCAGCTGGCGTAACTGCCAAAAGCCAGCCACCACCAACAACAACGCGGCGGCTAAGACTAAACCACGTTGCTGCAGACTAAATCGAATAATGGCATCAAACATTTAGCGCACCTGACTTAACAAGGCGGCCCCTTGCACCACAATCCGCATATTGGCTGCCAGCGCCACCGCATCTGCCTGATGCTGATGATCCGAGCCTGCAGCATGCGACGGCGTTGAGGCCGGCAGCTGTACCAGCACCGATTCTGGGTCAAGCTGCGTAAAACGAACTGGGATCGCACGGAAGGTTTCAGCGGCGGTTTTTTGCCAGACTAACCACTGATTATCGGCGCTTCGAACTAAGGCACTTCGCGGGATGCGTAAGCCTTGTTGCGGTTGGCCATGTTGCACCAATACCGTTAATAAACTGCCAGGGGCGAGGTCTTGCTCGGTTGCTTCCGCCGGTAACGCAAAATACAACGGCAGGCGTTGATGCTCGCGTTGTTGCCCCATCGCCACCAGTGTTAACGGCGTGGCGTGATGCGAAACAAAAGCCACCGGTTGTTGTGGCAACGCGTCGGCAAACCAACTGACATCCAACCACAAGGCGGCGGGGTCGACCAATTCAAACAACATTTCGCCGGCTTGCACACGTTGGCCTGCTCGCACAGCAACATGGCTAACAATGCCGTTGGCCGGCGCTCGGAGCGGTAACGCCTGTTGCACGCTTTGTCGCAATAAATCCAATTGCTGCGCTAAGCCACGTCGTTTGAGCTTGGCTTGTTCCAGTTGATTTCGGCTGTTGTAATCAGCAAGCGGCGTCAGACGCCGAATACTGTCATCCAATACCGCGAGTTCCGACATCACAGCCGCCGCTTGCGCTTGTTGATTATTGCGATCCAACACCGATTCCACCGGTTGCAAGTAGCCAAGCAACTGACCGGCTTTCACCGCCGTACCCGCTTTTGGCAAGCCATCTGGCCCTAATTGCACCACTCCATCTTGCATTGCAGCAAGCTGACTCGGGTAGTCTGGATTTTGCATCACAGTGCCGGTTAGCTCTAACGCCGGACGAGCGGTCGCCAGCACGGTGAGCTCGGTGCGAAGCTTTAACGCCAGTTGGGTCGCCTTGGCCAGTCGCACTTGCCCATCTGCCAAGCGTTGGGGACCATCCGGTCGCTGGGGTCATGGCTCGGCTTTGTTGTGGTCTTCGCCACCATGCGCCAGCGCGTTGGCGGCGCTCAGACTTAGCAGTAGGACGGTAAACAACCATGGATAATGGTTAAGCATCTGGCCCTCCACGGCGATGACGACGCCAGCCAATCCATGCGGCAGCACTTAGCAACAGCCCAGCAACGCCCCATAACAATGGCGTTTTGAATTCTGCGAAGCTGTGTTGATGCACAAATTCGCTCGCCGGTTGGATAGGCAAGGTCAGTGTGAGCACATCGGCAGTAGCCGAGGTAACGATGGTGGCTGTGACTTGGTAATCCCCAGCGCTCGGTGCCTGCCAATCCAATCGATAACGACCTGCTTGGCTGTCCGCCTGCGCCGTCAGTGTTTGCGAATGTTGGGCGTTCGCTTTGGCCTGACTGGCCAGAACATCAACACTGATGTCTGCTCCTTCAATGGCTGCGCTGCTTGCAAAATCAGTGAGATAAAGCCAAGCGTGCTCGCCATCCGCAACCAACACTAATTCAAATTGATCAGACACCGCTTCCGCCCGCGGTAGCCAACCGCTGGCCATTGGCACTTTCTCGGCATGGTCGTCCCCCCCATGCGCCACGCTAGTCGGACTGAGCACCCACAGACCCAGCATCAACATCATCAAGCTTGGACGGGTCAGTGATCGATGCGTTGACAGAGATGGTTGTTGCAACCTTATACCCCTCATACACTTTTTTAATGACACTCAGTATGCCGTCGGCTGTCCAACACGCAGCTGACGCCAACATGACATTTTTGTCAGAATTGGTAGTTCTGCTTTGCCTCGCTCTAGGCTGTGGCTAGAATCGTCATTGGCGGGCGTTGGTCGAACCAAACGCTAGAAAAGGAGCACAGATGCGGTTGCTGATTGTCGAAGACGAACTTAAAACTGGCGATTATTTACAACAAGGTTTTCGCGAAGCTGGTTTTAATCCGGTGCTGGCGCGCAATGGTCTCGACGCCTATCACTTGGCACTCACCGAACCCTTTGACCTGATTATTCTCGATGTGATGTTGCCTGATTTAGACGGATTAACCATAGTCCGCAGCTTACGCAGTCAAGGCCACGCCACCCCAGTATTGATGTTAAGCGCCAAAGACGGGGTGGAAGACCGGGTGCGCGGGTTAGAGCATGGTGCGGATGATTACCTGATTAAACCCTTCGCCTTTACCGAGCTATTGGCGCGCGTGCGTTCCTTGCTGCGGCGGGGCCATGTGCAACCCAGCACAGACCTGTTACAAATCGCTGATTTACAATTAGATTTACTCAAACGCCGTGTCAGTCGTGGCGGTGAAAAAATCACGCTGACGCAAAAGGAATTTGCCCTGTTAGAGCTGTTATTACGCCGCCAAGGCGAAGTGTTGCCACGCAGCCTGATCGCCAGTCAAATTTGGGATATGAATTTTGACTCGGATACCAACATTATTGATGTCGCCATCAAACGACTGCGCGCTAAAATCGACGATGGCTATGCCATCAAATTAATTCATACTGTGCGCGGTATGGGTTACACCTTGGACCTGCCTGATGCATAAACCATGGTCACTTAGCAAACGTGTGTTGTTGTTCGTCAGTGCCGCTGTGTTGATCTGCGCGGCCATGCTCGCCTACTCGTTGCAACGCTCGATTGAACAACATTTTGCAGAACAAGATGCGGGCGAATTGCATGCGGTGGCGGTATCACTGAATTTGTTATTGCAACAACAAGTTAGCTTACTGACACCATCGCCAGCTGGCACTGCCGCGCAGCACCACGACGCCGCGGTGCCCACGCACTCGCATGGCCAACTACCCGCAGCCTCGTTGCAACAAGTATTAACCGGTCATCACGAAACCTTTTATCTCATCACTGCCCAGGATGGTCATCCGCTGTACCAAAGTGCCGACGCCGATTTAACGCCACTGTTGCGGCTAGGGCCTGCGCTTGAACACATCACGCCGAGTGACTTACAAAGTTGGCAACACCAAGGGCGCACCTTTCGTGGGGCTATTTTTGCTGGCGACCATGGCCATCGCATAGCCGTGGCGATGGCCATGGATTTCCATCTGCATTATCTGCACCTGTTGTCATGGACGTTATGGGGCAGTGTATTACTGGCCGTCGCGCTTATTTTGCTCGCCGCATGGCTTGGCGTGCGACAAGGCCTGCGCCCGTTACGCCAAATCAGCGATCAATTAGCGGGCATCAGTGCTGAAGCTCTGGAAAGTCGCATCGATGAACAGTTAGTCCCTGCGGAACTGAGCTCTCTGGTAAAAAGTGTCAACCAGATGATTGCACGCCTCGAACAAGGTTTTATGCAACTCAGCCATTTTTCGGCGGATATCGCCCATGAACTGCGAACCCCGTTATCCAATCTGATCACTCAAACCCAAGTCGCCTTAAGCAAAGAGCGCAGCGCCGCTGAGTATCGCGAACTGTTGTACTCCAACTTGGAAGAGCAAGAGCGCTTGAATCGCATGGTGCGAGACATGCTGTGGTTGGCTAAATCTGATCATGGCCTGATGCAACTGCAACAATCGACCTTTGCCGGTGGCGCCTTTTGTCAGCATCTGATTGAATTCTTTCAGCTGTTGGCCGATGAACGAGATATTCAGCTGGTTCTTGAATATCAAGCAGCGGATGCCGTTGCTGCAGACCGTGATATGTTACAGCGCGCGGTATCGAATCTATTATCCAACGCCATACGGCACGCCAGCAGCGGTAGCACTGTCCGTTTGCGTGTCGCTGACCAAGCGCCAGCGTGGCTGGACTCCCCTGCCAACGCCCCACAATTATGGTTCTGCGTGCAGAATCGTGGCGAGATGATCCCATTCGAGCTACAACAGCGCTTGTTTGACCGCTTTTTCCGCGCCGACCCCGCTCGTCAACGCCACAGCGATGGCGCAGGTTTAGGCTTGGCGTTAGTCCAATCGATCGCGCATTTACACCACGGCAGCTGCGCAGTGCACTCGGACGTGCAGGGCACTGAATTTGCGTTTTCAATCGCCCAACTGTCACTGGCGATGGCTTCCAGCGCCGAGAGCGTTACTGAAGAGGTATCGCGGCTCGATTGAAACGCGAATTGGCATGCATACGTTGGTCGTCGCTCATCTGTGACCGCAACCTGGCCGTGCTAGCGACGGCATCAGCGCCTTATCCTTGCTTGTCGAGCCGGTCTGCTCAGTTTTTGGCTCGTATACAATGACAAAAGCCGGTTTACACCGGCTTTGCCACAACACACCCCAGGGGCATGGGGTTAAAACTCTAGCGCATCGGTCAACACCACATCCTGTGTATTCACCTTGGTTGCGTTGGCAGTATTTCACTATTTTTATACACTGTAAACAGGATTTAAACACTGCAGCGCCGCATAGCCCCCATTGCCAACTGCGTACCAATCACGGTATTTTTACAGCATCACTTCTCAAGGATCACGACCGTGCTGCACGTTTTGCTGTGGATGACTATCAGTGCACCAGCTGCCACCAGTATTCAGCTTGACACCCCTCGTTATCGCATTGAGATCCATCCGTTATGCCAAACCACGGCTAGAGGCGACACACATCGCTATCGCGCCCACAGCAAACTCAGCCAAGAAGCGTTAACCTTAACCGGCCAGCGCTGGCCTAAAGGCTGCAAAACCAACCAATGCCAAGGCTTTCAATTTACCCAGCGCAATGTTCATTACCGGGTGTTCGACCACGGTCTGTTACAAGTCGAACAACGCGGTCATGTGCTGGTGGAAGAACAAGGCAGCTGGCAGGCAATGGAGTCGGTATGCGAATAGTGATCGCCGCAATGAGCTTGCTACTGCTGGCATGTCAGCACAGCACGCCCCCGAAGGCTAAGTTGCCCGAAACGATGGCAACTCCACCGACCGTGTCGACTGCGGTTTCAGCTAGCCGCAAAGCCGCTCCATTCCAGTTAGCAACTACGCAGCCCACGGCCGAGCCGAGTGGCGATTTTATTCGTTTCGAACGCGGCCCCTGTTATGGTCATTGCCCTGTATACACCGCCACATTAACCCCCGATGACAAGGTAAGGTTAAAGCAAGCGTCCGATGGCGAACAACAGCTGCGGTCGCGCGTAGCCTTTAATACGGTCAAAGCATTGTTGTTGCGCTTGCAGTTTTTCCGCTTGGCCGAGCGGTATGAGCCGTCCAACAAAAAACTCTGTCCACAATACGCCACCGACCACCCCAGTAGTCAAATTACCGCTCGCTTAAATGGCCACTATCATCAGGTCTATCATTACCACGGTTGTACGGATTTCAGCGACCAAGCCACCTTGGTAACGCTAGAACAACAACTCGAACAACAGTTGCAATTGCCCTTATCGAACCTGCAATAAGCGCTCTACGCAGCGCGATGTTCATCAATTTGTCACGGCGCATTCATCGCCCTGCCATCGCCTCCGCTGAGACTGCATAAAACCGACCACGAGATTGGCTATGCGTATTTTGTATGGCGTGCAAGCCACCGGCAATGGACATATCAGTCGAGCACGCGCCTTGGTCGCGCCACTGCATGCAGCAGGCGCGCAGGTTGATTTCGTCTTTTCGGGCCGGTCGCGCGAAGCGCTTTTTGCGATGGAACCTTTTGCGAACTTTCAGCTGTTTCGCGGGTTAAGCTTTGTGACCTGTGCAGGAAAGATGCAGTGGTTGGCAACATGGCGACAACTCGATTTTCGCCAACTTTTTCGAGATATTTCAGCGCTCGATACCACCGGTTATGACCTGGTCCTGACCGATTTTGAACCAGTGACGGCCTGGAAGGCGCACCGTCAAGGCACGCCCTGTATTGGCATCGGTCATCAATATGCATTTTTGCAGCCAATTCCAACCCAACACGTCACGCCATGGCATCAACTGCTGTTCCGTTGGTTCGCCCCTGCCAAGCAAAGTTTAGGGCTGCACTGGCATCATTTTGACAGCCAACTGGCGCCACCGCTGCTACATATCGATGACACAGGGGGCCATGTCAACCCCAATCAAGTGTTGGTGTATTTACCTTTTGAAAGCCTCGAAACCTTGTTAGCCTGGTTAAAGCCGCTGCAGCATATTCAGTTTTGCGTGTTTCACCCAACCATAAAAGTTGCTCAGCAACATGGCCATATCAGTTGCCGACCACCGGATTTAGAGCATTTTAAACTGGCGTTTGCCTCCAGCTCCGCGGTGCTTGCCAACGCAGGGTTTGAGTTAATTAGCGAAGCATTACAGCAACAAAAAAGAATTTTAGTAAAACCGCTGCAAGGCCAACCAGAGCAAGCGTCCAACGCCAAAGCTCTGGCGCAGTTGCAATATGCGGATACCTGCAAGACTATCAATAGCCATCGCATCGCGCATTGGTTTGAACACTATCAACCAGCCAAGCAGGTGCATTTCGCCAATGTGGCCCAAGCAATGCCACACTTATTGCGCTACCAACTGACACATCAGCAATGGCCGCAGGCCCAGCTTAAAGCGTTATGGGGGGCTTAACTGCCGTTCGTTGTACCATGGACTAATTTGGTGACCGCAGTAATACAACGCTCGAGGCGTTCATAATAGTCTGGTGATTCAACCCATAAAAATTTAGTCGTATCAAAACCATAGGATTGATACAGTGCCACAAGCTGTTCCAATGATTGCTGGCGCACCGCGGTATCGCCAAGCTCGCGCAACCCATCAGCGACCCAAGGAACGGTGGGTTTTAGCATAATGACCAAGTCATACTTTTGTGGGTCGACAAAAGGCGCGATCCGTTCAGCGATACAGCCGAGAAACACCTGACTAAAAAAAGCGGTGACTACCGCATCAGTGTCAAAAAAGCAGACTTTATTGGCTTGCTGTAACGCGGTGCGGTCTTGTTCAAATTGTAAATGAGCGATGCGGTTAAAATCGTCTAAATCAAACAAGTCACCATGACCACCGACTTCATCGATTTGGTATTGTCGACCAAGCTCGTTGGACCAACTGGTGCAAAATACTTTAGCTAGTTTATGCGTCAGGGTGGTTTTACCGCAGGATTCAGGCCCGGTGATCAATACTTTTTTGGCAAAAAAAGGCCGAGCAGCACTGACAATGTAATCCCAATGTTGGTAAGGCGACTGACGGATCTCTGTCCCGCTAATTGGCCATTGTGAGCGTTGTGGGTCCAAGACTCGATATTCAATCCCAGGAAAATGCCGCTGATGGCCATCCCGATAAGATTCTTCTCCGCCAAAAATCACATCGATGGGCTCTCCCACCGCGTGTTGGATCAGCTTGGCATAATCGGCCCAGCCATCTGGAAATGCCGGGATCGAGCTTTCATCGATCAGCAGCACATCAATCCCAAGCCCCTGTAGCTCCAACGCAAGCCAGCGCTTACGTAATGCTCCTGAGATGTAACCGAGACCTGCCGCAGCGCACAACTGACCATCTTCAATCGGGCGTTCGCTCACCGCTACATACAACCGGTCACAAAGTGCATGCGCGCGTAATATAGCCGTGAGGTGACCACGATGCGGCGGCAGAAATTTACCTGGAAATACCCCAATCTTCATAATGTCCCTTGAACGCTTCGCTCAATAATAACGAATCAGCTGCAAACCAACGGTGTGATCACGCTGCTGCATGATCCGACTATGTTGCCACTGGCTGATCAGTAGCCATTGCTGGTTGAGTTGCCAGCGCCATTGCAAGTGCGCTTGTTGATAACCATCACTGTCTTGCGCTTTGCCAGTATTCGCTTCTAGCTCAATCGCTACCTTATGCAGATCGGCGAAGGACCACAATAATCCAGACTTCAAGGAGGCGAAAGCACGACCATCATCAAAATCAGTGACGGCACCCGCACCAACTAAACCGTAAGCAATCAGCTGTGAACCTAAGGCCACACTTTTACCAAGGCCTGCTGACAGTTCGGTTTGCGACTGCCAACCGGCCGCCGTCAATATGGGGTGATAACCGAAATAAAATTCACCAGCATACTTAGGAAACTCGGTGGAGGTGGTTGCCAGCGATCGCACGCTGTACAGAGTAAATTCGGACAACTGCCAACGTGGCTCGGATGCCGCCTGCGGTTGTTGATAGCGCAATGCAATATTGCCCATCAGCAATTCAGACTCCGCTTGATACGCCTCGTTATTTCCCATCAATAAGTGGCCATTCGCTAACCAACGAAGGGTCGTTGCAGGCTGCGTCATCCAAGGTTGCTGTGAATAGGCAACTGACCAAAGACTATCTTGAGCACCGGCGGTGGGGTCACGCAATTGTTGTGAGGTCAACCGACTTTGCGGATCAGATGCCCAATGTTGTAATAAATCCGCTTGCTCAGACCGAGTCATCTGCTGACTACTAACCAATACATTGGTTCGGATCCGGCTATACTGTTCTGCCTTCGCATCCAGCAATAAACCTGACTGCAGGTCCACCGGCTGCTCTGCGTTAATCCATCCATCTAACCGCGCAACATCCGTAGAGGGTAAGAGACGACGCAACTGAGCAAGGGCCAACGCGTCTGCAACTTGCACGTCATCCGCTTGCACAAGTTGATGCAACTTGGCAGCCTTCACAACGTCAATCGGCGTGACAATCCAGTCGCGTTCTTGCATTAACTCAGGCTGTAATAACGCGATGATTTCAAGGGTTAAGGTTGCACAGTTAAAGGCTTGAAAAAAATAATCTATCTTGGCGTCTTTCAGCTCATAGATATGAAATTGCAACAGTTGCAGTTGTGCGTCATCTGCCGTCAGTCGGTATTGCCAAATGGTTCGTTGTTCTTTATCTCGATAAAACTTGGCATCGACCTGAAAGTTACGCACCACAAAATAACCCTGCATGCCGCCTAAGGTATTTTCATACAGCAACACGAAGGGATTTAACGAATTGATGCGGGTAAAATAAGCCAGCGTTGTCGCTTGCGTGAAGCCTTGGCTATCCTCACCTTGTGCTTTTAAAAACACATGCCCCATCATCGAGGTTGTTGAAGACAACACCTCAGTCGCAAACACTAAGTCAAGCGATTGAAAAGGCACGCTTTGCAAGTATTGTTGCAACCTATCACAGTCTGGCGTGTGATCAGCAACATGCTCTATCAACCCCTGTTGTTGTAGCCACAGCCAACGCGCAGGAAAACGACAAAAAGCCGCTGCGGGTGATAGACGAACCAAATCCAAGGTTGCTTGCAACTCACGCAAGGGCGAGTAATCAGCGGCCGACAATAAAAACTGCGAGTCGCGAATTTGCGCAGAACCTTGATAATCATGGATCAATAACAACCATTGCGGGTGTTGTGCCGCCTGTTCAATCTGTGCAATATCGGCTGAAAAAACGCGTGGGCTAGCCAGGCATAACCAGAGCAAACCGAAGAATGGCAGACGTAGAAAATGCATCAAATCACGGCACAGTGGCAGCATAACGATAAAACCTACACAACAAATACTTTGGTCGTAGAAATAAAAAAGCCGGCATAAGCCGGCTCTTTTACGCACACTGATTACTCAGCAGCAGTTTCCTCAGCTGGCAAAGCAGCTTCTGGACGATCAACTAATTCAATGTAAGCCATTGGAGCGTTGTCACCAGCACGGAAGCCACACTTCAGAATACGAGTGTAACCACCTGGACGGGTGTTGTAACGCGGGCCTAATACGTTGAACAGCAGACCTACGACTTCTTTGTCACGAGTACGTGCAAAGGCCAAGCGGCGGTTTGCAACGCTGTCGTTCTTCGCCAATGTAATCAGAGGTTCGATTACGCGGCGTAACTCTTTAGCTTTTGGCAGAGTCGTCTTGATGACTTCGTGCTTCACCAGCGAGCTTGCCATATTGCGGAACATAGCCTGACGATGGCTGCTGTTCCGGTTTAACTGACGACCACTCTTGCGATGGCGCATGATCTATTCCTTCTCACTAAACCAGGAACTGGAATCTGGTTAGTCTTTGTTGATCAGACTGGCTGGAGGCCAGTTCTCTAAGCGCATGCCCAGAGATAAACCACGAGACGCTAATACGTCTTTGATTTCTGTCAGAGACTTCTTACCCAGGTTTGGCGTTTTCAGCAGCTCAACCTCGGTACGTTGTACCAGATCACCGATGTACTGAATCTGCTCTGCTTTCAAGCAGTTAGCAGAACGAACTGTTAATTCCAGATCATCGACTGGACGCAACAGAATCGGATCAAACTCCGGCTTCTCTTCGCGTTTTTCAGGCTCGCTCTTGTCACGCAGTTCTACGAAGAACTCCAGCTGTTCAGCTAGAATCGTAGCAGCGCGACGAATAGCTTCCTCAGGCTCAACTGTGCCATTGGTTTCCATGTCGATAACCAGCTTATCCAAGTCAGTACGTTGTTCAACACGTGCTGCTTCAACTGCGTAGGCAATACGCTCTACTGGGCTGAAAGACGCGTCTAACAACAAACGACCGATTGGACGTTCGTCATCTTCAGAGGACACTCGGGCCGATGCAGGAACATAACCGCGACCACGTTGAACCTTTAAGCGCATACTGAATTCAGTTTCGCCTGTCAGATTACAAATGACGTGCTCTGGGTTAACGATCACAACACCTTCACCACGCTGGATATCACCAGCAGTTACAGGGCCAGCACCTTTTTTAGTCAGCGTTAGAGTGACTTCATCTTTGTCTTCCAGACGAACAGCCAAGCCCTTCAGATTCAGTAAAATATCAATAATATCTTCCTGAACGCCTTCTTTGGCGCTGTACTCGTGAAGAACGCCGTCGATTTCAACTTCAGTCACAGCACAACCTGGCATAGACGAAAGCAAAATACGACGCAACGCGTTGCCCAAGGTATGCCCGAAACCGCGCTCAAGTGGTTCCAAAGTAACTTTGGCACGAGTTGGGTTGATTTTTTCGATACCAACTAATCTCGGCTTAAGGAATTCGGTGACAGAACCCTGCATTTTATCCTCTCTTAAGAATTAGCCTTACTTCGAGTAAAGCTCGACGATTAACTGTTCGTTGATGTCAGCAGACAAGTCTGAACGCTCAGGCAGACGTTTGAAAACGCCTTCCATTTTCTTCGCGTCAACCTCAACCCAAGTTGGCTTTTCGCGTTGTTCAGACAGCTCTAATGCAGCAACAATACGTGCTTGCTTTTTCGCTTTCTCACGAACAGTTACAACTTGTTCTGGTGCCACAGCGTAAGACGGAACGTTTACAACTTTACCATCTAACATGATTGCTTTGTGGCTCACCAGCTGACGGGCTTCAGCACGAGTGCTAGCCAGACCCATGCGGTATACCACGTTGTCTAAACGTGATTCCAGCAACTGGAGCAGGTTTTCGCCAGTGTTACCTTTCAGACGAGCAGCTTCTTTGTAATAGTTACGGAACTGCTTTTCTAAGACGCCGTAAATACGACGAACTTTTTGTTTTTCACGTAATTGTAAACCGTAGTCTGATAAACGACCGCGACGAGCGCCGTGCTGACCAGGAGCTGTGGTTAAATTACATTTTGAATCGATTGCTCGGACGCCGCTTTTCAGGAACAGATCTGTACCTTCGCGACGACTCAGTTTGAGCTTAGGACCCAAATATCTTGCCATCTTTCTTCTCCAATAATCTCAGAAGCGCTTATTACACGCGACGTTTTTTCGGTGGACGGCATCCGTTATGCGGGATTGGCGTCACGTCGGTGATATTCGTAATGCGGTAACCTGCTGCGTTCAGCGCACGGATGGCTGATTCGCGGCCTGGGCCAGGACCATTTACAAACACTTCAAGATTCTTCAGACCAAATTCTTGTGCAGCAGCACCAGCACGCTCAGCAGCAACCTGCGCAGCGAATGGTGTTGATTTACGAGAACCACGGTAACCTGAGCCACCTGCAGTAGCCCAGCACAGAGCATTGCCCTGGCGGTCAGTGATGGTCACGATCGTGTTGTTGAAAGAGGCATGGATATGAGCCATACCATCAGAAACTTGTTTCTTTACCCGTTTACGAGTACGAACTGGTGCTTTAGCCATGTCTTACTCCGTCTTATTTCTTGATAGCTTTGCGTGGGCCTTTACGGGTACGCGCGTTAGTTTTAGTGCGCTGACCACGAACCGGCAGACTGCGACGATGGCGCAGACCACGGTAGCAACCAAGGTCCATCAAACGTTTGATGTTTAACGTGATTTCACGGCGTAAGTCACCTTCAACAGTGTACTTCGCAACTTCGTCACGAAGAGTATCGAGCTCTGCGTCTGACAACGTAGAGATTTTACGATTTTCTTCGATGCCCACGGCAGCCAAAATGGCTTTCGAACGGGTCTTACCGATACCAAAAACATAAGTCAAAGAGATGACTGCATGTTTATTATCGGGGATGTTAATGCCAGCGATACGGGCCACTAACGTTCTCCTATAAAAGGGTTAAAGGGTGCCGATTTGAAAAGCCCGTAAGGATACTCAAACGGCGGCCATATTGCAACAATAAGCCAGAGCTAAACAAAGGTTTAGCTCCGACTCATAACTTTTCTGCTGTTAGCCTTGACGTTGCTTGTGCTTAGGCTCTACACAGATCACGCGCACAACGTTGTTGCGTTTGATGACCTTGCAGTTACGGCAGATCTTCTTAACGGAAGCTCGTACTTTCATGACTTAACTCCGCAATTACATCTTAACGGCCATAGCCCTTAAGATTTGCCTTTTTAAGCACAGACTCATACTGATGAGACATCAGGTGGGCCTGTACCTGTGCCATAAAGTCCATGATGACAACTACAATGATCAGTAACGAAGTACCGCCGAAGTAGAACTGCACTTTTAATGCAGACATCAAGAACTCAGGAACCAAACAGACAAACGTGATATACAACGCGCCAGCCAATGTCAGGCGTGTCATCACACTGTCAATGTATTTAGAGGTTTGCTCGCCCGGGCGGATCCCTGGAATGAACGCACCTGATTTTTTCAGGTTCTCCGCTGTCTCACGCGGGTTGAAAACCAACGCCGTGTAGAAAAAGCAGAAGAAAATGGTTGCAGCTGCATATAAAATCATGTGCAGCGGTTGTCCTTGCGATAACATCATGGACAACTCCTGAAAGAAGTCGGCCATTATACCACCAGAACCACCTGCATTACCACCCTGACCGAACCAAGCCGCAATTGTGCCAGGAAACAGGATGATGCTCGACGCAAAAATTGGTGGAATTACACCGGCCATGTTGACCTTCAATGGTAAATGATTACGTTGCGTAGCAAAGGCCTGACGACCTTGCTGTTGCTTCGCGTAATTCACCACGATACGACGTTGGCCACGTTCAAAGAACACCACGCCCCATGTAACAACCACAACAACTGCTGCGATGAACAACAATAACAAAAAGTGTAAATCGCCCTGACGTGCCTGCTCAACCGTCTGACCAATGGCCGACGGGAACCCGGCAACAATACCTGTAAAAATCAACAACGAAATGCCGTTACCAATGCCGCGTTCAGTAATTTGTTCACCTAACCACATCAAGAACATGGTGCCGGTGACTAAACTCACTGTAGCGATAAAGTAGAATGCAAAACCTGGAGAAATAACCAGGCCAGGCATCATATTTGGTAACTGAGTAGAAATACTCACAGCCTGAATCGTTGCTAAGAACAGGGTACCGTAACGTGTATACTGATTGATTTTGCGGCGACCAGCCTCACCCTCTTTCTTCAATTCAGCCAGTTTCGGGTGCATGACCGTCAACAACTGAACGATAATAGAGGCAGAAATATAAGGCATGATACCAAGCGCAAAAACAGATGCACGCTCGAGGGCACCACCGCTGAACATGTTAAACATTTCAACGATGGTACCTTTTTGTTGCTCGAAGAACTGAGCTAGCACGTTGGCGTCAATCCCAGGAATTGGTACAAACGAACCCAGTCGGAATACGACTATGGCAAAGAACACAAACAGCAGACGAGCCTTTAATTCAGACATGCCGCCTTTTGCGCCCTTTAAGTCCTGACCTGGTTTAGCCATTGCGTACTATCCTTATTCTTCGACTTTGCCGCCGGCAGCTTCGATAGCAGCGCGAGCACCTTTAGTCACACGCAGACCTTTCACAGTGATTGGACGAGCCAATTCACCTGACAGAACTACTTTTGCGAACTTCACGTTACGGGTGATCACGTTCGCTTCAGCCAAGGTGTTCAAGTCAGCAACATCACCAGCAACCAGTGCTAATTCGTGCAGACGAACTTCAGCAGACACTAAACCTTTCAGTGAAGTGAAGCCGAATTTTGGCAAACGTTGTTTCAATGGCATTTGACCGCCTTCGAAACCTGGACGGACTTTACCGCCAGAACGTGATTTCAGACCTTTGTGACCACGGCCACCGGTTTTACCCAGACCTGAACCGATACCGCGACCTAAACGGCGCTTCTCTTTTTTCGAACCTGGAGCCGGAGAAAGTGTATTTAATAACATCGCTTACTCCTCGACTTTAACCATGTAATACACAGCGTTAACCATACCACGTACAGCTGGAGTATCTTCCAGAGTTACAGTGTGGCCAATGCGGCGCAAGCCTAAGCCAACCAGAGTCGCTTTGTGCTTCGGTAAACGACCGATGCTTGACTTGGTTTGGGTTACTTTAATTGTCTTTTTTGACATGGCGAATTACCCCAGAATTTCGTCGACGCGCAGGCCACGTTTCGCAGCGATCTGTGCTGGCGATTTAATCGCAGACAGTGCGTTGATAGTTGCGCGAACTACGTTGATTGGGTTGGTTGAGCCGTAGCACTTAGACAGAACGTTTTGTACGCCAGCTACTTCCAGAACAGCGCGCATTGCACCACCGGCGATGATACCGGTACCTTCTGAAGCAGGTTGCATATATACGTTTGAACCAGCGTGAACACCTTTCACCGGGTGGTGCAACGTGTTGCCGTTCAGCTCAACTTGAGTCATGTTACGACGCGCTTTTTCCATTGCTTTTTGAATAGCAGCTGGAACTTCACGTGCTTTGCCGTAACCGAAGCCTACACGGCCGTTACCGTCACCAACAACAGTCAGAGCGGTGAAGGAGAAAATCCGACCACCCTTAACTACTTTGGATACACGGTTAACAGCAACCAGCTTCTCTTGCAAATCAGATTGTTGTTTTGCTTCTACGTTAGCCATGATCTACTCCTAGAATTGAAGACCGGCTTCACGCGCCGCGTCAGCTAATGCTTGAACACGACCATGATATTGGAAACCGCTACGGTCGAAAGCAACATTAGTGATGCCTTTTTCCAGAGCACGTTCAGCAATCGCCTTGCCAACTGCTTTAGCAGCGTCGACGTTACCGGTGTACTTCAGTGATTCACGGATTGATGCTTCAACAGTTGAAGCAGCAGCGATCACTACAGCATTTGGTGCGATAAGCTGGGCGTAAATGTGACGTGGTGTACGATGTACAACCAAGCGGTTCGCACCTTGTTCGATAATGTTTCTGCGGACGCGTTTCGCGCGACGCAGACGAGCAAGTTTCTTATCCATCGCCCTACCTTACTTTTTCTTGGCTTCTTTACGACGCACGTTTTCGTTCGCGTAACGAACACCTTTGCCTTTGTAAGGCTCTGGTTTACGGTACGCACGGATGTTCGCAGCAACTTGACCAACTAATTGTTTGTCAGCACCTTTCACCAGAACTTCTGTCTGAGAAGGTGTCTCAACAGTGATGCCAGCTGGTACTTCGAAAGCAACTGGATGTGAGAAACCTAATGACAGGTTTAACACTTTACCTTCTGCTTTAGCACGGTAACCAACACCAACCAATTCCAGTTTGCGAGTGTAACCTTCAGAAACACCAACAACCAGGTTGTTCAATAATGCGCGAGCAGTACCCGCTTGTGCGTTAGCGCCTTCGAAGCCGTCACGTGGATTGGTACGCAGAACGTTACCATCAACAACGACTTCAACCGCTGCGTTGACGTTGATCGTCAACTCGCCGATTTTGCCCTTAACTGTTACGTTTTGACCATTCAGGGTTACAGTAACGCCTGCTGGTACGGTGACAGGGGCCTTAGCAACACGAGACATAGATTACTACCTCCGTTACGCTACGTAGCCGATGATTTCGCCACCGATACCAACCTTGCGCGCTGCACGGTCAGTCATTAACCCTTTAGATGTAGAAACAATTGCAACACCTAAACCGCCCATTACCTTCGGTAATTCGCCGCGCTTTTTATAAATGCGCAGACCAGGCCGGCTAACACGATCGATAGTTTCGATTACAGACTTGCCTTGGAAATATTTTAAAGTGATTTCCAACTCAGCCTTTACGTCGCCAATGACAACGAAATCGTCGATGTAACCTTCGTCTTTCAGTACTTTCGCAATAGCAATCTTCAGTTTTGAAGATGGCATCTTAACCGCAAACTTCTTAGCCGATTGGCCGTTGCGGATGCGAGTAAACATATCCGCTACTGGATCTTGCAAACTCATAGCTGTTACTCCCGTGATTCTTACCAGCTAGCCTTACGAAGGCCAGGAATTTCACCGCGCATTGCCGCTTCGCGGACTTTGATCCGGCTCATGCCGAACTTGCGCAGGTAACCGTGTGGACGACCTGTGATGCGGCAACGGTTACGTTGACGAACAGGACTTGAATCACGCGGTAACGCTTGCAGTTTCAGGATTGCTGCCCAACGTTCTTCTTCAGAAGTTGCTGGGTTAGCAATTGCGTCCTTCAGTGCGTGACGTACTTGTGAGTATTTGGCTACCAGTTTTGCACGTTTTACTTCACGTGCTTTCATTGAGTTCTTTGCCATGACCCTAACCTTATTTTCTGAATGGGAAGTTAAACGCAGTCAGCAATGCACGACCTTCTTCATCGGTACGAGCAGTTGTAGTCACAGTGATATCTAAACCACGGACTGCATCTACTTTGTCGTAATCGATTTCAGGGAAAATGATTTGCTCGCGAACGCCCATAGAGTAGTTACCACGGCCATCGAACGATTTAGGATTAACACCACGGAAGTCACGGATACGCGGAATAGCGATCGATACCAGACGTTCCAGGAAGTCCCACATACGCTCGCCGCGCAGGGTCACTTTTGCACCAATTGGGTAGCCTTCACGGATTTTGAAACCAGCAACTGACTTGCGAGCTTTAGTCACAACTGCTTTTTGACCAGCGATAGCGCTTAAGTCAGAAACAGCGTGCTCTAAAACCTTCTTGTCAGCTACAGCTTCGCCAACACCCATGTTCAGGGTGATTTTGACAATCCGAGGGACTTGCATGATGCTCGTGTAGCCGAACTGTTTGAACAGTTCAGGAACTACTTTCTCTTTGTAAATTTCATGCAGTTTCGCCATCGTTTTACTCCAATAGCTAATTAGATTTTTTCATTATTCGATTTGAAGAAACGTACTTTAACGCCATCTTCAAAACGGAAACCAACGCGATCAGCCTTGCCAGTGGCAGGGTTGAAAATCGCTACGTTTGACACGTGAATTGAGGCTTCTTTCTCAACGATGCCACCTGGAACGTTCAGGGCCGGAACCGGCTTCTGATGTTTTTTAACCAGGTTTACACCAGACACGTATACACGACCTTCATCAACTAAAACTTTAGTGACTTTGCCGCGTTTACCTTTGTCTTTACCGGTCAGTACGATGACTTCGTCATCACGACGGATTTTGCTAGCCATTGTGACTCCTTACAGTACTTCTGGGGCCAGAGAAACGATCTTCATGAATTTTTCACCACGAAGTTCGCGCGTTACCGGTCCAAAAATACGTGTACCGATCGGTTCCAGCTTGTTGTTAAGCAACACAGCTGCATTACGATCAAAACGGATCAAAGAACCGTCCTGACGGCGTACGCCTTTTGCTGTACGCACCACCACAGCATTCAGAACATCACCTTTTTTAACTTTACCGCGAGGAATTGCTTCCTTGACAGTAACTTTAATGACGTCACCGATTGCTGCATAACGGCGGTGCGAACCACCTAAGACCTTAATACACATTACGCTGCGTGCGCCGCTGTTATCTGCGACTTCCAGCATAGATTGCATCTGGATCATCTTAGTGCTCCGCTATTCCACTACATGTAGCCTAATAAAAAGCTACTGTTCTTTTTACAGTCATTTACCCCTCAAAAGGGCGCGTGATTATAACAGCACTTTATTCAAAGTGGTAGCTCAAAATAAAAGCGGCTCCAAAAAGGAGCCGCTTTTTTTTCAGTCAATCCAATTCGGATTAAGATGCTGATTCAACGATCGCAACCAAAGTCCAAGATTTTGTCTTAGACAGAGGACGGCATTCGCGAATAGTCACGATGTCGCCTTCTTTACATTGGTTGGATTCGTCATGTACGTGCAGCTTGGTAGTACGTGTAATGAATTTCCCGTAAATTGGGTGCTTCACGTGACGTTCGATAGCAACAGTGATGGACTTGTCCATTTTGTTGCTGATCACTTTACCTTGCAGTGTACGAGTGTTTTGTTCGCTCATTACGCACCTGCCTTCTCAGCTAAGATAGTCTTCACACGTGCGATATCGCGGCGCACAGTTTTCAGCAAATGAGTTTGAGCTAACTGACCTGTTGCTGCTTGCATGCGCAGGTTGAACTGCTCACGTAACAGACCCAGTAATTCAGCGTTTAACTCTTCGACGCTTTTTGCTTTCAATTCGGTGGCTTTCATTACAATACCGTCCGCGTTACAAAGGTTGTCTTAAATGGAAGTTTAGCGGCTGCCAGCGAGAACGCGTGACGAGCTAATTCTTCCGACACACCGTCCATTTCGTACAGGACTTTGCCAGGTTTGATTTGGCATACCCAGTACTCAACGCTACCTTTACCACTACCCATACGAACTTCGAGTGGCTTCTCAGTCATTGGCTTGTCTGGGAACACACGGATCCAGATTTTACCAACGCGGCGAACGGCGCGAGACATGGCACGACGTGCAGCTTCAATTTGACGTGAAGTCATATGACCACGTTCAGTTGCTTTCAGTGCAAAAGAACCAAAGCTAACTTTGTCACCAGTGGTGGCTAAGCCGCGGTTGCGTCCTTTGTGCACTTTACGGAATTTAGTACGTTTTGGTTGCAACATCGCTCAATACTCCTACTTAGCCTTACGAGCAGCCGGTATTTTCGGCGCTTTTGGCTGTTTGTCGTTGTTGGCGTTATTGTTGTTGGCCAGTGGTAAACCACCCAGGATCTCACCTTTGAAGATCCAAACTTTAACACCAATGATACCGTAAGTAGTCAGAGCTTCTGAAGTTGAGTAGTCGATGTCAGCACGCAGAGTGTGCAGAGGCACACGGCCTTCGCGGTACCACTCGTCACGAGCGATTTCAGCACCGCCTAAACGACCAGAAACTTGAACCTTGATACCTTTTGCGCCTAAACGCATGGCGTTTTGTACCGCGCGCTTCATCGCACGACGGAACATTACACGGCGTTCTAATTGGCTGCTGATTGAATCAGCAACTAATTTCGCATCCAGTTCTGGTTTACGGATTTCAGAGATATTGATCTGTGCAGGCACGCCAGCGATAGTCGCGACGGCTTTGCGCAGTTTTTCAACGTCTTCACCTTTTTTACCGATGATCACGCCTGGACGAGCAGTGTGAATAGTCACACGGATGCTCTTCGCTGGACGCTCAATATCGATCCGGCTTACTGAAGCTGCTTTCAATTCTTTCGTCAGGTATTGACGAACTTTGAAATCACCAACCAGGAAATCCGGGAAATCTTTAGTATTCGCGTACCAAGTTGAGCTCCAAGGCTTAGTGATACCTAGGCGAATACCATTAGGATGTACTTTCTGTCCCATATCTCACTCCTAGTTATCAGCAACAATCACAGTAATGTGACTGGTACGCTTGACGATACGGTCAGCACGACCTTTAGCGCGTGGCTTGATCCGCTTCATTGACGGACCTTCGTCAACAAACACAGTTTTCACTTTCAGTGCGTCGATGTCGGCGCCTTCGTTGTGTTCTGCGTTCGCAATGGCTGATAAAAGAACCTTTTTAACCAATACTGCGGCCTTTTTCGGGCTGTAGGTTAAAACATCCAACGCCTTACCAACTGTCAGACCACGGATCTGGTCAGCAACCAGACGTGTTTTCTGAGCAGATGAACGGGCAAACTTATGTTTTGCTAATGCTTGCATTTTGTTTCCCCTTAGCGTTTCTTGGCCTTTTTGTCGGCCGCATGACCACGATAAGTACGAGTTGGTGAAAACTCACCTAACTTGTGACCTACCATTTCATCAGAAATGATGACTGGTACATGTTGACGACCATTATGGACAGCGATGGTCAAACCGATCATTTGTGGAATGATCATTGAACGACGGCTCCAAGTCTTGATAGGCTTCTTGTCACCGCTTTCCAACGCTTTCTCTACCTTCTTCAGCAAGTGAAGGTCAATAAATGGACCTTTCTTGAGAGAACGTGGCATGGCAATTCCTCACATTAAATTATTTGTCACGGCGACGGACAATGAACTTGTCAGTACGCTTGTTAGAACGGGTTTTGTAACCTTTCGTTGGTACACCCCATGGTGTAACCGGATGACGGCCACCAGAAGTTTTACCTTCACCACCACCGTGTGGGTGGTCTACTGGGTTCATTACAACACCACGAACTGTTGGGCGTACACCGCGCCAGCGCATAGCACCTGCTTTACCGTATTGACGCAGCATGTGCTCAGCGTTGCCGATTTCACCGATTGTTGCACGGCAGTCAGCTAACACTTTGCGCATTTCACCACTGCGTAAACGCAGAGTGACATAAGCGCCGTCACGGGCCAGGATCTGAGCGAAAGCACCAGCTGAACGTTGCAGCTGACCGCCTTTGCCTGGTTTCAGTTCGATGTTATGAACGATCTGACCCACTGGGATATTACGCAGTGGCATGGTGTTACCCACTTTGATCGCAGCATCAGAACCTGATTGGATCACATCACCAGCTTTCAGGCCTTTTGGAGCCAGAACATAGCGACGCTCACCGTCTGCGTACAGAACCAGAGCGATGTTTGCAGTACGGTTTGGATCGTACTCTAAACGCTCAACTTTGGCCGGGATACCGTCTTTGTTACGCTTGAAGTCAACCATACGGTAGTGGTGTTTATGACCACCGCCGATGTGACGAGTCGTAATACGACCGTGGTTGTTACGACCACCGGTCTTAGCGTTTTTCTCTAACAAAGGTGCATATGGTGCGCCTTTGTACAGGTCTGGGTTGACCACTTTTAAGACGTGGCGACGACCTGGTGACGTAGGTTTACACTTAACAAGTGCCATTTCCTAACTCCTCTAATTACTCAGCGCCGCCAACTAAGTCGAGCTGACTGCCTTCTTTAAGAGTCACGTAAGCTTTTTTCCAATCGCTACGTTGGCCAACACGCATACCAGTACGCTTGGTCTTACCCTTAACGTTAACAGTGCGAACACCTACAACTTCCACTTCGAACAGTTTCTGAACAGCAGCTTTGATGTCTGCTTTAGTGGCTGTAGTTGCTACTTTGAACACGACTGTGTTGTTAGTTTCTGCCGCAATAGTTGTCTTTTCAGACACATGCGGAGCCAGAATGACCTTCAGTAAACGTTCTTCACGGATCATGCTAACATCTCCTCGATTTGTTTAACTGCAGCAGCAGTCATCAACACTTTGTCGAAGGCGATCAAGCTGACTGGGTCGATACCGTGAACATCACGCACGTCTACCTTGTACAGGTTACGGGCTGATAAGAACAGGTTCTCGTCAACTTCGTCTGTAACGATCAGAACGTCTTTCAGTTCCATCGCTTTCAGCTTGGCAGCCAGTTCTTTAGTCTTTGGAGTTTCAACGCCGAAGCTTTCAACAACCAACAGACGGTCCTGACGTACCAGCTCAGATAAGATGCTCATGATGGCGCCACGATACATCTTACGGTTAACTTTTTGGCTGTGATCTTGTGGCTTCGCCGCAAACGTCACACCACCGCCACGCCAAATTGGGCTGCGGATTGTACCAGCACGTGCACGGCCAGTACCTTTTTGGCGCCATGGCTTCTTACCGCCACCGCGTACTTCTGAACGGGTCAGTTGAGCACGAGTACCTTGACGGGCACCAGCTGCATAAGCAACTACTACCTGGTGTACCAGAGCTTCATTGAACTCACGTCCAAAGGTAGCTTCGGAAACTTCAAGAACGCCTTTAGCGTCTCTTAATGCTAATTCCATCACTCATCTCCTCCAGACGTTAGGCTTTAACCGCTGGTTTAACAATCACATCACCACCGATAGCACCAGGTACTGCACCTTTTACTAACAGGATGTTGCGAGCTGCATCTACACGTACCACTTCCAAAGATTGGACAGTAACGCGTTCTGCACCCATGTGGCCGGCCATTTTCTTACCTTTGAATACTTTACCTGGTGATTGGTTTTGACCAATTGAACCTGGTACACGGTGTGACAATGAGTTACCGTGTGTAGCATCTTGAGTACGGAAGTTCCAGCGCTTAACAGTACCGGCAAAACCTTTACCTTTTGATGTACCTGTGACATCAACTTTCTTAGTTTCAGCGAACACTTCAACAGTGATTACGCTGCCAACCGTCAGCTCAGCACCTTCGTTGTCTTGCAGGCGGAATTCCCACAGACCACGACCGGCTTCAACACCAACTTTGGCGAAGTGACCAGCTTCTGGTTTGTTCAGGCGAGAAGCCTTCACAGTGCCAGCAGTCACTTGCAGTGCGTTATAGCCGTCAACTTCTTCAGTTTTAACAGCTGTAACACGGTTTGGTGTTGCTTCGATTACGGTTACTGGAATTGATACGCCATCTTCAGTGAAGATGCGGGTCATTCCCACTTTACGACCGACTAATCCGATAGCCATTTCCTAAACCTCTCTTAAACCTGTCCGATTAGCCCAGGCTGATTTGAACGTCAACGCCAGCAGGCAAATCTAAACGCATCAGAGCGTCAACAGTCTTTTCTGTTGGCTCAACGATGTCGATTAAACGCTTGTGGGTACGGATTTCGTACTGGTCACGCGCATCTTTATTGACGTGAGGAGAAATCAGTACAGTGAAACGTTCTTGGCGAGTTGGCAGTGGAATTGGACCACGGACCTGAGCGCCCGTACGTTTAGCTGTGTCAACGATTTCCATAGTTGACTGATCGATCAAACGGTGATCGAACGCTTTCAGACGGATGCGAATCCTTTGATTACTCATAAATCAAAGCCTCAAAGAGCAAAAGAGCAAAATAAAACAAGAGCGATTCGATCCGGAAGGATGAACGCCTTGCACCATTTACAGTTGCTCCCCAATCGGGAGCTTGTGTCAGCTTGTCACGACGCAACATGTGGTTGCTGTTTGACAAAGCGGCCGGTCAAAAATTATGACAGGCCGCGCATTATACCTATTTTTTGGTCTGCTGCAACAGTCTGGTCGAAAATTACACACTTTGATAAGAAAGCCCGCTTCGCAGACTTTGGAGTCGAAGCCAGTATTCGTTAAAACGCTTCAAGCGGGAACTCATCAACAGTGGTGATAGATGACTGCAGTAATTGCAGTTGACTGAATAGACGCGGCATCACGCGATCAAAGTAGAACTGTGCAGTTAATCTCTTTGACTTTTGTTCGTCGTCAGACAAACAACTGCCTGCAAGGCTATTTAAAGTTTGTTGCCACATCAAGCCATATAACAGATACCCCGTAGCATCGAGGAACTCAACCGCGATGGTTGGAAGGAGATTCGGTATAGCAACTGCCTTTTGCAGGACTTCTGTCACAACCTGTTGGTACTTGTGTAAGGCGGTACCAAGCAGCGGATTAGCGGCGGCGTTAGTTTGGGCTGTAAGTGAAGCTATTAATGCTGAAAGCGTCTTGCCACCATCAGCCGCAACTTTACGCATGGCAAAATCGAGCGCCTGAATTCCGTTCGTGCCCTCATAAATCTGAGCAATCCGGACATCACGCACTAATTGTTCCATACCCCATTCTTGAATATATCCATGGCCACCAAATACCTGTTGCGCCATAACACAGGATTCAAAACCACGGTCGGTCATAAAGGCCTTTGTAATAGGCGTCAACAAATTAGCAATCGCTTGGGCTTGCGGGTCGTTGCCGAACTTTGCTTGGTCGAGCTGGTTAGCAACATAGACACTAAAAGTACGGCCGGCTTCGTTGAGGGCTTTTACTGTTAACAGCATTCGGCGAACGTCTGGCAGTAAAATGATAGGCTCGGCTTTGTTCGCATCTTTTTCAGTAACGCGGCCTTGCACACGCTCTTTTGCGTAGGCTAAAGCATTTTGATATGCGCGTTCTGAAGCGCCAAGGCCTTGACTGCCCATAGCCAATCGTTCGTAGTTCATCATGGCAAACATGCATGCTAATCCTTTATTTGGCTCACCAATTAGATAGCCAGTGGCGCCGTCAAAGTTCATCACACATGTAGCAGATGCATGAATTCCCATCTTATGTTCTAGTGAACCAACAGCAACGGTGTTGCGCACACCAGGTTTACCCTCTGCATTAGGCAAATACTTAGGCACAAGAAATAATGAAATGCCTCGGCTACCGGCTGGCGCATCAGGTAGTTTAGCGAGCACCAGGTGGATAATATTGTCGGCTAGATCATGTTCACCAGCCGTAATAAAGATTTTCGTGCCAGTAATTTTATAAGATCCATCTGCCTGCGGCTGGGCCTGTGAACGCATGATCCCCAGATCTGACCCTGCATGTGGCTCGGTAAGACACATAGTCGCAGTCCATTCACCACTATAAAGTTTCGGTAAATAGAACTCCCGTGTTGCCTCATCAGCATGTTGTAACAGAGCTACACAAGCACCGGACGTCAGGCCTGAATACAAAGAAAACGCGATATCCGCACTGCACATCATTTCTTCGAATAAAGTCGAAATCGACTTTGGCATGCCCATGCCACCATATTCGGGATCACCACTTAACCCCGTCCAGCCACCATCGGCCAGCTGGCGAAACAAATCTTTGTAGTGGGCTGGTGTCGTTACGACACCGTTTGCCAAAGAAACTCCTGTTTGATCAGCCAAACCAGCGTTAGGGGCAATAAGCTCTGCGGTAATTTTCCCGGCCTCTTCTAAAATAGCCTTGGCAGTGTCCGCTTCCAGATATTCAGACAGTATTTCGTTATTTGCCCAAAATTTCTCAACCTGCCAGACGTCAAACAGATTAAATGCCATATCTTTTAATGGGGCTGTGTATTGACTCACGAATATTCTCCAACTGGTACGATGTGTTAGCTGTTTTAGCACTACCCACAGCAAATTTCAAACGCTTGTTTGATTTAATTTGCGTTACATAAGTAACGTCAGCTGATACCGGGTTGCAAGTAACATTGAACTAGTATGGTGGAGATGGGGATTCTTGCTGGTGATTTGGTCGCGTACGTGTGAAGAGATCTATTTTTAACCATAAAAAAAGCCACCCTAGGGTGGCTCAGACTGCTGACAAAGGTCTGGACGTAG
>CAYTIQ010000050.1:0-29614 GCA_964437935.1 uncultured Rheinheimera sp.
TTTACCAAAGGCGCAAGCGAAGACTTTAGAAAAGTTGATGTTTTGCGATCGTTCGCCTGTTTTTTGCCCGAAAGGTGTTTTTTATCAACAAATGTCGCATAATTCCTCGACATAACAGGAGTTTCATATGTCTATACGTAGCTATAAAGGTATAAAACCTACATTAGGTTCAAATGTTTACGTTGATCAATCAGCAGTTTTAGCTGGAGATATCGTGTTAGGTGACGATGTCAGCATCTGGCCCTTAGTTGCAGCACGTGGAGATGTAAATAAGATCCGCATAGGCGCCCGCACTAATGTGCAAGATGGCTCGGTGTTGCATGTATCCCGCCCAAGCAACGGTCAACCTCATGGCTCTCCGCTTACCATTGGTGAAGATGTCACGGTTGGCCACAAAGTAATGCTACACGGCTGCACATTAGGCAATCGTATCCTGGTTGGAATGGGTGCAATAGTCATGGATGATGTGATTGTTGAGGATGACGTGATTATTGGCGCAGGCAGTTTAGTGCCACCAGGCAAAACACTCGAGTCTGGCTATTTATATGTAGGCAGTCCCGTCAAACAAGCGCGAGCGTTGACAGAGTCTGAACGCGCTTACTTAAAAGCGTCGTCTCTAAACTATGTGATTTTAAAAGATGAGTACTTAGCAGAACCTCATCAATAACGATTGGTGATTAACAATGTGGAGCTCCCGTCGTGCTCCACATTTTACCATCCGCGGTCTCGCTGACTTTGCTCATTCATGCAGGTAAGTAATCAAGGAAAGAACCATGACTTGCTGGGCGATGAGTTCCCTTAGCAAGCAGCACCGTCTAACCACAAAGTTCCATCCGCATCTAGATGTTCCATCCGAATGGCGTTTTCAATTTCATCTTCCCAAAAGAAGGCGTCGTCACGGACCTGGGCTAACCAAGCATCGGCCGGCCAGCCATCAGGGCGGCGGATACGAATACTTAAACGAAGGCCCGCTAGCAAGACCGAACAGGTCACCGCATCAAGCGACGCATCAAAGCCATAATCGCTGTTGAAGATCAGCTGTTGATTCATGCCAAAGCACTCCTTAATTCTTCGAGGACCGGTTCTACCTGCGGTGTCACCCCTCGCCAAATGGCAAAAGCAGCAGCGGCTTGCGACACCAACATGCCTAAACCGTCGGCCACTTGCGGTACACCGCTTTTATCACACCAGACGAGAAAAGGTGTCGGCTCTTTGCCATACAGCATGTCATATGCCAGCTGACAGTATTCCAAATGCTGTTCATGTAAAGGTGGGCGCTCGGCGGACAACCCAGACGACGTCGCATTGATAATAATGTGCCAGCGCTGTTTCGGGATATCCGCGTAACCACTACTACTGACTCGCGTATCAAACATCGCCGCAATCAGCTTTGCTTTTTCTTCTGTTCGATTGGCGATATGAATAGTCGCGACGCCCGCATCGAGTAAAGGGCCTATCACCCCACGGCTAGCGCCACCCGCCCCAAGCACCAGCACATTCGCACCATCTAATAGCGCGTCTAACCGTAATAGATCGGCCACGAGGCCAATGCCATCGGTGTTATCCCCACACAATTCGCCCTGTTCGTTGACATATAAAGTGTTCACTGCGCCTGCTTGCGCTGCACCGACACTTAACTGTTGGCATAAAGCAAAGGCCTGCTCTTTAAAAGGCACCGTCACATTACCCCCACGCCCGCCTTCCTCGACGAAACGTTGCCATGTGTCGGCAAAGCCATCGAGCGGTGCTAAAATGGCCTCGTATTGCATATTCTGACCTGTCTGCGCAGCGAACCGGCCATGAATAAAGGGCGACTTGGAATGCCCGATCGGATTGCCAAAGACGGCATAACGCTCAACGATTGTGTTCACATCACCACCATGAAGAAGTTTTTGCAGATGTTATTTAACAAAAAACCGGCCGCCGACGCCAGTATTCATCCTACGCCCAAGCGCACGCCCTACGAACTGATGGGCGGAGAAGCGCCGACGCGCCTGTTGGCCAATCGCTTTTACGACATCATGGCCAGCGACCCGCATGCTGCAGAACTGTATGCCATCCACCCGCTACCGCTGGATGTGATCCGTGAAAAATTCTATGAATTCTTATCCGGTTGGCTGGGCGGCCCGCAATTATTTGAAGAAAAATATGGTCACCCTCGCCTGCGCATGCGCCATATGCCGTTCCCTGTGACGCCACAACTACGCGACCAATGGATGTATTGTATGAACAAGGCGCTGGATGAAGTAGTGCACGATGCATTATTACGAGCCGGTTTGAAAGAGGCGCTGGGGCAATTAGCCAGTCATATGATCAATCGAGAACGCTAACCAAAGCGGCTGCCATAGACAATGGTTGATGCGTTTTATGCAACAGCTCTTGGTGTACCACAAGGATTCGATAAAACAAAGGCGGGATTTCCCGCCTTCTGTTTATTGGTTCTACAATCTAGGCAGGTTCCGCCAGATTAGGCCCGAGCTAACACCTGCTGCAAAAACACATCAAACTGGTGACCATGGTGTTCCAGCATTTTCGGGAACATTGAAATCGATGTCATGCCAGGGAAGGTGTTGATTTCATTTAAGTAAATCTCGCCGTCTTCAGTTAAGAAAAAATCTACCCGTGACAGATGACGCAGTTTTAACTGCCGGAATGCTTTGAGTGCATACTGCTGCATCAAGGCAATTTGCGACTCCGTCAGGCCTGCAGGCTCTAAGCTGGTCGTGGTGTGGCTGGCATTGCTGTACTTTTCATCGTACGAATAAAACGTATCTTGCGGCACCACAATTTCACCAGGGCGCGTCGCGACAAGCTCATCCCCATAGTGGTACACGGCAATTTCCAATTCGCGCGGCTTTAAGGCTTTTTCAATCAGCACCTGCTCGGAATATCCAAAGGCATCGTCAATGGCTTTGAGCAGTTCCGCCTCGGTTGATGCGGCGTAACAACCAACGGACGAGCCTTGGCTCGCCGCTTTGACAAACACTTTACCCCACTCGGCCAGCGCTTGGCGCGCTTGGGCTAGACTGGCCTCAGAGCTGTCATTGACAAACAAATACGGCGTGTTTGGAATACCCAGCGCCGACAACCACAATTTAGTGCTGATTTTGTTGAAACACAGTTTGCTCGCTTCAGCGCGACAGCCTAAATACGGCACATGCGCCAATTCCAGCAGCGATTGAATATCGCCGGTCTCGCCCGGATAACCGTGAATACAAGGCGCGACAAAATCGACTTTTTGCACCAGCGTTTGGCCGTCTGCCGTGGTGGTAACCAACTCACCGGCCAGATTTAACGTGCAACGCGCGCCATCACTGTTAAGCCAATGATCCGCCAGCATTTCCACTCGACTTACCGTGACGTTTGGTAATGACTCTAGTTGTTGCTGTAAAAAATTTGCACTTCGCAGCGACACGTCATGCTCTGAACCGCCACCACCACACAACAACAACACATGCATAGCTTGCATTTTTACTTCCTCTTGCTACCGCTTCAGACGCCCGCTTGAACAGCTAACCAATCTTGCGGTTGTAAATAACGTTCATACAAGCGTGCTTCTGGTGAGCCCGCCTCGGGTTCATAACCATATTGCCAACGCACCAACGGTGGCATCGACATTAAAATAGACTCGGTCCGGCCGCCACTTTGCAAACCAAACAAGGTGCCACGGTCAAACACTAAGTTGAATTCGACATAACGGCCGCGACGATACAATTGGAATTGCCGCTCACGCTCGCCATAAGGCGTGTCTTTGCGTTTGGCGACAATAGGCACATATGCATTTACGTAGCTCTCACCGACGGCGCGCATAAAGGCAAAACTTTGCTCAAAGCCCCATTGATTCAAGTCATCAAAGAACAAGCCGCCGACACCACGGGTTTCGCTGCGGTGTTTTAAATAGAAGTAGTCGTCGCACCAAGCCTTATATTTGCTGTAGACATCCGCCCCAAACGGCGCACACGTATCAAAGGCCACTTGATGCCAATGCACCACGTCGTCTTCAAACGGATAAAACGGCGTGAGGTCAAAACCACCGCCAAACCACCAGACTGGGTCTTCCCCTTCTTTTTCGGCGATAAAAAACCGCACATTGGCATGGCTGGTTGGCACATAAGGGTTATGCGGATGAATAACCAACGACACGCCCATTGCTTCAAACCGTCGGCCGGCCAATTCAGGGCGATGCGCGGTGGCAGAGGCTGGCATTTTGTCGCCAAAAACATGCGAGAAGTTAACACCAGCTTGTTCAAACACAGCGCCTTGCGTCAAGACGCGGCTGCGCCCGCCCCCGCCTTCGGCTCGCTGCCAACTGTCCTCGACAAAATCGGCCGCGCCATCTTCGCGTGCCAACGCTTGGCAAATTTGGTCTTGCAGCGCCATTAAAAAGGCTTTGACCTGCAGCTTATCGACGGCCATGCAGTGCTCCTGTGCTTTCGGGTACTTCGGTAAAAGGTTGAATTCTAATGGCTACGCGCACGTTTGGCGCTATTTACTTTAAGCCTTCGGCTGAAAAATTTTCCTGACCACGGCTAGATGGCTATAATAGCCGACTATTATGCCAGCACCTGGCCGTTTTGAGGAAACAGCAATGAAAGTCGGTATCATCATGGGCTCCAAGTCGGATTGGCCCACCATGAAAAATGCAGCAGATATGTTGGACCGTTTTGGCATCGCCTATGAGACCCGCGTCGTGTCCGCCCACCGCACGCCGCAGTTGTTGGCGGATTATGCCGGTGCCGCTGCAGGTCGTGGTTTAAAAGTGATTATCGCCGGCGCTGGTGGCGCGGCGCATTTGCCGGGCATGGCTGCCGCTTTTACGTCTCTGCCTGTACTGGGTGTTCCGGTGCAATCCAAAGCACTCAAAGGTATCGATTCCTTATTGTCGATCGTGCAAATGCCAAAAGGCGTTGCCGTGGGTACGCTGGCCATCGGTGATGCCGGTGCTGCCAATGCAGGCTTGCTCGCTGCACAAATTTTAGCAACGTCAGATGATGCGTTGATGGCAAAAATCGACGCGTTCCGTAAAGAGCAAACCGACGCCGTGCTGGCGCATCCAGATCCAGCGGTGGATGCCGAATGAACGTTTTAGTAATGGGCGCGGGTCAATTAGCCCGCATGATGGCACTCGCTGGCGCGCCACTGAATATTTCAGTGCTGGCGTACGATGTAAATTCGCAACGCGTGATGCATCCAGTCACCGGCCAAGTGTTTGACGAGACGCTGGAACAAGCCGTCGCCAACGCCGATGTAGTGAGCTCAGAGTTCGAGCACATTCCATACCCAGTGCAAGCCGTCTGCGAAGCCAGCGGCAAGTTCAAGCCCAACAGCCGCGCCATTAAAGCCGGCGGTGACCGTCGCCAAGAAAAAGCCTTATTAGATGCTGCCGGTGTTGCCAATGCCGGTTATCGCATTGTGCAAACCGAGACTGAATTTAAAGCGGCGATCAACGCGCTGGGCTTACCGCTGGTGCTCAAAAGCGCCCTTGCCGGTTACGATGGCAAAGGTCAATGGCGCTTAAAACGTCTCGAAGACGCGCAGGTCATTTGGCAAGATATCGAAGCCTTTATGGCGGGCGCTGATCACACGCTGCCGCAAGCTATTGTGGCAGAGCAGTTTGTACGCTTTGACCGCGAAGTCTCGCTGGTTGGTGCGCGCAATGAACATGGCGATACGGTCGTATACCCATTGACAGAGAACCACCATGTCAACGGCGTGCTTGCAGTATCAACCGCATTGCCAAGCGATGCGGCACTGCAGCAACAAGCCAAACAGATGTTTGATGCCGTTGCCAATGAACTGAATTACGTCGGCGTGTTAGCGCTGGAGTTCTTCCAGGTCGGCGACAAGTTATTGGTCAATGAGATAGCGCCACGCGTGCATAACTCAGGTCACTGGACGCAACAAGGCGCGGATACTTGCCAATTTGAAAACCATCTACGCGCCGTCTGTGGCTTGCCACTTGGCAGCACCGCCTTGGTGCGGCCAACGGTGATGGTGAATATTTTGGGCGAAGACTATGTCAACCCAGCAGTGTTAAGCCTGCCAAGCTGCCATTTACATTGGTACGGTAAAGGCAAACGCCCGGGCCGCAAAATGGGCCATATCAATATTTGCGGCGCAACACCGAAAGAATTGGCGGCCCGATTTAGTGCGTTAAGTGCGCTGCTGCCAGAAGCGAGCTTCCCAGAAGTCGCCGAGGTTGCTGCGACATTACAACAACGCGTCAAAGCCCTGTAACCGTCTGCCTTGCAAAAAAACAGGAGCATCAGCTCCTGTTTTTTTATCTGCAACCGCTCGTTCAATAATCAGCAACTGCCTTTGCGTTCACGCGCCGAGTCGTGCGGGTTATAGCTCGCTAGGCTGTACGGCAGAACATTTCTTCTTGGCGCAAATCAACTTCCCCCTCTGTGCGGATGGCTTTTCCGCCAGCAGACCAAAACCACAAGTTTGACAGGTCCCTGCCACCGGTTTGAAGTTCAACACAAAATCGCAACTCGGGTACTGGTCACAGCCATAAAATGTCTTGCCGTACTTACTGGTTCGCTCCACCAGCTTGCCACGTTGACACACGGGACAAGCTACTCCTGCGACTTCGGTCGGTTCCTCATGCACAATAAAATGGCAACTTGGGAAGTTGCTGCAGCCGATAAACATACCGTAGCGACCATTTTTCACCGCTAGTTGGCCACCACATGAGGGGCACGCCGGTTCATCTAACAGCTTGACGACAGTGCTGTCGTGGGGATGTAAATTCTGGATATAGGTACAGGTGGGGTAATGACTACAGCCTAAAAAAGGGCCATGTTTACCCGATTTCATCACCAACTCATGCTGGCAAAGTGGGCAGAGTTGCTTGTGCTCAGGAATAGCAAAAAGCGGTGCATCTGTCATAACAAAGCTCACATTAGCGGCCATAAAGTATGGATTATCGCACAGTTCAAGTATGGAAGGCAGTTGAAACAACAACGCGCCGGATAGGCGCGTTGTCTCATGGCAGGCGACACTCGTCGGTTAGTGTGTGACAGCGGTAGGCTCTAAAAACAGCAGATCTTCCATTTGCGCATATTCCGCTTCATGGCCTGTGGCATTAAACAATACCATCAGTACCACCCACTTTAAGTCTTCCAGTGTGACTTCAGAGCTATCGAGCTCCATCACCCGGTCGAGCACCATTTCACGGGTCGCAATATCAAGCACGTTGATTTGCTCTAGAAACATCAAAAAGCCGCGACACTCCACGTCCAACTTCCGTTGTTCTTGCGTGGTGTATAAACGCAACGCATTGGATGTTGTTTTGGTTAAATAAGGGGTGACGTGGCTTTCTTGTAGCTTCGACAAATTCTCTAACCAACGGAGCGCTTTAAAAATGTCATCGTCATGGAAACCCGCTTTGGAAAGTTCGCGAGTCAAATCGGCCTGATTGATAAAAATCTCAGACCCGCTGTGGACATAGTTTTCGAACAGATAGACGAGGATATCAAACATGATTAGGCCCCCTCACTCGAATGTAACCACCAGGAACTGCGGCAATGGCACCGGATAACTCCAGTTGCAATAAGGCCACTGTGACGTCTGCGACCGGCTTTGCCGCTCGCCGCGCAATCTCATCAATTGCGCTGACCTCATATCCTACGTTAGCTAACAAGCCTTGGTCGGACAAGGCTTTTGTAGAATAATTTTTTTCGTCCAAATTTAGCGGAATTTGTGGCGAAAGCTGAAGGTCTAACTCTTCTAGGATATCGGCGATATGGCGCGTTAATTTAGCGCCTTGTTGAATTAACTGATGGCAGCCTGCCGCTTGGGGGTTTAAAACAGAACCTGGCACAGCAAAGAGCTCTCGGTTGTATTCAGCCGCATAACCTGCGCTAATTAACGAGCCGCTTCTTTCTGCCGCCTCAACGACTAAGGTACCGAGCGATAACCCCACGACGATTCGATTGCGGATCGGAAACAGTGGCGCCAACGGGGCTTGGTCTGGTAAATACTCCGAAACCAGCAAGCCTTCTGCGCGGATCTGACTGAATAACTTGGCGTTTTGGGCGGGGTACTGATGCAATAAGCCGTGCCCTAACACCGCAACCGTCTGCCCCTGCACCGACAATGCGCCTTGGTGTGCGCACGCATCAATTCCGCGCGCCAAGCCACTGGTCACCGTCAGCCCTAGCAGTGCTAACTGTGCGGCCCAGTCTTTGGCCAGCTGTTTGCCAACCGGTGTTGGCCGTCGACTGCCCACAATCGCCAGTTGTGGACTTGCCAATAACTGGTGGTTTCCAGCCGCAAACAAGGCTATCGGTGGATGTTTAATCTCACGTAACAACGCAGGATAAGCCGGATGCTGCCAGTGAATGAGCTTATGTTGGGGGTCTTGCTGCAACCATGCCATCGCCGTTTTAATTGATGCCAGTGGTGGGTGCTTTAATTTTTCTGCTTGCAGCGGCGTCAGACCGGCCTCGATTAAGCTTGAGGTGGATAAGGTAGGTATATCGCGAAACGAGACAATGGATTGCAGCTGTTGCAATCGAACAGCATCAAATGCCGGAATGGCCAACAAGGTCAGCCATACTTCGAGATCATCCATGATCTCACCTCATGATGTGGTTTACAGGGATCAGAGCTCCCCGATAGTGTCTCCGACACGGATCGGTTTGCGTGTTCCTGTCACTATGGCAAAACTGGTGCGTTCTGCCACTTTAAATACCATCAAATCACCAACTTTTTCCTGTGGCATCTGGACCGAATCACCATCCAAGCCGCCTGTCACTTGCTGATACAAGGTCGCGTCTGAGGTATACACGGGGCCGGCAGCGGTATCGACTACAGTCGGTGACTGGCGATAAATACCAAACATATAGCCCGCTTTTACGTTGTCTTTCAGACCTTTGTTTAACACCACAATGTCCCAAGTCGAAAATTCACGCAGGTTTGATGTGGTGTCGAGGATAACGCCAGTGAGTGGTTGCTCGGGGCGACGCATGGTGAAAAACGCGGGTAAACTTTGGCCATCGGCCGCAGGCAATAAGCGATCGCCTTGGCGAATTTCTTGTTTGATATCAACGATATTCAACGATGCAGGTTCATTTTGTTCGGCATTGCCGGTGCGAAACACGCGGGCTGTCCCGACCAACTTGGTTTCAAACCCCAGCACTTCGTCGGTTTGCGGGTCGCGGTATTCTTTGCCTTTGCGATAAATGCCATAAGCGGCGCCTTGTTCAACCGCGCCTTGAACGTACAGAATGTGCCCAGAACTGGCGTTTTTAACTTGCTCATCTGCGCCGAGCACGTATGGCAAGGCTTGAATTTGTTCTTCGGTGAGCGCTTGTTCATAGGTCAAAAATGGCCGAATCATTTGCAACGGCAACGTCGTCACCGCTTTGTTATTTTTCAGGGTTTTGCGTGCTTCAGGGGATAGTTTACGTAAGGAACCACTGCGTACATCACCGGTACTCGTCACACCTTGAGTCTCAGGGGAGAGCTTGGCGACAGTTTGGCTGCTAATGGTCAGGACAGGTTTGCCATCGGCATCAAAGGTCAGTTGCAACACATCGCCTGGATAAATCAAATCCGGGTTGGCAACTTGTGGGTTCATCTTCCACAATTGCGGCCATAACCATGGCTTGTCAAGGTATAAACCTGAGATGTCCCATAAGGTATCACCTTGCTTGACCGTGTAAGATTTGGGAGCATCAGATTTGACAGTCAGCTGTTCTGCGACAGCAAAAGTGGCACAACAAAGCGCCAACGAAGCAAGTGTGGTTTTTATTATTTTCAGCATGCTAGATCCCTTGACGCCGTATCTGCAGGAATAAGTTAGCCTCAGCGCTGTTCTTGGAACGGATAAATGGCTAAAATTGAACCATAACACAGATAGTTAAATTAAGCATAATTTTGTAGGTACCATGGCCGTTTTAACCGTATTACATTTCCCAGACGAGCGTTTACGCACCATTGCCAAGCCTGTGGCAGAAATCAACGACGATATCCGTCAACTGGTGGCTGATATGCTCGAAACCATGTATGCCGAAAATGGCATCGGGTTAGCAGCAACTCAAGTCAATGTGCATAAACGCGTGGTCGTCATCGACTTGTCCGAAGAGCGCAACCAACCGCAGGTTTTTATCAATCCTGAAATCATCGAACGCAGTGGCGACACCAGCTATGAAGAGGGATGTTTGTCCGTGCCACAAAACTACGCCAGTGTCGCGCGTGCGGCAGAGATCGTGGTCAAAGCCCAAGATGTGGACGGTCAATGGTTTGAGAAGAAAGCCGATGGTTTGTTAGCCATTTGCTTGCAACACGAACTGGACCATTTAGTGGGCAAATTATTTATTGATTATTTGTCACCGCTAAAACGTGATCGCATCAAGAAAAAATTGGAAAAACAAGCGCGCTTAGACGCCAAGGCCTAATCGTGACGACGCCATTAAAGATCATCTTTGCCGGCACGCCCGATTTTGCGGCTCGCCATCTACAAGCGTTACTTGATTCTGAACATCAAGTGGTCGCCGTGTACACTCAGCCTGACCGTCCTGCTGGCCGTGGTCATCAGCTGCAAGCAAGCCCAGTGAAACAACTGGCTTTGCAGCACAATATTCCTGTGTATCAACCCAAATCACTGAAAAAGGCACCAGCGCAAGCCGAGCTTGCCGCCTTGGGTGCAGACCTGATGGTGGTCGTCGCTTACGGCTTAATTCTACCAAAAGTGGTGTTAGACACCCCTGCCCTTGGTTGTATCAACGTCCACGGTTCACTGCTGCCACGTTGGCGCGGTGCTGCGCCGATCCAACGCTCCATTTGGGCGGGCGACACGCACACCGGCGTGACGATCATGCAAATGGACGAAGGCTTGGACACAGGCGCGATGCTCAGTAAAGTCGCGCTACCCATTGAAGCAAGCGATACGTCCGCCAGCTTGTATGACAAGCTGGCAGTCGTCGGCCCGCAAGCGCTGCTGACCGCGTTAGACGATTTACCTGCATTGCAATGCCAAGCAGAGCCTCAAGATGACGCGCAAGCCAATTACGCCGAAAAGTTGTTTAAAGAAGAAGCCCAGTTAGATTTTCGCAAAACCGCCGCGGCATTGGAGCGTGAAGTGCGCGCCTTTAACCCATGGCCGGTCAGTTACCTGCAACTGGGCACACAACAATTAAAAGTCTGGCAAAGCCGTGTCGAAGCTAGCACCGCCAATGCCCAGCCGGGCACTGTGGTGCGCGTCGACAAAAAAGGCATTGCGATTGCCACAGCAGACGGTTTGTTGGTGCTAGAAACCATACAACCTGCCGGCAAAAAACCAATGGCAGTGGTTGATTTCCTCAATGGTCGCGCCGATTGGTTCCCGCTTGGCGCACAGTTGGATATCCCAGCATGAGTGCGCAACTGCGCGCAACTGCCGCCACCTTGTGTTACCAAGTGGTTGACCAAGGTAAATCGTTATCGGACGTACTGCCCAAAGCCCAAAGTAAACTCGCTAATAGCGCTGACAAAGCGCTGCTGGCTGAACTTTGTTTTGGCATCATGCGCCACCTGCCCCAGCTGGATTTTGTCAGCCAGCAACTGATGAGCAAACCGCTGATCAAAGATCTGCGCCCGCTGCAATATTTGATTTATATCGGCATGTATCAGCTGAAGTATTTGCGTATTCCCGACTACGCCGCCGTAGGCGAAACGGTCGAAGCGGCGCGGCTACTCAAGGGCAAAAACCTGACCAAACTGATCAACGCCGTGCTGCGCGAATTCCAGCGCCGCCCTGAGTTGTTTGAGTTCGCCGATGCGCCGCTGCCGGTGCAAACCAACCACCCCAGCTGGTTAGTGCAGCAGCTGCAACAAGCGTACCCCGAGCATTGGCTGGAAATCGTCGCCGCCAACCAGCAAAAAGCACCACTGTGGCTGCGCATCAATGTGCAGCAAGTCAGTATTGAGCAATTCCACACGGCACTTGCAGACGATGGCGTCGAATTCAGCACGCCTGTGGCGCTGTTGCCACAAGCTGTTTTATTAGCGCGTGCGTGCGATGTAACGCAACTGCCTGGCTACGATGATGGCTGGTTTTCGGTGCAAGATGTTTCGGCGCAATACGCCGCATTGATGCTCGCGCCGCAAGCGGGCGAACGCGTACTGGACGCCTGCTGCGCGCCAGGTGGCAAAACCGCCCACTTGTTAGAACAAGCGCCGACTGCGCATGTGGTCGCGCTTGATCGTGACGAACAACGTTTGCACCGGGTGTACGACAACTTAGACCGCTTGCAGCTGCATGCCCATGTCATCGCTGCCGATGCCGCCGAATTAGGCCAATGGTGGGATGGCCAGCAGTTTGACCGTATTTTGTTGGATGTGCCTTGCTCGGCCGTCGGTGTGATCCGCCGTCACCCGGACATTCGTTGGCTACGCAAAAAGGCCGACATCCCGGCGTTGGTCGCCACGCAACAGCAACTATTGCAGGAAGTCTGGCGCACCTTAAAACCAGGTGGCACGCTGCTGTACGCGACATGCAGCATTCTGCCTGAAGAAAACGCCCAGCAGATTGAGCACTTTTTACAGCAAACGCCAGATGCGCAGGCGCTGCCGCTGGCACCATTCCATCCACATACGACCTGGCAACGTTTGCCTGGTTTTGAAGACGGCGATGGCTTCTTTTACGCCAAACTAACGAAGAAAATAAGATGAAAATCATTATTTTAGGTGCAGGGCAAGTCGGTGCGACGTTGGCCGAAAACTTAGTCGGTGAAGAAAATGACATCACGGTCATTGATATTAACGCCGAAAAACTGCGCGCTTTGCAAGACAAACACGACTTGCAAGTGGTGCATGGCCACAGCGCGCACCCAGATATTTTGAAAAAGGCCGGTGCTGAAGACGCCGACATGATCATCGCCGTCACCAACAGTGACGAAGTGAACATTGTCGCCTGCCAAGTCGCTTATTCGATGTTTAATACACCCACCAAAGTGGCGCGTATTCGCAGCAATCAGTACATCAAATATCGCGATTTGTTGTTTAACAAAGACGATATGCCGGTCGATCACTTTATTGCGCCAGAAACGCTCGTCACCGATTACATTCGGCGGTTAATTGATTACCCAGGTGCCTTGCAGGTGGTGGAATTTGCGGGCGGCAAAGTCAGTCTGGTGGCGGTCAAAGCGTATTATGGCGGTTTGTTGGTCGGTCATGCGCTGTCGACACTGCGCGAACATATGCCGAATATTGATGCCCGGGTTGCCGCAATTTATCGTCGCGGCCATGCCATCAAGCCAATTGGTACGACGGTGATCGAAGCCGACGATGAAGTGTTTTTCGTCGCGGCGACCAAACATATTCGCGCCGTGATGAGCGAGCTGCAAAAACTCGAGTCAAGTTATCGCCGGATTATGATCGCCGGTGGTGGTAACGTCGGTTTTGGCCTGGCAAAAGCCCTTGAAAAGAGCCACAGCGTTAAACTGATTGAGCGCAGTCGTGAACGGGCCGAGTTTTTATCCAGTACCTTGGAAAACACCATAGTCCATGCTGGAGATGCGTCCGATCCGGAACTGCTGCATGAAGAAAACATTGACCAAGTCGATGTGTTCTTAGCCGTAACGAACGATGACGAAGCGAACATCATGTCGGCTATGCTGGCCAAACGGATGGGCGCCCAGAAGACCATCGTACTGATTAAACGCGGCGCCTACGTCGATTTACTGCAAGGTGGTGAAGTCGATATCGCGGTGTCGCCGCAACAAGCAACGATCTCAGCCCTGCTGACACACGTGCGCCGTGGTGATATCGTGAACGTCTATTCATTGCGCCGCGGTGCGGCCGAAGCGATCGAAGCCATCGCCCATGGCGATCGCAGCACGTCCAAAGTGGTCGGCCAACCGATTGGCAAAATCAAATTGCCGCCAGGTTGCACCATCGGTGCCATTGTCCGTGGTGACGAAGTGATGATCGCCCATGATAACGTGGTGATTGAAACCGATGACCACGTGATTCTGTTTTTAGTCGATAAAAAATACATCACTGAAGTGGAACGTTTGTTCCAAGTGCATGCGTTTTTCTTATAAATCCATCTCATCAACACGCAAAAGGCAGCCAAAGGCTGCCTTTTTTATAACTGGGTTCTTACTCACTTGACCGGCCTTCACAGCCCACGTGCCATAGCGCCGGTACGCACGGCTGTTTTGGCATATCGACATGGCTCAAGCATTACAATTGAGCCAGCCACAAGGCGGGGTGATCGACTTGGAATTCAAAGTGTTGGCCATTGACTAATTGCACCCGCACCCCTTGGCTTGGGAGATCGTATGGTGCGCGAGCGGGCCACTGACATGGCTGGGCCTGCAAAATATCGCGGCGCAGAAATTGAAAAGGCCCAGGCCCTGCCTCACTAAATGGCTGAAAACTTAAGTGAAACACCGTGAGCGTCAGTCGGCCTTTAACGGTTAATTGCCCCTTGTGCAGCACCGCATGGCCTTGCAAGGTCTCATGATGTGATAAAGGAACTGTGCTACCGACCATCTCTGCCATAGGTGAACTCCCTGCGAGGTGACTAAAGCATTCAGCCTAGACGAAAACACCGGCAGCTGCCGGTGTTTTGATGACATAGTGCATAAGCACAGCAACGGGCTAGTTTAAGTCCAACTCGCGAGTCATGTTTTCATTGCGGTCACGATGCACAATCACGTTGTCCTCAATGCGAATACCGCCCCACGGCCGCAGGCTATCGACTTTATGCCAGTTGACGTATTTGCCCTGCTCGCTGGCTTTTAAATCCGCCAGCAACGAGTCGATAAAATACAGCCCAGGTTCGATGGTAAACACCATCCGTGGTTCAATCAGGCGGGTACAACGTAAAAACGGATGCTGCTCAGGCGCGGCCACATGGGTGCCACGTTCATCGGCCATAAAACCACCCACATCGTGCACTTGCAGGCCTAAATGGTGGCCAATGCCGTGTGGGTAGAAGGTGCGGCTAATGCCGGTTTCGACAATCCCTTCCGGTGGCAACTGCACCAGATCAAAATCCGCCAGCACTTGGGCAATCAACTCATGCGATTTCAGATGCACATCGCTGTATTTGATGCCAGGTTTTAGCATGTCAACCAGCGCCAGTTGCACAGCATTCATGCTGTTGATCAGCGCTTGGAATTCATCTTCCTTGGCGCTGTACGTCCGGGTGATATCCGCGGCATAACCATGGTGAGACGCGCCGGCATCAATTAAAAACGAATGCAATTGCGTCGGCGTTTGTCGCTCCAGCGCGGTGTAATGCAAAATGGCGGCGTTTTGGTTCAACGCGATAATATTGCCATATGGCACTTCGTTTTCGGTTTGCTGCACCGCCGCTAAATAGGCCAGCTGAATGGCAAATTCACTGCCGCCAGCGCGGAAACAGGCTTCTGCTGCGCGATGGCCTTGCACCGCGATACGGTTAGCTTCGCGCATACAAACCAGTTCATAGTCGGTTTTATAGGCACGATGATAATGCAGGTAACTGAGCACGCCTTCTGGGTTTAACTCAGTAAACCCCAGCGCCTTGGCCAGCTCAATCTGTTCGCCCAAATAAGCAATACGTGCTTTGTCATAGGGCAACAACGCTTCCACTTTGGTTGGTTTATCAATCAGTTGAATATCAAAGAACCCAGCCCAGAAATCATTGGGCGCATCGGGCACCTTGTGCCAAAAATCGACCGGCAGATAAAACACCAACTTGGGCTTATTGACGCCGTCAACCATCAGCCAACAATGTGGGTTATCGATGATCGGCAGCCAGGCTTTAAATAATGGATTGACCTTAAATGGGTAATCCATGTCATCTAAAAACTGCCGCTTGGCTTGACCGGAATGAATGACCAAACCATCTAAGTTTTCCCGAGCTAATACCGCTTTGGTGCGTTGTTGCAGCTCGACCAAGTGCGCGGCGTACAGAGGTTGCAGTGCTGTTTTCATGTCGTGTGATCCCACCGTAATTTAGCTAGCTTGGCCGACTTTCTGCGTGACCAAGGGGGTAAAAACATCGTGTTTTTGGTTCATTCGAATATTGTAGATCTGATAATACGCCAAGACGGCTTTGACGTATTCTCGGGTTTCCTTAAATGGAATGGTTTCCACCCAAACATCCAACGCCATCGGCTGCTCTGGGATCCACTTTTTCACATTGCCATAGCCCGCATTGTAACTGGCGGTCGCCAGCGCCAAGTTGTTGTTATTGGTACGCATCAAGTAATTTAAATAATCCGTACCCAAGTCAATATTGAAGCCCGGATTAAATAATTGATCAGGTCGAACGGCTTTACCTTTGATGTGTTTAGCGGTCTGCGGCATGATTTGCATCAAGCCATGCGCACCTGCCGCCGATTTGACTTGCGGCATAAAAATACTTTCACGCCGTGTAATGGCCATCGCCCACGCCGGGTCAATGTTGGCCGCTTTGGCATGCTGCTGGATCTCACGGCGATACACCATCGGGAAGCGTAATTCCACGTCATCCCAATAACCAGCATTGGCCAGCGCCACCACAGCACGGTCGTACCAGCCATTTTCATAATCGAGTTTAGCGGCACTGAGTTTCTGTTGTTCGTTACCATAACGCTGGATATAGATCATTTCACGGCGAGCGGCATTGGGCCTGTCCAGCGCTTCCCATTCTTTGACCCGAGCAATCGCCGGGCTCTTTTTGAACGCCGAGTATTCATCTTTAGTCACAGGAATAGGTTTGTGCGCCAAGCTAGGTTTGACGTTCATCCGCGCCGCCGCCATAAAACCGTAATAGCCACGGGTTTCTGCCAACTCTTTAAGCACCGCATCGGCTTGCGCTTGCTGACCTGTTTCTGCCAAGGCGCGCGCTTGCCAATACCGAGCGCTATCATCCGACTTCATATCCTCTGGCAATTGTGCGATCACCTCCAGCACCTTTGGCCATTCCCCGCGACGTAAATGCCAGGCAATTTGCCACTGTACAAAGAGTTCATCTTTTTCCGCCACAGGAACCATGGCCAAGAACTTGGCGGCGCGCGCATCATTTTTACTGGCCAGCGCAATCGCAAAGTTTCTGGCGACATCAATGCGCTGAGCCTTGGTGAATTGTGGATCTGGTTCAAATCGAGCGTAGGTCGCCAGCGCTTTGTCCGGTTGTTTCCACACCATCTTTTTCAAGCCGTAGGCAAGAATTTCCCGCTCCCATTTATGCTTTAGAGGCAGAAACTTGGCTTTGCTGACATTGCTCGGCTCTTGTAATACTTGTTTCCATTTATCTGCCAAATACTGCTGCTTGGCCGGCAATAAGGTGCGTAAATACGGAATGATCCGACTATCACCGTCTTCCACCACCCGCAGCAGACGCTGCCACACCACGTCAGGGGTGCGTTGACCCGCTTTTTGCCAACGTTTAAATAAGTCATCGCAGGCTTTGGGCAAGCTTGATTCACCCGCTAACCATAATTTGGAGACTTCCGGCCACACCTTGGCGGGTGGCTCGCTCAGCAAGCGCATTTCCAACGCAGCACAATCGAGTTCGGTGTCATTGCCGAACTGATAATTTTTCAAAAACGGTTGGGTTAAGCCCACGTTAGCTAGATACATCAGCCAGCGTTTTTTCAGAATAAAGGCCATCGGCGTGCCTGGATGCTTATCCAAAAACGCTTGCACCGCCGCTGTGTCGGCTAAATTACGGCTGATCAACTCCAATTCAATATAGGGCGTTAGTGGGTAACCACGCAGGTCAGTCACCATTTTTCGCCCTTGCTCGAATGTCACCTTATCGATAGTCCGCTCGGCCTTAATGAAGCGTTCGCGCAACACTTGCTCAGGTGTTTTAACGGCGTGAGCCGCAATGGACCACCCTAACAGCCCCATCAGGATCCACGGCAATCCAGCCTTTCCTCGCACCATCTGCAAAAATACCACCTATAGTTAGTTCGTCGTCTGCGGCCAATTCAAACATGCGTTTAAATAACGGTTGAATTTTTTCCTGAACCGCGACACACTGACTCCGCACAAGACTCATCTGACCTGTTGCGAAGATATTAAAAAATCTGTCACCTACGCGACGAAGGAGAACATCCATGATCTACCAGAGTTCCAGCATTACCGTGCAATACATTGCCGACGGTATTGCCGAGTTTAACTTTAATGCCGCCGGATCGGTTAATAAGTTCGACCAGCAGACGCTGGCGGACTGCCGAGCTGCGCTGACGATCCTGCACAATGACAGCGCGTTAAAAGGCGTCCTGTACACCTCAGGCAAAGATGCCTTTATCGTCGGTGCCGACATTACCGAATTCTTAGGCACCTTCCAACAGCCTGAAGCAGAATTAATTCCTTGGATCAAAAGCGCCTCCGACGTGTTTGACCTCGCCGAAGACCTGCCAGTTCCAACCGTCTGCGCCATCAAAGGCTTTGCCCTAGGCGGCGGTTGTGAATGGACCTTAACCGCCGACTACCGCGTGGCGGACACCACGGTCAAAATCGGCTTGCCGGAAGTCAAACTCGGCTTGATGCCTGGTTTTGGTGGTACCGCCCGTTTACCACGTATCGCCGGTGCGGATTTGGCGATGGAGTGGATCACCACAGGGAAAGAGCGCAGCGCCGAACAAGCACAAAAAGAAGGCGTGGTCGATGCGGTCGTTAAACCGGAAAAATTAAAAGATGCAGCGCTGGCGATGTTGCAAGACGCCATCGCCGGCAAACTGAACTGGCGCAAAAAACGTCAAGTGAAGTTAGAACCGCTAAAACTGAACAAAACCGAAGCCACTATGAGCTTTAACACCGCCAAAGGCATGGTGTTCGCGCAAGCCGGTAAACACTACCCAGCACCAATGCTGGCGGTCGAAACCATCGAAAAAGCGGCCCGTCTTGATCGCGCTGGCGCTGTGGCGCTGGAAAACGCGGGTTTTGCCAAACTGGCCAAAACCGACGCCGCCACCGCGCAAATCGGTTTGTTCTTAAATGACCAAGTGATTAAAGGCAAAGCCAAACAAGCAGCGAAAACCGCCACCAAAGCCGTGAAAAAAGCGGCCGTGTTAGGCGCTGGCATCATGGGCGGCGGCATTTGCTACCAAAGCGCGCTGAAAGGCGTGCCGGTGGTGATGAAAGACATCAATGAAAAAGCCTTAGAACTGGGCATGGGCGAAGCGATCAAACTGCTGAACAAGCAAGTCGAACGCAAAAAGCTCGATGCGGCTGGCATGGCCAAAGTGGTCGCCGCCATTCAACCAACCTTATCAACTGATCCAGTGAAAAGCGTGGATATCGTGGTTGAAGCCGTGGTTGAGAATCCAAAAATCAAAGGCGCAGTGCTGAAAGAAATGGAAGGTTTAGTCGCCGCCGATGCAATCATCGCGTCAAACACCTCGACCATTTCAATTGACCTGCTTGCCGCTAACTTAGAAAACCCAAGCCGGTTCTGTGGTATGCACTTCTTTAACCCAGTGCATCAAATGCCGCTGGTGGAAGTGATTCGCGGTAAAGATACCTCGGACGAAACAGTGGCCGCCGTTGTCGCTTACGCCGCGAAAATGGGCAAGTCACCGATCGTGGTGAACGACTGCCCAGGCTTCTACGTCAACCGCGTGTTGTTCCCGTATTTCGCTGGTTTCTCCAAGTTATTGCTCGATGGCGCAAGCTTCGCGCAAATCGACAAAGTGATGGAAAAACAATTCGGCTGGCCAATGGGCCCAGCCTACTTGCTGGACGTGGTAGGCCTAGACACGGCGCATCATTGCACCGACGTGATGGCCGATGGATTCCCAACACGCATGGCAAAAGTCGATAACGACCCAGTCACGGTGATGTACAACGCCAATCGTTATGGTCAGAAAAACGGTGTTGGTTTCTACGCTTACAGCAAAGATGCCAAAGGCAAGCCGAAAAAAGACTTGGACCCAGCCGCCACTGAGCTGCTGGCAAGTGTTGCCGCACCAGCACGTGAATTTAGCGCCGATGAAATTATCGCTCGCACCATGATCCCAATGATTAACGAAGCCATTCGTTGTTTGGAAGAAGGCATTGTGGCCAGCGCGGCTGAAGCCGACATGGGCTTGATTTACGGTTTAGGTTTCCCTCCGTTCCGTGGTGGTCCGCTGCGTTATGCCGACACCATGGGCTTGGCGAACTTCGTTGCACTGGCAGACAAGTACGCTGCCCTTGGCGAAATTTACCAGGTGACCGACAACACCCGAGCTATGGCTGCCAATGGCCAGAAGTTCTACCCGGTTTAAGAAATGGCGGAGAAATTACAGATGAAAACAGCCGTTATTGTTGATTGTATTCGTACCCCAATGGGCCGCTCAAAAGCCGGTATGTTCCGCAACGTGCGCGCCGAATCCTTATCAGCCGCGGTGATGCGTGGCTTGTTAGAACGCAACCCAGCGCTTAATCCAAGTGACATCGACGACGTCATTTGGGGCTGCGTCATGCAAACGTTGGAACAAGGCTTTAACGTAGCGCGTAACGCGGCGCTGCTGGCCGGTATTCCGCATTCAGTGCCTGCGGTGACGGTCAACCGCCTGTGCGGTTCTTCCATGCAAGCGCTGCACGATGCGGTGCGCGCCATCCAAACGGGCATGGGCGAAGTCTATTTGATTGGTGGCGTTGAGCACATGGGCCATGTGCCAATGAACCATGGCGTGGATTTCCACCCAGGTTTAGGTGTGTCTGTGGCCAAAGCCGCCGGCATGATGGGTTTAACCGCCGAATTGCTGGGTAAATTGCACGGCATCAGCCGTCAACAGCAAGACGAGTTTGGCGCGCGTTCACACCGTTTAGCGCATGAAGCGACGCTGGAAGGCCGTTTCAAAAACGAGATCTACCCGGTCGAAGGCCATGACGCCGATGGCGTGTTAAAACTGTTTGATGCCGATGAAGTGATCCGCCCTGAAACCACAGTGGACACCTTAGGCACGTTAAAACCAGTGTTTGACCCAGCCAACGGTACTGTGACCGCCGGTACCTCATCAGCGCTGTCAGACGGTGCATCAGCCATGCTGGTGATGTCGGAAGACAAAGCCAAGGCGTTAGGCCTGCCAATCCGCGCCAAAGTCATTGGCATGGGCGTCGCCGGTTGTGACCCATCGATCATGGGGTACGGCCCAGTCCCTGCGTCACAAAAAGCCTTAAAAGCCGCCGGTTTGACCATCGCCGACATCGACTACGCGGAACTCAACGAAGCATTCGCTGCACAGGCGCTGCCCGTGATGAAAGATTTAGGCCTGCTGGACGTGATGGAGCAAAAAGTGAACCTCAACGGTGGCGCTATTGCCCTGGGTCACCCATTGGGCTGCTCAGGCTCACGTATTTCCACCACGTTAATTAACGTGATGGAAAACAAAGGCGGAAAATATGGTTTAGCGACCATGTGTATCGGCCTGGGCCAAGGCATCGCCACTGTGTTTGAACGGCCGTAAACACCCGTGCAAGAGTGATGATGTAACAAAGGGCCTCAGGGCCCTTTGTTGTTTCTGGTGGTCAGATTGGATGCCTAACCACGCATGACCAAGCAACAGCCCCTTCGACCAGACCCTGCTTGCCATAATCTGCACAACTGCGGTCAATGACAGCCCTGTCACAGGTCACAATATATTCATCTGATCTCGCTTGCCAGGTATAGGTAGGCCATGGTTTAATGCGCCGCCCCGCTAACCACGGGGCATAGAGGGTAAACCAAAAGGCAGCTTAGGCTGCCTTTTTTTACTCTAAAAATCAGAGGCCTAGCGTCTATAATTCGCTGTCGTTGAAATTGTACGCGTGGATCGCTAGCATGAAGTATCGCGATATCGGAGCCACCATGACTGCATCAACCGCCGACCTTGATTCTTTATTTGCCAGTGCCCAACAACAGCTCGACGCACTGGGCCTGCGTTGCCCAGAACCTGTCATGATGACTCGCCTCACCATTCGCAAAATGCAAGCCGGCGAAACCTTACTGATTTTGGCTGACGACCCTGCGACAACGCGTGATATTCCGGCCTTTTGTCGCTTCATGGAGCATGAACTGCTCGCCAGCGACACCAGCCAACTGCCTTACCGCTATTTACTTAAAAAAAATTCTGGCTGATAGTCTAAGCTGACTTGCCAGTCGCCTTTTTGACTCTAATACTGGTACTGCATTCGAATAAGGGCTCTCCCGTGGATATTCAACCGCAAAGCATGCTAGCCGCCTTAAGTGTCGACCGATTTAGAAAGCGATATTTATTACTATTTATCAGCTACTTATCTATGGTCTTTATGCTTGTTATGGGGATGCATCATCTCGGCGGTGACACAGGGCTACAATGGTTGTTATTTGGCAGTGCAGCGTTAGCGGCAGCCAACATCGCGTATTACCACAGCCGAAAAAAACTCGAACAAAGCATGTTCTTTCAAGCCTGTTTAGTCACTGTGTTTCTGCTGGCCTTGGTATTTCATGGCGGTTATGAGCATACCGCGCTGTATTGGGTCTTTCCCGCACCACCGATTTTGTATGGGTTGTTAGGGCCTCGCCTTGGTAGCTTTCTCAATGGCTTCTTATTAGCCGCCTGTAGCTTTATGTTGTTTGGCCCTGAGTTCGGCCAGATGCACTATGGCGACGCCAATAGCAGCCGATTTTTAGCGGGTTTGTTTGGCTTAGTGCTCGCGTGTGGCATCAAAGAACATTTCCGCGCTTTAAGCCATCAAAGTATGGATTTGCTGCAACGCAGCAAAGAACAACTAGCCAATACCGACGCGTTAACTGGCCTTGCCAATCGACGATTTTTTGTGGACGTGTTGCCGGTTCATTTCGAACAACAACCCGAACGGTTTTTTCCGCTGTGTCTCATCGCGTTGGACATCGATCACTTTAAGCATATCAATGACAGTTTTGGTCATGGCAGCGGTGACGCCGTGTTGAGTCAAATCGCCGATTTGCTCAAACAAAAACTGCGTCAACACGACATTGCGATCCGAATGGGCGGCGAAGAATTCTTGCTTATTCTGCCGCGTACCCGCTTTGAGGATGCAGTGCTGGTCGCAAACAAACTCCGTCAAGCCATCGCACAACGACGCCTGCTATCCAACCAACCTGAATTGGTGATCACCAGTAGCTTTGGCGTGGTGCAGGTTCAAACCATCTCTGATCTCGCGCACGAGGTTGAGCGCGCCGATCAGCGTTTGTATCGCGCTAAAGCCAACGGCCGCAATCAAGTCTGCTCTGAATCATAAAAAGTGCTTGCGCCTGACGTTACGTCAGCCCTGACACTGGCACTTGTTGTCGTTTGTAACCAAGGATTTTTCAATGGCGCTTTATACCATCAGCGAACTCGCCCAGTTGGCGGGCGTGAGTGTGCGTACTTTGCATCATTATGACCACATAGGCTTGCTGCAACCTGCTGCGCGCAGTCAAGGTGGTTATCGATTGTATCAGCACGCTCAGCTGTATCAGTTGCAACAAATTCTGCTGTTTAAAGAGCTGGATTTTACGTTGCCTCAGATCCGCCAGATGTTAAGTGACCCTGACTTTGACTTGCGTACCAGCTTGCGACAACAACAACAATGGATCTGCGAGCGTCAACAACAACTCACGCAGTTGCAGCAGACGCTGACGCACACACTTGCTAGTTTGGAGCACGATGAAATGACGACAAAAACAGAATTATTTAATGGCTTTAGCGACAAAGCGTTACGCGAAGAGGCGGTAGCACGTTGGGGCGACGAAGCGAGCCAAAGCCATCAGCGTTGGGATGCGAAAAGTACGCCTGATCAACAAGCCCTGCAGGCACAAGGTGAAACATTAGCACAACAGTTCGCGGCGCTGCGCCATCTGCCGGCGGACGCCCCTGAGGTACAGCAACTGGCCAAAGCGCAACATCAGTGGCTCAATGCGTTTAGCCCGTGCCCGGCGGCTCGGTTGCCTATGCTAGGCGAGATGTATGTGCACGATGAACGCTTTAAAGCATTCTATGACCGCTTTGGTGTCGGTACCGCCGAATTTGTGCGTGATGCGCTGGTGGTTTACGCGGCACAGCTGTGAACTCTGGTTTGCGGCAACACGACAAGATACATCCGCCAAAAGTGAGCGCTTGGGTTAACGCTGGTGCACTGAGCTGGCTAACGTTGACGCAGCGACCAGCAGTTCGACCTTAGTAGGCGCAGCAAGCCACATAAAAAAAGCCAGCTGACGCTGGCTTTTTGTTTCCAAAAGAGGCTTACCTTCGACCGGTTATTGCAGCACTGAAATATCCGCAACGCCTAAGAACAAGGCGCGCAGTTGCGCCAACAAGGCTTGACGGTTTAAGCGCACTGCCGCGTCATCGGCATTGACCATCACTTGGTCAAAGAATTGGTCCACCACGTCACGCAGCTGGGCTAAATGCGCCAAACTTTGGTTGTAGTCGGTTTGCGACGCTTGGAACGCTTGCTCCGCCACAATCGCCACGTGCAGGGCTTTTTCCGCATCTTCGCTCAGCAGCGCCGCGTTCACCTGGGTAGGGATGGCTTCAGTTACTTTAGCCAGAATGTTGGCAACACGTTTGTTCGCCGCAGCCAGCGCCAAGGCCGCATCCAGTTTGCGGAACTCGGCTACCGCTTTAACACGACGGTCAAAATCGGCCGGATTGGTTGGCCGACGAGCCAGCACGGCTTGAATGACGTCCACGCCATAGCCTTCACCTTCGTACCAAGCGCGGAAACGGCCCAGCATAAAGTCGAGCACGTCGTCGGCAACCGCGTCATTGCTTAACTTGTCGCCAAAGGTGGTGCGTGAGAACGCAATCACATCCAACAAGTCCAGTGGCAGTTGTTTTTCGACCATGATGCGCAGTGCACCAATCGCCGCGCGACGCAGCGCAAACGGGTCTTTGTCGCCTTTAGGCGCTTGGCCAATGCCGAAAATACCGACCAGCGAATCCAGTTTGTCCGCGATCGCCACCGCACAGCTGACCAATTGACCAGGCAACGTATCGCCGGCAAACCGAGGCATGTATTGCTCATTCAGTGCCAAGGCAACCGCTTCGGCTTCACCATCGATGCGCGCATAGTGCATCCCCATGATGCCTTGTGTTTCAGGGAACTCGCCGACCATGTTGCTCATTAAGTCGGTTTTTGACAACAAACCAGCGCGTTTAGCATGCTCAACATCAGCGCCGATCTTGCCAGCGATAAAGCCAGCTAAATCACTGATCCGCTGAGATTTTTCCAGCAAAGTACCGAGTTTTTGTTGGAACAACACTGTACCCAAACTTTCCAACCGGTCAGCCAGTTTTGTTTTCTTATCCACACCAAAGAAGAACTGGGCGTCGGTTAACCGCGGACGCACCACTTTTTCATTACCCAGGATAATTTGTTGCGGGTCTTTGCTGGCGATGTTGGCCACAAAGATGAACTTATTCAATAAGTTACCTTGAGCATCTTTCAACGGGAAGTACTTTTGGTTGTCCTTCATCGTCGACATCAGCGGCTCTGGTGGTACTTCTAAGAAACGCTCTTCAAACGTACCCACTAGCACGACCGGCCATTCCACCAAGGACGCGACTTCTTCCAATAAGCCTTCATCCATTTGTGCAATGCCGTTCAGCGCTGCGGCGGTTTTTTCTACTTCGGCTTTGATAAAGGCTTTACGTTTGTCGTAATCAGCCACCACAAAGGCTTGCTCCATCGTTGCGAGATAGGCGTCAGCATTGGCGATCTCAACTTGGCCCGGCGCATGGAAACGATGACCATGGGTGACACGACCCGAGGTTTTGCCAAGCACAGTGGCAGGCACCACATCGTCCCCTAACAGCAACATGATGGTTTTAACCGGGCGAATAAACTCGGCGTCATTGGCGCCCCAACGCATCGGTTTGGCGATCGGCAGTTTCGCCAGTGCAGTCACGAGCACTTGCTCTAACAAGCTGACAGTGCTGCCGCCTGTCACTTTGGCTTTGTGGACAAGCCACGCGCCTTTGTCTGTTTCTAAACGTTCGGCTTGCTCCACCGTGATGCCATTGGCAGCAGCCCAAGCTTGCGCAGCTTTGGTCGGGGCGCCAGCAGCGTCAAACGCGCCTGCAAGCGCAGGGCCACGCTTCTCGACGACTTTGTCAGCTTGTTGCTCGGCCAAGCCGTTAATGCGCAGTGCTAAACGCCGTGGTGCGGCATACCAAGCGCTGCTCTCGAAACTTAACTCTAACTTTGCTAATTCGTCGCTGACGTTTTGCAACAAGGCCGTCGCTAAAGTTTTCAGCGACTTTGGTGGCAACTCTTCGCTACCAATTTCAATAAATAAATCTTTAGCCATTATTCAGCCTCCACCTTGTTGATACGGCACAGCGGGAAGCCCAATTTTTCACGGGCGGCGTAATAGGCTTCGGCACAGGCTTTGGCCAGGGTGCGAACGCGCAGAATGTAACGTTGACGCTCGGTGACTGAAATCGCATGGCGTGCGTCTAACAAGTTAAAGGCGTGTGAGGCCTTCATTACTTTTTCATACGCTGGCAGTGGTAAGCCCACTTCAATCAGCTTTTGGCTTTCTGCTTCGCATTGATCAAACGCGGCAAACAAGGCTGGCACATCGGCGTATTCGAAGTTGTAGGTTGATTGTTCCACTTCGTTTTGATGGAACACATCACCATAGGTGACACGGCCTAATGGGCCATCGGTCCAGACTAAATCGAAGATGCTGTCGACGCCTTGGATATACATCGCCAAACGCTCTAAGCCGTAGGTGATTTCGCCAGACACTGGGCGACATTCCAGACCGCCGACTTGTTGGAAGTAGGTGAACTGGGTTACTTCCATGCCGTTTAACCAGACTTCCCAACCTAAACCCCACGCACCCAGTGTTGGTGATTCCCAGTTGTCTTCGACAAAGCGAATATCATGCACCAGCGTATCAATACCCAGCTCGCGCAGTGAACCTAAATACAATTCCTGAATATTGTCTGGCGATGGCTTTAAAATCACTTGGAATTGATAGTAATGCTGCAAGCGGTTCGGGTTTTCGCCGTAACGGCCATCAGTTGGGCGACGGCATGGTTGCACGTAGGCAACGTTGTGTGGCTCTGGGCCTAATGAACGCAAGAATGTCATCGGGTGGAAAGTACCTGCGCCGACTTCCATATCCAGCGGCTGTACAATGACACAGCCTTGACGGGCCCAGTAGTCCTGCAATGCCAGGATCAGGCCTTGAAAGGTTTTAATATCGTATTTGTGCATAATCCGCACCTGCTCAGCTATTTCTGCAATAAAGACCGGAAAGTATACCCATTTGTGCGCTCTTTCTGTAGTTCGTTTTTGCTCTTTTTCTGTGCCTTTTTTGCCGCTAAGCCGCATTTTGACAAGCTCTGTGCCTACATGCACACTAACAGCTAGCGCAGACGAGTTGCTATCGATAGCCTACTGGCTGATGTGCTCCAACCCGGGACGACCCGAGTTGTGTATCCAAACGGGGACGGCCCCATTACCCAGCAGCGTTGCTGCAAACAAGAGGAGCCGACCATGGCCAAATTTCTTTTTATTCCCATCATCACAACCCTGCTACTTGCTGGTGTCGCCCAAGCACAGCCGGTCACCCAGCGCACTGTGCAAGAAACACCGCGGTTTGGTTTGCATGGGATGGTGCTGTTCACCGATGGCGTCAATCTGTTGGCGTCTCATCTACCGATGTTTCATGCGCCCCATGATGTACAAGTGGTACTCAGAATTCATCTTGCCGATGCGGTTATGCAGCAGCGCTTGGTCGATAATCTATGGCAATCGCCTAGCGATTATTGGACGCTTGAACCTGAACTGTTTGATCTGAACCAGCGAGCCCCAACCCATCAACAACCGCTAAAGATATTTCGCGCGTCGCTCTATCAAGGGCATTTTGAACGCGGTGGTCAGAAGCAATCTGAAAGCCTGGTTGAGGTTGAGCAGGTGCTGTGGTTTTCTCCGCTTAGCGCAAATGAGGCACGACCAAGTCAGTTTCGACTGATCTCCTTGCAAGCGCAAAGTTGTGTTTATGCCTATCACATTGGCAAACAACCAAGCTTTGATCAGATCCTCTTGGTTAAACCATCTGCCAACGAACAAACGCTTACTTGTCCTGAGAGCATAGCAGCCCCTGACAATGCGGCCGCTGCAGCGGCGGCAGTGCGTGCTGACTTGCCATACAACATCATCACTGTGTATTTGGAAGCCGCTGATTTGCAGTGATGCTAGCCGCCTAACCAAGCGAGTACCGTTTGGAGATGGTCATAACTTATGTTCCACGTGGAACATGTTGAATGACCACTCAGCATAACTATCGAAATGAAGAGTGAGCCGCCTGCACAGTTATAAATAAAAAAACGCCACAAAGGTGGCGTTTTACAGTCGTGCTGATGCTGTTAGACACCACGCTCTAACAAGATACGCAACATCCGACGTAGTGGCTCTGCCGCCCCCCATAACAACTGGTCACCGATCACAAACGCAGATAGATATTCTGGCCCCATATTGAGCTTACGCACACGGCCTACACCTACGTCCAACTGTCCAGTGATCGACGCTGGTGTTAACTCACGCACAGTTGTTTCGCGGTCATTGGGTACCCACTTCACCCATGGGTTGCCATCTTTGATAATGGCTTCCAGTTCACTCAACGGCAGGTCTTTCGTCAGCTTTAGCGTCAGCGCTAAACTGTGGCAGCGCATGGCGCCAATGCGCACGCACAATCCGTCGACCGGGATAGTCTGCGTGGTGCCCAAAATTTTGTTCACTTCCGCTTGGCCTTTCCATTCTTCTTTGGATTGACCGTTGTCCAGTTGCTTATCAATCCATGGGATGAGACCGCCCGCCAACGGCGCGCCAAAAAACTCTGTCGGAACATCCTCACGGATAGCGGCAGCGACTTTGCGGTCAATTTCTAAAATGGCAGAGGCCGGGTCTGCCAGTTCATGTTGCACTGTGGCATGCACCACGCCCATACCTTTGCGGTAGCAGTTGCCCAAAATATACTGAGCATGGTGAAATATTCAAAAAAACAAGGATTACCCAAACAGTAATTGTATTCAAACAATTTAAGAAATTGGCTGCAGTCAAATTCAAAAAGGGGTATTTTAAATACAAAAAAAAATTATGAAAATTAAGAAATGCATAAAAAAGACTTTATCAGTAATGACAATGCTTTGGGTCTTTTTAAATTTACCTATAAAAACGCATGCAGCAATTTTTAACGAAAACTCCCTTGCCACTAAAGAAAATATTTTAAATGTGAGCTTCACTACAAATCCTGCGGCTGTCAATGGATCAATTACAATATGTCGAGGTCAAACTATTACATACACCAATACATCAACAAATACAGGCACTAACCCTACCTACTTATGGTCATTTCAAGGAGGCAATAACACATCTGAAACTACAGAAGGACCTCACAGCATTACTTACAACACAGCAGGTAATTACACCACTACTCTAACCATAAACGGTTCAAGTAGTAATGTAACTGTAATTGTTCAGAACTCAAGTTCCACAACGCCTATAATTGAAGTAACTACAGGTGTTGGATGGACATCAACTAATTTTATCAACGAACCTTATTTTAATTATTGTGCAGACGGAACAACAGGTGGATTGTTTTTATTCTCCACCAATTCAACCAACACCAACAACAATAGCCAACACATTATTGATTGGGGTGACGGAACAACAAACACAACGTTTACTGGAACAAATATAACAGATGACTTTC